>NZ_JBGSPA010000156.1:0-14077 GCF_041738855.1 Chamaesiphon sp. | reverse complement strand
ACCGCTAATTATCAACAAGCAGAGCTTATTGATAATAATTTATGAAACACTTAGTTTTTGAGGATTGGTAGTGATTGGCTCAAACACAGTCAGGTAATTGATTTGATGATGAGGCTAGCCTCATCGAACTCAGGTTACTAGCATCACAAACGATCCGAACCCCCTTCATCACCGAGATCGCCTCCCTCACCGTTCGAGTGGGTGCCAAGATCAGCGGTGGAGAGACGAGTTGCAGCCACAGGTGCGGTGCCAATGCCGAGTTCGGTAAGGATGGAGTGAGGAGGGGAAAATGATTTAGCATTTATTGGTGCAAAGTATGCTCTGTTCTAGAGTGCCCCTACATCAACTCAAAATGACTATGATTTAGCTGAGCGTATTACGCAGTTCGATCGATTGACAGCACATTGGTGTGATGGTCAATTATCAATTAATTTAAACGCTTCTGAGAGCCTCGATCGGATCGAGTTTAGCGGCTTGTCGAGCCGGAACGACACCAAAGAACAACCCGATTCCCCCAGAAACACTGACAGCGAGGATAATAGCTGAGGGCGAAATTGCGGCAGTTTTGAGCGGACTAAAATTGCGGACGAGTACGATGCCACCCACCCCGATGATAGTTCCGATAATGCCACCAACGATCGACAGAATCACCGCTTCGATCGTGAACTGAGTCAGGATATCATTTTGAGTCGCGCCGATCGCTTTGCGGAGTCCGATTTCCTGAGTGCGTTCGGTCACGGATACGAGCATGATATTCATGACGCCAATCCCACCTACCAATAGCGAAATACCCGCGATCGCACCTAGTAACAACGTCAGCGCACCAGTAATCGTCGAGACGATCGTCAGGGCATCTTTTTGATTGCGGACAGTGAAATCATCTTCACCAACGATCTTGTGACGTTGGCGAAGTAAATTGGTGATTTGGAACTCAGCCGCATCCATACTTTCACTATTTTTGGCAGCTACCGAAATCAATGATACCCGCAGACCATAAGGCGAAGTTCTCCCAATGATCCGTTTACTCATTGTCGTAATCGGCACAAAGATCGTATCATCCTGATTGCTCCCAAAAGAAGTGCCTTTTCCTTCCATCAGACCGACTACTTCAAAGCTCAAATTGTTGATCCGAATTTGTTTGCCTAGTGGGTTCATATTCCCAAACAATCGTTGGGCAATATCTGTTCCTACCATCGCTACTTGCTTGTCTTTTTGGACATCTTGCGCCGTGACAAATCGACCTTTATCGACTGCAAAATTACGAACTGCTGGAAATTCAGCCGTCGTACCTTGAATAATTGAAGTAGTCGTAATATTTTGGTAACTGACGACAAAAGAATTCTGGAGGACTGGGGCGACACCAGATACTGATGGCACTTGACGCGCGATCGCCCGAGCATCGCTCAATACCAATGTGGGCGGAGTCCCGCCGCTACGAATGTTCTGCGCCTTGGGCGAACCAGGTAAGATAAATAAGGTATTTGGCCCCAAATTTTTGAATTGATCTGTTGCGAGAATTTGCGTCCCTTCCCCAACCCCGATCATCCCAATTACTGACGCATTACCGATGATAATTCCCAACATCGTTAGACCGCTGCGTAGTTTGTTGGCTACGAGCGTTTGAGCCGCCATTTGTAAACTTTCAAGGATATTCATCTGTTAGAGTTAAGGTATTTGATGGTGGGTATATATCACAAAATTAAGTATGTATATCCAAATATGTATTAACTAGTAGATATCACGTGGGATTGGCAGTTTCCGCCCTATATATCTTAGTCAATCGCAATCCTAATTAGTAGTTTTATTACCCTCACCCATCATTTTTTCTTTGAATCCTGCGGGGATATCGATAAAGACGCGATCGCCAGGTTTGAGACCTTCAGTGACTTGCACTTTATCTCTGACACTAGTACCGACTTTGATAACCTTAAAGATCGGTTCGTTGTTGTCACCAGGGACATAAACACCAGTTTGCCCACGCCGCGAACTAATTGCCACCGTGGGCACCGTCAAAGCATTACTAGTGCGCTCTCCGGTAAAGATCGCATTGACATTCATCCCCGATCTCAACAAATCTTTACCAGTATCGAGTGTGATTCGGACTTCAAACGACGTGACATTTTGCTCGACGACGGCTTCTGGTGCAACCAATCGCACTGTCCCTTGAAATGGTCGATCGGCAAAAGCATCAGCAGTAACTGCCACCTGCTGACCGATTTTGATTTTACCAATATCGACTTCTGGCACCTTGGCGCGGACTTCCATATCTTTAGCCAAAGCGACGATCGAAGTAGAAGTCGCTGAAGAGCTAGTCGAAGCGGAAGTAGTCGGCGTCACAAATGCCCCGATATTAGCATAGCGTTGGGTAATCAACCCCGCAAATGGGGCGACCACAGTTGAGTCTTCGAGTTGAGAACGGGCTGATTGGAGTTGCGCGTTTGCCACGGCTAGAGCAGCCGTGAATTGAGCGATCTCTTCAGGACGAGAGCCATTTTTTGCTTGCTGATAGGCAGCTTGCGCCTGAGTTACCTGCGCGACGAGACTAGCGACATCTTCAGCGCGAGAGCCGAGTTCCGACTGACGCAGCGCTTGCTGGGCTTCGGTGAGCGCGGCTTGACGTTGCCCGATCTCCGATAGGGTGCTATTGCGTACTTGCTGGAGCTTTTGCTGGGCGTCGAGAACATTGGCTCTGGCTGTTTGATACTCAGCAGTGGCGCGATCGACTGCATCCTGCGATACTGCCCCCGATTGCCGCAGCGAGCGATTGCGATCGACTGTAGCTTTCGCGAGATTGAGCTTGGCTGTAGCCGCCGATATTTGAGCTGTAGCCTGTTCGATTTGTTGCGGCGCGATCGATCTGGTGAGATTGAGATTGGCTTGTGCTTGCGCCAACCTTGCCCGAATCTGAGCGGTTTCTTCAGGGCGGTTGCCGTTCCTTGCTTTGTCTAGATTGGCTTGGGCTTGGCTGAGTCTTGCTTGCGCTTGGAGGATTTCTTCGGCTCTGGTGCCATTTTTGGCTTTATCCAGATTTGCCTGTGCTTGCTGGACATTGGCTTTTGCTTGAGCAAATCCAGCTTGAGCTTCGGCATTCTCCATTTGGGCGATTTTTTGCCCCTGAGTGACGCGATCTCCTTGTTCCACATACAGCCGTGCGACGCGTCCGGCGGTTTTCGGACTGAGGTTGGCTGCTTGGAACGGGATGATACTCCCACTGGCGGTAATCCGATCGGTCAGATCTTGGGACTTGGCTGCGACAGTATAGCGGGCGAGATCGATTTTGGGAGCTGGCTTGAATCGATCGACAGCGACAGTTCCGAGCGCAGCGATGCCGATGACAGCAGCAGCTATACCTGCCACCATCGGGAGGGGACGCTTGACATCTTTTAGTAGCGGTAATTGCATAGCAGCTCGGGTTTCTCTAATCTTTAATTCCGATCGAATGACTACTTAATTTGAATTTTTTACAGCGACGGCAGTCTTGCTCGTTGATGTATTATCAGCCGACATCAGCCATCAATTCGCCGCTCCAGATGTTTCAGCGAGGTGAGAGCAACGATCCACGCCGCCGCCAATCATTTCCAAGTATAGGGCACCGATCGCGATCGATCGGGCGAAACTGGATGGGTCGCTTTATGACAGCATCCTTTACGTTTATTTACATTTATTTTAACTCTTTATGAGAACGGATGGCTAGGATCTCCAGCAATCGCGATCGGTAGTGAAAACCCCCAAGTTTAGGTAGCAACACAGCCGATCTTAAGAGTCGTAAATTATTCAATCCAAGTTCCGTAGTTGAAAATTTCCCTAGTAGCTGTAAAATCTGTCCTATGATGGAATCGGAACACAACGCGATCCTTGCACTCAGTGGCGATGCTCCTGGTAAAAAAGCGACGCCAATGCGGATGATTTCCAGTTATTTACTTTGCTTCGACTACCTAACTCGCCCTAATTTATTGTGCCTAAACGGATCTACCTCTTACTCCTAACTGCCTGCTTGGGTATTGTCAGCATCCCTACGGCTACCCATAGCCAAGCTTTACTCCCACATACTCCCAAACCAGATCTGCAAGCTTTGGAAGATACGAGTAAAATTTTACTTCGTCAAGCAGCAGGATTAGTACAATTTCAACAATACGAACAGGCAATTCCTCGCGTTGCATTGGCAACTCAATTATCGCCAAAAAGTAATGAAGCGTGGTTCTTTTTAGGGACTTTATACGTCCAAACTCAAAAATATCAAAAAGGGATTGACGCCCTCCAGCAGGCTAAATCAATCAAACCTCAAGATCCAGATATTTTATTTATGTTGGGTTCAGCATACTTTCAGAAAGGTGAGCATCAAAAGGCAGTCGATACGATCCAGTCTGGATTGAAAATCAAGCCAGACAGCAATAGCGCGCTTTTCGATCTGGGGAATGCTTATTATAAATTGAACAGATATCCAGAGGCGATCGCCCAGTACCAGAAAGCTGTTAAAAAAGATCCAAAATTCTGGCCAGCAATTAATAATATCGGATTAGTTAGTTATGAAAATGGCGATATAAATGGCGCAATTCAAAACTGGCAACGCGCGATCGCCATCGATCCCAAAGCCGCAGAGCCAGTACTAGCGATCGCCGTCGCCCTCTTTACCCAAGGTAAGCAAAACGAGGCATATACTAATGCCGAAAAAGCGATCGCGCTCGATAGTCGCTATGCCAATATCCAGTATCTCAAAGACAATCTCTGGGGCGACAAGCTCCTCAACGACACCCGCAAGTTGATTCAGACTCCACGGGTGAGGGATTTTATTACTAAGGCTCCGAGTAGAGGGTAGAGGGTAGAGGGTGGATGGTGGATGGTGGATGGTGAAAGGTGGATGGTGAATGGTAAATAGGCGATCGAATACCAGCAACCAGTGAACCGATAATTAAAAACAACAGAACGCTTGCGTTCTAACCACCATCCACCATCCACCTTTCACCATTTCCTTAGTAATCATGTATTATTATTTCACAGTCTAGTCCGATTGCGAACAGTTTGTGGCAGACTGAGGATTAACTAAAGCGATCGAGATAGACATTTGAACTCATGGTAAAACAGCTAGATCTGCTGGGTACAGACAAAATTATTCCCATTGCCCTGCACTCAGAGATGCAGCGATCGTACCTAGAATACGCCATGAGTGTGATCGTGGGGCGGGCGTTGCCAGATGTCCGCGATGGACTCAAGCCCGTGCATCGGCGGATTATTTACGCGATGCACGAGTTGGGATTGACTCCCGACAGGCCATTTCGCAAGTGCGCTCGCGTCGTCGGGGATGTCTTGGGCAAATATCATCCCCACGGCGACCAGTCGGTCTACGATGCCCTGGTCAGACTAGTTCAGGACTTTTCGACGCGTTATCCACTCTTGGGCGGGCACGGCAATTTTGGGTCAGTAGACAACGATCCGCCCGCAGCGATGCGGTATACCGAGACGAGACTAGCACCGATCGCTCATGAGGCATTATTGGGTGAGATCGGGACAGCGACGGTAGATTTTATCGGCAACTTTGACAATTCCCAGCAGGAACCGACGGTATTACCCGCTCAAGTGCCCTTGCTGCTGATCAACGGCTGTAGCGGAATTGCCGTCGGGATGGCGACAAATATCCCCCCACACCATCTCGGCGAAATTCTCGACGGTGCAATTGCCCTAATTGATAAACCCGATCTCCCCGATGCCAAGTTATGGGAATTGATTCCTGGCCCTGATTTTCCCACAGGTGGCGAAATCATGGGCATCGAAGGGATTCACGATGCGTATCGGACGGGGAAAGGAATTATTACCGTGCGGGGGATTTCCCACGTCGAAGTCGCTAGCGTCCAAGCCAAAGCCACTAAATCAAAAAAACGCCGCGATTCGCTGATCGTGACTGAGTTACCATTTCAGGTAAATAAAGCCGCCTGGATCGAGAAGATCGCCGAACTGGTAAATGCTGGTAGAATCGAAGGCATTGCCGATTTACGGGACGAAAGCGATCGCGAAGGGATGCGCGTCGTCATCGAGATCAAACGCGATAGCGAACCCAGCGATGTCCTCGAACAGCTCTATCGTCAAACTGCCCTCCAGAGCAACTTTGGGGCAATCATGCTGGCAATCGTCGAAGGACAACCTCGCCAACTGAGCCTCAGACAACTCCTCGAGGAATTCCTCAAATTTCGAGAAGTCACCCTCACTCGCCAATATGCTAACGAGCTAGAGCAATCCCAAAAACGGGTGCATACGCTTTCAGGATTGCTCACAGCCTTGGACAATCTCGATGCGGTGATTACCATCCTGCGTAATGCCCCCGATGGCACAACTGCCAAAGCGATCTTTCAGACCGAATTAGACTTGAGCGATACCCAGGCTGATGCCATCTTGGCGATGCCATTGCGCCGCTTGACTGGCTTGGAAAAGCAGCACCTCCAGGCAGAATTTCAAGAACTAAATACTAAAATCCTGAAACTAAATAGCCTCCTCCAGGATCGCAATGAATTACTAAAATCGCTCAAAAAAGACTTGCGATCGCTCAAACGTAAATTTGCAGACGAGCGTCGGACTAAAATTACTAAAATCGACCCATCTAAAGCCAATCTCAAGCTCGATAAATCATCAATTATCGATAAATCTCAGCGAGAAGATCGATCGACCAAACCTAAGTCAGCCGATGCGATCTCCACCAAAGAGACGCGCACGCGGACGATCCCGCCTACTCAGTTACAAATTGTCGAAGCCGAACCCAGCCAACCAACTGTCGTAGAAATCACCCAACGCGGCTATATTAGAAGGCTGAGCAAAACAGGTGCCAAACTCAATCCCAATAGTCAAGATTTTGTCATTAAAACTTACCAAACTACTACCGACGAAGAACTAACGATCGTTACCACCGATGGTAAAGCTTATCCATTAAGGATTCGGGATGTACCCCCGACGATGGGCAACACCGCCGGAACGCTCCTCAGTAGCCTCATTCCGGCTCTGCAAGACAATCCTACCGAACAGATAATCCATACCCTCCCCACCCCCAGCGAAATCCCAGACGATCTTCAGCAACTGCTCCTGCTCACCACCCAAGGCAAAATTAAACGCATCCTCCTCCAAGAACTCAGCGGGCTTACCAATCGTGGCACCACCCTGATCAAACTACGGGAAGATGACAACCTCCACACGATCGCCCCCCTCACCACCCAACGCGAAATCGTCATCGCTACCTCCGGCGCACGTATTCTCCGACTCGCTCTCGCCTCTGCTCAGATTCCCCTAATGGGACGCGTCTCCCAAGGCATTCAAGCCCTGAAAGTTGGCACCAGAGAGCGGATCGTCGGCTGCATCCCCGTCAACAGTGACGACGATCTGATCCTGATCACCCGCCACGGCTACGCCAAACGCATCCCCGTCTCCACCATCCGCATCGTCCAAACTGGCAACATGGGCACCCACGCCATGCAGTTCGCCATCAAAACCGACAATCTCCTCCACATCAGCCTTCCACCTGAAACGCTGGATCTAGTGACTACAAGCGATCGCCATGAGCTGATTTCGATCGATCGCATCCAACCCTACGGCAAAGAAGGCATCGGCGACAAACTCCTCACCCTCAACCCCGACGAACAAGTAGCCCACATCAATCACCAATAACCCCCTCAGTGCGCCTCCGTGAAACCTCCGTTTACCTCTGTGTTTACCTAATCACCCCAACTCAGCCCCAAGCCGCCTCCCATGCCCTCCTCCCCCTCCCCCTTCACCCCCGCCGAAATTGCCGCCCAAGGTATCAAACCCAATGAATACCTCGAAATCGTCAAAAGACTAGATCGACACCCCAACAAAGCCGAACTAGGCATGTTTGGAGTGATGTGGTCGGAACACTGCTGCTACAAAAACTCCCGCCCCCTCCTCAAACAATTTCCCACCACAGGCGATCGCATCCTCGTCGGGCCAGGTGAAAACGCTGGCGTCATCGATCTCGGCGATGGACTCCAACTCGCCTTCAAAATCGAATCTCACAATCACCCCTCCGCCGTCGAACCCTTCCAGGGCGCAGCGACAGGCGTAGGCGGCATCCTTCGCGACATTTTTACCATGGGTGCGCGGCCGATCGCGATTCTCAACTCACTCAGATTTGGCGACCTCAAAGATGCCAAAACCCGTCGCCTGTTCACTGGCGTAGTCGCAGGTATTTCGCACTATGGGAACTGTCTAGTAGGCTCCGAAACCTTGATCTGGCGAGACTCACAGGGCATCCACTTCGATACGATCGGCAATTTTGTCACCACCCATCTCCCGCCCGACACCGATACCGCCGAACTCCCACCAGGCATCGAAACCCTCTCCCTCGATCCCAAAACCGACAAGAGCAATTGGCAACCAGTCACCCGCATCTTCAAACGCCAAACCGATACCCTCGTCAGTATTCGCACCTCTTTCGGGCGCACCCTCACCGTCACCCCCGATCACCCGATGCTCAGGGTTGAAGGTGAGAACAAAGTCCGCATCCGCTACGCCCAAACCCTCCGCGTCGGCGACGAGCTGCCCATTCTCCAGCAACTGCCCGCACTGCCAGCAACATCACAGCCTCTAGATCTGATTGCCACCATTCAACCGCAGCCACATCTGAACCAAGAATTGTGCGTCAAGCTCCCCGCCGCTTGGCAACCCACCGATCTGATCCGCACCACCCTCGAACTGCTCGAACCCTCAATCCAAAAACGCAATCATTATTTCAGCACCAAAACACTACCACTCGATCGCTTTCTCAGCCTCGAACAGCTACTAGGACTCGATCGCGACCTCAATTTTTCCCGTGCCGACCTCCACATCGGTCAACATGGCAAAGATGACTGGCTCCCCGCCATCATCCCACCCACGGCTGCTTTTGCGCGGTTATTGGGTTACTACATCGGGACTGGCAACGTCTCGCCAGCAGGCAATACTTACCGAATTTTCCTAAACTTCAGCCACCAAGAAGCTGCCGCTGCGACTGATGCGATCGACATCCTCCGCAGTTTGGGGATTGACGCTAGTCCCAAAGAACGCACTTCTGGGATGGCTGTCTGTTGCTCTTCCTGGTTATTGGGTTATCTATTTACACAAGCCTGGGGCTGTGGGAACGAATCGACTCACAAACGACTGCCCGATTTTGTCTGGGAATGGCACTCCGAGCTTCAGCGTGAATTACTCAAAAGCCTGATTCGCAACAACCCCACCATTCCCACTCCCGTCAGTAGCATCCTCGCCCAGGAGAAAGTTTTCTTCTCAACTTCCAGTCGGCAATTATTCGACCAGGTGATGCTGTTGGTGCAAAATCAAGGCATCATTCCCCCCGTCCACCACCGTCCAGGTGCCGTCGGCAAGATCAAAGGACGTGAATTTCACTACGCCCCCTTGTGGCAAATTGAGGTGCGCCGCGATTGGGTGAGAAGTTTAGCTGTCCCTGTAGTCGAAGCTTACCAAGAAGTTGGTGCTGTTGCCATCCGCAAAGTACAAGCGATCGCGACTACCGGAACTGTCAAAATTCAGAGTATTGCTACTCACACTGTGGAGACTTGCGATGTCTACGATCTCGAAGTCGAGCGCAATCACTTGTTCGTGACTAGTTCGGGTTTGATTACCCACAACTGTGTAGGCGTACCGACTATCGGCGGCGAAGTTTACTTCGACCCGGCTTATGGTGGCAATCCGCTCGTCAATGCAATGGCGATGGGACTGATGGAGACAGATACGATCGTCAAATCTGGCGCAGCTGGCATCGGTAACCCTGTCCTCTACGTCGGCTCTACCACCGGACGCGACGGTATGGGTGGCGCGAGTTTCGCCAGTGCCGAACTCACCGCCGAATCGATCGACAATCGCCCCGCTGTCCAAGTCGGCGACCCCTTCCTTGAAAAATCCCTAATTGAAGCCTGTCTCGAAGCCTTCAAAACGGGCGCAGTCGTCGCCGCCCAAGATATGGGAGCCGCTGGTATCACCTGTTCTTGCGCGGAAATGGCGGCTAAAGGTGGCGTGGGGATTGAATTTGACCTCGACCTCGTACCCGCCCGCGAACCTGGGATGGTGCCCTACGAGTACCTCTTATCCGAGTCCCAAGAACGGATGTTATTTGTCGCCCACAAAGGACGCGAACAAGAACTGATCGATATCTTCGATCGCTGGGGACTCCACGCCGTCGTCGCTGGTACCGTAATCGAAGAGCCAGTTGTCAGAATTCTCTGGCAAGGAGCGATCGCGGCTGAAGTACCAGCCAGTGCCCTAGCAGACAATACCCCGATTTATGAGCGGGAATTGATGCAGGAGCCGCCTGAGTACGCCCAGACAGCCTGGTCATGGACACCAGACCAACTCCCCCCAGCGACCCCCCAAGGCATCGAAATTCAGGGTAAAACCCACACTTGGAATGATGTGCTGTTGACCCTACTAGATACACCGTCGATCGCCTCCAAACGCTGGGTCTACCGTCAATACGACCACCAAGTCCAAAATAATACCGTCCTCCTCCCAGGTGGCGCAGATGCCGCCGTCATTCGCATTCGTCCTCTCGAACCGATCCAAGGTCGCCAATCCACAGTCACTAATCCCCTCTTAGGCGTAGCCGCCACCGTAGACTGCAACCCCCGTTACGTCTACCTCAACCCCTACGAAGGCGCGAAAATGGTCGTCACCGAAGCCGCACGCAATCTCAGTTGCGTCGGAGCCGAACCCGTCGCCGTCACCGACAATCTCAACTTCGGTAGCCCCGAAAAACCGATCGGTTACTGGCAACTCGCCAACGCCTGCAAGGGTTTATCTGAAGCTTGCAGCGCATTCAATACCCCCGTCACAGGTGGAAATGTCTCCCTCTACAACGAAACCTTCGATCCCGCAGGTAATCCCGTCCCCATTTACCCCACACCAGTCGTCGGCATGGTCGGTATTGTCGATGATATTACCAAAATTTGTGGTCAAGGCTGGCAAAATACAGGCGATCGCATTTACGTCCTCGGTATTCCCGTCGGCTACTTCCCATTCAAGAATGCTTTACTCAAAACTTATCCCGTAGCGAATGGTCTAGAACTACTCACTCTAGGTGCCTCAGAATATCTTGCCACCCTTCATCATATAGTTGCCGGACAACCACCCGCCGTTAATTTCGACCTCGAACTCAAAGTCCAAGCAGCATGTCGAGATGGCATCCAACGCGGCTGGATTAACTCCGCTCACGACTGTTCCGAAGGTGGTTTAGCTGTCGCCTTAGCTGAATGTGCGATCGCTGGCAACAAAGGCGCAGCGATTCTCCTCGGCGGCATTGTCGAGCGGTTCGATACGGCATTATTTGGCGAAGGTGGTGCCCGCATCATCGTGTCGATCTCCCCCGCACATCAGTCTGAATTTGAGACTTATTTAGCCCAGGAAGTCGGCGATGCTTGGCAATATCTCGGCACTGTCGGTACCCAATCCGACAGGTTTCAGATGCTCAGTCTCGGCGAACCGATCGTCGATCTCGATCTAGCAACCATTACCGATACTTGGGCAAATGCGATCGAACGCCGTTTGAATGTATAAATAAGCCAGCTCCCCGACTTTTGAAAAAGTTGGGGAGCTTAAATAATTACACGGTCGCTATTTTAGACTAAAATGGACATCTAGAGTTTACTCAAATTCATGCTATGAAATCGATCGCATGTGCTGGCACTATTAGTGCGAAAGGCGAATTATTACTAGATGAGCCATTGCCTCAAAATCAACCTGGTCGAGTACAGATTGTGATTTTATTTCCAGAAGCACCAGAATTAGCCGATCTCACGCCAGCGCAATGGAACAAAACAGTAGTCAATAATCCGAGCTTTGCTTTTCTCCACGATCCTGAAGAAGATATTTATACGCTTGAAGATGGCATAGCCGTAAGTTATGAAGGGTAAAATAGTACTGGTTCAGTTTCCCTTTGACGACCTTTCCGATCTCAAAGTTCGACCCGTTTACTGCCTTACCAATGCAATCGGTGATTACAAGCACGTTATTTTCGCTCTAATTACCAGTCGAATTCCGACAACACTTCTAGATACAGACTTAATTATCGATTCGACTCATCCAGATTTTAATATCAGCGGACTCAGGCAGCCATCAACAATACGCTTAGATCATCTTGTCACTCTCCGCCAATCGATGATTCGCCGCGAACTTGGATCTTTGAGTTTAGTTACCCAGGATAAAATTGTAGAAATTATTGCTAATTTAATTCAATTTTAATCAATCTACAGCGATCGAGCGGCGTTTAGACGTTTAGCATGTTAATTTTCCAAAAGTAGCAGCCAGAACCCTGACTTTTTGGAAAAGTCGGGGTTCTTTCCTCATAATTAATCAGTTTGGTTTGATGACAAAAAGTAAAGATAAGTTATTAATACTCGATGTAGATGAAACACTTATTCACGCAACCGAAATGCCATTGGTACGAGAATCGGATTTTTCGGTTTACACTTACCATGTTTACAAGCGTCCACACCTAGATACTTTTCTCGCAACCTGTCTAGAGTGGTTCGATGTCGCCGTATGGACATCTTCAGGAGCTGAGTACGCCGCTAAGGTTGTCAACACCATATTTCCCGATCCACAAGCTCTAGCATTTGTGTGGACGAGCGATCGCTGTTCGACTGTCTATAATTATAATTACGATCTAATTGATGGTGATTACCCGCAGTATTACTCGCGCAAGCAATTGAAGAAGGTCAAACGGCGAGGATATAATCTAGCATCTGTCATCGCGATCGATGATACCCCAAAAAAATGGGAAAAAAGTTATGGTAACTTAATCGCAGTCAAACCATTTACAGGTGATGAATCCGATCGAGAATTGGAGCATTTACTCATCTACCTGACTACTCTCAACAACGAGCAAAATATCCGTAGTATTGAAAAAAGAGGATGGCGAGATCGAGTCATCAACCAAAATTTTCAATCTTTAACCATTATGACCGAAATTAATCTTTAGCTCAGCTCGATCGAGTAGAAAGATCGCAAGCGCAATCGGGCATTTGTAAAAATAGTCAACCATCATCAATCGATTGTCTCCGATCGAGTCAATTAACATCCAGATCTTGATAATTAAATCGATCTCGGAAATTCGTCACTTACCACCATCAAAACCAGTAGTCAGCCATAATAAGGCTCGACAGCCATCGCGAACTGTTTTCCGAATTGGTTCTAGTGGTCTACCACTGACAAAAGTTACGGGTTTGACCTTGATACCTCGGCTCCCAAACACAATTTCACCGATCGTTCTCGCTCTACGAATATGATCGTCAGAAGTGACCAGATAAACACTACTAATTCCTTTGGACTCAAATCGATCGACCAGCGTTGTAAAATTAGTAACTGTATCGATCGCTTGATAATCCAGATGTAGATTTCCCGTCGAAACACCAGCCTTTTTAAAAACTCGTTTTGTATAACCTGCGGGTGCGCCACTCGAAATCCACACGGGTAAATTGGGATGTGTGCGGGCAAATTTCGCGGCAAAAATTTCGCGCTCTTCCTCACCACCCAATACAAAAATTGCTTGAGGTTGAATCCAGGTATTCTCTACTTCTCGATAACCAATCCAACCGATCGGCAAAAGTAGTGGTGAAATAGGTAATAGTAATTTCCACAATCGCCAGCCATGTCGGCGTGGTTTGAGGACTGAGCTGGGACGGGATCGGGGGAGGGTGCGGTGGTGCGCCATGCTGCAATGAGCTTGGAAAGGATAAATTTAGGAACGAGATGAGCGATCCTAGTAGATGCTAGGCTCAAGTTACCATAATTTATCAATGCAGACAACGGGACTGGCGGGGATCGAACCCACGGCCTATCGCTTAGGAGGCGATCGCTCTATCCAACTGAGCTACAGCCCCAAACAGCAATTGATTGTATCAGATTTAGTGACGATCGCTATAGCAGTCACCACATCGGTTAAGACACTCTAGATCTCAGTCCGCGTAGCGATGCGCGATACGTAGGCTTTGCCGAGGGTTTAGCGACCCAAATCACGCGGAGGTTCCCTCCGCATGTGTTTGGGTCAAGACAGCGCATCAGCGACCGAAATCGCGCTGAGGTCTCCTCGTGC
>NZ_JBGSPA010000073.1:0-12471 GCF_041738855.1 Chamaesiphon sp. | reverse complement strand
TTAATGCCACAGACTGCTGTGAGTCTACTTTTATTAGAAATCGAGCGTCAGCGAGAATTTCTGTTGTCACAGGGGCTGGCATTCGAGTTAGTTTCACTGGAAATTTAGTGCCTATATACTAGTGCAAGATGTGAGTTTACTTCAGCAATTGTCCACACAGGTCAGCGTTGCGATCCGTCAGGCGGAGCTTTATCAGCAAGCCCAAGCCGAACTCGCGGAGCGCAAACGGACAGAGGAGATGCTGCGAAGCAGTGAAGAAAGACTGCGGGTCGGGCTAGAAGCTGCCCGAATGGGCACTTGGGATTGGAATATTCTAGAAAGCCAAATTATCTGGTCGTCAAATATGGAGAGCCTGTTTGGGTTGGCTCCTGGAGAATTTGATGGTTCCTATGAGCAGTTTGTGGCTCGGCTGCATCCAGACGACCGCGATCGCGTTTTAGCAGCGATCGCTGCGGCAATGACCCCTGGTACAAACTACGACATCGAATTTCGGGTGCTTTATCCAGATGGCACCATTCGGTGGGCACTGAGTCAGGGAAAAGTGTTTCACGATGCGAGTGGGCAACCGATGCGGATGTCGGGCGTAGATCTGGATATCACGGGTCGCAAGCAAGCAGAAGACGAACTGCTTCAGGCTCAGGCACTCGCCCAAAACCAACTGATGGAAATTGAAGCCATTTACCAAACTGCACCGATCGGTCTGACAATTATTGATGTTGACTTGCGCTTTGGGCGCATCAATCAAAGACTGGCAGAAATTAACGGCGTGGCGATAGCCGAGCACATCGGGCGCACTGTGCGCGAAGTCGTCCCGGACTTAGCCGATGAAGCCGAACCGCTACTGCGACAAGTATTAGAGACAGGAGAGCCACTACTGAATCTAGAAATTAGCGGTGAAACAATAGCTCAGCCAGGAATTTACCGGACTTGGAACGAAAATTTTTATCCACTCAAGGATCGAACCGGACGGACTATCGGCATTAATATCGTCACGCAAGAAATCACCGAAGCGAAGCGCGAAGAAGTCGTTCGCAAACGAGCCGCCGAAGCTTTGCAGGAAAGTGAAACCCGCTTTCGTCAGCTTGCCGAAAATATTGATGCAGTTTTCTGGTTAAGGGAAGAACCTGAAGGGAGGGTTTCCTACGTTAGCTCTGCCTATGAACGCCTGTGGGGATGGCAGCCGCAGGAATTGTATGAAAGCCCCTCCTTTTGGATCGATCATATTCATCCAGACGATCGCGAATGTACATCCCAAGCCTTTCAGTCAAAAGCTGCTGCGGGTGAATTTGACGAAGAGTACCGCATTGTCTTGAGCGATGGCAGGATTCGCTGGGTGAACGATCGCTGCTTTCCCCTTTACGATCGGTCTGGGAAGCTGTATCGATTTGCTGGCATTGCAGAAGACATTAGCGATCGCAAGCAAGCCGAGGATAGCCTGCGTCGCAGTGAGGAATTTAATCGCCGGATCTTAGAAAATAATCAAGATTGTATCAAGGTGCTGGATCTTGAAGGTCGGCTCCTGTATATGAACGATGGGGGCAAACAGCTATTAGAAATCGCTGATTTTGCCGACTACGATCGATCTTTATGGACGCAGTTTTGGGGTGGGAGCGAACAGGAACTGGCTCAAGCCGCTTTTGCCGCTGCTACAGCCGGAACGATCGGTAAATTTGAGGGGCAATGTCCGACCGCGACCGGGGTACCCAAATGGTGGGAAGTGAGTGTGATTCCCCTGCATGACGCAGATGGGCATGTCGAGCAGATCCTGGTGATTTCGCACGATCTGACCGAGCGACGGCAAGCAGAAGACGAACTGCGTCAGAGTCAGGCACTGGTTCAAAGCCAACTGATGGAAATTGAAGCCATTTATCAAACTGCTCCGATCGGTCTGGCAATTCTCGATGTTGACTTGCGCTTTGAGCGCGTCAATCACAGATTGGCAGAAATGAACGGCGTTTCGATAGCCGATCACATCGGGCGCACCGTGCGCGAAGTCATCGGCGACTTAGCAGATCGAAACGAACCGCTACTGCGACAAGTATTAGAGACAGGAGAGCCACTACTGAATCTAGAAATTAGCGGTGAAACGATTGCTCAGCCAGGAATTTACCGGACTTGGATCTCAAATTTTCATCCCCTCAAGGATAGTACCGGACAGAGTATCGGCATTAATGTCGTCGTGCAAGAAATCACCGATCGCAAACGTGCAGAAGTCGAAATTCGCCAAAGTGAATCCAAAGTGCGTCGCGTCCTCGATAACTTGTTTAGTTTTGTGGGCATGATGACCCCAGACGGCACACTCATTGAAGCCAACAATACCGCGTTGGGAGCCGCTTCACTGTCTCCTGAGGATGTTTTGGGAAAACCCTTTCCCGATGCCTATTGGTGGGCTTACGACACAGAGATTCAAGCGCAACTCTGGGCGGCGATTCGACAAGCGGCTACCGGAGAAACGGTTCGCTATGACGTGCAGGTTCGCTTAGGAGAAGACCAGTTCATTATCATTGATTTTTGTTTAGCACCTCTATTGTACGATTCAGGAGAAGTTGAGTTTCTGATTCCTTCCGGCATCGACATTACCGAGCGCAAACAGCTCCAATTGGCTCTGCAAGCCCAAACAGTCGAGCTGACCAAAACTACTGCCCTGCTCGAACTTCGCAATCAAGAGCTAAATCGGTTCTCGTATACAGTTTCTCACGACCTCAAAGCCCCGTTGCGCGGAATTTCCAATCTCGCCGCCTGGATTCGCGATGACCTACCGCCAACGATCGATCCAGATATTCTCACGAATCTAGACTTAATGAGATCGCGGGTAGATCGCATGGATAGCCTCATCACTGGTTTACTAGAATATGCGCAGGTCGGGAGTACCGCTGCAAGCTTGGCAACTTTTAAAGTCGAACAGCTCCTGGCCGAGATCGTCGATTCATTGAGCATTCCCGACAGTTTTGTCGTCGAGCTACCCGCCGATCTACCACCAATTACCACCAATCGCGTGTTGTTAAGTCAAGTTTTAGCAAATTTGATTGGGAATGCTTACAAACATCACGATCGCGCCGATGGTAGAATTCAAGTCACCGTTCAGCCGGATGCTCAGATGTGGGAATTTAGTGTCACAGATGATGGTCGGGGGATCGCTCTAGCAAACCAAGCAGATGTGTTTGATATTTTTAGAACACTGTCTGGTGCCAATAAAAATAATACTGGCATCGGGCTATCGATCGTCAAGAAGCTCGTCGAAACTCAGGGTGGCGAAATTACCCTCGAATCTCAGCTCGGCATAGGGACGACTTTTAAATTTACTTGGCTCTGCGAGATTTGACTTTTGAGATCGATATTAATTAGCCAAGATTAGCTTAGGCTCCAGAATTCTGGAAAGCTTTAATTCCCAAATGGGCTATTTTAGCCTAGATAGACATTAGCTACGGAGTGGGCTAATAATTGTTAGCCCACTTAAATTTTAATTACCACACCCTCAAGCCCTTTAATCCTTGCTATGAAAGGATTAAGGGGTTTTAACTCTGAAAATTTATCTTCATGATAAAGATGTTGATTATCGATCGCCTGTTTAACCAAGCCCATACCAGGTAGATCTGCCATTGCCATAGCGAATCAAGAGTCGATCGATCGTAAGTTGTTTGAGTCGAGCTTTAATCGTGCTGCGACTCTCACCTGTGGCTTATTCGATCTTTCTTATCATCATCAGCTACCTCGTCCGATTAATGAGCCGATTGTGTCCAATTATGTCCAATTAGACGTTGGCGTTGCATTCAGAGCGGGAAAATCGCCTCACTGATTCTCCCGCTCTGGAGGCTGCGGCTGAGAATCTGAGTCCGAACTAGTTTAAGATCGAGACTGAAGCATGAATCTAGAGTAGTAAAGTTGTGGTTAAAATTGGCATCCTCGGACTAGGAACCGTTGGTACGGGAACTGTTCAAATTTTACTAGATCCCGTAGGGCGGCATCACTTGCTCCAGTCTGTGGAGATCCGGCGCGTGGGCGTGAGATCGATTGATAAGCCTCGCGCTGTAGATCTCCCCTCAGAGTTGGTGACGACAGATCTCGATGCGATCGTCTGCGACCCCGAAATTGAGATCGTTGTGGAAGTGATGGGTGGGATCGAACCTGCACGGAGCCTGATACTCAAAGCGATCGAGCATGGCAAACACATCGTCACTGCCAATAAGGCTCTGATTGCCAAATTTGGCGATGAAATTTTTACCGCAGCCAATCAAGCGGGTGTCTATGTGATGCTGGAAGCGGCTGTCGGTGGGGGGATTCCAGTCATTCAACCATTGAAACAGTCTCTGGGAGTCAACCGGATTGGGCGCGTGACGGGAATTATCAATGGTACGACTAACTATATCCTCACCCGCATGACCGTCGAAGGGGGTGAGTTTGCAGATATCCTCGCCGATGCTCAAAAACTTGGCTACGCGGAGGCAGATCCGACCGCTGACATCGATGGATTGGATGCGGGGGACAAAATCGCAATTTTGGCATCACTCGCCTTTGGGGGCAGAATCAAGCGCGATGACGTGTATTGCGAAGGAATTAGGAAGATCGGTGCGGTAGATATTGCCTATGCTGATAAACTCAATTTTGTTATCAAGTTACTCGCGATCGCCGAACGGGTAGAAGGTGGCGCGGTATCGGTGCGGGTACATCCCACATTTGTACCCAGAGATCGTCCCCTCGCCACTGTCAATGGCGTGTACAATGCGATTTTAGTTGAAGGCGACCCGTTGGGAGAAGTGATGTTATTTGGCCCTGGGGCAGGTGCTGGCGCGACAGCTTCGGCGGTGGTTTCGGATATCCTGGCGATCGTCGGTGTCCGACAATGCCATATTAGCCGTGAAGAGGCGATTGAGTCACCCCACAACGCACTCCATCCCCTTTTGAGCTGCAATCATACTGAATACAGCCAGATGGCACCCTTATCGAGCTTACGGAGCAGTTTCTATGTGAGATTTTTGTGTCTGGATGTGCCAGGAGTAATTGGTAAACTCGGAACCAGCTTTGGGGAGCATCATGTGAGTATCGAATCGATCGTCCAAACTGGTTTCCAAGGAGATCGCGCCGAAATCGTCGTCGTGACTCATGATGTATCCGAAGCCGATTTTGACTCGGCATTGGCTGAGATTGGGAGCTTGGAGGCGATCGACAGCATCCCCAGCATCATCCGAGTTCTCTAGGTTTTAGGTTTTAGGCTTTAGGTTTTAGGCTTTAGGTTTTAGGCTTTAGGTTTTAGGCTTTAGGTTTTAGTGGACACAAGTGTCTCTGCTTTTCACCATCCACCATCCACCATCCACCATCCACCATTCACCATCCACCATTCACCATCTACTCTCTTATGAATTGGCAACTACTAAGTTTAACATTTGCAACGGTATTTATCGCTGAAATTGGCGACAAGAGTCAGCTAGCGGCGATCGCTTTGGGTGGTAGCAGTCAGCATCCCCGAGCGGTATTTTTTGGTTCGGTAGCAGCATTATTACTTGCTAGTTCGATCGGTGTTTTAGCAGGTGGTGAAATTGCCGGATTTCTACCCACGAAGGTACTCAAGGGCTTTGCTGCTCTTGGATTTGCACTAATGGCGGTGCGATTGTTGTGGGCAGAGGAGTAGATAATTCGTCGGTGAACGCGTAAAAGTATGAGCAATTGGATTGCCCTTACTTTGAATTGTCAACACATGCAGCCAATTTCGATAATTAGTCAAGGACGATTGGGAGGCTTGATATTAAAGGAACTAGCAAATACCGTTGCTGGATGTTTGATATTCTCGATCGGTTTGCGAGTATCCGTAATCAACCAATCCAATGAAGCGGCTTGAACATCGATCGTCGCGCCATCTTTATCGACACAATATCGTCCGAATACTAACTTGTCAGTTAGCTCGACATCAGCAATGCGAGAATATTCAAAAATTACACTATTATTAATGTGTGCGCCACTACAAATATGGCAATTGCGACCGATCA
Organism: Chamaesiphon sp.; assembly: GCF_041738855.1. Taxonomy (GTDB): domain Bacteria; phylum Cyanobacteriota; class Cyanobacteriia; order Cyanobacteriales; family Chamaesiphonaceae; genus Chamaesiphon. The sequence goes on along the minus strand of NZ_JBGSPA010000073.1, from coordinate 6,490 downwards.
TGGCGGGGCCAGTTATTTTAGCTCCATCTTCAATTTTGGTCATGCCACCAATATAAACAGGCCCGGTAATATCTACTTTATCCCAATTAACCGCAACATTGATTCCAGTAAAAACTCCTGGCATTACTTCAGTTCCAGGGATTGGTACGTTCTTTACTTTGCCCATTAAGACACTGCGAATCGCTTGCCAGTAGTCGGGGACTTTACCGATATCTACCCATTGAAAATCCATGGGAATCGCGTAAAAAGGGGCATCCATTTCTACTAACTTGGGAAACAGGTCACCACCGATATCGTACTCTTGACCGGAGGGAATATAATTCAATACTTCTGGTTCAAAGATATAAATCCCTGTATTAATATTCGTACTGAGGGCTTCTGCTACTAAAGGTTTTTCTTGAAAGGCTTGAACTCGACCATTTTCATCAGTTACTACTACCCCATAACTGGAAACTTCATCGCGGGGTACAGATTTGGTGACAATTGTCGCTAGCGCACCTTTTTCGCGATGCCATTTGACAGCGGCGGTGAGGTCGAGATCGATCAGTGCGTCACCGCATAATACCACAAATGTATCATCAAAGAAGGGATAGAAATCTTGAATCCGGCGCATCCCACCAGCCGAACCGAGAGCTTGTCCCTCCAATTCTCCGTCTTCACGAATTTTGCCTTCAAATGAATAAGCAATTTGAACGCCAAATCTTTGCCCATCGTGAAAGTAGCTCTCAATTTCCTTGGCAAGATGACTGACGTTGACCATAATTTCGGTGAAATCATGCTTCTTGAGCAAATCCACCAAAAACTCCATGACTGGCTTGTGGAGGATCGGAATCAATGGTTTGGGAATAGTGTAGGTAATGGGCTGTACTCGCGTGCCTTTCCCAGCAGCCAGAATCATTGCTTTCATATTAAATCTTGGATACTTAAAATCCCTGTTTTGTATACTGTAGCAGCGATCGACTCTCACCTGCACCACGCCAATCCTCCGGTGGGAGGGGAGGCTAGTTCATCTCTACCGATTCTTGCTCTAATCTACGAATAGTCAGGGTTTGGTAAAAATCTGTTTGATGCAGTTCAACTTTCGATTGGGCTGATAATAACAATAGTGCCCAAAATACGCCCACTCGATCGTGATTTGCGCCATGATGTTGTCCGGGAGCAGCCGGAAACTTGGCAGACCACAGATTTACAAGGTCGTCGAGAGTCCAGAAATCGGTCTCACTAGTATAAGTGACTAGAAACTCTGCCACAAGTGCCGCCATTTCGGTCAAATTCTCATCATGAGCCAGCCCCACAATGCTTTGGGTAGCCTGTTTGACGGACATCACCTTCCCTCGAATGGAGCGGCGACGCGCTGTCGGTGCGGCGATTTTATCAGCAATTTGGCTCAGTTGCTGGATCAGATCTTGGAGGGTGACGGGACGCGTGCGGGGTGGGGGGGATGTCAGTCGGCGGCGAATATGTCGCTCGAGGTTACGCGGTAGCCCCGTAGTACCGATCGGTTCAAAGTCGAGATCTTCTTCAATAAAGTCAAAATCTTCGGCTGGAGATTGGCTTTGCTCCAAGCTTTGTGCTTTGAGCAGTACCAACATTGCTGCCCACAAAAAGGCTTGCCCCGATTGCGAGAGATTGGCTTGTTTGTGAGCCAAGGATGCGTCTGCTAGAAGCGGCAGCTTGCTCAGGTGTAAGTCGATCGCGTCGATGACTTTGACATCCCAAGGGTCGATTTCGCCGCGCTGGGCAAGATCGATGAGCATCGCAATTCCCATCTGTGCCAGGGTATGAGGATCGACTTGGGCTTCGACGACAGGGGAGAGGTGCTCTCGGCGGGGGGTTGATACCATGTTTGAGGAATCGGGGACTAGGGACTAGGGTTGATGCTACGTACTGGCAACTGGGCGCGATCGCTGAAGTGTGAAGGCGATCGAGCTTAATTGGTCACTGTACATTAAATTCAGCATAATTAACGTTGCTAGATCGGCTATTTTGCGCTTGTGGGTCGCAAAAAATACCACTCGTTCGCGCAGCGTGCCTTCGGCAATCGCAACGTGCTGCTAGTCCCCTTGGCTCCTAGTCCCTACTCTACCCGATACCCCAGTTCTGCTAGGCGCAAACCAGATTGTCGCCATTTGGGTTGAACTTTGACAAATAATTCGAGATAAACTTTGCCAGCAATCAGTTTTTGCATCTGCTCTCTGGCATTGCTACCAATTTGTTTGAGCATTTGACCGCTTTTGCCGATCAGGATGCCTTTTTGAGAATCGCGTTCGACATAGATAGTCGCCAAGACGCGGGTGATTTTGGCATCTTCTTGGACGCGATCGATCGTCACCGCTACCGAGTGAGGCAATTCTTCCCGCGTCAGCAAGATGATTTGTTCGCGGATCAGTTCGCCCATGATAAACCGTTCGGGCTGATCGGTAACCAATTCAGGCGGATAATAGTAAGGGCCGAGTTCGAGATTTTCACTCAGACTAGCTTGCAATCGATCCAAACCCGTCTCAGCAACGGCAGAAAAGTTCACTACCTGCCAGTTGTGAGCTAGAGCGAGTTCGAGATAGCTAGCATCGATGGCTTCCAAGTGAGAGCGGCTCAGATCGGTTCGCAAATCGATTTTATTGATACCCAAAATAATTGGCGTTTTGACATTTATCAGTAGCTCGGCGATGAACCTATCCCCACCCCCAGCGATTTCCATCCCATCGACTACAAACAGTACGACATCTACCGCCCCGATCGCACTTTGAGCATTTTTGACCAATACTTCACCCAATTTGTGGTGCGGCTTGTGAATACCAGGAGTATCGACGAAGATCATTTGCGCCGTAGCGGTAGTCAGGATGCCCTGTAAGCGGTTGCGAGTCGTCTGCGGGACTGGAGAGACGATCGCGATTTTTTGACCGATCAGTTGGTTCATCAGCGTGGACTTACCCACATTCGGTCTGCCGATAATCCCCACAAATCCCGATCGAAATCCCTCTGGTGCCGCTGGAATCAATCCCACGCCTAAGTCCTGCACCGCATTATCTTTTTGAGCGGTTAGATAAGCTTCGACTACAGATTTATCATTTGGGATTACGGGCTGGGATCGATCGGTCATGGGATTCTCACTGGTGATTCTCCTTCCGATCTTACCGCAGTCGTCGCGAATACTCGCTCTTTAATGACTTACTCCCTCCCCACCCAAGAAATAGACAGTGTTGATTCACCATTCACCTCTACATTAGATGTCTAATTCTGCACTGGGAAGGGAGTAGGTCAAAATTCCTGAGCCGATCGAAACCGTCGGACAATTGTATAAAATTCACGATCTCTTCAATGTGATTGCGCATTCAACCAATCCCCACCGACTAAAAACATCCCGAACAAAATTGAGAATTGCTAGCTAATATGGGTAACATGAGAAGGGAGTACCTACTCGCCGATATCGCGTCCACACCAAATTATATGCGAAGCGACTTGAATCCGACAGCGACGATCGATCCCCGCCTCGACGAACGGCTTGCTAAATTTGCGCGATCGCCGCAAACTGGAGTCTGGAATCATCTAGACAAAAGCCAAATCATTGAGGATATTCGCGACAGGCTCGTTAATCCTTATCAGATTCAACAGGGAGAGCAGCCTTTTTGTGGCCCTGCCGCAGTAGTATTTGAACTAATTCGCAAACAACCCGATCGCTACATCGATATCTGTCAAAATCTCTACGAGCATGGTAGTTTTGAAGGCTATACCAAAAAAGTCGTAGCCTCTGGCAGATTGTGTCGCAGTTATGGCAACCTGAGAATGCCGCAAGCTGATTGGATGCTCCTGGCTACCCTCCGCGATTGTGCAAATACGCTCGTCCCCGTATATCCCAAGGCACCAAAACTAATTCGCGAACTCAGTGGCATCACCAAACCCTGGGAAATCAATGGTTGGGTGAAAGAATTACTCGGCTATCCTCACACCAAATCTCACCCGACAATTCTATCTGGTGAATTTCGCGCCCTGCAAGTAGCAGACAGCACGATCGAGGCTGGCGGTGTGGCATTTGGATTGATCAATTCTCAAGGTTTGCTCGGGAATAATTCTTTTCTAATGTCGAGATTTCATCGCGTTTTCCCCAATCATTGGGTGACGATCTTGGGTAATATCTCGATCGAACCACCAACCAAGATAACTAAAAACAAGCAAAGTAGAGTCCAGTTTGATATCTATTCTTGGGGTCGCAAAATTCACGTCAACACCGACGCATCGATGATTAAAGATTTTTTCTGGGGTGTTGCAGTCGGTAAGTTGATTTGATGTCAGCAATTTTACCAGACTCGATAAATGTTTTGTTCTATGGAAATCGATCGAGACAACGAGCGAAAAATTATCGACTCTTGGCATAAAAATGCTGCCCCCTGGATTGTCGCGATTCAGGAGCGGCAAATTGAGAGTCGAAGACTAGTAACCGATCGATCGATTATTGATGCGGTAGTCAATCAAAATGGTCGCACAGTCCTCGATCTGGGTTGTGGTGAAGGCTGGCTGACACGAACACTAGTCCAGCAAGGTATGGACGTGTTGGGAACTGACATCATTCCAGTTTTGATTCACCAAGCACAAGTTAACGGTCAAGGTAGGTTTGAGTTGATATCTTATGAAGAAATAACTGCTGGTAAGCTTTCGGAAAAATTTGATGTGGCGGTAGCCAATTTTTCTTTACTGGGTGATGAATCAGTACGGGGTGTATTTCGATCGATGTCCAGATTACTCAATCCTCATGGCACATTTATCGTTCAAACCCTACATCCCATCTTTGCCACAGGCGATCTCCCATACATTGATGGCTGGAGATGTTCCTCTTGGTGTGGGTTTAGTCCCGAGTTTACAGATCCGCCACCGTGGTATTTTCGCACCTTGGCAACGTGGGTAAATCTATTCGTCGCAAATGGATTATCGATAGTAGAGATCCGAGAACCCAAAAATCCGCAGACAGGTAAACCTGCTGCGGTGATTTTTATGGGTAGATTACTTACCGATTTGGTACCGAAGCTGTAGTCCACGTTAGCCTGACATTGATGCGATCGATCGCATAGTTCGATTTCCTAGTCGCGATCCTAAACGACCGATCGCTCGAATTTGGATAGCAACAATCCGGCGATGCCCAATTTACCTGCTTCTAGCACCCAATAAATCGCGTGCATTTGGTTCATCTCAGCGGGTAACGATTTTGTGGTTTCTAACACATCAAGGTTGATGCCCAATCCGCTCATATAAGGAGTGAGGATGAAAGTATAGCTGAAGGCGATTGCTAGCAGCATGACAGCACCTGCAAATAACTGCTGCTGATTTTCCGCACTCGATTTTGATGCTTGGCTCCATGCCCAAATACTACTGAGCGCAACCGCTGCACATACCAATTCTACCCGATTAAAAATCCAGAAAATACTATAACTAGCTGACGCAAACCCACTACTCTCCATCATCCCTGTCGTCCACAAAGTAGGCATGATGACTAAATCCAAAATCAAGCTACCACTGAGCCAGAAGCCCAAACTAGCAATTGCCACATTCTGCCATCGTTTTGATGCGTCTGCGCCCAGCGAGAATCTGCCGTTGTCTCTGCCATTAAATGCTTGTGTCATGCTGCTTACCTTGCGTTTAGGAAATATAAATATGGGCTGTACTCGATCGATTCACTATTCAGGATAACTTATGGGATTGATAAGTAGTACTAATTTTTGTGTCGCGACCAACTAGATCGGCACCCAAAATCGATCGTGAATCAAGCCGCTACCACTTCTAAGTACCGATCTTCTAGCAAAAATGAACTGCGATCGAATTTTACGACCCAATAATTACCAGGTTTGCGATCGGTAATCACCCCGATTGCCCCCAGCTCAAGTCGGCTTGGTGGTAGCAACATCGGCATCGGGTCGGCAGTTTTGAGGTACGCAGGCAGCGCAACGATCCGGATCGTTACACCAATCTTCAAATCTTGAGACATAAGTTATTAATTATCTATGATTGTTTATGGTCGAGGTGGAGTCACGATCGCCATCCTCAATGAGCAACTTGATTGCTGTCGGGTACGTTAGGCTGCTGTAAAGCACTGGCATCAGATCCCTAAGCGAGGAGAGCGATCGCTGCTCGACCATTTAGCTTCAATTGTACGATTGAGATCGGATTAGTTTGCCGATCTGGTGCGTTCGCGAAGCGTGGGCTTTGCCCAATCGCCCAAGCGGCAAAGTTGGCATCGAACCGAGTGCAAGTGAAGCCCCAGTAAAATCGAGCGAATTTAGACCCAGACAGTCGCGTCAATTGGCGATGTCGATCGACAATTTACCCAACCGATCGCACAGACCCGATCGATTTCCGCGATTGTGTGCTACCATAATGAATGAAGATTATTTTCGGCTGTATGGTTCTTTTTACAAGCTTTTCTCCGAATCTAACTCTCTACACCTACAGGATTCTGGAGACAGCGATATGTCAATTTACGTCGGCAATTTATCCTACGAAG
>NZ_JBGSPA010000070.1:0-7788 GCF_041738855.1 Chamaesiphon sp. | reverse complement strand
TAACAGCGTGTAGAGTATTAATTGGGCGTAAGGGAGAATGGTGTTCACTGTTCTCATCAATGTTTTTCCACGCCCTTTTTCTCATATTTTCAACCCCTTGAATAGTAGAGCTAATATACTAGTGCAAGATGTGAGTATATCTACTTCGCAGCCCTGCTAATGCCAAGCGATTATTTAGTGCCTTAGAATGGGCAAAATTTACTCAATCATCACCTCAAACTTTGGCACAATTACGTGAGGAGTTAGCGATTGAGCCGTAAGTCCAAAAAGTCTACCCAAAGTGATGCTGGTGATGATTCGGTACAGCCGATAATTAGTGGATTTCCACCTTTGTTTAGCCCCGAATTCAAGACTGACTTGCGGTGGTGGTATCGATATGAACCCAAGAAAGCCGATCGAATTATGGATTTGTTAGCTGATGTTTTGAATGGCGATCCCTTGACAGGCATCGGGGAACCAGAACCGCTAAAATATATTGCACCAAATACTTGGTCTAGACGCATCGATTTAGAACATCGTCTATTATATCAAATTGATGCTAATCGAATTATCCTTCTTCAAGCTCGTTTTCACTATGACGAGTAAAAATAATTTCAATCTCTCAAGTTTGAACGGAAAATTTGTCAGGATGAATGCCGTGATTTACCCACTTAATCGCTGCTTCTGCACTTGTCATCTCAGGTGGTACTCGGAGGATGTGAATATGTGCTGTAGATGGACAAGTCATCTTGAGTAATACCATCGGCTCTCGATCGATCGGTTCTCCTCTAAGATTATAAACTCTTTCAACTCCATCAATTTTTAGCAAAGTAAGTAGGTAGGTGCAATTATTTATAAAATAGATTATGCGTAAAACCTAGCTGGTGGGCAGTGCCCACCCTACGCGATATCTTATATTTAATTACGCCTATCTACTTATATTCTCGCCAACTATCAAGTGTAACTGTATTTAGTTCATGACAGATTTTTTCATAACCTATGTTCGCAATTAGTGTGCGTCTAATTTCAGCATTGCTTTCTTCTAACAACCACTCAGATTTCCACTCGCTCGATTCAGTCCAATATCGAGTCTAGCCCGTTCGATTATTTTGTCTAACTCTGCTTGTTCCATTGATAGAAAGCACCGTTGTGAGTTGATATTCTAATCAGCTACATATCGCCAACCTTCGGGTGAATATTCGCGTTGGATGCGGATTTCCCAATCACCTTGAGGGATAGTTACCGCTGCGTGTTCCTCGTGAGTGAGGATGGCAGTCGGGGATAAAACTTTGAGATACAATACGCCATCGCGATCGAATAATTCGGCTTCACCATTACTAATCCGGTGGCGGTGTCCGGTGACTTCACCTTCGGCGAGAGTGAGGTGGGGAAGTTTGGTACCTGTGGCGGATGTGTTGCTGGGAATGATAAGGACATCGCCTTGTCTGATGAGTGGATTCATAGATTTTAAGCCTCGATATTTATAAAATTATGTCCTATATTTAGCCTACCCAATCTCGATTATCAAACAGCAGTGACTGTGATTCTCGTCCAATGTCCCAGCGTGATATCATCGCCAGATGCGATCGCAATATCTGCCATAATTGCAATTTCTTTGCCATTTACCAGTGTGCCATTTGACGAACCGATGTCTCTAAATATCAGCGAACCGTCAGGATGAAGGGTGAGAATGGCATGACGGGAGGACACAGCATCATCCACATCTAACGGAATTTCAGGATGAATCGCCCGCGCCACACTAGTCCGCCCGATGAGATTGGTAGGCTGGGTCAAGGAGATCGTAATTGGGGCTTGAGTGGGGGCTGGGGGGCTGCTGGGGGTGGCTAAACTCGGATCGATCGAGATCTTTACCTGCCATTGTTTGACTGGCTTAGGGGCGGGAATTGGGGAATTGGTGGGTTGGGGTGGTCGCTGGGTGGGGGCGGTGTAGAGACTACTGGCTGACGATCGAATTGGCGGTGGAAAAATGGATAATGGATCGCCACCTTTGGCACCAGTCAGAAAGTTAAAACCGCAAATCTCACAAAAGTTGCCGCTATCTGCCTCATGGGGCGTATTACATTCAGGGCAAGGTTGCACTGAGACTGGCGAGGTAATCGTGGGTGTGGTTCTATGGGTGGGATTCGATCCGAGTTCGGCAATCCCCAAACCGACGATCTTTGCCCCACATTCGGAACAGAAGTCTGATTCTGTTGAGTTATGACCTTTGGGACAAGAGTGCATGGTTAGGCTTTAGGTATTAGGCTTTAGGGTCAGAGAATAGGGGTTAGGCTCTAGGGATCGGGCTTGAGGTGTCTTCATCCTAATACCTAAAGCCTAAAGCCTAAAACCTACTTTTGAATTCTAGCCGTTTTGGTCGATCGCGTCTCTAGCATCATTTCATCCTCTTTAGCTACCGTGCGCTTGATTCTAACGGTACCTGCGGCGGCGTCTTCGACATCGACGACGGAGCGAAGAAGTTTGGCGGTGGCTTCATTACCAGAGTCGTGGGCGAGTTTGACGGCTTTGCCCAGTTTGACGGTGGCTACTTCGATATTGCCTTGCGCTCGGGCTTCCAAGCCTTCTTGAATGGATTGGGCGAGTTCGGCTTGTCCGGTATAGTGAGCGACACGGCGATCGATCTTAGCGGTTTTGGCTTCATCTTCCGTCCAGGTAGCGAGGATTTTGGCTTCAGTTATTTTGGTTTCTACCCCGTCAGTTTTGGCGATCAAACTCGCTCTCCCTGCTAGCATTTCATCGCCGACATTGCCAGCAGTTATCTGGATGCAGAAGTGATAATCGCGAGATTCATTGCTCCCCCATGCACCTGTCGGATACTCAATGATGCGATCGCTAACGACTTTAGCACGACTGGTGACATCGACGATTTCGGGACTGACTTGCTTGCAAAATAACACCTTCGCACCGACAGGAGTCCACAATCTGAGACTGACATCGCTGACAGTTTTGCCCATCGCTTTGGTGAGAATTGCCTGGAAATCATCGGCAATCCGATCGGGTGATGCGATGATATCTGTCGTACCCAATAATCTTGCCGCAATTTTTTGGAGTTCAGAAACACGCCAATCCGTACCCACCCCACGACAGTCGCATTGAAATTTACCTTCAGCAGCATCCAATACCCTGACCAAATCTAGCTCGTCATTGGCATCATTTTGACCGTCCGTGAGCAATAAAGCTTGACAAATTGCTTGAGGCATTTTGTTAAATTCACCCACAGCAGTATGCAGCCAAGTGGACATCAATGTCCCCCCATTGGCACTGATTTCTTTTACTTGGGAAATGGCGCGAAGTTTATTTTCAGGTATGGCATTGACCAACGGTACCAATAATTTTGCCCGACTCGATCCGGTGACGACAAAAAATAAAGTATCGGGAGGGAGCAGCTCGATGATTTTGACGATCGCATCTTTGGCTGCGATGATTTTGGCTCCGCCCATCGAGCCAGATATATCGCAAATAATCCCGAACAAGCGGAGACTATGATGAGGTTGGGCGACAGTCACGCCCTCGCCGCTAGTGCCAATCGTCATGATGGCGTTTACTTCGCTAGCACCTTGAGGCAGGTAGGGATTTTGAAAGACTTCGGCGTTAAACATGGCTTAGGGATTAGGTATTAGGCTTTAGGTGTTAGGCTTTAGGCTTCAGTTGTAGGGTGTGTTAGCAAAAGCGTAACGCACCAGAAATCTACCCAACTGAAGATCGATCTACTTCTACTCTCTACCCTCCACCAATTACTGAATACTTGAGGATAACGGCGACGGATTATGCGCCGATTTCCCGATCGCCAGCAACAAAAATACCTACTGTAATATTATCCTGTCCGCCTTGCTGATTGGCATACTGGATCAGGTGACGGGCGATCGATCGACTCTCGTAGTCGGGGGCTTGTTGGAGCGCGTGATAAAGGTAGGCTGGATCTGGGGCATAGTTCCATAAGCCGTCGGTGCAGAGCAGGAGATAACCCCCGCTGGGAAGAGCAAAAGTCATCAGATTGGGTTTGCCATCGTCAGCGGTATCTGCACCGAGCCAGCGGACGATCGCGTGGGCGTGAGGGGATGCTTCAGCTGCGGCTGGGGTGTACATGCCAGACTCGATCGCATCGCGCATCCAGGAGTCATCTTGAGTGAGTTGGAGTGATTTTTCAGGTGAGAGCCAGTAGGCGCGACTGTCGCCCAGCCAGCCAATGGTAGCAATATTGGCACGGACGATCGCGGTGACGATCGTAGTGGAGGATGGATCGATCGAGGATGTCGGATCGATTGGGATTTGGGAAACGGCTTGGAGTGCTGCTGCTACGCCTAGCTCGATGGCAGTGCGCGGCTCTTGGCTCCCATCTTGGAGAGCGATTTCAATCGCCTGGATACAGGCAGTTGCAGCCGCTTGGGAGGCGAGTTCGGGATGTTGGGAGCTAGATACGCCGTCGCAGAGGACGAGGACATAGGTGTCGGGATCGAGTTGATTGAGAGCGATCGCATCTTCATTTTGATGGTGTCTGCGACCGCGATCGCTGGCTCCAGCTAGATTGGGGGCGGGTTGCAGTTCGATCCGATCGGTTGAGATTGCCACTTGACGAAATCCACACTCTATGCAGTATCCCTCGGCATCAATTTTGCGCGGTGGCGCACCACATTTCTGACAACTACTAGCGATCGACGGGGGAGTACTAGGGGCGGCGAGACTCACGCCACATTCCTCACAAAAGCGATCGTCTACCGCGATCGTGCCGCTACATTGATAACAGTTCATAGATCTACAGTCGCAGGCTTCACAACAATTTTACAGGCGAACGATCTGTTAGTAGGCACTTTGGTTAATGGCAGTGTTGGGGTCGAGGGTAAAGGAGCGATAGCACGCCAAAGTTCATCAACTATCCACCATCTCACCCGATCGCTCAAGATCCCAGACTACTCACCTTCACCGGATTTGAGAGCGCGCGATTCCAGCCAGATTGGCACTACGATAAATCCGATCGCGATAAATAGAGCCAAGATCGCAAATTTACTCACCCACTCCAATAACTGTTCGAGGGAGACTACCTTGCCGACAAAAAAAGCTAGTGTCGTCATCACCGATGCCCAAGTCGCCGCTCCAGCCAGATTGACAGCGAGGAATTTCCCCAGTGGCATCTCAACTACACCCGCCATCGGACTAGAAACGATCCGAATCAAGGGGATAAATCGCCCGAAAAAGACGGCTTTGATGGCATTTTCGCTAAACTTAGTCTTGACTTCTTCCAACTGTACTTCTTGAATCCTGAAAACTTTGGCAGCAGCGAGAATCAACTTCCAGCCGCCGTACTTCCCAACGAAGTAACCGCCGATACCGCCGATAAAAGCACCCATCGCCGCCGAGCCGAGCACGAACCAATAATTGAGTTCGCCACTCCCAGCCAAGAAACCACCGACGATCGTAATGGTTTCACCAGGTAGTGGAATCCCCAAATTTTCTAACAGAATGCCTACAAAGACAGCGAGATATCCGTATTGACTTGCCAGTGCCTGGATCGTCTCTAGTGATAGGAATTCCATCTATACCTGAAGGGATCTAACTTTACAACTCTATGGTAACTGAGTAACAGCGATAAAGAAATCTCTATTTTGACTCAATGGCGAAACTTGCTGGCTCTAGCCGCGAACATCTGGTGCTTGAGGGGATCTCACTAAATTTCGCGGTGCTGTTGATAACTGGGTGCGAAGTGGGCATACTAGCGCAGAGGTACGAACAGCCAATCGATCGCTTCATTCCCAAACATGTTGGAGATAGCTTCATGTCCCTAGCTGGCTATTTATCAGAATATTCATTAGCCGAAATCTTTAATTTTGTCCAAGAGGGCAATAAAACAGGTTTACTGTCGATCGAGTCGGATCGGTGCATGAGTCGATCGCAGGACAATGCTTACTATATCTCATTCCAAACCGGACGCATTATGTCCGTCAGTAATAGCTATGGAACAGAGTATTGCGGCTTGCTCAAGATGATGGAACAACGCCAATGGCTATCTCGCGAACAGGTGACTGGGTTGTCGATTAATATCAACAAACTCGGGCAACCATTGGGTACTTACCTCAAATCTTGTAATGCGATCGATACCGATCGATTGCGATTATTATTTGATGCCCAAGTAGTTGCTAATATCTGCAAATTATTTGGTGAAGTTCATCACGGCAGATTTAAATTCGATCCACAAGCTCCGTTGATTTATGCCGAAATGACTGGAATCAGTGTTACTGCTAGAGAAGTATCATTAATCGGATTAAGAATGTTGCGAGATTGGAGTAGTTTTGGGGATAAACTACCCGCTCCCGAATCAGCACTTGAGAGAGGATCTTCACCAACACCAGCACTAAGATTGGATGCTCAAGAATCCAAAGTCTGGAAATTAGCTCTAGGTCAAATGTCGATCGCTAAGATCGCCGCACAATCAGGATTGGAAATCGAGCGGGTGCAACAGATTGGTTTTCGACTCTGTGCGAGTGGATTGGTAAGAGAAATAGCGATCGTCTCCCCACCGCCACCAGTTGCACCACTAGCATCAAGTTCGATCGGCTCTAATAATACTCCCAATCCTATCTCTACTTCATTTTTGAGTAAGCTCAGGGGTTTTCTGATAAAAAAGGTTTAGTCGAGCCATTCTCTTGTCGGTGAGAAATTAGCTCGTGACGGTGGATAGTTTGCTTGACAATCAACCGATTGATAGTCACTTGTAAAATACACAATGAAACTTGTCAATTGGTGTTAGTAAGTACTGATAAATGGGCACAATAAATATAAGCTAGTTTGAAGTTTGCCAATGATTTTATACTAACTGGCTGCCAGTGGGTAAACATAGGAGCTGAGATCTAGTTAATTCAATCTCTTATCTATTGTTTCATAGGATTTATTAACATGTCAAATACACTGTCAAGTCGTCCAACTTTGGGTCAGTTTAGCAGTATTGTTTGTTTCAAAGCAGTAATCACTGGGATGGAAGAAGCTCTCGGTGAAAAAGCGACCGCGATCGCCCTAATCTCGGCTGGGCGCGAACGCGGTAAAAAGTTAGCCAAAGAGTTAGGTTTGTCCGGTGCTACGCAAGAGCTGAGTGTTATTGCTGCCAAGTTAAATGAAGCAGTTGGTGCTAATGGTACCCACCTGACTGCTGTTGATAAAATCGTCCAAGAAGGCGACATTATCAAAGTTTATTGCTCCGAAACTGTCTGCTCTGCTGGTGAGCCTCAAGGAAGCGATCGCAAATGTACTTTCACGATGGGTGCAGTTTGGGGTGCATTGAGCGAAGTCACTGGCAAAAAACTACGCGGAACTCAGACTGAATCCGTCTTACGCGGCGGTACTCACGACGTGTTTGAATTCACTAATCTCTAGCAGACTGACTGCAAAATTCGGTCTCAAATTGTCAAATAAACTAACTTAATCATCTCGAGGAAATCATGGGCACAAGTACGATCGGTGGAATTTTACAGAATTTTGTGTCGGGCACTGCGGATGTTCAAGGTGCAGCCTTGGTATCTCACGATGGCTTACCGCTAGCCTCTAGTCTCCCTGGCACGATGGATGAAGAACGGACTTCGGCGATGTCTGCGGCGATGCTCTCCCTCGGCGAGCGGATCGGTAAAGAGTTGTCCCGTGGTAATGTTGAAAAAATCATGGTTGAAGGTGCTGACGGTTACGGTATCCTGATGGGTTGCGGCGATGATGCTGTCTTCTTGGTGCTAGCCAACCATGCCGCCAAGCAAGGACTATTGATGCTAGATATCAAACGCGCTGTCACTGAAATCAAAGCAGCACTGA
>NZ_JBGSPA010000057.1:0-8701 GCF_041738855.1 Chamaesiphon sp. | reverse complement strand
TATCAGTGGGAATTGAACTCACCTGCCATTACCCTGGCTTGGTCGCCAGATGGTGCTAATTTAGCTTGTGCCATATACGATCGCAGCGTGGGCGTATTGGACTGGTCAAAAGCTCAATATCTGGAGCAAGAATCAGTCGATGAAAGCGATATGCCGATGCGGATGAGTGGCTTTCCTGGTAAGGTCAATCGATTAGCTTGGGCAGATCTGCCCCCTGACACCAATTTTCCACCGTTTCTAGTCGCTTCTACCCGCGAAATAGTGTCGGTATGGGTCAAGACTCCTTTGGACTGGGAGAGTTGGGTGCTAGAACTCGGTAGTGGGAATGTCATCGATGTGGCATTTCAGCCCAAAAGCGGGGTGTTGGCATCCCTAGCAGAAGATGGCTGGATCGTTCTCTGGCAAGCGGCTGTGGAGGCAGTGCAGGTACTTGACGGGGCAGAGGAGGGGTTTTGTTGTTTAGCTTGGCATCCAACCGGATGTCGGTTAGCTGCGGGGGGACGGCGGGGTGAGTTGTTTGTTTGGTCAGTTTGTGGGTGACTGATTAACTTAACATCAGCTTCGTTCTAGTACTGCCAACGATTGAAATCGTGGCTAGTGATGCAAAGTCCGCCTACGCGGACTAAGAATCTAGTCCGCGTAGGCGGACTTTGTAATGTTAGCCCCGATTTTAATCGGAGGTGGTGCCAGAGCGAAGCAAATATCCTTAACCCTTTGGCGGAGCCTCTCCGAAAGGAGAAACTCACGTTAGCTTAGGCACAGTTTTTCACTCGTGCTAAATCTAAAACCATTTCGTCGATCGCGTTAGTCATCACCTTTCCCGATAATCCCGACTGATTGACCATTATGCTAAATACCATCTTGCCATAATTGGGATTGTCTAGATAGCCAGAGAGGGTTCTTACCCCCTTTAGAGTTCCGGTTTTGGCATGGACTCTGCCTTGGAGGAAGGGATCTGTGAGGCGGTTGCTTAACGTGCCATTCATTCCCGCGATCGAGAGCGAATCGTAGAAAATTTTATTTCCTGGTAGATTTGACATTCCCCTGAGCAGATTAACAAAGGTCGTCGGTTCGGCCCGATTGCTGCGGGATAAGCCCGAACCATCTACCTGTCTGTAAGTGTCGGGGTTGACTCCCAAAGGAGCGATCGCCGTTTTGATGGCTTGGACTCCACCCATCCGGCTCAGTAGTCGATTTGCTTGTTGATTATTGCTATCGCGGTTAACCAAACCAATCGCTCGCAGCCATTCCTCTAGATCGATCGATGGTAGGTTGGGGACATTTTGCACCGCTGCGGCGGTAGTCAGCAGCTTGATATTAGAAGCGGGGATGAGTGATAGGTCTGGATTATGCTCATACAATGTCTGTCCGGTAGCGAGAGATTGTACTAGTATGCCCCACTTCCCTTTCTCAAAGGTAGGCGCGTTGACGATCGGATCTAATACTGAGTTGAGATTACTAGAGCAAATATTGGGGCTGTTAGCGATCTGGGTTTGCTTTACCTGGTTTGGTGGCGGATTTAGGGCTGATGCAGCTCGATCTAGTGTCGATGAGCTAGCCACGATCGCCATAGCTACAAAGGCTGAGATCGATCGGTAGAGGTAATATTTAATCTTTTGATTGAGGCGCATTCGTGAGTCTTAACGTTACTAATGAGAGCAATCTTAAAGAATAGTTCCCTTATTTGAAGAAATATGAACTTATCTTACAGGGTATTGAGCCATCAGCCAAGACTATACCACAAGAATGATAATCATTCTCAAGTTATTTCTCGATTTTAGCCTCATAACACCATAAATCGAGCTATCCAGCCAATCGGCGATAATGCCGACAACCCCGTTGGCGGAGCCTCGCTGCAAGAGAACCCTCGCGATCTTAATCTAGGAATCTCAGGTTGAGATCTGCGATTAGGACTAAAATAAGAGAATGATTATCATTCTTGGATACCTTTATTCGCGCCCCAGCCTATGAAAAAATCAGAAACTTATGATGTCGTAATTGTGGGTGCAGGTGCGGCGGGGATTGGGATGGGGGCGGTGTTACGAGATTTGGGATTGGAGAATTTCGCCATTCTGGAACGGCATCAAATCGGTGAATCCTTTCGGCGATGGCCGCAAGAGATGAATTTTATCACTCCATCCTTTCCCGCGCATGGGTTTGGACAACTCGACTTAAATGCGATCGCCCGAAAAACCTCCCCCGCGATTAGTTTCCGGCGCGAACACTTAAATGGTACCCAATATGCACGTTACCTAGAAATGGTTGCAGATCGAATTAGCTTGCCTGTCCATACAGGCATTGAAGTCGAGAAAATCGAAATATTACCCCAATGTCGGGGGTTTGAGATTCATGTGCCAGATGGCATTATTCAAACCCAATTTGTGATTTGGGCAGCCGGAGAATTTCAGTATCCGAATTTGAATCCTTTTCCTGGTGCAGATTTGTGTCTCCATAACTCCCAAGTAGACTCTTGGACTCAACTTCAGGGGGATGAGTTTACGATTCTTGGTGGGTACGAAAGTGGCATGGATGCAGCGGTAAATTTGGTAGCTTTGGGGAAAAAAGTCAAAGTACTCGATTACCTCCGGTAGGCTATACGCCAACGCAGTGGCACCTGGGGCAATACCGACCCCGATCCGAGTGTTTCGCTATCTCCATATACGTTGCAGCGAGTCGAGTTGTGTTATTCGACGGGGCGATTAGAACTAATCGGGAATGTCGCAATTGAAGAAGTAACAGCGGAGCCTGGTGGTTATGCCATTCATAGTGAATATGATAAGTGGATTTCACCGACGCAACCGATTATCTGTACTGGCTTTGAGGGCAGTTTAAAGCGAATTGCCAATCTGTTTAATTGGTCGGATGGCTATGCCCGATTGAATGATGAAGATGAGTCTACCATTACCCCTGGGTTATTTGTAATCGGCCCTGCCGTGCGCCATGACAAAGCGATCTTTTGCTTTATTTATAAGTTTCGTCAACGCTTTGCGGTAGTGGCAAATTCGATTGCGCGTCGCCTAGATATCGATCCGGCGGGTCTAGAAGTCTATCGTGATGAAGGGATGTTCCTCGACGATCTCTCCTGCTGTGACAACGATTGCATCTGCTAACCCCCACACTTCTGCTAAGGCAGAGGCGTTGCCAACGACTACGCTCAGTGCAAGCCACTCAACTTCTCATGCCCTTACTTACACCGCCTGTCCAAAGATCGATCGTCATTATCGGCAAGGAAAACACTGGTAAATCTCAACTGATTGCCTCCCTGACTGGTAAATCTGCCTACAGCACCAACTTTCGTGGCTCTACAGTTGCCTGTGAAACCTATTCAGGTGACGGCGTTACGTTTGTAGATACACCTGGGATTCTCTACCGTTCGGACGCAGCGACGACACGAATTGCCTTAGCACAGTTAGAATTTCATGACACCGTGCTGCTAGTCGTCAAAGCTACCCATGTCGATGAAGATTTAGCGGACTTATTACCGTTAGTGGCAGGGAAACGAGGAATTGTAGTCATCCCGTTTTGGGACAAAGTAGCACCGTCTGATTTTACTCGCCAAGTTATCCGCCAGTGGGAAAAAGCTTCTAATCTAGCGATCGTGCCAGTAGATGCGAGACATCTGACGATCGAGCAACGTCAATCGATCTTAGCAGCGATCGATCATCCATCAGCATTTCCCCATCGATGGCAACCAGATCTGGCTGGCTGGCGAATCGAACCTCGTCCCACTTGGCTAGAACATCCCCGCATTGGTTGGCTACTCGCGATCGCGTTGCTACTGCTACCTGCGATAATTGCTGTCTATGCTGCTAATAGTTTTGCAGCGATCGCCGACCCACTCGTACAGGAAATCATCAAACCCGTTACAGCAGCCTTGTCTGGCTTAACACCACTGCTCAAAGAAATCGCCATCGGGCGGTATGGATTAGTCACTATGGGGCCATTATTATTTGTCTGGGCAGTCCCTACAGTCATCCTCTACGCTCTATTTTTGGGTGGATATAAAGCCAGTGGTTTAGTCGAACGCATCACGATCGCTTTGGATCCAATTTTACGCCCTGTGGGATTATCTGGACGAGATTTAGTCCGCGTCATCATGGGTTTTGGCTGCAATGTGCCAGCGGTAATTAGTACCCGTGCCTGCTCTAGTTGCTCCCGCAAGACCTGTATTTCGGCGATTGCTTTTGGTTCGGCATGTTCCTACCAATTTGGTGCTACGTTAGGGGTATTTAGTGCTGCGAATCGAGCGTTTCTGATAATTCCTTATCTACTTTATTTAACCTTTACAACGTTACTTTACACGCGCCTGATTGCCCCGAAGTCGGCTCGTTCCAGACAAAATACGCTAGTCATCGAACGGCGCATTTTTCTAGAAACACCCCAGTTGAAAACGATTTGGCGCGAAGCTAAGGGCACGATCGAGCAATTTTTAACTAACGCAATTCCAATCTTTTTGGTAATTTCGGCAATCGCGTCTATTCTCGACTGGCTGGGCGGACTAATCTCCCCGCTGATGAGTTTATTTAATCTGCCACCAGATGCCGCCTTACCTGTGATTTTGGCATCGATTCGTAAAGATGGATTATTACTATTTGCCGAACCGAAAACGATCTCACTATTATCTCCACTGCAAATCCTCACGGCTGTTTATCTGGCGGGAGTTTTGCTACCTTGCCTAGTCACAGCACTAACGATCGCCCGCGAACAGTCTTGGAAATTTGCGCTAGGATTAATGGCACGACAATCGATCGCGGCGATTCTTTTTACCTTAATTTTAGCTTGGGGTGGTCGGCTATTTTTAAGATATTAGATTTTTATTTAAAATATATTTTCATCTAAATCACCAACTATAAACTTATTCATTTTTATGAGCCAAAATCAATCATCAATTCCGATCGATCTAAACTCCTGTCAGATTAAGCTCTATCGAATGTCCAACTCAGAAAGTGAATGCCCGTGGGGATTAAAAGCTGTAAAACTCCTACAAGAGCGCGGACTAAATTTTGAGGATATTAAATTGCGATCGCGTGAAGAAGTAGATGAATTAAAAGCCAAATATCAAGTATCGACTACACCCCAAATCTTTTGCGGTCGAGAACGAATTGGTGGCTATACAGATCTAGCAAGTCGATTATCTGCTGGTCTAGAGCCAACCAAAATCTCCTATACTCCAGTTATCGCTCTATTTTCTACAGCAGGATTGATGACGTTGGCTCTATCTCTGAAAATGTCTGGCTTTATGGGGATAGCTTTATCGATGTTAGCGAGTCTCAAATTAATGGATTTAGATTCATTTACTGCAAGTTTTCAGAATTACGATCTAGTCACGAAGAAATTCAAATCATACGGTAAGATATACCCATTTCTAGAACTTGCGATCGGCTTAGGATTTTTATCTGGCGTTGCACCACTATTAACTGGCATTGCATCGACTACGGTAGGTGTCAGTGGAGTTGGATCGGTAGTTAAAGCTGTATATATCGATAAGATGGCT
Source organism: Chamaesiphon sp. (assembly GCF_041738855.1). Taxonomy (GTDB): domain Bacteria; phylum Cyanobacteriota; class Cyanobacteriia; order Cyanobacteriales; family Chamaesiphonaceae; genus Chamaesiphon. Next base: position 3,207 of record NZ_JBGSPA010000057.1, on the reverse strand, counting down.
CTCAATTGTGCTTGTGTGGGTGGAAATTCTAAAGCACCTTTAGGTGTAATCAGTATGGCGGAAAACTTGATGATGACGATAATGGGAGCAATGTTAATTTACACGAGCACAAATATCCCAACCCAAACATCCACTCGAACCAACTCGATCTCCCCACTGCCAATCGTAGATTCGAGTGTTGCGGAATCTAAGCAAAATTTATCAATTAAAGAGGTAAAATTTTAATGGAAAATCGAGAATCATCTGTTGTATTTGATAAAGAACGGGCTGCTTCATACGATGAAAGATTCGCTAAATTAGCACCATTGCGTGACGCACTTCATCTATTAATTCGCACGATCCTTGCCGAACTTCCGGCGGATGCCCGAATTCTCTGCGTCGGTGTGGGGACTGGCTCAGAATTGATTTATCTGGCACAAGCATTCCCCCAGTGGCAGTTTACCGCAGTAGAACCTGCTGCGCCGATGCTAGACATTTGCCGTCGTCGCGCCGCAGAATGTGGCATCACCTCCCGTTGTACCTTTCATGAAGGTTATCTCGATTCATTACCCGCCGCTGATGCTTTCGATGCGGCGACTTGCTTGTTGGTGTCTCACTTTTTGATGCAGCCAGAGGAGCGGCGCAACTTTTTCCGTCAAATCGCCGCACGACTAAGCCCTGATGGATATTTGGTTAGTGCTGACATTGTTTCGGATATGTCTACGCCAGCCTACAGCAGTCTGCTAGAGGTTTGGTTGCGGCTGCTCCGGTACTCCGAAGTGCCTGCTGAGGAAATCGAAAAGTTTCGGTATTCCTACGGTCGAGATGTGGCTGTATTACCACCACATGAAGTAGAATCGATGATTGCAGGGAGCGGCTTTAGTCAGCCTGTGTTATTTTTTCAGACTCTGCTCATTCATGCTTGGTATACTAAAAAAGGAATCGACAAAAAATGCGCCTAAAGTGACGTGTAGAAATACAATCCCTATCCTCTAATCCACCTCTCGCTCTAAAATTGCACCAGCCAGGGTCTTAGCCGCCTTACCCTGCAACTGCTGTCGCCCATCATCATAGCGAATCAGCATTTCCCTTACCTGACGTAGACTAGTAGAATGTGGGATGAAAAGTAGGATGCTCCTCAGTGGCAACTGCCTGTAAGACATTTCTTGGTGTAAGCTAAAAGCATTGTCTCGATCTTTGTGTCTGATGTCTGTTTCCTTCGATCGACGTGACTGTTGGATTTTTGATATGGACGGGACGCTGACCATTAGTATCCACGACTTCGACGGCATCAAGCGCATTCTGGGACTACCGCTCGTTCGCGCTAGCGTCGGCTTTGCCGAATCGACCCATCCTAGAAGCCCTCAACGATCTGCCTGCCGCCCAAGCCGCCCAGTTACACCAACAGCTTGACACTTTGGAACTAGATATCGCCCACCGAGCCACAGCACAAGTCGGTGCCAGAGAACTCCTGACTAAATTGCGCTCGCGGGGCGATCGGATCGGTATCCTGACTCGGAATAGTAAACCCAATGCCCAGGCGACCTTAGCTGCTTGCGGATTAGCTGAATTCTTTCCAACAGAATCGATCCTGAGTCGCCATTGTTGTCCGCCCAAGCCAAGTCCAGACGGGATTTGGCAATTGCTATCGGGTTGGAGCGCATCCCCCGATCGATCGGTCATGGTGGGAGATTATGTATTCGATCTGGAAGCTGGGCGACGAGCTGGCAGTGCCACTGTCTATCTCGATCCAACTGGAGAATTCCCGTGGCAAGGTCTTGCCGATCTGCCGATTACGACCTTAGCCGAAATCACCGCCATGCTTTAAAATTGCCAGTGAAAAGTTTCGAGCGATTAAGAGTAGGTCGAAGTTTTGAGCTATGCTTTTAGTCGCGCATTTGCCCACCATTCCCCGCCAACAACTCCTCCAGCATCCCAGAAGCACCCTTCTGTTCCTGCCGTCGATTATCATCATACAAATTCAAAGTATTCTGATTTCGATGCCGACTCAACGCCTGCGCTGCCCGCAGATTACCGCCACTAGCATCTAAAAACGCCGTAATCGAACTATGCCGCAACCGATGAGGCGACACCCGCCGCTCGATCCCCGCAGCCTCAGCATAGCCCTGAACGATCCGATAAATACTATCCCCAGCAATCCTCCCCCCATAGCAATTATGGCTCAAAGAAGTGATCAGGGGCTGTCCTGGCGCATTACGTGGATGAAAATTCAGCCACTCCTCCAAAGCATAACTCACACTATCGGTCAGATCGATCGCCACCTTCACTCGTTTCCCCTTCCCTAAGATCGTTAACTTCTGCTGCTGGGGTAAAAAATCCTCAATATTCGCACTGGCAATTTCCCCCCGCCGGAGTGCGTTGCCCCAGAATAACAGCATAATCGCATAATCCCTCACTCCGATGGGCGTACTAGGATCGATTGCCTCCAACATCGATTTAAACTGTTCGACAGAAATCCCTCTAGTATCGCGATAGCTTTCACTGGGAATGCTCTCGATATCGCCCAGATCGATCGTGGTTTTACCCAACTTCCGTGCCATGTCCACCAAACTCTTAATCGCCGCCAGCCGAACATTAATCGTGCTGGGTGCCAATTTTTTATCGATCGAGTGACGACGATATCTTAATACCATCTCAATTGCCGCATATCGATCGAGATCTAGAAATTCCGAGATCGTCTCTGGAGTCGCAGAGCCACTATAAGCGAACTGACAGAAATTCTCGATCGCCTTAACGTACTGCTTCCTAGTACTATCAGCAATCTTCAACTGACCAAACCCCGCCCAGAGATTATCCGATGAAACAACGGGAACGGAGACAGGGGCGATTTTCTGAATAATTATCTCAACCATTTATTCAGACAGGAATAATGTTTCTATCTGTGAAAACTGCACTGAAGGTTTCGTTGGAAAATTGACAGTCAGATCGATCGAGCCGCCCATTGCAGCGATTGCCCCAAACAGGGTACTAAGTGTGATGTTTTCTCTATTTTCGACTTGAGAAATATACGATTGTTTAACATCTAATAAAGCTGCTAACTCCTCCTGTGTAAGTCCTGCCGCTTGTCGGACGGTACTTAATATTTTCAACTCTTTTTTAATCTTCTCCGCACCAGCCTGGATCTTTGCTTGTCTCTGCGGAGAAAACTCTTCCTTAACTTGTCTGTATGTTCTGTGTCGTCCGCTCATAAAAACTCGCCTCCACTGG
>NZ_JBGSPA010000183.1:0-14027 GCF_041738855.1 Chamaesiphon sp. | reverse complement strand
AAGGACTTGCACCTTCATCAATCGGACAGTTCAAGCCTTGAAGTGCTACATGTCTGGTAGCCAGCTTGGTAAGGTTATTTACGGACTTGACCGTGATTCACTTACAACGAATCGCACTATGATTGCGGGTCGCTACACCTAGCAGCCCAAGTCGAACGACTGGGCTATGAAATCGAATATCGCCCCCACGGACAGTTTGAGATTGTCGGGTACGATCGAGAGCATCTAGAGGATTTTAGCAAGCGGCGAATGCAGATCCTCTCTGAGTGCCCAGGTAATAGCACCTGGCAGACTCGTGAAGAAAGTTGGCAGCGTACCCGCAAGCATAAAGAGCGTATTCCCCAATCGGAGCTAAAAGCACGATGGCAGCAGGAAGCGGCGGATTTAGGTATCGAAATCGTGCGATCGGGATTGCTAAAAGTAGAACGGAATACCACCACAGCCACCAAGGATCGCTACATTGAAGATGCGATCGTTCACTGTTCCGAGCGGAGTGTTGACTTTAGAGTCGAAGATATCGAGAAATTCATCATCGCCCAACGGTTGCCGATCGATATTACCGAAATTAGCTCTCTGTGCGACGATCGACTGGATTTAATTAAACTCGATGGCAACTACACCACTTACAACGCCTTGGTGCGTGAGGATCGGACGATCTCGCTGATGCGAGGCACAAAAGCCGAAACAGCACCGATCGCCAGTTCGAGTCGTGTAGCAGACTATCTGCAAAATACCACACTCAACGCTGGACAGCGACAAGCGATCGGGCTAGCCGCCACGACCGCAGATCGAGTAATTGCGTGGCAGGGTGTCGCTGGCGCGGGAAAAACATCCGCCCTTGCCGAACTCAAACAACTTGCCAACTTAAATGAAGTCGAAGTGAAAGGATTTGCCCCCAGTGCCGAAGCTGCCAAAGTGTTAAGTGATGAATTAGGGATCGAGGCCCAGACAGTAGCAAGAAAACTCTGTAGTCGCGAGGAACTGCCGAGTAAAGATGAATTGTGGATTGTTGATGAAGCGGGTTTATTGAGTGCCGATGATGCGCTGGCACTATTATCTAGAGCCAAAAAAGAGAACGCACGAGTATTACTTGTTGGTGATACCCGCCAGCTATCGTCAGTGGCGGCAGGGAATCCCTTTAGATCGTTACAAGCAGCGGGAATGGCCACCGCCCGACTCACGGTATCGCTCCGCCAAAAAGACCCAAATCTCAAAGCTGCGGTAGATGCTCTTGCCGATGGCGAGATCGATCGCGGTTTTGCACTGTTAGAGCAAAATAATAGTATCGTCACAGTTGCTAAAGATGAGATCGCTATTAAAATTGCCGCTGAGTATTTAGCCCTCAGCCCCGCACAGAGAGCTAAAACATTAATCGTATCGGGAACTAACGATAAGCGACGGGAGATTACAACAGCGATCCGTGAAGGATTGAGAGCCAGTGGATCGATCGGCCCAGACATCCCGACTCGGCAATTGGTAGATTATAAATTTACCAAGGTTGAAAACTGCTACGCTCATAATTACAGTGTCGGCGATATTGTCGTCCCGATTCACAATTACAACCAACTGGTAAAAGGGCAAAGTTATGTAGTTGCTGACAAAGAAGCCGATTGCCTTGTCTTGAGATCCCCTGATGGCGAACGCCTCGTCACAGATTTGAATTTCGACAAAGCCCACTATCGCGAGGAATCGATCGGTGTAGCAGTCGGAGATCGGCTGCGCTGGAGTAAAAACGATGCACAGTTACAGCGACGCAACGGACAGGAATTCGAGATCGAGTCCACAGTCGAGCATCTGGCGAACCTTAAATACCGTGACGGTAGAACCGAAGCGATCGATCTGGCAATTGCTACGACGATATATGGCAGCCAGGGAAAAACTAGCGATCTGGTGCTTGTCGCGGCTGATGGGGTGCAGAACTCGGAAAGTTTTTATGTCGCAGCCAGTCGAGCTAAGAGCGAACTGAAAATTTTTACCGATTCACCAGATAATCTGCGATCGATGGTGATGGAATCGATGAGTAATCGCAATCCCCGCGAATTACTCTCGGATTTAGATCGGCGACAGGCAATATTGAAGGCTCAAAAACAACATGGAGTTGATGAGCGAAGCGTTTTGCAGGTAAAGGTTGAGCCGTTGCTAGATAATGTAAACGAAAGAAAGGATGAATTGGAGAAGCAAGAAAGTGTTAAGGTTCCTACTCATGGTGGAAGTGTAAAAGTTCCTACTCATGGTGGAGATGTCGGGACGCTGACATCTAGGGAAGATGAGCTTGACACCAATCCTGTTCGTTGATAACCGATTTAAACAATTTGCCAACCCAGAGCTGACGACCAAACGCGATTGAACTCAACTCCCTCACCGAGCGCAATTGTCGGAGGCATCAAAAAATCATGGAGAATCGATCGGATTTGGCTCAAAACCAAGCCCTCACCTGTAAGTTTCCCCTTTCGCACGAAAGCCATCCATTGCCGCTGTTTCGTTTCATCATCGGCAAACTCACTCTTCAAGGCTAACGGGGTATCGGTCGGGATGGGAGTACGGCGACGCTCAAATGTGGCAGCAATGGCTCGACCGAGCAGATTCCCCTCAAAAGTGAAATGTTGGGATAAATACCACAGATCGTAGAAATCCTTCATTCGTGTATTTCCGATTCCCAGCAGCACCATCGCCTCAAACTTTTCAGCGATGACAGTCTCGCGGTTGTAGGCATACAACTGAGGTGCGGGTAGATCCGCTAGGAGTGCGGGCAAACTTATCAGTTGCGCTGCGGGAGTAACGATATCGCCAAATCCCACATCGATCTGTAAATTAATCCGCGTCGGCGTACCTGCGATGAACGCGGTGAGCCGAATCCTCACGCCTGGGTACTCTCGATCTGCTTTGATTACTTCACCTTTTACCGTCGATATGTCGAATTCCAATCCATCTGGGACGATATCCGCCTGACAAACCGCTCGAAAGACGGCTTCTATTTCCGCGATTGAATTATCTCCCCGACATAATAGATCGACATCTTTAGTCGTCCGGTGGGGCGTATCGCTCCAGAGAACGAACAACATCGCCCCTTTGAGGATAAACCGCTCTCCAGCAACAGAGCAGTGTAATCGGTACAACAATCGTTCGATTCCATAGCGAGTTAGAACCAGATTGAAGTCCTCTTTCTGGGCGATTGCGAGGTTTAACAACCGCTGGCGGACTGAAGCGGCTAGATGTCGCGGCTGGTTCATGATAGGCATTCCAGGTAAGGACGCATCACTTTACTCATCCGACAAATTTTGGAGTATTCCCACAATTCATCCATCGAGCAGCGGCGAGACTCCCAGCTTTCCCGTAGAGCTTCAAGAGCTATGTCTAGCCCGATCTTGTGGCGATACTTAAAACAATCGACAATCGTTTTGGCTGGAGTGAATATTTGCACTCTTGTTCCCTCGATCGCGTGAGTTTCAATCCCCGCACTCAGAGCTAATCCCGACATATAGACCGGACGCAGTGATAGTACATCTGAATTAGGACGGCGGGCATGAACGTCGATCGCCACCCAGACTTCAAAGGGTGCTTGCGTCCCGATGCCGTGATACTGGAGGGCTGAGAGCAGACAAATTACCCCATGCTCCACCCGCTGACTGGCAACGGCGAGACTGTGATGTTCGGTGAGTTGGGCATCAATGTAAGTGTACATCCCCCGACCAGATTTGAATAGAATGCCTCGATCTACCAAGCGACGCAGATCTTCTGGATGAATGCCACCCGCGATCGCGTCGCGAGTCCGAATCGTACTTTGAGATTTGGCGAGATTGAGAATTCGTTGCTCTATTGGAGAAGCTGCATCAACGCTCCGATTTGAATCCATGAATAACGTAGGTAAATATTCACTATTACCGACATTATTACACAACTGTCGATCGAAAGCACTCAAATCCTAAAGCTGGGAGAAAAGCTAGCGGGGAATACATCGCGGGCTGTAAGTGGTTTCTCTGGCTCGTTTCCAGGTGTATACTTACTAACGATCGAGCAAGTAATGAGAATTGTAAATCTCTCCGTAAAAATCAAATCAGTTTAAGTAGAAGGATTGCTTAGAGAACTAGCTACCCGATCTGCAAGAATCCTTGCTCCCGCCACATCAAGTTCTTGCAATGGTTCCAGTATTTTTCTCAAATCTTGAAGTCGAGACTGTTTACTTACAATCCATTGACGATCGGAATCCCATAATCCAGCGAGAACTCGAACTAGAAGCTTATTTTCATCATCTCTATAATTGCTCAATAGCTCCTGATGTCGAACGATCGCCTTAAAGAGGCTACGTCGGAGCTGTTGATAACCCACAGTTTGACCGATCCGATAAAGCTGTTCTCTAATTCCCCGCCAAGGAAACAAAACATCCTGAAAACGCTCGAAGAATTGTGTGAGAGATCGATCGACACGAGCCGCATCTTCCTTAATTCTTGATTCCCTCGTTAGCAACTCGATCGATTTTTCCCAAACTTCTACATCATCGCCGAGAATTCTGAGACTAGCTTCCTGTCGATCGTTCGACTCACAAAGATAGTCACCAATTATCAAAGCTATTTGCTCCTTTAGATCTATATAGTCCAAATCTGGATTTTCACAGTCGATAAAGGAATAACTCAGCGTATCAACGATATGCCCCAACAGTATACAATCTCTCAAATCGATCGATTTGAGCCGAGCGATGAGTTCTTTAACTCGATCTACAGGATTTAGACACTTAGATAAAATTACTGCATCTAGAAGCTGCTCTTTCCGATTGTAAATAGATAAATTTATATCACTTCGACCGCTATCTTGTTTTGATTTATACTCTTTGTAGATATTTTCCCGTTTATGGAGAAATGTCTGTAGTACTCGATCGCATAGAGATGCGACTATTTCTCGATGTCGATCGCTATCTATATTCAATTTCAGGACGGGAACTAATACAGCCGCCAAAAATCCCCAGTCTAAAGAAGATCGGAAAAATCGCTCTTGTAACCAGTCAGGAAGCTGTTGGATTTGCTGAATCAATACATCTGGAATCCAATCAACAGTATCAACGATCGAAGATGGTGGAATCTTACCTTCTACAAAGCCATTCTGCAAATTTAACCAAGCTGCTTCAATTTCAGGATTTCTCCGTTGACAGACTTCGTAGTCAATTTCTTCAGGACGAGGAACTATGTAATATCCGTCATCCAGAGAATTTTTTTGAATGAGCTTTGCATAGGCAATCGAATGGGTTAGCGATATAAGACGAGCTATTCGAGGCGCAAGATTAATCAGCCGAGGTGTTAGGGGATGTTCGAGTCCATACTCTTTTAACCACGATTTCATAAAAGCAGATGTATTCCTATTGCTTACTCCGATAAAGCAGTGGAATATGGCGTTTTTCCAAATGATAATATTAGATTGAACATTTCTTATTAATCTAGGAGCAGCATGAGCTATAAATGCGTTTGCATCTAAGTTATAAACCTGGCAACGGTTGAAGCGATCTAAAGCAATAGGAAAATCGATTGAAGCTTCAGCTAAATGGTTTATTTCGGCTTGTAGCTCTTGGTTCAAAGTGTTGAATGGAGGTTCCAATATAATGGCGATCGCACCCCAAAACCCATTTGCTCTACGTTGCAGATCGACATCTTCTGTCCAGTAATTACTCTGAGCTTCACTAGTTAAAAGAGAAATCATTCGCTCGTGTAGCTCTAAAGTTTTCTCCTGTTCTCCATCTAGTACTTGTCTAGCAATCATCGAAATATCAAGATGTTGAAGATTTGCCATAGCTATTTCAGCTTGAGATTCAACTTCAGAGTTCTTAGGGAAACTTCCAATAAAATCAAAGAAGCTATTATTATCATGTTGAATTAAATTCCAGTTACTTGGATCGAATAGGATTCTAATTTTTAAAGCTTGATGCTCGCTAGATTTTGGAAGTAGCTCTAGTTGGCATTCATCCCAATCATTTAAAATGAGAGGAGATTTGTTGGCAATAATTATCTCATGTAACCAAATTTGAAGTGCTTTTTCTAATAAATGAATATGGCGATATTGCAGCTTGTGAAAGTCAAATAACTCTTGGCGTTCTTGCGGTAAGAGTTTTTGCGCTCCAATTGAGTCGAAGGCATAGTTCTGACCTCCATCGATTTGCTCTAACTCCAGCCACACTAACAACTGTATCGATGAAAGCAGTGGCAACAGAGGATCGCTTAATAGTCTGAGATCGCATTTTGCTAATGAAACAAGCACTCCAACCATCGCTACTGTATCGGCATACTGAAAAACTAGCGATATAGACTGTTCTAATTGCGATCGAGTCGGACGACTATACAGCCAACCTTCTAACGTCATTAGCAAACAAGGCAAAATGCTCGGACAAAAAGGATAATTTCGATGCCAATATAATGCGTGTCTTCCACCTTTAAGGAACTTACGCTCGCCATCAAAAATTATAGTTATTCCATCAGTATCAGTTGCTAACGAGCCTTCCAATCGACCTTTTAACCATCGATGTTGATGCCAGTATTCTGTTGCTACTTTGGAGAGAGTTGCTACTATATCTATTGCCAAAGCTTCATTTAGCTCCAGCAGCGATAGCAACGGCGTAAACTTGAAAGTGCAGACATCAATCTCATGCGATCCCGATGTTCGCCAATCATCATTCAAAGAATCATCTTTATCTTCCTCTTCATACTGATAGGAAGGTGGTTTGATTGTTAGAGCTAACAACAATTCAGCACCAAGATCGGGAGAAAATCTCATTACACAGTTGAGATATAGTCCCCCTCGATCGAGCATGAACTTACGAAACCGACGATTTACTGTTGCTTGCGGGCCGCTTGGATGAGGAGCCGCTAACACCCCAATACCAGGGATAGCGATCGAGCGAGAAACTTCCGTCGGTTCTAGTTTGTTGGCAGGAACGATTTCTCGCCCTGCTAATGCTCTTAGAAACCAGCTCGAACGTTCTGGAACAATTTTGAGTGCAAGAACTATACATACAAAAGCATTTGACTCAAAATCACCTAAGTAATAATATTTTCGATTAGATAGTTGTGGTTGAGGTATTAATCCTTTCTCTTTGAGTTCGATAAATTCAAATATATCGATATTGCGGGAGATTTGTGATGTTTCTGGATCGGGATCGGGCAATAATACTCTTTGGGCTAAATCTAAGGTGAAGTTGGCAACTTCAGATCGAAGTGGAAAATTTTTGGTATATACACACCAGATCAGCCAAACTTCAGCAGCTTTAAAAAATATGCAAGATTCTGCGATTAAGATCTCTGGAGTTTGAGCTAGGAGCCAACGCCACACAGGTTCCCATAAATCTACTTTTGGAATTCCCGTTGCCTTTGCTTCAATGGCAATACGCTCTGGGAGGGAAACTGACTGTAAAATCTCTGTATATAGAGGATCTAAATCTGTCGCGATCGCTAAAAGACGAGCGATCGTACGTTCGATAATGAATGGCAAACTTTGATGAGGACATCGATCGAGAAGGGTACCTGGCTGCTTGCTCAGAATTGAACCATCTAACAACAAATCCAAGAGTTGTAGATATTCACCATCTAATGCCTCAATTATTAGTTCTTCCCAAGTTTCGCTTGCTGGTGAGTTCATCGCGAGTTGCAACATCAACCAGCGAATGGGTTGAACCCAAAAAGGATTTTTAAGGTATTCGACTAGATGTTGACATTCAATTTCTCGAATGTTTGCTCGTAGAAATTGAAACCTCGCACAATCTCCTACAAAGCGATGGGTAAATGCAAGCCTCTCATTCATAACTCGCAGACAGTCTCTTCGTACCAGCGTCCGTAAAGTTTCGGTTTTAATTGATGGATCGAAGTACAGTAGAAGATCTGGCGTAAATCTAGTTGCCAGTTCCCCAGCGATTTTAATCAATGCTTGACTAGAATCACTTAAATCTTGCCCATCTCGAATACAATCGTGCCAGAACCAAGTTAATAAATCCAAGTCGTTTCTGAACACAGAGACATCAAGCTGCTCCTGTCGATCGCTGCGAACTAGCCAATCGACTAACTTGAGATTGAGAGCAGGCCCGAATTCGCGGTGTCGATCGATCAGACTAATGATACTAGTGGGTAGATCTCTAGATAACTGAAGTTCCCTAATTGGAAGCTGTGCTAACTTGATAGTGGGACATACAAAGTTGTTGCCAAATCGAGCGGCAACCTTTTCATTAATCCGCTGTTTAGCATCTAGATGTGCTACTAGAATAAACCGCACGCTAGTCGGTTTAGCATTATCGATTAGGGTATTTTGGAGAAGGTTTAAAACTGCCTCAATGTGAAGATTGTCTGCATCACTTAAGTCATCAATAACAATTAGCACTGGTTTTTGAATGACACTAGCAACTAAAAGTTCGTCAAGCCTTCTCAGCCCTCGCCTCGCAGTTACATCTGATGATTCAGTAAAAGAAAAAATATCAGAGGCTTGTAAAAATAAGCAGTCAAAACTCTCTTTAAAATGCTGTTGGATACCAATTTTACAGAGGGCTGATTTCCCAGCACCAGTTGGGCCGATTAGGAGTGAGATCTTATTGTCAACTATCGATGTTTGTAAATTTGACAGTTGTGGTATGGGTAGAGTAACACGATCGCCCAAAGTTGCTCGAATGTTACCAAGTCGGTAACGAGATAGACTAAACAATCTGGCGATTATCGCTTGAAATGCTTCTAAGCTGCGATCGTGAATGAGTTCTTTCCAGATTAAACGACTGATACTTTCAGAAGAAAACCCCGAACCGAGTTGGAGCAGATATCCCAACCAACGAGATATTGTTGTTTCTGAATTTTCTTCTAGTCCGAGAGTTCCTAACTGAGCAGCTAAATCTTCTCTAGGATTAGAGACAAGCTCGTAACTGACATGTTTCTTAAAACGAGTTAAATCCTGAACTCGATCTTTATATTTTTTGCTTCCCCAGCCAGCAATGATATTAGTAGAATTCACTGAGGCTTCAATTTTGCCAGAGACTACAAATCTCAAACTATCTACCAAATTAGGGTGATGATTTAAAGCAAGATTGAAAATATTCCAAAGCTCCTCTAGTGCTTTATCCAGCGTACTGTTAGATAGCGTCCGCTTAACCTGTATAAAGGTTAAAGTATCTATATCTGACTCGGTAATATCTGAAATAGCTTCAGTCTGAATTTTTGTTGCTGTTATTAAATTCTGACGTTCTGAATCGGTCGATCTCTTCCAAAGATGTACGATCTTTAATAGCATTAGCAGAAATTGATGCTCAAATCCAGAGATCGCTTGTAATCCACCTTCTGCATGATGAGGATATTGCTGCTCCCATAGATTCTTAAATTTATCAATCGTAGACATAGAAAATTTAAGAATATCTGATGATGAGGTCATCGCAAGTTGTTGATTCTGCTTCTTTTAAGATTATATCACTTAGATTTTATTTGATTAATACCCTCACAAATCGCCAGTCTCAAACCGCCACAAACTCAAGATCGTTAAACTCGATCCAACTCGTCAGGTTCCCATTAGGCTTGAGGCAAGTATACGAGTCGCCCGACTTACTAAACTCACGAATTGTCAGGTTTCCGGCGTATTGCCGCTTGAGATTGGCACTGGAGCCGCTATACCTGACTAAATCCCCAATTTTGAATCGGAGCGATCGATTAGAAGAGGTAGATGGGGGATTTTTATCGTCAGCATCGTCAGCCAACCTCGAAACCCGCTGCTGTTCTGTATTTCGATGGCTGACGATATCTTCATTCTTATCGTCAGCTTTATCGTCAGCCGTTAAAATATCGTCAGCCTTACCATCAACTTTATCGTCAGCCATTGAAATATCGTCAGCCCTACAATCGTTATCCTGACTAGTTTTTTCCGAATGCTGACACTCGGCTGACGATACTGACGATAAAATCACACATTTCTCTAACACGATCTGCCGAGTTCCCACTTTTCCAATTCGAGCCTCTCGAACATCGATGCCTAATGCCTTGAGATCGGGTGCCAGTCGATTGAGTTGCCGCTTGAGGACATTGGCAGCTTTTGGGAAGTATCTCGATCGATAGGTAGCTTCATCCGTATGGTGTTCCAATTCATTCAGTAGTTCTGAAGCTGTCCCCTGCCAAGGTTCCCATGCCTTACGATGTTCCATCAGTCGGATAATCGCTTCCCCAACAGGCGAAGACTCAATTACTACTTGTCTGGACAGTTCGCGACTGTCATTAAAGACTGACATAAACTCACCTTTATTGAGTCCTAACGCTGTCTCACTCGCGATCGCAAAGAGCGCATAGTCAGCCATCCGAGGAAGTTTATCTGGCTCAATGTCGGGTAACGCTGCAAATGTTTGGCTCAGTGCCGTCAACAGTGCCCCCAGAATACGCGGACGCGCTGCTTCGATCTTGGCATTTAATTCCGCCTGGGGTAGTCGCTGCTGTTCGCTAATTTCACCGAGTTGTACCATCAGGACTCGATCTGCTAAGTCGTCACGAGTCACCAAAGAATCGATCGCTGTGACGATCTGGGGACGCGCAAACTCGAAGGTCGTCTCTTCATCAGTGCTAAATAGAGTGCGCGTACTGTAGCCGAATCCAGTCGCGATCCGACATAAATCGTCCGATTGGTCTGCACTAATATGTCCCACATTATCGTAGACCATCAATAGCCGACGGGATGCCGAGACTGCGAGCTTATGGGTATCCCCTTGCAGCTTGATAAGTGGGGCTTTGCCAGGATCGATTAAACCTTTGAGCATTTCTGCGGCAACGGTCTTGCCGCTCCCTCGGTGTGCCGATAATACTAATACCGGATAGGTTTTATTTGGACAGAAGCAGAATAGTAAGAAGGTGATAATCAAAGTCCATGCCGAGCCATCTACATTGAGCAATTCCCGTAATTCTGCCAGATTTCCCCCAACGACGGGATAAGGGAGCGGACGTAGCGAATCTGGTCGCCAAAATCGCACGGGTGGATCGTCGATCGTGGGCCAGCCAGTAGGATCGATCTCGATCGCCTTCCAGTCTGGAGTACCCAAGTCGAGATAAATCGTCTCCCGCTCTTGGGCGATGCGAAGATGAACTTCACGAGTTGCCGAATCCTGTCCGTACAGAGCGATCGCTTCTAGGGTTGAGAGCGTATCTTGCATCGTCTGTGAGCCGATCCCTTTCCCCTCGACATTAAAATACTCACCTGAGAGCCACATTCTAAAAGCTCTGGAGCGAACCGCATAGGTGTGACGGTTGCCAGCAATCGCGATATCGGCATAAGCAACTCGATCGGGAGTTTGGAAGTAAGTAGCAGTTCTGCCGATCTCTAACAACCGCTCTGCAACTGACTTGAGTGGCTTTTTGGAGCCGTAGGCTTCATCATCTATTGCCGCTGTCTCAAACTGTTTGGCACCATCGATAACTTGATGGAATGCCTCAATTCCACAGTTAAAAATGAGATCGTCAATGCCTTTACCACGATCGCTACTCCAATCGGCTAAATAAACTTGACAATCTGCGGCTATTAATAGACCAGCAAATCTTTTAGTTGCAGCCCGAACCATATTTATCGTTTTAGGCTTGCTGTCCTTGTCAAATGCAATATTTATCCTTCTATTCGGGGTAGAAATTAACTTTAAATCGTTAATTAATGTGTAATCCTTTTCACCCTTATTCAGTTCGGGACAGCCATTCCAAACCCCAGTTAACGAGATACAAATCTCGCCAGTGCTAATCCCACTTAATGCCTTCTTTGCTCCTTCCGTAGTGGTTACAGGGATAGTTGAATCATCTCGAAGCCACTGTAAAAATGCTAGGCTGAGTCGTTGGCAATCATCTCGCCATTCATCCGAGCCGATATCTACTAATTGCCATTGCCTTGTAACTAGATCGGGGGGTAAAGCCACGCCTACACGCACTGAGATCGCTTGCCATGTTTCCCAATCGATTACAGGTAGGAATGCCTTACAAGGCTTTTTCGCTGGATGCTCGTACTTAATTGGCTTACCTTCTTTATCTAGTCGCGGCTGGAGCGGTTTGAAACTATTACAGCTAGCAATACAATCGCGTTCGATATTGATGCCAGTGTATGATATACCGCCATGTTCGACGATCGAGGCGTATGTATCTCGATATCCCTTCTTTAACGTCCCGTTGTTATTGTGGATCTTTATTTCTCCCAACAGTTCGCTAATTGCCTTATCGCCGTTGAGAAACTCAGCATTGAGCAAACACAGTCGGGGATCGATCGCACTAGCATAAAATTCTTCAATGACACTTTCGGGGAAGTAGTCTGTCAGAATCGAATAGTCGTACTTCATGAGATATTCTCTTTAATAATATCAAGACTTATGTTCGTCTAATTTTCCAGTCAGAGTGCAACTAGTTGATATGTATCTAATGCTTATTGATTCTTTTCGCACAAAACAACCATCCGGTTGTCTCCCAGAGCATTGGGTGGCAACGCAAGATTACACAAATCCTATTAGGGTTTCACAAGTTTAAAAACACTAATTTCGGATTTGTGGACGCGAATTTGTCAGAGTAATAGTAAGTACCCCACTAGTAGTTTTTAGATCTACTAGTGGGGTATTGTTTTAGCACACTGATGGCAACGTCGCCAGGTACTCTTCAACTAAAATTTGATGGTCTGGTCGATCGCCAGACGTTAAGTAATCGATTAACAAGATTAGGTTCCAGAGGATCTTCCCCCTTTCTACTGGCTGAATCCAGTAGATCCCCTTGGGTAACTTGGATCTTAACTGGGCTGAGTGCCAAGCAGAGATATCGAAACGCTCTTCTCTGATTGCCGCCTCAGAAAGGAATTTGAAGCAGCGAGATTTGGCTCTGGAGGATGTTTTCATAGCAATGACAATCGTGAGATAATAGTGGTGTTTTCTTTTTTAGTCTTAATCGGAAGACTTAATTTAATTTTGTCTTTCGATTAATTCTTTTCTAGTGCATAACTTGTCGAATTAACTGGATTAAACAGTTAGTTCACTGATGCAGTGACGGAACCGCCACGGTTTTTTAAGGTCTAATCTTTAACTATTGACAATTAGCGACAATCGTCACTATCGGCTTTGGCTGTTTTACTTGCGGGAAGGGTTAGTCACAAATAAGCTTGGCAAGGCTGACAAGTATAATATAGTACATATCTACTGGTATAGCAACAGCTATTTATTTTCTTTCCCGTTCTGGTAAAAAATCGATGCGATTGTATCGAAAAGACTTGACAATTTCAGTTTCTATCAATCGTCAGAATTGCGATCGTTTATACTTACAAATAAGACCTGTCGATCGATCGCATGAGCATAGGTTGACAGTAGAACTCGCTTATCGTGTCCTGTCTGTTCTGCTAGTGCGATTGGGTTCGCACCTTGCGCGAGGGCGTGAGAAATAGCTGAATGTCGCAAGTTGTAGGGCGTTCGGTACTCGATCTGACAACTGGTTAAAATAGTTTTCCAAGCTCGATTACAAAAATTGTGGTCGTCGATGGCGACACCCTTGGGACTAGGGAACACCAAGTCATCTTGTTGCGGCTTTAACCTTTGGTCGCGAGCGATTAAAAACTGCTTGAGTACTGGGTTGAGTTGAATCGTTCTAGCCTTCCCAGTTTTCGTACCCTTCTGATTCCTTCTGGAGATCGATTCACCGATCCAAGCAGTGGATCGATCGACCCCTAAATGCTTCCATCTCAAACCAGCAGCTTCACCAGGACGGCAAGCTGAATTGGCGAGGAATAATACAAAATCAGTGTAGTGGGAGTATTGGGGGTGATTTACAAACGCACTGACGATCGCTTGGAATTCGGCAATGGTGAATGGCTTGGGCTGTTTGGGAACTCGATTATTGTCTCTAGAACGCGATCGACTAAGAGAGTCATCCCAAGGGTTAGGATCGACTACATGATACTGATACTGTTGGCGAATTCAAAAATCGATCGCTTGGCGGCGATTGCGAAACGCTGGCGATTCAGGTCGCGCGCTTCCGATGTGCCATTTTTTCAAAATGAGAACGGCGAGTTTGAGCCAGAGGAATCTCTTCGAGCCAAGC
>NZ_JBGSPA010000162.1:0-18586 GCF_041738855.1 Chamaesiphon sp. | reverse complement strand
GGCAAATCTGTTCAATTGACGTTACAATCATTTCACTATTTTTTTGAAGGGGACAGGGATATTATCGCTGTCTTTTTTACTTTTGTCCCCCTCTCACTCTGTTAGAACAAAAGCACTCCCCCATCCCTTAACTACGCCCTTAGAGGAGAGTGTTGCGGATCTGTTCGATCGCGATCGAGTGCAAGGTCATCTGGGGCATTTAATTTATTAACAAAGAACAGGGGTGAAAATCTCCCACCGTGACTACTCAGCAAAATGATGATTTTACAGCGGCAACACCAGCATCAAACATAGTATTCAAGTTATGCTAACAACAGTCAGCCTCGATCTTTTGAATTGGCAACCGCTTAATATCAAATGTCCTATCAAAAACTACCCCGATGGCTCAAATTTAGCTTAACGTTCCCGCTAGTCTTTCTGAACGGGTGGCTAATTTTGCTACTTTATCATTCCCTGCAACCGATTTCTAGCATCGTTATTGCAGCTTGTTTAGTGACATTTTTACTAGACTATCCGATTGCCTTTTTGGAACGACGCGGATTGCCACGCGCTTGGGCAGTTGGGTTAGTTCTAGTTAGCGCAATTGTCTTAGTGGGCGCGATCGGTTTTGGGCTATTACCGATCGTGTTTCGACAGTTGGAGGAGTTTGTCAACCGTCTACCAGCTTGGCTGACAGCAGCACAAGCGCAAGTGGTCAACCTGAGTACACTCCCGATTTTTCAAAATATGCCGATCGAGCTGACTAATCTCACAGCCGGATTAACCGATCGAGTCACTCAAACTCTCCAATTAGCATCCCGCAAAGCAATCTTCCTGGCTTTAGATACGATTAATAGTGCCTTAAATTTGCTTTTAACTCTAGTTCTCACCATTTTATTAGTATTTAGTGGCGACTCACTATGGAGCGGATTATGGAGTTGGTTCCCGGCACCTTGGAACGATCGAATTCAAGACTCACTCAAACAAAGTTTTCAGAGTTATTTTGCAGGCCAAGCGATCGTCTCTACGATTCAAGGTATTTCGCTAATGACTGTTTTTCTCCTACTGCAAATTCCATTTGGACTGCTATTTGGATTGACGATTGGATTTGCCAGTTTGATTCCCTTTGGTGGCACCCTCACCATTACTGTAATTAGCTCGCTATTGGCTCTCCAAAACATTTGGTTGGGACTCAAAGTTTTGGCGGTGGCAATTATAGTCGGTCAAATTATTGAAAATGCGATCGCCCCTCGGTTGATGAGCGGCATGACTGGACTCAATCCCGCTGTTGTCTTCATCTCTGTGCTGACGGGATCTCAAGTGGCGGGACTGCTGGGACTCCTGCTAGCTGTGCCGATTGCGGGGTTTATCAAACGGATCGCCGATAGATTGAGAAGCTCTGAGCCGGATTCTTTACTAATCCCTCCTCAACGTGTTGAGGCAGGTTGAATCAGAACGAGAGCGCAGAGCAAACCCCCGCCAATAGTGTAGACATCCGCTGTGGAGAATTACCTAGAACCAAATACAATTAAAGAAGATCTGTCAGTCCGACATGAAGTGGATTCAGCCTTGCTGTATCGGAGGTAATCGACATGACAACGCTATCGATCCAAACTGATAATACACCCCTAACGGTCAACTTTCCAGCGATCGTCAACATGACGCAGGCGCAATTCATCGAATTTTGCCAAGCCAATCAAGATCTACGGATCGAGCGCACCGCCCAAGGAAAAGTCATCATTATGCCACCTGCTTTTTCAGACACAGGCAACCGCAATTTTAATATTGCCGTACAACTTGGGATCTGGGCAGAGCAAAATGGGACGGGAATTGGCTTTGACTCCAGTGCGGGTTTTACCCTACCCAATGGAGCTACCCGCTCTCCTGATGCATCGTGGCTTAAACTAGAACGCTGGAATGCTCTAACAGCAGCAGAACAAGCTTCCTTTGCACCAATTTGTCCAGATTTCGTCATTGAATTGAGATCTGCTAGCGATACCCTCATCTCCCTGCAAACCAAAATGCAAGAATACATCGACAACGGTGCATCCTTGGGTTGGTTAATCGACCGTAAAAATCGCCAAGTTTACATCTACCGTCCAGATCGAGATCCTGAAGTTTTGGAGCAGCCCGAATTTGTCACAGGCGATCCAGAGTTACCTGGATTTGGGTTGAAGATGGCAAAAATTTGGTAATTTGAATAATTGACTTGTCGAAATTTAGGTAGAAAGTTTCCAGATGATGACTAACGTCGGTTCGGGATTTTGAAAGCTAGGAGCAATCGATGTTGCACGGAGCAGATCCAAAAGATAAGCATCCAATGAAGGGATTTCCGCAAATCTGCTTCATTCAAAATACTGTGTCGAATCCCAAGATTATCATTGGAGATTATACTTACTACGACGATCCAGAAGATTCAGAAAACTTCGAGCGGAATGTTCTCTACCATTTTCCGTCGATCGGCGATAAATTAATCATCGGGAAGTTTTGTGCCTTGGCAAGAGGCATAAAGTTCATCATGAATGGGGCAAATCACAAGTTGAATGGGTTTTCGACTTATCCCTTTCAAATTTTTGGCAATGGCTGGGAAAAAGTAGCTCCTCAAGCAGGAGAACTGCCCTCTAAAGGTGATACGGTCATTGGTAACGATGTGTGGATTGGCTATGAAGCAGTGATGATGCCAGGGGTACAGGTGGGAGACGGAGCCATCATTGCCGCAAAGTCAGTTGTCGTGAAGGATGTTTTGCCTTATACAATTGTTGGTGGTAATCCAGCTAAGTGTATCCGTCAACGGTTTGATGATGAGACGATCTCTGCATTACTTAAAGTTGCTTGGTGGAATTGGGAGATCGAGAAAATCACGCGCAATCTGGAGCAAATTGTAGCCGCAGATATTGAAGCTCTGATAAATTGCAAGTAGCAACCATTGATTTGCATTGAAACTCCAGCAGGTTGTAAGTGCGCTGGTAACAATTACAGCGTTATCTGAATTAGTTTAAGAATTTAGTAGCAGCGTGTCACTCGCCAGTCATTACCCGCAACCGGATCGCATTTTCGCCGCTATCGTCGAGGGGTACTTCCACGATTTCGCCAGAGAGGCGTTCGACACAGGCAATGAGCGATCGCAAGTTGGGCGTACTAGCACCTGTATCGACGTACAAGCGATCGACTAAACTCCCCAACCGTTTCCAAGTTAAGTAAAATTTGGTCATCGTCTGCTCCAATTGGGCGGCTTGCTTGAGCACGTCGGCGGCGACGGGGAGACAGCCAACGCGCATCGCTTCTTCGAGTGCAGTGGCGAGATCGACTTTGGAGTCATTGAGGACTTGCACCTGTGCGCCAGCATCGAGATATTTGCAGAGACTGCGGGCATTGCTGGTGACGAGCTTGATATTATCAACGTCGGGATTGGCGGCTATTTCGTCTCGGATCGCGAGTTGGTGTGCTTCAGGTAGTTTCTCCATTTCTTTGACTAAGGGGGCGATGAAGCGCGGTGGCGTGGCTCCAGAGGCGGCTTGTTCTTTGACTTCATCAGGGATCAGATCGGAACTCATCGCCATCCATTCATCGGAGAGTTGACGCACTTCGCGGCGGGTGATCTGTTCGCCGCGTTCGGCAGCGTCGGTGACGAGTTGCTGCACTTCGGGGGCAGATTTGGCAGTTTCGACGAAGGCGCGTTTGCTAAAGTTTTTGAGCGCGGAGGGGGAGAGTTCGCCATTTTCGAGGAGAGTGTCGGCACTATTGGCGAGTTCGATCCAGGCGTAGGCTTGACTCTTGCTGAGTTCCCGATCTTTGAGCCAGTTGAGGAAACCTTGTCCGCGTCCGTCGCCGCCTTTTTTTTCTTTGTCACGCACTGCACGCAAGATCCGCCCCCGCCAGATCTCAGTCTGGAGATCGAATCTGTCGCATACCGTCCAAGCATCATCAATCCGCTGTCTAAAGTCGAAGTCACCGACTGCTTCATCTTCAGGATCGGGCAGATCGAAGGTGAGATCGGCATTAGTTTCTAAAGCCTCTACAAGTTCGAGATCTGTAGCAGAGCTGGGTGAAGCAGTCATCGATCGTCCTCAAAATAAATGGAAATTAGCACCAGCATGATGATGACTCTTAATGACTAAGAGTCGAAAAATCATCATAGCATTAGGATCGATCGCGTCGGCAGCGTCAGGTCTACATGAGGACTTTCTGCGGGATGATAAATTGTTCGCCAGCGATCGATTGGATTTCACCAATTCCCAAGCACACCCGATCGCTCATCACCTTGACATAGCCGCTATCCACATTGCTCGTAGTCCATCCTAGTTCGGCGACTGGTAGCTTTTTGCCCTGACTCCAACACTTGACAAGATCGGCATCTGTCAGTGTCGCCGTCGGCAGATCCGTCAGTGCGCGATCGGGTGAAATGGGTGTGAACATACCTGCTTGGTGCTGGCTCTCCAGCTCTGCCAAGGTGATGCTATCTGTCAATCTAAAGCCACAACTTGCATTGCGCTCCAAAAACGCCAAAACTCCTCTCGTGCCTAGGTTTTCGCCCAGATCGCGGGCGAGCGAGCGAATATAAGTACCCCCACCACAAGCAATCTGCACCTCAACTTCTGGAAAATCTCCAGGCGTCCACTTGAGGATATCAATCCGATCGATCGTCACTTGGCGGGTAGGTACGTCGATGACTTCCCCAGCGCGTGCTAGCTTGTACAATCGCTGTCCGTTGACTTGGATCGCACTATACATCGGCGGCGTTTGGACGATCTCACCAATGAATGCGGCAAGTACGGACTCGATCCGAGCGATCGTCAGATCTGGTATGGGTTGGGAGTAGACAACCTCACCTTCGAGATCGTCGGTGGTGGTTTGGACTCCCAAGCGAATGATGGCACGATATGCTTTGCCTGCGGGGAGGTATTCTAACAGTCTTGTGGCTTTGCCGATCGCGATCGGCAGGACGCCGACTGCGGCGGGATCGAGTGTCCCACCATGTCCGACTTTTTTCGTCTGCAAGATGCGGCGCACTTTCGCCACACAATCGTGAGAAGTCCAGCCTGCTAATTTCTGTAAGTTGATAAATCCGTCCACAGGTGCTCCGAAATTCTTCTATTTTAACTTTCCAGGAGTGAGAGCTTAAAATTCAATTCCAGGTTGAGCTTTGACGCCTTGTGCGCGGAACGGATGTTTGATCATCGTCATTTCGGTGACGAGATCGGCGATGTCGATCAAACTTTGGGGTGCGCCTCTACCAGTCAAAATTACGTGAGATAGTTCGGGTTTTTGTGCCAATCCGGCGATGACTACTTCGGGGCTGAGATAGCCCAATTTGAGCGCGATATTGATTTCGTCTAGTAATACTAACTGATAGCTGGGATCGATGATATAAGCCAAGGCTTGCTCCCAAGCGCGTGCGGCAGTGGCAATATCGCGATCGCGATCCTGAGTATCCCAGGTAAAACCTTCACCCATCGCCTGAAATACTAATTGGTCGCCAAAGCGTTCTAGCACGGCTTTCTCGGCTGGTTCCCAGGCACCTTTGATGAATTGGACGATCGCGACTCGATAGCCGTGTCCAAGCGATCTGAGCACCATTCCCAGTGCCGCCGTAGTTTTGCCTTTGCCCGTACCAGTATTGATGATAATCAAACCTTTTTTGTCGATCGATTTCTCGATCTGCTCGGCTTGTACCTGTTGCCGACGCTGCATCTTTTGTTTGTATTGTTCGTCGGTAAGGTTGGATTCTGATGACATAATCTAGGGATGAGGAATTAGGAGTGTATAATTGACTTGGTTTTGGCAGTGATATTTATTACTCTCAACTGTCAACTGTCAACTGTCAACTGATTTAATTACTTTGCCATCTGGACGTACGCACGATCGAGTAACCCTGTGGAGTTTGCCTATCATTGCTGGCGGGACGCTGTATGTGACTTCCCGTGCAGACTTGGCGTTTTGGGTATCGGGTGGTTTTTTAGTGAGCGGGTTGATCTTTGGGCCAGATTTAGATCTGTACTCCTTTCATTACAAACGCTGGGGGATGTTGCGGTGGTTGTGGCGACCGTATCAGCAAGCGATTAAGCATCGATCGATCTGGTCGCATGGGCCGATAATTGGGACGGTGGGCAGAATTTTCTATGTGGGTTTATGGGTGGGGTTAGTGGGTCTATTTTATCTAGGAATATCCCAATTACTTGGAGCCAAGACATATACCGGACAACAGTTAGTTGGTATTTTCCGGCACTCGATCGATCGCCATTTACCAATTTATTTAGCTTTGTTTTGCGGCTTGGAATTGGGTGCAATGAGTCATTATAGTAGCGACTGGTTGGTATCGACATGCAAGCGATCGCCATTACGCCATCTCTGGCAGCGCGACCCCAAACCCCAAACCGCAGCTCGGCAAAAAAAATTGCCCGTAAAACAGGCAAAAGGAGCGACGCAGAGGACGCGGAGGGGGAAGAGAACGCAGAGAGGGGACTAGTGAGGGGGCTAAGTTGAGATCGTTACCTCACTGATTATCTCTCTGCGTTCTCCGCTCTCTCTGCGCCCTCTGCGCTAGACTATTTCCAACACTTCCCCTTGGATCATCCGTTTGGCGGCATCAAGGAGAGCTTCTTCGAGGTATGGTTTGATAAAGTAGCCACTGGCACCGAGTTGGGAGGCGATCTGACGATGGCGATCGCTACCGCGTGAGGTGAGCATGGCGATCGGGATTTTGATGAGGGCGGGATCTTTCTGGATTCGGGAGAGGAATTCTAGTCCATCCATGCGAGGCATCTCGATGTCGCAGAAGACGATATCGCAGGGTAGACCAGCTCTGAGCTTGTCCCAGGCTTCTTGACCATCACGAGCCTGCTCGACGCGGTAGCCAGCCCGTTTGAAGGTCAATGAGAGCAATTCGCGGACGGTGATCGAGTCATCGACAATCAGTACCATTGATTCACGGACTTCGTCAGTTGGAGCGGTGATTTGAGATGTCCACTGTGTCGAAACATGCCGAGCGAGGGTACCTTTTGCCAGCGCGATCAATTCCATCACATCGGCAATCGGCACGATCCGCCCATCTCCGAGGACGGTGGCTCCAGCAATTCCCAGTGGTTTGGCTGCTGGCCCTTGCAGGGGTTTGATGACGATTTCTTGGTCGCCAGTGATTTTGTCTACTTGGACGGCGGTGAGGTTGCCATCACTACGGAGAATCAAGATCGACACTAGATCGCTATCATCTTCGTTGGTGGTGTAGAAATTGTTGCGCGCTAACGGACGATTGAACGCCAGCAATTCCGATAATGGTTTGAATGGCATCAGTTCATCCCGCCAAAAGATGCACTGTTCGCCGTCACTGTTGGTTTGAATCTGTTCGGGACTGACATCTTGAGTGTCTTCAATCCCGTCCATCGGAAAGGCGATATTGCTTTTGTTATTGACAGCAATCAACGCTTTGGCGATACTCAGTGCCAATGGTAACCGAATGGTAAAGATAGTGCCGACGCCAAGTTGTGATTCTGTCGCGATCGTCCCTCGAATTTCGGTGATACTAGTTTTGACAACATCCATACCTACGCCGCGTCCTGCCAATTCATCGGCTTGGTCTTTGGTCGAGAAGCTAGGCAAAAATAGGAGTTCGTAAACTTCAGTTTTGGACATTGTTGCTGCTTGTGAGGCAGTAACGATCCCTTTTTCGATCGCTTTGGCTTTGACGCGTTCGGTATCGATGCCCGCACCGTCGTCAGAAATGGAGATAATGGTCTGGTTCCCTTGATGGAGGGCGCGGATGGTGATTTTGCCGTCGCTGGATTTGCCAGCAGCTAGTCTGGTTTCCGTTGATTCGATCCCGTGGGCGATCGCGTTGTTGACCATGTGAATCAATGGTTCGGTGAGACTTTCGAGGATCACCTTGTCGATGAGCGTATCGCGTCCTTCGACGCTGAGTTCGACATTTTTGCCATATCTCAGCCCGTTGTCGCGGACGCCCCGTTGCAGTCTGTCGGCGGTTTGGGCAAAAGGCACCATCCGCGATTTGGTCAAGTCTTCCTGAAGCTGTCCGGTAATCTGCCGGAGGGTGCGGGTGACTTCCGTACTACCATCGACGACGAACTCAATATCCGCTGTGGATTCGCGGACGCGAACTGTCAACTCGATCATCTTTTGAGATAGTAAGTGAATCGGCGTGAAGCGATCCATTTCTAGCGGATCGTATTCGATCGAGGTATCCGCGATCGCCAAATCTTCACCATTCAGTGGCGGCGGTGGGGACGCCAGTTTATTTTGCTGGCGGCTGGCGACGAGCGAGTTTTCCATCAACGATCGCTCGTAGAGATCCTGCATCCGCTTCCCGACTTCATTGAGCTTTTGGACTTCAGAGAGGAGTTTTTCGACAAACTGACGCATCCGGTTTTGGTCTTGCTCCAAGGTGTTCCGGTTGACTACTAGTTCCCCGACGAGGTTGTTGAGGTTGTTGAGATGTCGCACCGATACCCGCATCGTTTGCTCGAATGTCCGCGATTGTTTCGCGCGACGATCGGGTTTCTTCTCCTCCGTGACTGCGGCTGGAGTGGCGACGGGTGGGATCTCAACTGCTGCTGGTGCGGCGATCTCGCTCATCAGATCGTCCAGATCGACCTCTGGGGCGATCGGAGTGGCAGGAGCCGCCATCAGCGCGTCGAGATCGTCAAATGCCGCTCCCCCAGCGAGGGCAGCACTACCGACCCCTAGAGCCGCAATTCCTAGTAGTGTGTCTAAATCGCCAGTGTCTGTGAGGTTGGAGACAGGCTGCTCGTTCAAGATATTTCCAAAATCGGTCAATTCGTCACTGGTGACGGCGGCACTGAGGTTGTCCAAATTGAAGTCCAATTCCGAGAAATCGTCATTGGTTTCGTCACTGGTGACGGCAGCACTGAGGTTGTCCAAATCAAAGTCCAATTCCGAGAAATCAGCGATGTTTGCCGCTGGTGCGACAGTATCGGTGTCTAAATTTTCGGCATCGAGTAGACTCCAGTCTAAATCCCCAAAGCTGCCGTCAACAGGTGATGCCTCACTCACAACGGTGCTGTCGAACATATCGAGATTCAAATCTGTGGCGTCACGATCGAGCGGTGTGGTTACCAATTGCTCGGCGAGAGTAGATTGTGGCTCGACAACCTCAGCAGCGATCGGCAGTGGTGGTGAGAGCAAATCAAATTCAGATATGTCTGAAATTGGTGCGCCACGATCGAGAATATCTAACTCGAAGTCCGCAAAATCATCGAGATCGAATAGCTGCATATTTGGCTGGCTAGCATTCAGGAAGTCTAGATCCACATCTTCAAAATTGGGACTGTGACGATCGTCACAGTCTAACTCCGCAAAAGAGTTCCCGATTTCCGCATCGAGATCGAGATCGCCACTGCCGAGCGGATCGCCATCGAGTGGGGTATTCTGGTCGAGACGATCGTCAATTAATGGTACCAAATCAATCCGATCGCGATCGCTTGTAGCGGCGACTGCTGGATCTTCACTAACCAGCGAATGGAGATCCAAGTCATCTAGATCGTGCTGGCTGGCAGCTAGCTCCTGTCGATCGACAGCACTAAAATCTAGATCGGTAAAACCATTATCGATCGCCGCGCCGATGGCTAGATCGTTGTCCCCAAAATAACTAAAATCTAAATCGGTAAAATCATCGCCAATACAGGGATTGACAATCGCGCCACTACTGCCGAGTGGATTGATATCTAAGCCGCCAAAATCATCTAGAGCATCGCTCGTCGGTTCATTAGAGCCAAGCACATCGAGCTGGAGATCCTCAAAATCATCAACTTCAAATTGCGATCCAGATAAGTCATAGCGGGAATCGATCGATTCGGGGATAGTTAGATCGTCAGCGATCGTCGCTGCTGGCTCTTTACTACTATTTAGGTCTTCCAAATAGAGTAAATCTGAAGTAAATGAGGCAACACCATGACTCACTGGCGATCGCTCGTCATCTTCAGGCTCACAATCGAACGGATCGGCTAGCTCAAGTGCCGCACACTCAGATCGATCGGGAGTGTCGATCGCTTGAGTGTGGATATTCGCGGTGACTGGTGCTGCTGTCTGGCTGGCAATTTGTGCTAATGCCTCCGGCTCAGACCAAGTTTCGGCAGTGTCAAGCGGGGGAAAGAGGTCGCTGGTGGGCAGATCGAGACTAAAATCCGCTCCAGGGATATCGACGGCTAATGGTGCCAAATCGGGCTGAAGCTGGTAGTCATCGAGATCGACCAGCAGATCGAGATCGATCGCTGCCTGTGGAGCTGCGGCTAACTGGGTACTCGACCAGAAATTGGCACCGTCGAGATCGAGATCGTCGATGCCATCCAGATCGGGAGTGTAGAATGTTTCCTCATCATACTCACTCAGCACTGCGGGTGAGGCGGTCCCATCAGGGGGGATTTGGGCGATCGACAAGCCGAGATCGTTGAGTGGGGTCGGATCTAATGCTGCCACTGGTTCAAATAGTTGAGCATAAAATTTATCGGTGGTGGCATTTCCCAAAGCTGGTAATGGAACTTCCCGATCGCGGAAATCCTCATCCTGCATCCATGTTCCTTCTGTGGGCAATCGATCGCCGATCGAGTTCACAAACTCATTTAATTCGATCTCGTCTGGATCGAATGCTGCGGCTGGCACACTCAAGACGGGATTGTCGGGTGCTACTCGCACCCTATCGATCGATCCTGGTGCGGGGAGCTGTTGCCCGTTGCGATCGTGATGACGAGCGATCAGCAGCTCCAAATCGGGTGTGATGCCGATCGCTTGCTGACGATGAGCCAATACTAGGACTTGGGCTTGCTTGACAGCGATAGTGATACTTTCGCCCAGGTGGGGGAGGGGATTGGCGGGATTGGCGATCGCCAATCGACACGCTGTAAATAGATTTGTCCATTCGAGGAACTCAAAATTTTCGCCTAGATTTCCCAGCTTTTGACAAATTTGTTGAATTTGGGTGCGGGTTTCGGGTCGATCGGGTTGTAGACACAGACCGATGATTTCAGCTAGTTTTCGGGTCACATATTCCCCGAATACCTGTTCGATCGCTGGCTCTCGCTCTGGCGATCGCTCGTAGCTGATGAGGATTGCTGGCTTGCTGTCGATCGCGGCTAAGTGCTGGAGATAGGCTCTGAGTTCGGCAAAGACCGGATCGCCGATCGGATCGGCAGTCGCCGGATCGCACTCGTAAGGATTGCTAGCTACCCGCACCCGCTCGACCCCAGCCTGTAAGATCCTAAAGCTGGCTAAAAATAGTGACTGGAGTTGACTATCTACGTCAATTTGAGGCTGTTCTTTGAGCAGTTTGAAATTGGCTTCAAATTGGTTGCCGATCTGTTGGACATCGGGTAGTCCGAGCATAGCAGCACTACCTTTGATCGAATGTGCTGCCCGAAACAGTTCGCGAATCATCGTCGGCTGTCTGACTGTTTCTGGCAGTTTGCGTAAGCCTTGCTCGATCGTGTGTAAGTGTTCGCTAGCTTCTTCTAAAAAGTAGCCCAGAATGCGATCGTGTTCCATAAGGGGGTAGAGAGTGAAGAAAGTGGATGGTGGATGGTGGATGGTGGATGGTGGATGGTGGATGGCTTGCACCGTTGGCGGTAGACTACCGTAGGCACAGTGTGGATGTTGACAATTAGCGGATGGAGAGTAAATTTACGACTTATTCACCATTCACCATTCACCATCCACCATTCACTTTCCACAATTACTCAACTTTGAATCGCTCGACATAAGTGAGCAGATTCCGCGCGACGACTACGAGATTTTCGAGGGATGAAGATACCTTTTGGGCTTCTTGAGAGGTTGACTGAGCTTGGATTTCGACCGATTGCATAACTTCGGTGACGGCTTTGGATGTTTCGCGTTGCTCGATCGTGTCGGAGGTAATCGATCGCACCAGTGCATCGATCCGATTGGATACTTGGATGATGTCATCGAGCGATCGCTTGGCTTGTTCTGCTAGTTTGGTACCTTGGATGACTTGTTGTGTCCCCTGTTCCATCGCTGCCATTACTGAGCCAGTCTCACTTTGGATCTGGAGCACGATATGCTCGATTTCTTTGAGAGCTTTGGCACTTCTGTCTGCTAGCTGACGGACTTCATCGGCGACGATCGCAAATCCTTTGCCTGATTCGCCCGCTCTGGCGGCCTCGATACTGGCATTGAGAGCGAGTAAGTTGGTACGGGAGGCGATTTGAGAAATTACGGAGACGATTTGGGAAATTTGTTGAGAAGATTCAGCCAGTCGCTTGACTTTACGCGTACTTTCTGCTACCGTTTCGCGAATCTCTTGAATACCAGCTACCGTCCGGTCTACCGCTTCACCACCTTTGAGGGCGGTCGAAGAAGCGGTGCGGGCTACTTCTTCTGATTCACGGGCACTTTCAGCTACCCGCTTGATCGATGCTGTCATCATTTGGACGGAGTTGACCGTGACGGCGAGTTCTTCAGCTTGACTGAGCGCGTCCGAAGATAGTCGCCGCGCAAATGCTTCACTCTCGGTCGAACCTTGGTTGACCTGGACGGCGGCGACTTGCACCTGTTGGACGATCTGCCGCAAACTATCGATCGTCAAGTTGAATGAGTCCGCCACCGCACCGAGGACATCGGCAGTGACTTCCGCTTTGACGGTCAGATCGCCTCGCGCCGCACCTTCGACATCATCGAGGAGGCGGATTACCTGGCGTTGTAGCTCATCTTTGGCAAGTTCCATCTCGCGTGCCTTGCGTTGGGCTTCGGAGTTGCTAGTTATCACCGATTGCAACATATAGTTGAATGAGGACGACAACACGCCCAATTCATCCTGCGAAGAGACAGTAGCGCGAGCCGCCATATTGCCCTGAGCCACCTGTTCAAAATTGGATTGCAAGTCGCGCACACTGCGACTTACCTGCTTGGTATAGCGACCCATCAAGACTCTAGCGATCCCAAAACTCGCTAGACCGCCCAACACCATCGCGATCGCCCCTGTCCGTTGGAGTAGCGGGATCGCGGCTTTATCCTTGTTGTCGAGCGTCAGACTAGTGGCAAAAGTCGCTCCAGCGATCGCGATCGCCGCACCCAATCCAGCAGCACCAGCAGTCAGCCACTGCTTCTTCTGAAATGAAGCATTCTCAAACGGTGCAAAGATACCTTGGGCGGGGGGGATATTGGTCATCAGGGTACTATCCTCTCGATAGATATTACTCATCGCTCCAGGCTGTTGATTTTTGATCCCAGAAACCGACACCCCATTGATGAAGGTCGAACTATCATCAAACATCCCCGAAGATTTGGGGATTTCGATCGCCGAGGGTGTAGGTTGTTCGAGGAAATCATCTGGCAAGTCAAAAAATCCCGACTGCACGCCGCCACCACTATCGGGGATCGAAGATAATGAATGCTCGAGCGTCTCGAACTGTTTGGGCGAATTTGGTGTGGGGGAATGTGCCGCCACTGGACTAGTTGGTTGGGGTGTGAAAGCTTCCTGAAAAGCTGGTGCGATACCGAAGTCTGAGTCATCGGCTGTGGGCTGGTTGGGATTGCCAGATGCTTGTCCGTGGCGATCGTCATCCATCCAGTGGGAGCTATCGGCTGCGTGCCCAGTTGGCGGCCATGCCATCGGTAAGGCACCGCTGATTTCATTGAGAGCATCTGAGATATCTTCAACTGAAAATTCACCTGGTGGGGTATTGGGTTCGCGATCGAGTGGATCGAGACCATGATTGGAGAAAATTAGTGTTGGTCGATTGGCAGGGCTTAACTCCTCCACGCTAGTTTGACTTTGGGGCTGGAGATTGTCCGTGAGCGAGTCAATGTTGGTGCGCTCTGGCTCTGGGGTGGTGAAAGTCGATCGATCGCTGTTGTCAACTGTCGATCCCGCTCGATCTGGATCGAAAGTCGCAAACGCCCGTCGTGCCGCTGGCGAGACATTAAAAAATCCCGTATCATCAACCGCTTCAGTAGTAGTGGCTAGCGGGAAATCGCCAAAAAGTTGGCTGCTGGGATCGGCACTCAGTTCGCCCTCCTTGGTATAGCCAAAAGCAAAAGCATCAGTGAGCGTTTCTTGTTCGTTATTATGAAAACCCGTTGCTACTGGGGGCTTTTGACCGAGCGCACTAGTCTCGACCGCAAAAAAGTCTGTCGCTTGGTTCGGAAACAATTGCCCCGACATATCGACATTAAAATTCAGAGCTGCCAGATCGAAATCTTCATCAGCAGTCAGATCTTCTGGTTGTCGCCAAGTTAGCAACTCCGCCGAATCTGCACTGGTATCGCGATAGTGTCCGCCCGAGTCACCATCATTGAACTGTTCGCGACTGCCAGATTGGCTCAGACAAGAATTGGCGTATTCCAAGCCACTATGTGCAAACTGGAGAAATTCTGGATCGCTGGAAATCCCAATGACATATTCATACTCTTTTTTGCCAATCTCATATTGATACAAACCATAGCAATAGATGTGTCCGCGCAAGAGTCTGACGCTCGGATCGTCATGAAATTTAGTGACGAGAGTATCGATGATTGACGCTGCTTTTTCGTAGTTACCTTGAAGATAAGCTGCTTCTGCCAATTGATAATCTTGAGTATAGTCTTGAGTGTAATCTGGATTAGAAATCATTGTTTTTACTATCTATTAACTGGCTGATTTGATAAATTATGGATATTTTGTATA
Organism: Chamaesiphon sp.; assembly: GCF_041738855.1. Lineage (GTDB taxonomy): Bacteria > Cyanobacteriota > Cyanobacteriia > Cyanobacteriales > Chamaesiphonaceae > Chamaesiphon. The sequence continues at coordinate 3,963 of NZ_JBGSPA010000162.1, read as the reverse complement.
AGTTTTAGGCTATTTTTGAGATGAGTAGCAAAAAGCAGGATATTTTTCGATACCGCCGGAGGCAGTATTGACTGAAATTGATTAGATTGTCCATTGCGAAGAGCGAAGAATTGCGACTCGATCTAATAATTTCAATCCTGGCGTCGCTGCCGTGGTCGGATAGACTCCCTTGACAAAATTCCGCATCGCTACTGGGAGATCGCGATCGGGTGGGAGCATCTGCGAGAGATCGAGCCATTCCGTATTTGCCACCGTATGCACGGCAAAACCCATCACCAGTTCCTGTTCTTCCACAATTAGCACGGAGACTTCGTTTTGGTTGGTATTTACCAATACGCGATCGCCGAGAAATTGACCCAGATCGGCTACCCAAATTACTTGACCGCGCCAATTATATGTACCGAGGAAGAACGGTGAAGCATTGGGAATCGGGGTGATCCGATCGAAATAAACCGACATCACCTCGCGGACGCCAGAAGCGATCAGTGCAAACTCATTCCCCGAGGGGACATCAAAGCGCAAACACAACTCGCCATCGCGGCTCCCAGCCGTCACATCAGTAGTGTCGGGAGCAGTGTCGCTAGTGAGAAAATCTAAATTGAGAACCATCAGCTCTATCCTAATTTCGCAATAACTGTTCGATCGGACTTAGCAATTCCACTGGCTCGAAAGCAGTGTCGCTAGTGAGAAAATCTAAATTGAGAACCATCAGCTCTATCCTAATTCCGCAATAACTGTTTGATCGTACTTAGCAATTCCACTGGCTCGAATGGTTTGCAGACATAGGCATCTGCACCTTGACGCATTCCCCAATGTTTATCAAAATCCTCGCTCTTGGAGCTACACAAAATCACTGGCACATCTTGAGTTTTGGGATTAGATTTGAGCATTCGACAAACTTCGTAGCCATTCATCTTGGGCATGACAACATCGAGCACGACAATATCTGGAATGATTTCCAGGGCAACTGCTACAGCTTGTTCGCCATCCATGGCGACATTGACTGTCATCCCACTAGCTTGGAGTAGCTCTTTGATCATTTCCCGCTGGGCGGTACTATCATCCACAACTAGAACTGTTTTCATATATCTGCTAATCGATGAGGTGAATGGAGGCTGAGAGCATGGACATTGAAGGCGATCGAGCGACTTTATACATAGTAGAGGTTCATAGCTGATACCGATCGGCATCGGAGAATAGGACTAGAGACGAGTGGGTACCACCCATTAGCAACTGTCAACTGACACCAAATTGCTAACATTAAGCTGTCAGCGGCGGCAAATCTGGAACCTGTCAAGTTAGCGATGACTCAGAGCATCCTCAAAAATTTACCCAGTTCGAGTGTCGGTTCCGCAAATTATGTCCGTTACACTTAGTTTTCCCACACATTCACCAGTTTGTTGCACCATTTCCAAGATCCCTCAAAAATTTAGTTAGATTTTATGCTGATGACAGAAGGCGGTCGATGTATATATAGTTGTTAGTGATGACATCTCGCTAATTGAGACAAAGCTTAATTAAACTCATCTTGGTACTGAGCACGGAAAAATGACTGATGCTCCTCTCGCTGAGGCAAAGCCAACCCAGCCACTGCTGCTGGCGCTGCGTCGCTCACCCCCCAAATTCATTGTCAACCCGAGCTTGAGCTGATTGGTAAAATTCACAGACGGGAGTTCGTGGCTGATGTCTCTACCACATCCGGTTTTGAGTAATCCAGTCAGAGCGGCTCGAAGTGTCTACTAAGTATTGGCACAGGATCGATCTTTTGGATTCACCGCTCGATCCTGTCCGTTGGCGAAGCCGCTCCTGTGCAGAATCGACAACAGCCTAAATTTATATATATAAGATAAGGGAATATCAACGTGTTGTATCTAGCAGAAGTCCAAAAGCCAAAATCAGGGTTCAATATCGGCGGTAGAAGTAAGCCCGAACTCAAACTATTGGCTTGTCAGCGTACCGAACAGAATTGGAGTGCCATCCCTGGCGAAGAGTTAATTAGTGCGCCTGATGACATTGGTAATTACAATCCTGGCGTATTGGTACTGGTAGAGATGAATGCCAGTCGCCAAATTCAATCCCAAATTCGGGATGCTGGTAAACATTTGGTTGGTATTCTCCAAAATCTGTCGCGGCAAATTGAAAAATATAAGAAAGAAGCTGACGAAATCGAAAGCTGGCGGCAATCACTGAGCTTGCAAAGCCAGCAACTGCAACTGCGTCAGGAAGAAATTTATGGACGGGAAGAAGATCTCGAACACACCCGCGCCGAACTCGACAGATTGACACAAGAAACGCAAGCTCTGGAGGCGACACGCGATCAGCACGAACAATCTCGCCAAGCACTAGAAGCGCGGTGGGAGCAATTACGTGCCAAAGAGCAATATCTCGACCAGCAAGAGCACTCGATGGGTGGAGCACTCAGCGAACAACAAATCGCCGAAATTCGGACGGCTCTCCACCAACTGGGCGGTACTGCGGGTGCGCTCAATCCGCAACAACTCGAACTCACCGTTGCCGCGATCGAAAGTCAACAGGAGCTGCTCACTGGATATTGGGAGCAATTGCATCAGCACCAACAGCAGGTAGTGGACACTCAAGCAGAACTCGATCGTCAGCACCAAGAACTCGATCGCGCCAAGCAACAACTCCAAGAATTGCAAACTGCTCTCGAAGCCACCCAAACCGACTGGGAGGTAGAGCAACACACACTCACGATGCAACAAGAATACGTGCAACGGTTGACTACTCGCATCGGTTTGGAGCAGGAAAATTATCAGCAGATTTATCTGATCTCTAAAGGCAGTACTGATATTGGTGATATCCAAATCGACCTCGAACAGTTGGAAACAATGCCACTTGCCCAACTCCAAACAATTGTTGAAAATCTCCAAACCGAAGTCGATCGATCGGTAAATTTTGTACATTTAGAAGAAGAAGAGCTGCAAGAAAAGCAAGCAGCGATCGACGAACTTCGTCAAGCAATTTTGGCTGCCAATGATTTCGACAGGCTCAAATTGGAAGCCGATCTTGCTGACGAACAAGATGGCTATAATATGCTCGACCACACTCTCGACGGTCAACGCCAAACCATGCGCGAACGACAAACTTATCTCCAAGTTCACAATCGTATCCTGCGCCAACGTCAAGGTCATCCACCAGTAGGAGCAGATCGATCGCAGATCGAATGGGAGTCGATCTTACAAATATTGGATAGCCAACGCCAACAACAGCAATCGGAACTAACTCAAGTCGAAACCGAAATTCACAACCTACGGGCAAACATCGAGCAAACTAAAGCCAAAATCGAACGACAAGTAGAGACTTATCTCTACGAATCCAAGCAGGTACAAGATCTCGAATTCCAACATCAAACTACCAAACAGTTAGCTACACAACTAGTTGCTAAAATCGCTGTCTATGAAGATCTAATTCAACCATTACAAGATCGTCTCAACACATTTAAACATCAGTTGAGTAGCTTGGCTGATGCTGTCGATCGTCAACCAGACAATCACCAAGCCATGCAACAAATTGAATCTTTATTAAACAATCTCGTTCATGGGATGCCGATGGATGGTTGATGGTGGATGGTGGATGGTGGATTGATAAATAACTATCACAACTTACTTATTTATGACCAAAATGCCAAATAACTTTACCTAAGATTGTCCCACGGGCGATCGTGATGCCGATCGAGTCATGGCGATTGTCACCGATCGCGATCGCTAAAGTCGTCAATATTGCCACAATTGTCTCATCGGCAGCGGGTAGAGGGTAGAGGGGAGCGATGAATAACTGCTGCGATCGTGGTTACTGAGTTGATATAGCAGTCGCCACATCGGTTAAGACACTCTAGATCTCAGTCCGCGTAGCGATGCGCGATACGTAGGCTTTGCCGAGGGTTTAGCGACCCAAATCACGCGGAGGTTCCCTCCGCATGTGTTTGGGTCAAGACAGCGCATC
>NZ_JBGSPA010000093.1:0-3240 GCF_041738855.1 Chamaesiphon sp. | reverse complement strand
CTAGCGCGCACGCTGATCCAGCAAATTGCCGAGGAGGTTGTAGGAGAATATGTACCGCTGGCTAAAACAGAATGGAAAACGATGGTGCGTAAATATCTAATTGAAGATGCCAGAATCGAACCAATGATTTCGCTAGTCACCAATGATAATTGGATGGAATTTACCCTCCGGTACGTGGTGGATTATAAGGCGCGGCGGGTGAAAAAAGACCAGCTATTTACCCGCGTTCTCGATGAATTTTTCGATACAAATGGGCGAGTGGAGTTTGCTTCAGCTACTTTCCACTTAGTGGAAGCTCCAGTATTTAATGTAAGATTGACCGATGGTGGTGGCAAAGATGTTCTGCCGCGATCGGCTGATTGAAATCAATATTATTTACAGATTTCTGCCGACAATCCGATTAGATCGATTTCTGAATGGCTTGTATATAGACCTTTTTCGGCTTGAGTCCGACAATTTTTTCAATTAGTCGATCGCCTTTGTATAAAACTACAGTTGGAACGCTACGAATACCTAATTCGATCGCGAGATCTGGCTCCTCAGTCATATCTATTTCAACTAAATGAAAGTTACCATGTTGTTCGGTGGCGAGTTGATGTAAAACAGGTCTGAGGGTATCGCAAGAGCTACAGTGCGGCGCACTAATTTCGAGCAAAATCAGTTTGTCGGATTCACTTTTTAATCGTTCAAAAGCGGCACCACCTTGGGGAAAAGTTTGAGCTGACATAAATAATTACCTCTAAATTATCTGTAAATTAATGAATTTCTGCTAACCAACGTTCGGCTTCTAGTGCTGCCATACAGCCCGTCCCAGCGGCGGTAATCGCTTGACGATAGATGTGGTCTTGGACATCTCCAGCAGCCCAGACTCCGGCAATATTAGTGGCTGTGGATTTACCAATGGTTTTGATATAACCTTTGTCATCTAAATCTAAGCTGTCTTGAAAAAGTTGGGTGTTCGGTGTATGTCCGATCGCATAAAATAACCCACCTACTTTTAATTCCGTAATTGTGCCAGCAGCTTGGCTCTGAATTTTCACACTCTGGAGCACATCATCACCATTAGCTTCGATCGGTAATGCTTGCCAATGTACCTGGATTTTTGCGTGATTTAAGACTCGCTGCTGCATGATTTTAGATGCCCTCAAGCGATCGCTTCTGACTAATAAATGAACTTTACTCGCATATTTTGTGAGATATAGAGCTTCTTCTGCTGCCGAATCACCCCCACCAACTACGGCAATTTCCACATCTTTAAATAATGGATTTGTGCCATCACAAATTGCACATGCAGAAATCCCATTATTCCAGAATTTATCTTCGCCAGGGATATGCAATCGCCGTGCAGTTGCCCCAGTACAAATAATTACCGCCTGAGTTTTTACTTCGAGATCGTCAGTAGCAATCGAAAAAGGTCTGTGGCTAAAATCCACCTTGACCACATCATCAGTGACTAATTTAGCACCCCACCGGATCGCCTGTTGGCGCATTTCTTTCATCAATTGTGGCCCTTGAATCCCCTCCGCAAATCCTGGATAATTCTCGACTTCGGTAGTTGTCATCAATTGACCTCCGGGCAACCCTCCCGCTGCAAATCCTTCAAATACAATTGGTTGTAATTGAGCGCGTCCGGCATAGATTGCCGCTGTATAACCTGCTGGCCCCGAACCAATTATTACTAGTTGTTCGATCGTGTTTTTCATATATTAATTAGTCGGCAAAAACCACTGTACGCCAGTAAACATATAATAAATTCCTGCCAAAATCAAAGCCACACTCCCAAATTTAGTAATGCTTTCTGAATATTTCAATAGTAAGTTTGCTTGCTTGGCAAAACCAGTGAGTAAACTAGCTAAAAAGATAATGATGGTATAACCAAAGGCGTAACTTGCCATTGTTAATACAGCAAGTAATTGCGAATCACTAGCACCTGCGGCGGCTAGCACTGCAAATAGAACCGGACTCGCACAGGGCGAACTAACTAAAGCAAAAGTCAAACCCACACCAAAGGGGCCAAAATTAGCACCATCGAGATTAATTTCTGGCAAAGGAATCTTAATCCAGCCCATTAAACCAAAACCCATAATCAGAATAATCGCGCCGACAATGACATTAATATGTCCGCGATATTCTACCATTACCATGCCAGCAAAAGAAGATGCTAAACCAAAGAGACTGAGAATAATAACATTCCCTAAAACAAATAATCCAGCTTTCAGGAAAGCATCACCACGAGACTTAATATTACGAGTGCCGATATAGCTTAAATTAAGTGGTAATAGTGCTAAAATGCAGGGAGAAACACTAGCAATTAAGCCCCCAATCAAAGCTAGTGGCATGAGTACGAGTGGATTGGCAGTATCTTGTTTAGAAAACCATTCTTGGTAGCGGTTTTCAACGAATGAAATCAGGTGTTCGAGTCCTTGAGAGATAGGGCCAGTAATCAGTAAAGCTAATACTAATCCTAATAATCCTAGTCCGCCAAATATCAGCCATTTCCTAGGTAGCTTTTGAATGATTTTTTTAATTCCAACTGGTTGTGAATTGACATTAATGATGTCATGCTCTTGGTTTGGTTTCATAATATTCTCCTGGAATTGCTAGAATATGTTTCACTTAGCGATCGCTACATCTAAGACCTTGGTATAAGCATCTATGGCGGGATTATTACGATGCTGTGCTAAGATATTTCCCGTTGCTGGATCGACAATAGTTAGGGAACCAGTTTGAGTTTTATTTGTGGCTAAAAATTCGCTGAGTCCTAGTTCTTTAGCTTTCGCTATAAAAGGTAGCGTTAACAAATGAATCGATCGGATGTATTTCTGGACTCGATCGAGCAGCCAAGTCCAGAAACATCCAGACAACCTGCTACTTGCTGGCTAGGGCTGTATCCAATACACTTGTATAATCAGCTTTGTTAGGGTTATTACGATGTTGTGCCAAGATTTTGCCCGTAGCTGGATCGACAACAGTTAGCGAGCCTGTTTGAGTTTTATTAGCTGCAAAAAACTTACTGAGTCCAAGTTTTTTAGCTGTTGCTTCAGCTTTGGCAGCACTGGATTTATCAGACACATCTAAGACGACAAAATTAACTTTACCTGCATATTGTTGTTTCAGTTGTGAAACAGTGGGTGCAATATTTTTGCAAGCAGGACACCAACTAGCGTAAATATCCACAACTACTGGTTTGCCTTGCAATTGTTGAGCGAGTGGCCCACCAACAGAACTTGCAGAACTACT
>NZ_JBGSPA010000012.1:0-58081 GCF_041738855.1 Chamaesiphon sp. | reverse complement strand
CGATATTCGCAATCTGAGGTAGTTGAGAGTGGGGTTTAGATCGTTCGGTGGTTGTGTGTTGCAGATCGTCAGCGAGCAACGAATCTGCTGAAACTGATGGTAAGGGCAAGATTGACGCTACTGATGTACTTAACGAGCGAGTTGTGAGGTGACAATCTAATCCATGCCGCCGCGATAAACGATTGAGTCGATCGATCTTCGATTGTAAAGTTGCGAGCGAGTCATCGATTGCTGCTTCCATCTCACAGCGATCGCACTCGCCCGATTCGTCCATTGCTAATGGCAGATCGATCGCCATTGCATTGGCGAGCAACTTAGCATAGATCCCCTCTCTGGTATTGCTGTAGTAATGATGCAGCAATACCTCTTTCGATCGATTGGGATCTGGTACGAATCTGATACCAAAATTTTTACTCATAAAGATTGCTTTCGATTCGAGATACTACTTACATATTTTGGTTGGAAGTATTTTAAGTACAGAAATAGTACCCAGTTTTACGTCGAATTTTTGTACGCAATTGCGACATTTCTAGCTTGTTTATGGATAGTTACCGTACATAAATTAGCCAAATTTACCCAAGATTAGGCAATCGACAATTTAGGGTGACAGCCATATTTAAGACATCTTTGTCATGTTTATGTACATATTTTGTCAACACTAATTTCAACTTAATGAAGTTCTAGCAACGCACAGTACGCATTTACTATAATAGCTGTAAATTGTGTGATAATAACAGGAATGATGGAAATTTATGCTCAAAATAGTTTCCAGATCGAGTTGAGAGTAGTGAAAATAAAATTAATAATGTTACAGCGAGATAGATGCTGACAGCAAAAAATTGTCAAGCTAGTACGGCGGTGCAGTATTTCACTGACGATTACGAGCGAGGGCAAACTCGATGGTTTGGTAAAGGTGCTTCTGCGCTCGGCTTAAAAGGTGAAATCGATCCAGAATCATTCGAGCATATTTGCTACGGTCGATCGCCAGATGGGACTAAATATCTGGGTACTAAAGGCAACCCCGACAAACGCCGTGCGGGAACGGATTTTACATTTTCCGCCCCGAAATCTGTGAGTCTAACTACATTAGTCGGCGGGGATACCCGATTAGAGAATGCCCATCGGCTGGCCGTCGAGAAAACTCTGGCACTAATCGAAGAACGCTACGCGCAAACCCGCATTACTAAAAATAAGCTTGTAGCAGATGTCAAAACTAGCAACCTCGTTGTAGCTCAGTTCGACCATATTGAGAGTCGCGAACTCGATCCGCATCTACACACTCACGCCCTGGTGATGAACCTAACCCAAGCAGAGAATGGCAAGTGGTATGCCAACAACAACGATCTAATTTTTCAGAATAAGAAACACTTGGGCACGATCTATCAGGCTTACCTCGCAGCCGAAGTCGAACAACTGGGCTATGGAATCGAACCTCGTCCTCACGGGATGTTTGAGATTAAGGGCTACAAGCTGGAGAATTTAATCGAATTTAGCAAACGCCGGATGCAGATTCTCGCCCAATGTCCAGCCAATAGTACTTGGCAGACGCGGGAAGATAGTTGGGATCGTACTCGCAAGCATAAGGAGCATATTTCCCCAGCAGAGTTAAAAGCTCGGTGGCAGCAGGAAGCCAGCGATTTAGGCATTGAAATCGTCAAAGCCGGAGTGCCGACAGTTGCCCAGCCCCTTTCCCTAGCGATCGCGCAGAAGTATCTCGACGATGCGATCGCTCGTTGCTCGGAGCGCAGTGTCGATTTTCGTGTTGAAGATATTGAGAAATTCGTAATCGCCCAACGATTGCCGCTCGATATTGCTGACATTAAATCTCTGTGCGATGCTCGACCGGATTTAATTAAGCTCGATCGCAACTACACCACTATTAATGCACAAATACAAGCTGAAGTTAGCGATTCGGCAGCGGATGGAATCGCGCTGAGGCTCCCTCAGCGTGCGTTCCACCAAGCAGAGCCGAGGCTTCGCGAACGGATACAGGTTGAGCCGTTGCTAGATAATGTAAATGAAAGCGAAGCTGAATTAGATAAGCAAGAAGGTGTCAAGGTTCCCACTTATGGTGGCGGTGTAAAAGTTCCTACTCATGGAGGGGATGTGTGCGTTCCGACTTCTAGAAATTTTGATAACTCCTAACAAGCTATCTCTGTAACCAATCTATAGTCATTAATCCTGGTACTTGTCCAAAATCTCTTTGATTACAAGTTGCTAGCGTTGCACCCATCGACAGAGCAATTGCGGCAATACGGAGATCTTTTTGCAAACGGTTTTTGCGAAGAGTGGCATGATTTTTGAGCAGTTGTTTCAAGCAGAGATCGGCATCTGGTGTGAAATCTAGTATTTCCACAGTCTGCAAATAACTCACTGTTGTCGAAAGTTTGGCATATATCTCAACTAGTCGATCAGCTTGCTTTGGGTCATTGGCTCGACTCACCCAACCATTGAACAACTCTTGAACTGTAATAATTGTAATCGCAGCATCATATTGTTGGGCATTTTCGATAACTCTCGTCTCTCCACGCAAAATATAGGATGTGTGGTCTGTGTCCATGATATAGTTTGGCACTGGATCCAGATCCTATGAATAGTAAGATGGGTCAACTTCAGATTCATCATCTAAATCTCTCTCGGCGCGGATTTCCTGCATGATTTCTAGAAAATCTACATCATCTTTGAATACCCCAGCATACTTCATCCAGTTATGTTTAAATGTTTCAGTTTGGGGAAAGCTAGAGAGCAATTTCTTCACTTGACTTAATTCTGCTTCCAGTGCAGTAACACGGGTTTCGAGTTGGCGATCTTCAAGTTGTTGGGGAGTCATAGCATGTTGCGGATGAAGATATTTACGATTTTAACATTGTTGCCGAAGCTGCTAGATGTCGAGGTTGTTTCATGACATGTATTTCAGGTATCGATCTCGTATTTCAAAACTCAAGTAGTCGATCATCCTTGGAGTGCCAAAGCGACCGACTAGCAAGCAGCCCAAATATAATCGGCTAGTTTATCAACCAGCCATCAGTTTGGCGATCGCTGGACGCTGATAACAACGTTGCAACCATCCCGTAACATTTGCGAAGGGAGTTAGATCGACATTCATCGACCCAATCCAGCCGACTATGCCTTGGAGGTGAGTATCCGCAAGACTATATTCGCCAATCAAGAACGATCGCCCCTCTAGTCCAATCTCAAGGATTCTGAGACAATCAGCGAGGTCAGCCTTTGCTTTAGCCATAGCGATCGCACTTTTCTGTTCGGAAGTAACTTATTCGTCCGCATTGGTCGCGGGATCGCCTTGTTGCTCAGGCGGTAGCGATGCGAACAATCGACCAGCAGCTTCGGCAAGGGTAACATTGCTCCAAGCGATCCATTTTATTGCTTCGCCGCGCTGTGGGCCAGGAGCGGGGTAAAGCTTTGTCTCTACCCCAAAGAGTTCTCCGAGATACATGGTGATTGCGGATGACTCCCAGATCGCTGTGCCATCATGCACGATCGCTGGGACTTTTCCATTCGGGTTAATTTTGAGGTATTCAGGCTTTTTGGTGTCACCAGCACTGAGGTTGAGATCTATGCGATCGAAATCGATCCCAAGCTCGGCAAGAACGGCTTCTGTAATACTGGCGGTGGACATGGGCGCAGAATAAAAAGTTAAACTCATCGATTATCTCCTTGAGTGTGAATATTGACCGTATTTTCCTTTGATCGAAAGTAAGAGTTAGAACGATTAAATGGTAATAGAGAAAGATGAAATGAGTTAGGCAGGAAGATCGCAATTAATCATCCAGGGAGTGCCAAAGCGATCTATTAACATCCCAAATTTTGGCGACCAGAAGGTTTCTTGAATTGGCATCTGTACAGTGCCATTTTCTGCCAAGGTGTTGAAAATCCGCTCTGCTTCTGCCGGATCGTCGAATACCAGCGACACGGAAAACCCCTGTGGTTTTTCATAGGAATCGGGCACATCTGCACCCATCAGAACCATATCACCCACATTTAGCGTGACATGCATGATTTTATCGAGCAGATCGGGTGATGTTTGCGCCGCCATTGGCGAACCTCCGTAGGTCGTCATCAATTCGATTTTGCCCCCAAGGCACTGCTCGTAAAACTTAAACGCCGCTTCACATTCACCGTTGAAAGAAAGATATGGATGTAATTTCATAATTGACTCCTTTGTGTTGATGTTTATTTCGGTTTTCCTTTACGCTGCCGCTGTTAGGGGCATGTGCAGACCGATCGTATTTCCTTCGGTATCGACAATCAAAGCCATAAACCCGTATTGACCGATCGACATTTTGGGTTTGAAGACTTGACCGCCAGCGGGAACAACGCGAGCCTCTTGTACAGCAACATCATCACAACTGAAGTAAGGTATCGTGCCACTTCCGCCCGACTTCACCCCATCCATCTGCACCAATGCTCCCGAACCACCAACAGCATCCATCGACATCGGAAACGCCCACATTTCCATCCCTGGACTTTCGAGCTGCTCCAGCTTCATCTGGAACACAGTCTCGTAAAAACGTTTGGCACGCTCCATGTCTTGGACATAAATCTCGCACCAAGTAATGGCATTCGATTTCATAATCTAGCTCCTGTTCGATTTTGTAGTAATAGTGTCCGTTTAGCTGCGAACGAATGTTCTACTTTATAGTCGAATATGGGTTCGATCGATCGACAAGAACGACACATTTTCCTGAAAAAACTTTGGATTATTCGACCTTGGTGGCGATCCACCACGTCGCGCCTCCGGCATCCTTCACACCACCCCGTTTGTCTTCGTCGTCTTTTTGAATAGGTGCTTGGACAGATATGGCACCTGCGGCGATCGCACGTTGATAAGTAACGTCCACATCGCTGACGTAGATATGTACGTGAGCGGGCATCGGCGACCAACCATCTCCACTATCAGCAATCATCACAACCGTATCGTCGATCCGAACTTCGGCATGGATGAGCTTACCATCATCGTTAGGAAAGTGGCGTAATTTTACACCACCAAACACCTCGATCAAGAAGGAGATCGTGGCGTGGGCATCATTGACGACTAGATATGGTGAAACAGAATTGTAGCCTTCAGGTTTGTAAGACGATTCCATAAGTCCTCCAGTGAATATTTGATAAACGGATCGTGGAGATTCGCGCATCGACACGCTCGATAAACAGGCACCACCGTCTTAGAGACAATTCAACATTCGTGAGCTTAACAAAATGTTGTTTGCGTGCCGCGATCGAGTTGTCACAAAATTACAGGATTTTGAGTTTTTTGCTGTTGAATTCCTGATGTCAATTTGATTTGCGTAAGGGGGCAGTAACGGTCCTTTCTAGACAGACATGAAATGTATAGCTAGTCAGTATCACATGCTTAAACTAGCGACAATAGTTACAGATTTAGCCTGCCAATCCACAATTTTGTTTAACAGCTTTTCAACGATCGCTTGTCTGACGATCTCAATCTCGGCATCAGACAGAAACTTGCTTAAATAACTCAGGTAGGTAGGCTTGGAGTTATTTTGACTAAACCAGCGATCTAACATCGCGCTCGAAATTGAGATCTGATTAACCTTACTTTCAACATCTAGTTCGACTGTGAATCCAGCTCGCTCGAATAACGTTCGCAGATCCTCTGCATCCCAGTTAATCATGGCATCGTCAGGATTACTATAAATAGCTTCTTCCGCTTGCATCCAGCGATCGCGCAGATCTTTTGAAATACCTAACTTTGAAAAATCGAGCAATCGATAGATGCGTTGGCTATGTCGTGGAATCGATTCGTACAGCGCGACTTTACCATCTGGTTGCAGGAGATCGGCTATTACTTGAATCCGTTCTCCCTTGTCACTGGCGTGGATCAGAGCACGATCGCCGACAATCCGGTCGAATCTCATCTGGGCGATTTCTGGTGGGATCTCAGTTAAAGAGCCAACCATTACCAGCGGACGCGACAGTTCGGGCAAACTTGCCGATTGCTCTTGGAGCGCGATCGCCTGCGTCTGTGCGGATACCAGCGCATACACACCACCTTCAGGTACTTTTCGCAATGCTTCCCATGTCAACAAACCAGTGGCGGCGTTGAGATCGAGAATTACATGATGGCGGTGGGGAGACAAGCCAACAAACAAGCGATCGCGAATCTTTGCCAGCCGATCTCCAGCTTGTGAGACCGTCCGTTGTAACCACCGATCGCTTTGAGCATCATCAGGGCTAAAAGTGAGAATTTCCGGTAGTTCCATCTGATCTCCGCCCACCATTGCCGCTAACTGAGCTTCCCGATTGCGCTCGACTTGCAACTTAATTAATGCCTCAGCTCCTTGCTCCGAAGGTTGATAAAAAACTCGTCCCTGTAAGCTGGTCGGCAAATATTGTTGTTCGATCCAATGGTCTCGATAGGCATGAGGATAGAGATAGCCCTGACCGTGACCGAATCCCTGTTTGTCGCGACTGCTATCTTTGAGCGGGTTGGGTACGTCAGATTGGCGTTCGCGTTCCACCGCCGCCAGCGCATCGAAAAAGCCCATGATGCTATTGGATTTAGGGGCATTTGCCAAATAAAGCGTTGCTTGCGCTAACGGATAGCGACCTTCAGGCAACCCCACCCGATCGAAGGCTTGGGCACAAGCATTGACCACTACCACCGCTTGCGGATCGGCTAGTCCGATATCTTCACTCGCCAAAATCAACAAGCGTCGCAAAATGAATCTCGGCTCCTCTCCCGCATAGACCATTTTTGCCAACCAATAGAGGGCAGCATCAGGGTCGGAACCGCGCACGCTTTTGATGAAAGCACTAATCGTATCAAAATGGGCATCACCTTCTTTATCGTAGAGCACCGCACGTTGCTGAATCGATTCTTCCGCGACAGCCAAGGTAATCGCAATCGTGCCATCTGGTGCGGTACGGGTCGTTTCCACTGCCAATTCCAAAGCATTTAGTAGCGATCGCGCATCGCCATTGGCAACATTCGCTAAATGCGAGATCGCCACTGGGTCAATCTCTACCTTCAACTTGCCATAACCGCGCTCTTCATCACTCAAAGCTTGCTGTAACACTTGCCGTAAATCCGCCGCGCTCAAGGGTTGCAATTGAAATAATCGCGAGCGGCTCACCAAAGCTTTATTGACTTCAAAAAATGGATTCTCGGTGGTCGCACCAATGAGAATTATCGTGCTATTTTCCACCCACGGTAGCAGTGCATCCTGTTGTGCCTTGTTGAAGCGATGTACTTCATCCACGAATAAGATCGTGCGGCGAGCGTGCATCCCGCGCTCGGTTTGAGCTGAGTCGATCGCTTCACGAATCTCTTTGACCCCAGACAAGACGGCATTAATCGCGATGAAATTGGCGTTGGTGGTATTGGCGATAATCCTTGCTAAGGTGGTTTTGCCCGTCCCTGGTGGACCATAGAAAATCAACGAAGACAGCCGATCGGCACTAATGGCGCGACGGAGTAGTCTTCCAGCACCCAAAATATGTTCCTGACCGACAAATTCCTCTAAGGTGCGCGGTCGCAAGCGATCTGCAAGGGGTGCTTCGGCGGCGATCCTTTGTTGTCGGTGGTAATCGAATAAATTCATGTCAACGGTACTTTCTGCACGATCGTTATTCAAGTACTCACAAGGTATCAATGCGATGGAGTGATTCAATCGTCTCTTCCACCTCTTCATCGTCAGTACATTGCTCTATTTGGTCTTTAAACCACACCAACTCCTCTGCTTCGGAATCTTGGATGCGATAGACCAACAATACCCCAGCGACACGAGCAAGTGTCACAGGGGCTGGAGCTATATGACTGAGTAAATTCTCAGCATTTTTGTAGATTTCTTCGATCGTTCCTCGATCTAGAGGATTGCCCAACTGCATTGAAAGTTGATAAAGATTTTCCTGAATCGATGGATCTTCATTCATGAGTAGAGGAGCGATCGTCAGATCGTCAGAAATATCGATATTAAAGTTGAATTATTACTTTGCTTGACCATCTTCAGGCAACCGATAAAACTCAAATGGCTGATATATTAAACCAAATGGGTCTAAACTATCGGAGCCGAATAAGTTTGATTATAGTTCAAATAAACTTGTTTGTTTAGATGGGGGATTGTCCCAAGTTTGTTGCTGATAAGTAACGATCCGAGATTTGACGATACCAATCAGATGAAATGTACTAATTATTACAGGTAGATTTCGATCTTAGCGACTGCTTTCGGGTAGAGTATAATAGTACTACTAATTTACAATTATGCCTTCAATCGAAGCGATCGTTGAGATATACAGTTCTCTTTGTCTGAGAGTCAATCGACTCTCACTATATTCTTGCCCTGTATCTGCGGGTTTTCCCTCACCAGCCGATGATTATCTTGAAGGTCAACTCGATCTCAACGAACATCTAATCAGGCATCCCGTCGCGACCTTCTTCGTTCGCGTAGCTGGAGATTCGATGATTAGAGCTGGTATACATTCAGGCGATTTATTAATCGTCGATCGTTCGCTGGAGGCTAGGGATGGACGAGTGATAATTGCTGTAGTTAATGGCGAGCTACTGGTCAAACGATTGAGGCAATCTAGGGAATGTGTTTACTTAGTGGCTGATAATCCCGACTACCCTCCTTTGCTAATTACCGAAGCAATGGATTTTCAGGTTTGGGGTGTGGTTACAAATGTAATTCACGCCTTATGAGCATCGCTCTAGTGGATTGCAACAATTTCTACGTTTCGTGTGAGCGAGTGTTTCAACTGCGTCTGCGGGGACAGCCCATAGTCGTCCTATCTAATAATGATGGGTGTGTGGTGGCGCGGTCGCCGGAAGTTAAAGCTTTGGGAGTGAGCATGGGCGTTCCCTACTTCAAGATTCAAGAATTAGTCAGGCAACATCAGATCCACGTTTTCTCCAGCAACTATGCCTTGTACGGGGATTTGTCTAACCGCGTCATGTTAACGCTGGGCTACTTTAGCTCGGAAATCGAAGTTTATTCGATCGACGAAGCATTTATGCGGTTATCTCCCCACTTTGGAGACTCGATCGAGTATGGTAGTCAGATCCGATCGACCGTGCAGCAGTGGACGGGGGTTCCGGTATCGATCGGCATCGCACCAACGAAGGTGTTGGCAAAGGTGGCTATCGAAGTAGCGAAGAAATCTAGTAGGGGCGTGTTCGCGCTGGCATCGGCGGAGCAAGCAGATGAGTATTTGGCAAAAATGCCCGTGCGCGATATATGGGGGCTTGGTAGTCGGTTGGGTCATTGGTCGGCAACTCAAGGCATCTCCACTGCACTGGAGTTCAAACAGGCTCGACCGAAACTAATTGTCAAGAAAATGGGGGTGATGGGTAGAAGATTGCTGCTGGAGCTGCATGGTTTTTCCTGTTTGCCGATCGAGACAGAATCTAAACCCAAACAAGAAACTTGCGTCTCGCGCTCGTTTGGGCAACCTGTGACTTCGTTACCCGAACTCAAACAGGCACTCGCCCTCTATGTCAATCGTGCGGCTGAAAAACTCCGCCGTCAACAGCAAGTAGCGACAGAGATGACGATCTTTGCAAATACCAGTCGGTTTATCGAGCATCCCCATTCCAGCTCAAAAACTGTCAAATTACCTTCAGGAACGAACTTTACACCAGAACTGTTGGGATATGCGATCGCGGCTCTAAGTCAAATTTATCTGCCGAATTGTCCTTATAAAAAAGTCGGGGTGGTGATGTCGGGGCTGCACTCCGAACAGATGCGCCAGGGGAATCTATTTGACTTGCTGGAGACGATCCAAACATCTCAATCCAGAGATTTAGAGCGAGAGCGACTATTGTGTGAGATCGTCGATCGGTTGAATAGTCGGTATGGGGCAGAGACGGTGACGTTTGGACTGGTGGGTAAGAGTCAGGGGTGGAGGCTACGGTGCGATCGGCGGTCGCCACGGTTTACGACCTGTTGGTCTGAGTTACCAGTGGTAAAGGCAGATTATAACTTTGCTGAACAGTCGAATCCAGAATACAATTCCCGATCGAAGGTAAATTGCTGGGCTAATCGCTCGTGAGGAACATTGATTATCACACTCTAAATGACAAAACTTCCTCTAGGCAATAGTTTTAATACCTAAAGGATGGTTGCGATAATCTATCGATACTCGGTTGCGATCGATATAAGCTGAAGTAAACAATTGCCAACTCTGGGAAGAGCATTCTGTGGTCGATAAAATTTTCTCGTAAATTACTAAATTACGTAGAGGTTGTCCCTTAGCCAAGTTTTTGGGCCTAATACTACTCAACTCACTTGTGGAAATGTCACAAATATAGTTCGTGTGAGAAAAAATATGATGTCGAGGGTACTCTAAGGATAGCGATGGATCGAATGGAAATCCTATCAAAAGGAACTCATATAAACATTATAACGATCCTAAATTAGGATTTATTTGCCAGGATAAATAGCAAATTTAAGCAAACAAACTGGGAGATGACAAGGAATGAAAGCTACAGCCGTTTCACTACTAGCATTGTTTGACACGAAAATACAGCTAGAGGTGCCACTGTTTCAGCGGCAGTATGTATGGCAACGTGAAAATCACTGGGAACCTCTGTGGGAAGACATCTCTCGTAAATTTTCAGAATATCTAGATGGGCGTAGTGATACTCCGGTTCACTTTCTGGGTGCTATGGTACTCGATCAAAAGCAGACTCCCGCGACACACGTTGGAAAACGCCAGGTAATTGACGGGCAACAAAGACTTACCACTTTTCAAATCTTCCTCGCAGCCTTCAGAGATTTTTGCAATGAGCATGAGTGCAAAGAGTTGGCCGAAGAGTTTGAGACTTTTACCTTGAATAAGGGGATGATGGCTCATCCTGAGATAGATAAATTTAAAGTCCGGCCAACGCAGCTCGATCGCACTTATTTTTCTGACGTGATTATTTCAGGCTCACAAAGGAAAGTTTTAGAAAAATATCCAGAGGAGCGGCGACCTCGCGCCCGCAAGCCAGAATCTCGACCCCGAATCATCGAGGCATATTTATTCTTCTACGAACAGTTGAATGATTTTTTACTTGGCACAAAAACAGAGGAACCATTGGCCGCCGAAACTCCTCTTGCAGAGCGAATAGTTGAGTGTTTTCAGGCACTTAAAAACTCACTCCAGGTAGTAGAAATTGACCTTGAGCAAGGTGATGATGCTCAGGTCATTTTTGAGACCTTAAATGCCCGAGGTGAACCATTATTACCCGCCGATCTGCTACGAAATTTTATTTTATTACGGGCTGCACGTCGAGGGGAACTTCAAGAATCTTTGTATGATGAATTCTGGGCACGTTTTGACGATCAATTTTGGCGTGATGAAGTAAAACAAGGCCGTCTAAACAGACCGCGCAGTGATCTATTCCTACAACACTTTCTCGCCAGCCGTTTAAAAACTGATATTCCCATCAAGCATCTTTTTATAGAATACAAATTCTGGATCGATCGGGAACAGCCTTTTCCATCAGTTAAGGATGAGCTGGTTTGCCTAGCACGACAAAGGGAGGATTTTCGCCGCATCATTGAACCTGCCAAAGGAGATGCACTTTTTGGCTTGGCTAAATTCTTAGATGCCTTTGATGTTCGTACCAGTTACCCACTTCTACTGATGATGCTCGATGTGGGGTTGAGCAAAGAACAATGGGAAGCCGTTTCAACAACGATCGAGTCTTACCTCTTACGACGCGCAGTTTGTGGTTTGACGACTAAAAACTATAATCGTATTTTCTTGTCCCTAACCAAAAATCTGTGCCGTGATGGAGTAACACCAGAAAATCTTGTGAAGCAGTTATCTCCGCAAACTGGTGATTCTTCAGAGTGGCCATCCGATCATAAATTTGGAGAGGCATGGCGTACAGAGCAACTTTATCAAACACTGAATAACCCAAAAATTGTACACATCCTTAAAAGGCTGAATAATTCTTACTTAAATTCCAAGATGGAAAATGTCTCAGTGGACGGTAAATTGACGGTTGAACATATTCTTCCTCAGCAGTGGCAGGAGAACTGGCTCCTTTTAGATGAATTAAACGAAGATCAAAAAGCAGAAGCCATAGACAAAAGAAATGCAACGCTTCAAACTCTCGGTAACTTGACAATCCTCACACAAGAACTCAACTCATCATTGTCAAACAGCAAATGGAGTGTGAAAAAGCCTGAGTTACTGAAATACTCATTGCTACCAATTAATCAGCAGCTACAGGGCGTGAAGGTATGGGATGAAGGCACGATCGCAAAACGCGCTGATGATTTGTTTATTCACGCCCTGAAAATTTGGCCGAAATAATTAAATCTCAATTCTAGATAGAGCTTGTCATCTTTTTTACCAGTCTGGCAAACACTGCGAGAGTAGCCCCAAAATTTCCTACTCTGGTTCAGGACAGCCAAAGGACAATGTTCGTGCATGATGATGTAATCGATACACTGGATAGGAACTTGAATCAAAGCTAGGTTAAGAACGATGCGGCCAGTTGGTGTACAGCTCCCCCAGCGGTTTCTCCTCTTACGGATGACCATTCCCGTGATCGGTGTGGCTCTCTATTCGCGATTTAGCTCGCGAGAGAATGATGAATTTGCATCGAAAGTGCTCTCTGCCATGCGCTATATGATTAGCAAAATTTTATATGACTCGATCGCCAGTCTTAAACCGCCACAAACTCAAGATCGTCAAACTCGATCCAACTAGTCAAATTCCCGTTAGGCTTCAGGCAAGTACACGAGTAGTCCGACTTACTAAACTCACGAATCGTCAAGTTTCCAGCGTATTGCTGCTTGAGGTTGGCACTTTTGCCGCAAAACCTGACTACATCCCCAATTTTAAATCGAATCGTTCGCTCGGAAGTAGTCGATGGGTGATTTTTATCGTCAGTATCGTCAGCCCAACCCGAAACCCGCTCGTGTTCTGCTGTTCGATTGCTGACGATATTATCTGTCTTATCGTCAGCCATTAAAATATCGTCAGCCTTATCGTCAGCTTCATCGTCAGCCCTACGATCGTTATCCTGACTAGTTTTTTCCGAAAGCTGACACTCGACTGACGATACTGACGATAAAATTACGCATTTCTCTAAGACTATAATCCGAGTTCCCGCTTTGCCAATTCGAGCTTCTCGAACATCGATGCCCAAAGCCTTCAGATCTGGTGCCAACCGA
The DNA here is from genome assembly GCF_041738855.1 of Chamaesiphon sp. Taxonomy (GTDB): domain Bacteria; phylum Cyanobacteriota; class Cyanobacteriia; order Cyanobacteriales; family Chamaesiphonaceae; genus Chamaesiphon. Next base: position 44,933 of record NZ_JBGSPA010000012.1, on the reverse strand, counting down.
TTGAGTTGCCGCTTGAGGACATTGGCAGTTTTGGGGAAGTATCTCGATCGATAAGTAGCTTCATCCGTGTGGTGTTCCAATTCGTTCAATAGTTCTGAAGCCGTCCCCTGCCAAGGTTCCCATGCCTTACGATGTTCCATCAGTCGAATAACCGCCTCCCCAACAGGCGACGACTCGATCACTACTTGTCTAGACAGTTCGCGACTGTCATTGAAGACCGACATAAACTCACCTGGCTTCAATCCTAGTGCCTTCTCAGACGCGATCGCAAACTTGGCATAGTCAGCCATCCGAGGTAGTTTATCTGGCTTGATGTCTGGCAACGCTGCTAATGTCTGGCTCAGTGCCGTCAACAGTGCCCCAAGGATACGCGAACGCGCCGCTTCAACTTTGGCAGTTAATTCAGCTTGGGGTAGTCGTTTTTCTTCAGTTATTTCACCGAGTTGTACCATCAGGACTCGATCTGCTAAGTCGTCGCGAGTCACCAAAGAATCGATCGCCGTGATAATTTGGGGACGGGCAAACTCAAAGGTAGTCTCTTCTTCGGTGCTAAATAGAGTGCGGGTACTGTAGCCAAATCCAGTCGCGATCCGACACAGATCGTCCGATTGGTCTGCACTAATATGTCCCACATTATCGTAGACCATCAATAGCCGACGGGAAGCCGAAACTGCGAGCTTATGGGTATCCCCTTGCAACTTGATGAGTGGGGCTTTGCCAGGATCGATTAAACCTTTGAGCATTTCTGCGGCAACGGTCTTGCCGCTTCCTCTGTGTGCCGATAGCACTAATACCGGATAGGTTTTATTCGGACAGAAGCAGAATAGTAGGAAGGTAATAATTAAAGTCCATGCCGAGCCATCTACATTGAGCAATTCCCGTAATTCTGCCAGATTTCCCCCAGCGATGGGATAAGGGAGCGGACGCAGTGAATCCGGTCGCCAAAATCGCACGGGTGGATCTACGATCGTGCGCCAGCCAGTCGGATCGATCTCGATCGCCTGCCAATCGACCGTCCCCAAGTCGAGATAAATTTTCTCTTGATATTGGGCGATGCGGAGATGGACTTCGCGAGTTACCGAATCTTTGCCATACAAAGCGATTGCTTCAAGCGTTGAGAGCGTATCTTGCATCGTCTGAGAACCAATTCCCTTACCCTCGATATTGAAATACTCGCCAGCAAGCCACATCCTAAACGCTCTAGAGCGGACTGCATAAGTGTGTCGGTTGCCTGAAATCGCGATATCGGCGTAAGCTACTCGATCGGGAGTTTGGAAGTAAGTAGCCGTTCTGCCGATCTCTATTAACCTCTCTGCAACTGACTTGCGTGGCTTTTTTCCATCAAAGGCTCCATCATCTTCATTGCTGTCTATTGCCGATTTTGCGATCGGTTTAGCACTGTCGATAACGCGATGGAATGCCTCGACTCCATCGTTAAAGATTAAATCGTCAATGCCTTTACCGCGATTGCTACTCCAATTGGCCACATAAACTTGACAATCTGATGCTATTAATAAACCAGCAAATCTTTTAATGGCAGCACGAACCATATTTATCGTTTTAGGTTTGCTGTCCTTGTCAAATGCAATAGTTATCCTTCTGTTGGGAGTAGAAATTAACTTTAAATCGTTAATTAGTATGTAATCTTTTGCACCTTTATTAAGTTCGGGACAACCATCCCAAACTCCAGTTAATGAGATACAAATCTCACCAGTGCTAATTCCACTTAATGCCTTCTTTGCTCCCTCTGTAATCGTTATAGGGATACTCGCATCGTCCCGAATCCATTGTAAAAACTGTAGGCTGAGTTTTTGGCATTCATCTCGCCATTCATCCGAGCCGATATCTGCTAATTGCCATTGCCTAGTAACTAGATCTGTCGGTAAATCTACTCCTATACGCACTGATATTGCTTGCCATGTTTCCAGATCGATTATCGGCAGAAATGCCTTACAAGGCTTTTTCGCTGGATGCTCGTATTTAATCGACTTGCCTTTTTTATCAAGTCGCGGCTGATTTCAACCCAAACAGCAAGAACATCAACTAGAGAGTAATTATAGTAATATTAATTTCGATCGAATCGCCAATGAGTTTACAGCTAATCTCAATCGCTGGCTAGAAACAGGCTGGTTTGATGAAAATGGCGATCGAGATCCGATCGTTGAAAAGACCTTAGAGAGTTATTATCTAGAACGCGAAGAAGTTCAAATTTTCATTCAAACTGATAATAAAGAATTAAAAGGGCTTCCGTGGCAAGAATGGCAAGTATTGCAAGAATTTTTTGTAATTCACTCCGATACAGAATTATCGATTAGTTCTACCAACTTCAAACGACCACAATGGAAATAAACTTTATTAGCCGATGCCAGAATTAGAGTTTTAGCAATTTTCGGAGATGAAAATCTAGACTTATCAGAGGAAAAATATCTAATTAATAACTTAGAGAAATATGGTGGAGCCATCCATATTTTAAATCAACCCGATCTAGTAACATTAAAACGAGAACTAGCCGATCCTAAAGGTTGGCATATTTTATTCTTTGCCGGACATAGTGGTAGTGACGGTCGTGGTAATTTAGGGTGGATTGAAAATAAACCTGGCGAAAAAATTGCGATCGACGAGCTGAGTGAATTACTCCAAAAACTCATCAGCGACAAATTACAACTGGCAATTTTTAATTCCTGTGATGGTTTGGGGTTAGCAAATCAGTTAATATCGCAGTCTTTACCATATTGTATCGTCATGCGCGAACCAGTTGAGTCTGCATTTGCGCGAGAATTATTGAGACATTTATTAATTGCATTCGTGCGCGGTAAATCGCTATTTGCTTCCATGCGATCGGCACGAGAATATCTACACCAAGAGTTTGATAAAAAAGGCAAACATCCTGGGAAAAGTTGGCTGCCAGTAATCGTTGCCAATCCAGAAGCTAGCTCGCTTACCTGGGATGGAATATTTACAGAGCGCAGATTAGATCGAAAATGGGAGTTGGTTATTTTTGCCATTTTCCTTGTCGCCGTTTTCGGACTCCCGATAAGTATTTTACTTGAGTTCGGTAGCTTCGATACTTTGATTTTATATGCTCGACTCTATCCCCAAATTGTAATTTATCCATCGCTGATGTTGGGGATATCGCTATACGCTCTGTACAGAGCTATCTGCCTGATTAGGCAAAAAGCCAAAATCTTTTGGAGTTTTACAGCAGCAGTATTTATATTTAGCTGTATCTCGATAAGTTTGGATCTTAATAGCGATCCGCTAATGTTGTTTGAATTGAAGCCACAAGCAGTAACGATCGTCAGAGCTAGTCAACTATCAGCAGTAATTCAAGAGCGCAAAATTTCAAGTTAAGCTCTATATCACAATCCTGCAAGCATACTAAGAATCGATGAACGAGACGATCTAATAATTGATAAGCAACAGATTGAAACATTGATAAAACAGTCGATCCAGGATGAAAATAAATCTACTTCAAGTCGCTCGGATCGAGAAGATCGTAATCTGCTCGACATCGCTTTGAGCTATCAAGTATGGAATAACAGTGCTAAAAATTGCTTTTCTATTAGCCGATGGTTTTACGCTTTTAGCTACTTCTCAATCTTTTTTTGTGCGGCAGAAATGTTCACACTGATTTTTCAGTCCGTACTCGCACCTACAGCAGTATTCAAGCGAGAAAAATATATTAGTTATTTAATAATTGCTGAAACAGGTATTTTAGGTTGGTTGGCATTTTATTCTTGCTACATTCAAAAAACCAAACCATTTTTATTGGGTTCTCAATTTAATCCACATTTTACCAATCTGACTCCGCTCATCCATGTATTTATGTTTTCGCTATCCTTCCTTACTTTGTGGATGATAAGGCTACAAATCGATACACAGCAGTCTCGCCAGCTTTTTCATCTAATTACGATCGGCGTGTTGCTGCTGACTGCTATATCAAGTATTGGGGGCGTATCTCTAATCGATCGCATGTTTGGAATCGGTAGTAATAGTACCGCAACTACCTGGGGTGGGGCGATCGCTACTATTTATTTTCTCTGCTTTATAATTGTGGCATCGATCGATTCCACCGCAATGCGCTCCCAAAAAAATAGGTACCAATAACTAGAGTTCCCACTCGCTGCAAGATGTCGCCCAGCGGGACTTGCTTCAGGAGCTAATCACCCGATCAGATGGGAAGCGCGGATCTGGGCTAAAATTTAGATAATCAGAGTTACGTCTTGGAACTATCAACACTGCGATCGAAATGATTGGCTACCTCAAAGGCATCGCTATCCAAATCCAGACTCCGACTAGTACTCGGGCAATTTTAGTCCTAGAGGTAAACCAAGTGGGGTATGAATTGCAAGTACCCCAGCGCATGGTACTGGAAGTAGTACCAAATTCCGAAATTCAGGTATTTACTCATCAGCAGGTGCGCGAAGATCAAATATCGCTGTATGGCTTTAGTACACTCGCCGAACGAGATTTGTTTCGGCAATTGATAAGCGTCAGCGGTGTCGGTGCAAGTCTGGCGATCGCCTTACTAGACAAACTCGGATTGGCAGATACCGTCTCGGCGATCGTCACTAGCAATATTCAACGCCTATCTACCGCACCAGGTGTCGGCAAAAAAACTGCGGAACGGCTAGCCCTCGAACTCCGCAGTAAACTAGGACAATGGCGGATCGCATCCGGCTTGAGTGCAGCTCTACCACTGACTAGTTTGAATGCAACAATGCAGGCAGAAGTTGAGATGACACTGTTAGCTTTGGGCTATACAAATGATGAAATTCATCAGGGTTTACAAGCCATTAGTCAAGATAGTTTGATGGTAAAAAGTCCCAACATCGAAGACTGGCTGCGGCTGGCGATCGCGAGTATTGATTAGACTGAGGAATGAGGAGCAGTGACGCTAGCGATGACAGATCCGATCCCCGATCGTGGTATTCTGATGAGTGGATTATTAGTGGTCTTTGTCAGTGCAATCTCTGCTAAAAGAGCACTGAATCATGAACATCTCCACGAGACACCGATCGCTAAAGTTATAATTTAAACGTATTTTACATGTCCTCATCACCCCAGTCTGAAGATTTCGATGATGCTGAGTTGGTCATACTCACTGATGAACTAGGGCGCAAACTCCCTTGTTACATCGAGCGGGAACTCGAACTCGACGGCAAGACTTATTTTCTGCTCTTACCAGAAAACGCGCCCATTGAAATTTTTGCTTGGGATGAAGATGACGATATCACCGAACTAGTATCCGTCGAAGAAGAAGCACAGATCGATGAGATCTTTGCCGATGCTAGTGCGGTACTATCCGAGCAAAATCTGGCACTCAAGCGGACAGCTTTTACGCTCAGTGCCGTGGGTGAATTACCACCGCTAGATCCGACAGAGGTAGTGACGATCGAAATCGATGAAGAAGATGAGAGCTTAGAGCCAGAAGAATTTCAAATTCTGGCAAGATTTTATAATAAAGAGCAAGAGTATGCAATCTGCACTCCTGTCGATCCACTGCTATTCTTCGGTAAAGCCGATGCTAGCGGCACCATCGCCCTGCTGTCCGAACAGGAAGCCGAACAACTTCAACCCATGCTTGAAGATCTGCTCCTAGATGAAGGCTAGATCTGGAGGATTACACTTGAAAAGAGTAAAAACTACGCCCAAGTGGTTGTTGATTTCCGCACCGCTGGGCTTATTGACAGCGATCGGTGCTGCGATTGGGGTATTTTGGTGGAATGGCATCACCGCACCGCCGACTAGCGATCCCAATGCCAAAAGTATCTCGATTCAAATCAAGTCAGGCAGTTCGGCTCAAGCGATCGGGCAAGAACTAGAAACCAAAGGGGTAATTAAGTCGCAACTAGCCTGGAAACTATGGACATCTTGGCAAGCAAGGCAAGGTAAAGGCTCACCCCAAAAGGGTACTTACGAAATAGCTCCCAACCAACCGCTAGCTGTAGTTGCCGCTCAGATTTTGGAAGGTAAAGTAGTCCAATCTGGATTTACGATCCGCGAGGGTTGGAATATCAAACAGATGGGAGAGTATTTTGAACAAAAAGGTTTATTCAAATCTGCTGATTTTATTGCCGCTAGTAAGGAAATACCCAGAGATAAGTTTCCCTGGCTACCCGCTGGCATTCCCCATCTAGAGGGATTTCTATTCCCCGAAACCTATCAAGTTCCCAGCGATACTATTACCCCCACAGGTGTCGTGACGCAGATGCTCGCTCAATTCGAGCAGGTAGCTCTACCAGCATATCAACAGGTTGCCGCTACCCAAAAATTGAGTCTATTGGAATGGGTGAGTCTTGCCAGTATCGTGGAAAAAGAGGCAGTCATCGCCAGCGAACGTCCGAAGATTGCAGGTGTATTTACGACGAGACTTGCCAAAAATATGCGATTGGAATCCGATCCGACGGTAGAGTACGGTTTGGGTATCAAACAAACTGCCGATAAACCCCTCACTTTTAAGCAAGTCGCACAACCAAACCCCTACAATACCTACAGAAATGCTGGCATCCCCCCCGGACCGATCGCTAGTCCTGGCATCGGCAGCCTCAAAGCCTTACTCAACCCTGAGAGTACCGATCTGTTATTCTTTGTTGCCAGATATGATGGTACGCATGTATTTAGCAAAACACTATCGGAGCATGTCGCCGCAACTCAAGCGATCCGTCGGCAGCGTCAGTCGGGAAAAAAATAACTAAGTCCGATCGACATCATGGGAGAATACTCCATGGGCAATTACGTCTATGGATTTTTTCAGTTGCTAGGACAGATCGATCGGATCGCCGACTTCTTAGAGAAGTCGGCGATCTAGCCTCACAGTCAACTTCCCAGCCAACCCTCAAACCCCCCTCTTTCCCTACCAACTTATGAACTTATTTCCGTTATTACAGCCAGACTTAGTATTAGGTGGCTCGGTTATGGACTTGACGCCAGAAATTCTGACTCGATATCAGATTGACGGCTTGGTTTTGGATGTTGATGATACGATCGTCCCGATCGGTAGTAGTCTCGCCGAGCCAGAAGTTATCCTCTGGATCGAGCAAACTCGGCAACATGTCCCCGTCTGGCTAGTGACAAACAACCCCAATCAGATCCGCATTGGGGCGATCGCCGCTAGTTTATCGCTCCCTTATTTTTTGAGTGCAGCCAAACCCTCGCGCAAAAAACTGCGCCAAGCAGTGACAGCAATGAGCATGGAACCCGCCCGCGTCGCGATGGTTGGCGATCGCGTATTTACAGATGTCCTCGCGGGAAACCGGATGGGAATGTTTACGATCTTGATCGAGCCAATGGTTGGGGCTGAGTCGATCCTCAATTTTAGCCTCATCCGGCGGATCGAGTTTGCGATCGCGCGGTTATTAGGGGTTTCTTTTGCCATCAAGAAATAAATCTTAACTTTTCTTAACTAATGTTTGCCGATTAGAAATATAAATAAATTATTAAGAAAATGGCAATGCTCAAAAATATCTGGCATCATAAAATTATTGGAAATGGAGTCAGCCCAGATAAAGACTCTAAACATAATATAAAACACATAAATTTTCAGAGCGTTAGCTGCCAAAAATAGGTAGTTGACGCTCTGAAACGTTTTGGACATAGTCTTTTTACATATATTAGATCTGCTGCCGCCACTATCGAAAGCCACGATCCCTAGTTAGTATGTCACGATCCCCATCATGTCTCAGACCCTAGTCATCAAAATTGGTACATCAAGTCTGACCCGCAGTGATGGCAGATTGGCATTAGCAACGATCGCCGCTTTAGTTGAGACAATTGTCGATCTACGCGCTCAAGGTTATCAAATTGTATTGGTATCTTCTGGTGCAGTTGGAGTTGGCGCAGCGCGACTGGGGCTGACCGAACGTCCGAAAACGATCGCCCTCAAGCAAGCCGCTGCCGCTGTCGGACAAGGCATCATCATGCGGGTGTATGACGATCTATTTCGCGAACATCAGCAGCCAGTCGCCCAGATCTTGCTCACGCGTGGCGACCTCGATCGGCGGAGTAGTTATATCAACGCTTACAATACATTCCAAGAGCTATTCCGACTCGGCGTCATGCCGATCGTCAATGAAAATGATACGGTCGCTGTCGATGAGCTAAAATTTGGCGATAACGATACTCTCTCGGCGCGAGTAGCTAGCACGATCGATGCCGACTGGTTATTTTTACTGACAGATGTCGATCGCTTGTACTCTGCCGATCCCCGCAAATTTCCCGACGCCCAACCGATCGTCCAGATCGAGCGATTAGAGGATTTGACAGCTCTGCAAATCCAAATCGGTGGTAAGGGGTCAGAATGGGGAACGGGTGGCATGGCGACCAAAATTGCCGCCGCTGGGATTGCAACTGGAGCTGGGGTGAGAACGGCAATTATGCACGGGCAATTTCCACAGCAGATCGAGCGGATCTTGCAGGGTGAACCTCTGGGGACACAATTTACCCCGCAATTGCGCGCCGATAGTGCCCGCAAACGCTGGATCGCTCACGGCTTAATTACTGTGGGTAAAGTGTTCCTAGATGACGGTGCGGTAATCGCGATCGTCAGTGGTGGTAAGTCGCTATTGCCTGCGGGCATCACTCACATCGAAGGGGAGTTTGAAGCGACGGATGCGGTGCAACTATGCAATCGCGCGGGCAAAGAAATCGGGCGGGGAATTGTTAATTATGGTCGTGGTGAACTCGATCGGATTCAGGGACATCGATCGACTGATATTATCGATTTACTCGGCTATCTCGGCGAAGAAACTGTCGTACATCGGGATAATTTGGTGTTGAGCTAGTTAGAGTAATAGCAATCGTGGAACATCGAGCGACTTATGTACGCCCAGTAGCTTACATGGCGATCGTTCCAATGATGAAACTACTACCTTCCCTCGGCTTTACCCTGCTGCTGACCACCACAGTTTTAAATTCGCAAACAACGATTGCTGGTGTGAAAGTACCAGTAAGATCCCCGCCGCCGATATTGGGTATTCGATATTGGGTATTGTAGATCGTCAAATCGTGCCAGGTAAAAGAGTCGGTGCGATCGTCAAAACCACTACTCACTCAGACTTATTTATGGCTGACTTCAAGCTGGCACAACGATCGATCGTCAAAATTCACCCGCACAATCACTTAGTTGCGGGTGAATTTTACTAATACGAGATCTTTACTTGAGAGTAAGGATTATTTCTAGTCTACAAACCATCGATCTGCTTGCGTAAAGCTTCCAATTCCTCATCCTGAGGACTCATCGGGGCTTTGACAGTGTCTTTGGGCGTGGCTGCCGCAGTGGGCGAGACAGTTCCTTGTGGCAAGGCTGCTGTAGATTGACTACCACCGAGCATTTGTTGTTTCATCGCGGCGAGTTCGTCATCGACATCGCTACCTGCGGAGAGCGCGGCAAATCTGTTTTCCAAATCAGTTCCTGTCAATTCTGCTGCTGCTTGAGACTTGGCTTCCTGAATCAAGACTTTTTCTTCCATCCGCTCGAAGGCTGCCATCGCACTATTGGTGCCGATACGTCCGACTGCGCCTTGGAGTTGTTCCTGAGCTTTCGCCGCTTGAGAGCGAGACTTGAGCATGTCTTTCTTGGTTTTCGCCTCAGAAATCTTGCCTTCGAGTTGGATCAGGCTCTTTTTCATCGTGTCTACCATGCCTGCTTGCCCGTCTAGCTGGGCTTTGAGGCTAGCAGCAGTCTCACTATAGTTTTTCTTCCGCACGAGGGCTTCACGGGCGAGATCTTCGTCTCCTTTTTGCAGTGCTAGTTGTGCTTTGCTCTGCCAGCTATTGGCATCAGCCATGGCTTTGTTGTATTGCTGTTCGCTGCGTTTTTGATTGGCGATGCTACTGGCGACAGCTTGACGGAGTTGAACCAAGTCTTCCTGCATGTCCATCACCGCCTGTTCCAGAATTTTTTCTGGATCTTCGGCTTTACTAACCATATCATTGACGTTTGCCCGCAGCAGTCTGCTCACCCGATCGAATAATCCCATATTACTATCCTCTTTATAGTTTGCCCGCGCTGGCAGTTTAGTACTTATTTCACTGTCAGTGCGATGTTGACTTGAATAATTTAAATATCTAACCTATTGATTATGATAACTTCTGGACTTGGCGATCGGGCAGTACTAATCTAGAAATTAGCTGCTAGGATCGCGATCGAGATTGAGTACCTAGAATGTATCTACTCATGCTAACGTCTGACTCCAGGTAAAGTAGTTTGCCCACGTCGGGCAAAAGATTGAAAAGTTGGTGGAAGGAGTGATTGGATCAAGCTATCTGCCAACCTTGGTTGCGAGGCAATAATCGCGGATGGAGCGACAACTTTCGCGCCGATCCGATTAAATGGAATTGCGACTGGTGCAGTGGAAATGCCTGCCTGAGCTGGGCTAGTCGTCACAGTTGTTGGCATATTAACATTTGTCGTCGCTGTCGTCGGCAGTTTAATTGTATTGAGCATACTCAAATTGAGTTCGGTAAACTCATTTGCTGCTAGATTGGGGCTTTGAATCAATTGCCCGAGGGCACTGGTAGTGGCGACGTTCGGTACCACCTTCGTCGCACTCAACGGCACGAGGAGGCTGGGATTGAGATAGGCATAAACTGCACCACCCGCAAGCAAACAAGCTGCTGCCACCGCGCCAATTTTGAGGGGGTGATAGTTTTTGGGCGATTGAGGCGGCGATTTTGACTCAGAGCGATTGTCAGAGGCGGGAGCGGCTGAATGTGAATAGCCCGATTGGATCTGCCGCAGTAGTTCCTGAGATGACGATCCATATTCATCATGGAAAGGAGCAATCTCGCCACCGCGTGAGAAATTCAAATTGAGATTCTCTGGCTGCTCGATCGCGTTTTCCCGATACAGTGAGATCGGGGCATAATTAAAGCTGGTGCTGCTCCCGAGTAGCGGTTGAGCTGGCGCATTGTGAATACTAGTTGGCGGAATCGACAGTCCATCAATGATGATAAATCCACTGCTTGACATACCTGCTACTGCGTCTGACGCCCGATCGCGATCGCGCGGATCGTCAATATCATCAAGAGTGTGGGAAATTGCTGGTGTTACAGTGTCTGCTGTAAGCATCTCCCCCTCACTATCAAAACTGCCTAACTGCCGTTCCTGCTGAGATCTAAATCTCAACAGCTCGTCTTCCAGTTTGATATCTAGACAACTGAGAGCTTGCTGGAGAGAGGAATTGAGCTGGTAGGATGCCGAATGCTCTGTCACAGTGGCTGTGCCACCGACTACAGCTTGACCGGATGGGGGCACATTCGCGCTATCGTCAGATGGATTGTGGTTCATAACTCACTCTACACAAAAATATTTCTGATAAATCTTAGTCGCAGTTAACTAGCTAACAGTGACCTTACCTTTAGATTACCCACGATTGTAGGCACAGCCGCTGGATCGAGAACATCGATCTCCAAAATCTGCATTAGCCAGATTCTCAACTTAACTAGTTATTGCTTTGTCACTAATATATGCCAAAATTCAGCCAATTCATCACAAGTTAGCGATTTGACTCAAATCTCCGCTGCTATTTACTACAACATTACCAGGTTATGTCACTAACATCGATTGCCGCGATCGCCTGCCAGCTTCAAACCCAACCAGGATGGGAAGGAGTGCGAGACTGGGGGCTGATTGTCACCGCGTGGAAAGCGACTGTATCGCCAACTATTGCCGAGCGCAGCCAGCCGCGATCGATCGCTAGAGGGATACTGAAGATTGCCACCAATAGTTCTAGCCTCGCCCATCAACTCACTTTTGGGAGACAAGCCCTCTGCCAACAATTAAACACGCATTTAGTCACGCCCATTGATGAGTTGCGGTTCGTCGCTGTCGGCTACAATAGTAGTCAAAGTAGCACACAAACAGCGATCGCGATCGAGTCTATACCTATTGACTCAGGTGAGATTGTTATTTGTTCCCACTGCCATTGTCGCGCTCGTCAGGGCGAGTTGCTACGATGGCGTGTTTGTAAGTTTTGTGCGATCGATCTTGGAATTATTGGCGGAAAGTTGAGAATTAAGAGTTAATTAAATTTTAGATTTTATTTATCTATCTTTTGGTATATCTAATGACTTTATCGATCGAATTTAGCTAGTTTTAGGAGCCAAAATCTTGAATCACTGCGATCGCAAAATTCAGCCTCTTTAGCGATCCCTAGCCATTTTAGCTGTATTCCAAATACTATTGACTCCGATCGCATCCAGTTCGCCGATCCGCCTATTGATTCAATAAATGTTTCCATTCATAAACTGAATCTAAAGAGAATATAAAGTTTTAATTGGCTTGGGGATCGCTATAAGCGAGATGGGATATTCGATTGCTGTCACTTTTGTCAAAATGGGGATCGGTGATAATTATCAGTAGAAGAGAATTGAATTTGATCCTCTTTTGCAAAGTAACGCTGATGTCTAATCAAAACTGTCTAACTTCTGCATGTCGCTACTGTCGTTTCTACCGACCAGAGGGATTACACGGCGGTGCATGTCAGCAACTTGGGGTATCAGTCCAGAGCGATTGGAAATCATGTCAGTTGGGTTTGCCCGCATTTGCCAACACTTGGGAAAACGCGGAAGAATTATCAGCCGCCAATCGACCTACGGAACTACCACAGGTATTACATAGCCTGCAATTTCATCCTGTTACGACGTTAGAGCTAAGTAGCAGCTTGGTCGGCGAAAATAATTAAATTTAATTACTCGGACTTGTAATTGGTCTAGAGTGGGTGTGACAATTAACTTTAGCAAATTGTTCACTTTAGAATAGATCGAAGTTGGTGGTTACCAATGGCAGAACCGATCGGATCGATTACTTTATTACCAGCAACTGATGCCGTCGAGGAAGGTGTCTGGCTCCAATCATCTCTCAAAATGTGGCTCGATCGTGAGTTTATCCCCGAATCGATCAACACGACCATCGCGCTGCGCGCCGCTCAAATCTACACTCGGCAACGGATGGAGGGCGAAAACGATCTGGGCTGCCTAGTCATGGCAATAGTCACCGAAATGCAAGCTTTCAATTTTCAAGAGAGCTTTTTCGGTGAGTTTGCTGTTGCCAATGCTGTGAGCGATTTAATTTTAGATAGTCTGGGGGTCGATAATCGCTGCTGTGGGGAGCGATAACCAGCGGCAGGGGAAATAGGTAAAAGTCCGATTCCCCTGCATCCGATCCTTACCAGCTAGATTTGACGACACCTGGCAATAGACCTTGGTGCGCCCACTCGCGGAGGACGTTCCGAGACAAGCCAAAATCGCGATAGTAGCCGCGTGGGCGTCCAGTTACCCAGCAACGGTTGTGCAACCGAGTCGGCGCACTATCGCGAGGTAGTTGTTGAATTTTGCGATGAATCGCAAATCTGGCTTGGGGTGTAGCTGCACTTCTAAACTCTTCGAGCAAAGCTTGCCGTTTGTCTGCATATTTTGCTACTGTCAGCTCGCGGTTTTTTTGCCGCTCGATCATGCTTTTCTTCGCCATGTGTCAAAAAATCTCTATTTACAAAAAACCCGATTGGCTCTTGTCGGGCTACGCGGTCGCTGTCAAACGCTGCGCTGACGCTAACGCTTGGGAAGCGCGTTACAAGAGTGTCAAACATTCAATTATAGATGAAGTTGCGGTGGTTTGTCTATAGTTGAAGACACGATCGATCGTTAGGTGCCACCATTTGGTAGCAATCTAGCCTGAGTCAGAGGACTGCGCGATCCGTCCAATTATCTAAAAAGTCATCCCTAACTTAATTTATGGCGATTTTTCGAGCTGATTTCGATCGCTTATATGATAAGTTGGGTATGCTAAATCAGAACCATCACTTACTGCCTACCGAAACATCGATCTATCTGGTACACCCGATCTCTAAGCTAGGTGTCCGCGCAGGTCTTCACCTCTATATCTGTAGGCAATTCCCAGCATTCTCAGCAATTTGCACAGAATCACCGGAAAACTAGTTTCAAGTTTCTAGCTTCATTGGTACAAAGACTCACTCAATCGTCGCGGTCGGCTAAACGACGGATCGACTAAATTACGGTCGAATTCGCCAGCTTAAACTTCAGCAATAGCTGAAACTTATTTAGCCAAAATCATTCATTACTCGTAAGTGAATAACTAGCAACCCCGTCGAATCCGATTGCTACACCACTTTCTCGCAGCCCAAAATTCTTGTCCTATTCGCAAGTGTTTTGACTGGGGAAATTTTACGTTGACTTAATTACTCAATCTTGAATTTTGAATTGGTAGAAAATGCCCACTCTCGCTTTAGAATCTAGCTATCCTACGCTCCAGCATCCCCACCGCCATGTTTGGGATTTTTGGTACCACTTTGAACCAGATACGGGAATTTTTCATTTGTTTTATCTCAATGCCGATCGCGCATTGGTTGCTACAGACAAGCATCACTTGAGTTCGCAGGTGGGATATGCAACTACCACAGATTTTTTGACGATTGATTGGATTAGCGACCGCGTACTGGGTGCCGATCCGCATGGGTGGGACGATACCTCAATTTGGAGTGGGGATATCATCAAGATTCAAGGCGGTTTTTTGATGTTTTATACATCGAGAAATCAAGCAACTCACGACGGGATGATTCAAAATATTGGCGTAGCATTTACACACCATATTCAGAGCTTCGATCGCTGGTTTCGGATTCCCAGTATTCGGATTCAACCACATGCTCCGTATGAGCTACAGCATATCCCTGAAGATCTGACAATTCATGCTTGGCGCGATCCATTTTTGTTCCGTCATGAGGAACAAATTTATATGTTGCTATCAGCAAAAGACCCGACTAAACCCATCGGCAAAAAAGGTGCTGTGGCTCTACTCAAAGCTAAAAATAATAGCTTTGAAGATTGGGAATATCTGCCGCCGATCTGTCAGCCTGGATTCTATGCGGAGATGGAAGTCCCGCAATTGTATCGAGCGGATAATGATGAGTATGCGCTGGTATACAGTACGTGGGCAAAATATGATTTTGCCCCGAGTACCGCACAAAGTGGTGGTTTACAAGGTGTGCTCTCACCTTCTTTATTTGATTTCCCCGCTGCCAGTCCACAGGTATTTTTGCCCGAAACTTCGCAGCTTTATGCCTGTCGAGTTATTCCTGAATTAAATGGGGAAATTGTGGGGTTTGATATCATTACTGGCGGTATCCGTCGCAGTGGGGTGCAGACTGGTTTACAACATGTCGATCGAGATTTTAGCAGTTACTCGATCGAGATGTAGATAAACAGTTGACAGTTGAGAGTTGAGAGTTGACAGTTGACAGTTGAGAGTTGATAGCGATTCGCGCTCGTCTTTGGTCGGGTGACCCGAAGCGACGTTTGTGGGGGAAGCTTCCCCCACAAAGCTCGCGCCCCAGTGGCTCTGCCGACGGTTTAGCGAAGTGAAGAGGGTGGAGCTGTCAACTCTGCCCTCTTCACAATCCGCCTAAAACCTAAAGCCTAAAACCTAAAACCTAAGCCGCTTCCAGCTCAGGGGTATACTGACCTTTGCTGGCGGCTCCATTCAGTTTCGCCCGCTGGTAGAGGAGCTGTTGGGCTACGGGGATATTGGTATCATCGCCATGCCAATAGTCGAGCGCGGGTTGCTGAATGGCACGGGCGTAGGAAAAGGTCACCGCCCAGGGGCATTGAGAGCCAAATTGAGCGTGGATGGCATTGAGATGTGCTGTGGCGAGTTCGTTGGCTTGTCCGCCGGAGAGGAAGGCGATACCTGGAACTGATGCGGGAACGTTGTTTCGCAGACAGCGGACGGTCATTTCGGCAACTTGGGTGACTGATGCTTGGACTGAGCAATTTTTACCAGAAATGACCATACTCGGTTTGAGGATCATCTTGTCGAATGCTACCCGATTGAGCCGTAATTGCTCGAAGACGACTTGTAAGGTGCGCTCGGTGACTTCATAGCAACGATCGATCGAGTGTGCCCCATCGATGAGGACTTCGGGTTCGACCATCGGGACGAGTCCGCCCTCTTGACAAAGTGCGGCATATCGTGCTAAGGCATGAGCATTGGCAGCTAGACAAGTTTCACTAGGGATACTCGTGTCGATCGCGATTACTGCCCGCCATTTGGCAAACCGCGCACCCATTTGATAATACTCGGCAATCCGATCGCGTAACCCATCCAAGCCTTCAGTCACCTTTTCACCCGCACACCCAGCGAGATCCTGGGCACCGAGATCGAGTTTGATCCCTGGAATCATGCCTGCATCTTGCATCACACGCACGAAGGGGACACCCGCCCGAGTTGATTGACGGATCGTCTCATCAAACAAAATCGCCCCACTGATAAATTGGGCTAGATCTGGTGTAGTGAGAATTAACTCCCGATAAGTGCGGCGACGCTCCTCGGTCGTGGGAATATGGAGTTTTTCAAATCGGCGATCGCAAGTACCTTTGCTCTCATCCATTGCTAAAATGCCTTTACCTGCTGCGACCATCGATCGAGCGGTGGTGCTTAATTCCTGGGTGTATGTACTCATCAGTCAATCCTCATCACAAACTGGTATATTTACAGTCTAATCACTTTGATAAAGTGGGGGCATCGAGGCGTTTTACCTAGTGCTACAGCCACATGCCTAGGACAAACTAAGTTATTCTGATGAGATGGGATACCTGTCTCTTGGCTGTATTTGCGCTGCTCATCCCCACCTTGCATATCGATCGTCAATTGTGAACGCTGCTCAACAGGCTACTGATATCACTCTCGCCAGCAAAATCGCCTCCGCCGTCAGTCTATTTCGGAGTGAATTTCCCGATGCCAAAGTGGATCTTCAGCCGTGGGCGGAAGATCGCGATACTCAGCAATTAGTCGATCCTGACTCGATCGATTTTAGCTTTCATTTTCCTGGCTGGAGTCGGCGGTGGCAAAGTCGGAGCGTTTTGGTGCAGATTCGGTTCCATGATAAAGTGACCACCGGAGCGGATCGTCAGTCGCTCGAACCTACCCGCAAGGCGATCGGATTAGAAGTCGCTGGCTTCGATCATCGCGGCAAACAGTGGCGGCTATCAACTGTTAGTGACTGGCAATTTGAGGGCGATCTCCAACCTCAACCAGAAATAGCGGACAAGTTAAAACAATTTTGCCGTCAAATCTTTGAATTATTTAGTTGATGAGTTCGGTTCGCAATATTTTGTGACGGTGTATACAGAAGTCCAGATTTCGCTCCTGGCAATCGATCGATAATTATTTGCGGGCGGAGATCGGGGCTTAATAATTAGTTTATAATCGCCTGCATGTTTTGACCTAACTAGCTTTGAGTAGCTCCAATCAGCACCGATCGATCGTTCCCAGCGCATCAATATCGATCGACCAGTGCTGATTTACTGCTAAGAAAATGAATACTATTAGGGCAATATCTTGTATACTGAACAAATTCTGGTTTCAGGCTGAATTTGTTAATTTTAACTTTTACCCCGTAGTAATTCCGACCCTATCTATGCGTATAAACAAACCTCTGCGGTTTTTAGTTGTCACTGGTGCATTTTTGAGTGCAAGCGCAGGCTTAGCACAAAATTCATTCTCAACCGAGCAGGTTTTAGTAGTAAGCAACACATTAAAAGCTCAATTGTTGAGTTCAGATCGAGTCTCTGCCGATCTGGAAGTAGCCAGTTCAACTACTGGTGCCGAAACTCGCGTTGGCGCAGCCGCTCCCTTGGAGCATCGGCAATTGGGATTCGATCGCCCACAGTCCACCCAGTCCAGTCTGTTCATGAGTGATGTGGCAACGCTGGATCGCGATCGAAGGATTAGTGGAGTACCGACCCCCAACCCATCGGAAACGGCGATCGAAATTCCCGTGCCTAGCTATCTGCAATCGACAGCTTCGATCTCGATCCCGGTACCATTACCGCGCACTCAGTTTATCAAGGTGCAGCCAGTAGCTCGATTACCGCGCGTGACGAGAACCAGTCTCATTCCCAGTGTCAGTGCGCTTCCAACTGTCCGCTCGGGTACTAGCAGTGTGCCTTTAGCTCAACAGCAATCCTTTGCGACCAATGCTACCACCGCCGCCAGCTCGGATCTCATCTATCCATTGATGACTCCCGCACGCATCAGTTCCCGCTTTGGCTGGCGCACACACCCGCTCACAGGTACCCGTCGCTTTCATTCTGGCATCGATATCGCCGCACCGACAGGCACACCCGTAGTGGCAACTGGCTCCGGCACTGTGGTTTCGGCAGGCTGGAATGGTGGCTATGGTAAAGCGATTATCATCCAGCACAATGATGTGCAGCAAACTCTCTACGGTCATCTCTCCCAGATCTCCGTGCAACCAGGTCAAGTCATCGAGCAAGGTACTGTCATCGGACTAGTCGGGAGTACAGGCAACTCCACTGGGCCACACTTGCACTTTGAAACGCGGATGCCCAATGGCAATACCTGGGTAGCGATCGATCCGAGCGAAGATATTCAGTATGCCGTGGACAACCTCCGCCGATCGATGCCATTTGCGCGTAAAGACCTCCCCCAAGGACTATAAAATACTTACAGGTCAGAACTTGTTAGACTAGTAGACTTGTGAATATCGCTCAATTGTTATGACAGTCAAACCAGAATGGTTGCGGGTAAAAGCACCGCAGTGGGAACGTGTAGGCAATGTCAAAGAGATCTTGCGCGATTTGCAGCTCAATACGGTCTGTGAGGAAGCCTCTTGCCCCAATATTGGCGAATGCTTTAGTGCGGGTACTGCGACATTCCTGATCATGGGGCCTGCTTGTACTCGTGCTTGCCCCTATTGCGATATTGATTTTGAGAAAAAACCTCAACCTCTCGATCCGACCGAACCAATCCGGCTGGCGGAAGCTGTCAACCGACTCAAGCTCAAACATGTCGTGATTACTTCTGTAAATCGCGACGATCTAGTCGATGGGGGTGCGGGTCAATTTGGAGCTTGCATCCAGGCTGTACGCGCCCTGTCACCTCAGACCACGATCGAAGTACTCATTCCAGACCTCTGTGCCAATTGGCAAGCATTGGAGGCGATTCTAGATGTAGCTCCAGAAGTCCTCAATCACAATACCGAAACTATTCCCAGACTATATCGCCGCGTCCGTCCCCAGGGCGACTATCAGCGTTCCTTGGAAGTGTTAGCGCGATCGCGGGCTTATACGCCGAGTGTCTATACTAAATCAGGCATCATGGTCGGTTTGGGCGAGACTGATGAAGAAGTGCGCCAGACGATGCGCGATCTGCGATCGGTAGACTGCGATATCATCACGATCGGTCAATATCTCCAACCCTCAGCGAAGCATCTAGCCGTGGCAGAATTTGTGACGCCGCTGCAATTTGATGCTTGGCGGATGTATGGTGAGGAGATCGGATTCCTGCAAGTGGTTTCCACACCGCTGACTCGCAGTTCTTATCATGCGGAAGAGGTGCAGAAGTTAATGGTGAAATATCCGAGATAAGTAGGTAGCTGCAATTAGCGATTACCTACTGTACGCTCCGAGAACAGGTAGATTGTGTCTGACACCTAATGTCCATACTATGAATGGTGCGTTACGCTACGCTAACACACCCTACAAAAGCCCAACCCTAAAGCCTGCTTGGTGCGCTGTCTTGACCCAAACACATGCGGAGGGAACCTCCGCGTGATTTGGGTCGCTAAACCCTCGGGGAACCCTACGTATCGCGCATCCGCTAAAGCCTAATACCTAAAGCCTTCCCATGTCCGATCGAATTATAATCATAGGTGCGGGGGCATGGGGTGGGGCGTTAGCCGACTTGACGCGGATTAATGGTTGTGAACCGTCGATTTGGTCGCGCAAGTGCGATCGCCAGTTGGCTGAGATGGTGAGTCAACAAACGGCGATCGTTTCAGCGGTGTCGATGTCGGGAGTTCGGGCAGTTATCGCTCAATTGGTGGGATCGATCGCTCCGCACCAAATCATTGTTACGGCAACGAAAGGATTGGATGCTCAGACTAATTTGACACCCGCACAGCTCTGGCATCAGGCATTTCCGCTCAATCCGATTGTCGTGCTATCGGGGCCGAATTTATCGCTAGAAATTCAGCAGGGATTGCCTGCGGCGACAGTAGTTGCTAGTGAGAATGCCGACGCTGCTAATACTATTCAAGAGATTTTTGCTTCGTCAAAATTTCGGGTTTATACTAATGATGACCCAGTGGGTGTAGAAATTGCGGGGACAGTCAAAAATGTCATCGCGATCGCGGCAGGTACCTGCGATGGTTTGCAGTTGGGCAATAATGCTAAATCAGCTTTGTTAACGCGAGGATTGGCAGAAATTGTCCGAATCGGTCAATATTGGGGCGGTAAAACTACCACTTTTTATGGATTGTCTGGACTAGGAGATCTGTTGACTACCTGCAATAGTCCACTCAGCCGCAATTATCAGGTTGGTTATGGTCTATCACAAGGAAAAACTTTGAGTGAAGTTTTGGCTCGTCTCCAGGGCACAGCTGAGGGCGTAAATACAACTAAAGTATTAATTAAAATTGCCGATCGCCATCAGATTTATCTACCGATTACCGGACTAGTCGATCGATTATTGGCAGGTACAATTACGGCTCCAGAAGCGATCGTAGCGTTGATGTCACGCGATCGTAAGTCGGAATATTAGATTGGTGAATGGTGAATGGTGGTTAGATGTAGGGTGTGTTAGGCGCAAGCCGTAACGCACCAGTATCAGATACTAGTTGGTGGGCAGTGCCCACCCTACAGATCTTTGTCTAAACTATACCGGAAACCTATTTGGTGGGCAGTGCCCACCCTACCCTCTACCCCCTACCCCCCAATACGGTTCGGTTAAGTCCATTTTCTTCGATATTGTCAGTCCGCGAAGGCGGACTTTGCATCACTAGCGGCGGTTTCAACCGCTACCTAACTAGCTAACCGAACCGTATTGCCCTACCCCCTACCCTCTAGAATGATTGAAGATCCAGAAAATCTAGCAGACGCGATCGCCAATTTCAACACAATTCAGTCAGAGCGAAACTATCAGCAAGCTCAGGCTACTTTGCGGCGAATTTTAGACAACCTGGATCTAAGTCAACGCGAGAGATCGGGATTGGAAGCCGAAATTACCGAACTGAGAGACATGTTGGCAAAACTCGATCGCTCGGTGTTTCAAGTTGCTGTATTTGGGCTGGTAGGTAGAGGTAAATCTTCGCTGTTAAATGCTTTGATCGGGCAAGAAGTATTTGAGGCGGGTGTTTTGCATGGCGTCACTACAGAACGTCAGCAAGTAGTCTGGGAAGTTGATAATTGGCAGGATGAATTCGATCTCGACAAGGATACACCAGTGGCATTGCAAGAAGCGATCGAATTTATCGATACGCCAGGAATTGATGAAATTGAGGGTGCAGAGCGTCATATCCGCGCCTATGAAATTGCGTGCCAAGTCGATCTGATTTTGTTTATTATTGCTGGCGATATCAGTGAACTCGAACTCCAAACACTCTCGCAACTTAGAAAAGCTGGTAAACCAATCCTATTGGTATTTAATAAAGTCGATCGCTATCCCGACGCCGACAGGCTGGCAATTTATGCCAAAATTCGAGATGAGCGCGTCAAAGAGATTCTCAGCCCTGATGAAATTATCATGGTAGCGGCGGCACCGATGACGATGCATGCGGCGGCGCGGGCAGATGGGAGTATGGGGATTAGTTATCATCCTGGCACCCCCCAAGTCGCCGCATTGAAGTGGCGGATCGTCGAAATTTTGCAGCGAGAAGGTAAATCTCTAGCCGCCCTCAACGCCATGTTAGCAGCCGATCGCATTCAAAAACAGACGATCGATCGCAAAATGGACAGTCGCGACGAGGCTGCCAACGATATTATCTGGCAATTTGTGATGGCAAAAGCGATCGCGATTGCGATTAATCCCATCACTGCTGCGGATGTGATTGGTGGTGCGGCGATCGATGTGGCGATGATTATCCGCCTATCACAATTTTACCGTATCCCGATGACTCGATCGGGTGCGCTGGGCATCCTCCAGAGCATTGCTATCGGCATGGGAGGGTTGACAGTCAGCGGTTTGGTGGCAAATCTAGGATTGAGTGGGATCAAGGGCTTACTCGCCATCCTCGCTCCGGCGACAGGTGGAGTTAGTATCGCCCCCTATACTGCTGTCGCCCTGACTCAGGCGAGTATTGCTGGAGTCTCGATCTATACGATCGGTCAGATTACCAAAACTTACCTAGCAAATGGTGCCTCATGGGGTGAGGATAGCCCTAAATCAGTCATTGCCCAAATTCTTGTTACCATTGATAAACACTCGATCGTCGATCGCATCAAACAGGAATTAGGTGTTAGGGATTAGGCTTTAGCGGATGCGCGCTCCGTCTTTGCCTACGGCAGGCTTACGCCAACGACACGCCTCGCTTCGCTCGTCTACGGGTTCCCCGAGGGTTTAGCGACCCAAATCACGCGGAGGTTCCCTCCGCATGTGTTTGGGTCAAGACAGCGCACCAAGCAGGCTTTAGGTTTGAATTATTTGAGAACGCTTGCGTTCTCCTGTTAAATACACCGGATACTAATCTTTATTTGATGTTGAGCCTAATCCCTAACACCTAATTCCTAATCCCTAAAGCCTAACACCTAAAGCCTAAAGCCTAAAGCCTAATAAAATGCCTGTCTTTGAACAATCAATTCAGATTAAAGCAAGCGCAACAGCAGTAGATCGATGTATTACTGAATTGGAATTGATGCAGCGATGGCTCAACCCGATCCTCAAGTGCGAACCCAAGGGAGTATGGCAGACTAGTGTGGGGAGTAAAAGTAAATTTGTCATTCAGATCCCTGTTATCAAACCCACATTAAATAATGTTGTAATCGTGCGCGAACCTGGATTGATTATTTGGGGATTTGATGGATTTTTCAAGGGGAGCGATCGCTGGGAATGCCAGCCCAATCAGCGGGGAACGAGATTACTCAATCAGTTTGAATTTCAGATTCCCAATCGACAGATCGCCTGGGGTTTCAATCTGTTTGCAGCTAAATGGACGAAAGCAGATATGGCAGCGCAGTTACGACGGATCAAAATAGTTGCCGAAGAGCTACATCAAAGCTTTGATGGTTGAAATCTTGTCAATTACTCCCCAATTGACTGTAAGAAGTTGAGCGATGACGCATCTATTTTACCAAAATGAATTGCTCCAGCCACATTCCAGTTTTCGAGCGATCTTACTAGCCAAGGTACACCCTTGCACTGTGAGGACTCATAATGATTGAAGAGGATCGATAATCTGCTTTCAAGTAATGGTTTCACCTTTTGGCAGATCAAAACTATTTTGAGTAATAAGCCAGTTGTGAAAACTGCACCTAAATTACTGATCATGTCCATGAAAATAAAGTGTTGCGGATTGCTGGAACTTTCCACAACTAAGTGGTTGAGAACGTGAGTACAAGTTCTCAACAAGCTTAGTTCATCGAGTCGTTGATTGTCTCGATCGGGTAAGATGCTGTCGATCGCTTTGTACAAGCGATCGTTAAAACTCCGCTTACCATAACTACTATCGACACCAGACACGATATAGTCGTACAGATCGCCCTTAAATGTCTTGATAATCGGCTGCATCTGGAGATGCGAGACAAAACCGCGCGATAAATCCTGATAAGTGGCATTACCTTCCGCTTTACCTGCAAATTGACCGAATGCCATTCCCAATTCTTTAGTAGATAATAACGTTGGATTGAGCACCGATGGTAAGTTGTCAGCCGCTTCTCGCCCGAATTGAGCTTTGATCCGCGATCGTCTCACTTGATAAGTGAGATAGTGTGATAGGTTGGTTTCTTGTTGTTTGCGTAAACCGCGTTGTACCCGTTTGATCGTCTCAACATTTTCAAAAGTACGTTCTTCAGAAACCAGTGAGTGCTCGTATAAATAGGGATAACGACTAATCAACATTCCTAAGGGTTGTTCGCCGATCGCATCTTTACCAGATGTATTGCCATTGAGCACAGCATTCAATCGTTTGAGCTTGGGATAGTCGTCACTTTGCAGATACAATTGGAGCAGTTGACGCATCCGGCGGACGACTCTAGAATAAGTCATGCGGACATCATGGAGATTTGCCAACATACTTACCAAACTGGCAATGGGGATATGTCCAGATAGCTGCATTTGCCAGTGATTGACCAAAATATAGCAACAGCGGTTGATAATTAATGGGAAATTTTGCTCGGCAGTTTTTTCAAATGCCAGTGCCTCGATCGTCGTCCAAATGCGATGGTCACTATAGGTAACTCCCTCGATAAAGAGGGTGCGAAATCTTTCTAATACCCTCACTGGTGACTCAGTTCTCACGACATATAGAAAGTGTTCGTAGACAACTTGCTCGACACCACTCCCAATCTTCTTGCCAATTGCAAACATATTTAATCTCCTTAGATCCTGCTAGTAAATAATTACGGTAAGTAGATCTCTGAATCTGCGCCAAAGATCGGGTTGGCTTTACAAAATCAAGATCGAAACTCTGGCTAGGAGAGGATGAATGACGATCGTGAGCATGGGATTTAGATCGGGGTAAAGAGCGAATCGAGCATAAACTTACCCCTGATTATATCGAGCGATCGAGCTGGTGGATGTGAGATCGATCGCTCTTAGACTACCCATATTTGTCACAAATTCTGTCATCTGCTGCAAAGTTCCGCTGGATGTCGGTACCGATCGATGCTAATTTAAGCTGATAAACAGCTAAAAGTGCGCGTAATGGCTCAAGACATCCGATCGAACACTACCCAGCTAAATACCACCCAACTTGGTAAAAGTGGTCATCCCCTCCTCATGCTTCACGGTTGGGGGCAAAATCTCCAATCCTTGCAACCGATGGGAGAACTCCTCGCCACTCGATCTCAGGTGCATCTTATCGATCTCCCAGGTTTTGGTAAATCGCCATCACCGCCAGAAGATTGGGACACGGCACAATATGCCGATCGCATTTATCAGTATTTGGAAGCACAGGGCATCAAATCAGCAGATCTCTTAGGACATTCATTTGGGGGGAGAGTCTCGCTCCGACTCGCTCACAAATATCCTCACATAGTGCGATCGATAACCCTCGTCAATTCCGGTGGATTGCAGCGTCAGCGCACGTTCCAGCAATCACTCCGCAGTCAGTGGGTGCGAAATTTGCGGCATGCCTGCAAGCTGTCGCCGTTGTATCGGGACGAGTTGCTGACATGGCACAGCCAGAAGTATGGTTCCCGTGATTATCTCAATGCTGGGGCGATGCGGGGGACTTTAGTGAAGACTGTTAGTGAAGATCTCACCGAAATTGCCCGCAAAATTACGCGTCCAGTGCTATTGCTCTGGGGTGAAGCCGATACCGAAACCCCTGTAGAGATGGGACACCGTTATCACAGCCTATTTGCCAACTCCGAACTGATTACCATCCCCCACCGCGATCACTTCATGTTTCAAGCCGAAGGCTCTCACCTTTGCGCTTATTATGTAGAGAAGTTTCTCGCGCAATTACCTAGCTAAAGAGTAAAAAAAGATGATATTACTGATTTTGCTCGTAGTAATTCCCCTAGTTGCGATCGGATTAATGGTCTTACTTAACTCTAAATCTTAGGAGATCGGCGGAGATCTTTACCCCGCCCTTACAGCTCGTTAATTCCCATCACGTTCCCCATGCTTACCCTCATCTGCCTCACCATCATCTCCGCTGCCACCATCCTCTTTTTCACCCGCCGAGGGCTGAGATATCTGCGTTATTTCCAGCAAGAAGAATACAACAGCACCCGCTTTAAAGATTGGTTGCTCGAAAAACGTAATTTTGACACCAAAGGCACCGCGATCGCCCTCACAGCCGCCGCACTGAGTAGATTTGGGTCTGGGGGGGATATGGGGATTTGTGTGGCGATTTGCTTAGTTGGCGCAGCAGTTTTAGTCTTCGTCGGTTTTCAGGAAGAAGATCCGCGCCAAGTTGGTAAGATTAAGCTGAAGATGACCGATCGCGCAACGGCGATCTATAACCTTGCTTTAGGACTTTACGCGATCGCCACTATCCTCATCATCGCTGGCACATATTTCTTAGGAGCTGGCGAGAGTATCTACATCTATTGGCTCGTCACAGTTGGCTTAATCCAGTCTGCCCCGATCTGGATTGTCATCGCCAATGCGATCTTATGGCCGCAAGAACTCAAAAAACAACAGGCATTTTTGCAAGAAGCCAAAGATATCCTCGCTGACTATCAGCCCTACACGATCGGGATTACTGGCAGTTATGGCAAAACCAGTACCAAAGCCATTTTAGGGAGTATCCTCGAAGCGATCGAGCCGACATTTTGGACCCCTGGTAGCATCAATACGGAGATGGGTATCACCCGCCAGATTCGCGAGAATTTTAAACCCCAGCAGCAAATCGCCATCATCGAAATGGGCGCATATCAAATCGGATCGATCGCCAGATTGTGCCGTTTTACGCCGCCTAATGCCGGATTGGTAACCGCCGTCGGGGTGATGCACCTCGAACGTTTTGGCGGCGCAGAAAATATCTATACAGCCAAATGTGAACTCGCTCAAGCCATCCCCCCTGATGGATTGCTCGTCTGCAATGGTGACAATCCTGGCGCACGTAAAATGGCAACCGAGCATCCCAAAGCTACTACTCTCCTGTACGGATTGGAGCCAGAACTCGGACACCTCGACTGCTGGATGTCCGATATCAAAGCTAGCATGGACGGCACGACTTTTATGATTCATTGGCAAGGTACAGCGTACCCAGGCTTCACCAAACTACTGGGTGCGCCGATGCTCTCCAACCTCGTCGGCTCCTTTACGATGGCTTGTGCGCTGGGCAAAGATCCTGATTATGTCATCGCCGCCATCCACAATCTCGAACCTGCCAATAGTCGCCTCAACTTGCGTAAAAACGGCGACGGTTTCATCCTCGATGACTCCTACAACTCTAACCCGATCGGGTTTGCCTCAGCTTTAGAAGTGCTGGAAGTTCTTGAAGGCGGACGCAAAATCTTGATGACACCTGGAATGGTAGAACTCGGCGAGATTCAAGCCGCTGAGAACCGCCAAGTGGCTCTCAAAGCTGCCTCGATCTGCGATCTGGCGATCGTCGTTGGCGATACCAATAAGGAAGCTCTCAAAGCCGGACTGATTGAAGGTGGTTTAGCTCCCGATAAGTTGATGGAATTTCCCAATCGTGATGCCGCACTTGCCTATCTGACTAGTCCCGAACACCGTCAAGCCAAAGACATGATTTTGATCGAAAACGACCTCCCCGATCTGTATGAAGCGATCTCCAGGTTTTAGAATATTTACATAACGTTAGTTCGGGATAAGTTTATGCAGTCATTCGCAACCAAACCATTCTTACTAGACATTCACAGCATCACCCTGCGGGTTACCCACGCAGAGTTCGAGCAACTGTGCCAAGACAATCCAGAACTGCGACTAGAGCTAACCGCTAATGGAGAATTAATTACAATGGCACCTGCGGGATGGGAAAGTTCGGAGCGAAATGGAAAACTAACGACTGATGTCGATATTTGGAATCGTCAAACCGATCTAGGCAAAGTGTTTGATTCATCTGGTGGCTTCACCCTACCCAATGGAGCAGTCAAATCGCCCGATGTCACCTGGATCGAAAAATCTAAATTCGCGAATATCCCCCGCAGTGTCGCATTCCCTGAAGTAGTACCGGATTTTGTCATCGAACTGAGATCGATGAGCGACAGCCTCACAACTCTGCGCGACAAGATGGAAGAGTATCGATCGAATGGTGTCCGCCTGGGGTGGCTAATTAATCCCCAACAGCAGCAAGTAGAAATCTATCGATTAGGACAGGAGGTAGAAATCTTGCAATCGCCTACTGCCTTGAGTGGCGAAGATGTTTTGCCTGGGTTCACGATCGATCTACACTCAGTTTTTTAGCGTAGAT
The DNA here is from genome assembly GCF_041738855.1 of Chamaesiphon sp. Classification (GTDB taxonomy): domain Bacteria; phylum Cyanobacteriota; class Cyanobacteriia; order Cyanobacteriales; family Chamaesiphonaceae; genus Chamaesiphon. The sequence goes on along the minus strand of NZ_JBGSPA010000012.1, from coordinate 17,070 downwards.
CGAGTCAAGCAAGTTAGATACTTTCTAATCTAGCTCGATCGACTATATTCTCTGCATTTTATGGCTAGTCATCAGGGTGGCAATCTGTATATATCGATTGCTGCCAACTTTATTATGTCGATCGATAGTTCCTTCCAGTACTTAGACTATGCATCATACCATAAAAAACTCGAGCGCACAAGTACGGATCTCTATCTTGTGTATAGCTCATTTGACAGGTACCCTTATTTCAGGTATTAAGTAATTTTGCTTAGATAATTCTCTAAAAATGTGATTTCTCTAAGTGTAATGACTGATGCTAAACACAGTTAAGACATCTAGCCACAATACACCACCCCGATCGTGAAAATTAAATCTTTATTATTGACTACAAGTATTGCAGTTGGTGGCATCGTTGTCAGTGGAGTTTTTGCTCCAGCACAAGCTTTTACGATCTTTTTTGGTGAAGACACTGGTGCGAATACTGGAGCCAGCCCCATTCCAAACTCGATCGCCGCAGAAGCTAGTTTTCTCTCCAATCTCAGTGGTGCTGGAACTGAGACTTTTGAGGGTTTTGCTAGCGGTGCTACAGCGTCAAACATCAATTTCCCAGGAGTCGGTACAGCCACTATTTCTTCGACGACAGGTGCTGTCGCCTCAGGCGCAAATACAGTAGGGCGTTTTCCCGTTTTAGGTAGTGACAAATATTATGAAGTCGGTAATGGTATTTTTACCATCAATTTTGCTAACCCTGTTGCTGCTTTCGGTTTTTATGGCACCGACATTGGAGATTTTAATGGACAAATTACCCTATCTCTCAACGATGTTGTAAGTAGTGTTTTAACTGTCCCCAACACAATTAGTGGTCCCAATGGTTCGGCACTTTATTACGGTCTGATCGCCCAAACTGCTAATGAAACTTTCAATCAGGTTACTTTTGGCAATACTAATGTAGGGACTGATTTTTTCGGATTTGATAACTTAACAGTTGGGACTCTCTCACAAGTTGCTCCGCCGACAGCAGTTCCCGAACCCTTTAGCATTATCGGCACCCTCGTAGGTGGAACCGCAGCACTACGGATGAGAAAAAAACTCAAAGCTAATAGTGAAGTTTAATTTTATACCGATTTAAACTGCCGATGTTTGGAAGAAGTTATCTTTTCCAAGACACCGTAATTAATTGCGGTGTCTTTTTGGTGTTGTTGGGTATTGGATATTCTAGTAAGATCTGAGTATTGCCATGCCGATGCTTGAACTGATCGATCTTTGCTCGTGCTAGATGGGATGCGGAGATCTGACCCACCCCACCCTACGGGCACCCCTCCGAGGAGGGGATTTTCTTCGGTCATGCCCTTTGGGCATAGCCCAAAACCCTTTGACGAGGGGATAACTTGGGGTAAACCAACCTGAAATGTAGTCTAGCAGCCCTTTACATACACGGTAACTTGAAATACTAGGATCCAAAGTCCCCTCCTCGGAGGGGTGCCCGTAGGGCGGGGTGGGTAGATCCACGCATCCACCCCACCAAACCTCGATCGCATCCACACTCAACCTCACCATCACATGTCTACCGATCGACACCAACCCATCTATCTCGATCGACATGCCACCACCCCAGTCGATCCGCGCGTCCTTGCGGCAATGTTGCCATATTTTACCGAACATTTTGGCAATCCGACTAGTACCACGCACCAATATGGTTGGGCGGCAGAGGCGGCGGTAACTGGTGCTAGAGAAACCATCGCCACTGCCATTGGCGCGAGTCCAGAGGAGATTGTCTTTACTAGCGGTGCGACAGAAGCCAACAATCTCGCGCTCAAGGGTGTTGCTGAAGCATATTTTGCTAAAGGACAACATCTGATTACGCTGCAAACCGAACACAATGCAGTTTTAGATCCTTGCGAATATCTAGAATCCTTGGGATTTACAGTTACTTATTTACCTGTCGCACCCGATGGTTTGGTCGATCTCGAACTTTTAGAAAAAGCGATCCGTCCCGACACGATCTTAGTCTCAATCATGGCTGCCAATAACGAGATCGGCGTACTGCAACCACTAGCAGCAATCGGTAAAATCTGTCGAGAAAATGGTGTTTTGTTTCATACCGATGCTGCTCAAGCGATCGGTCAAATCCCCTTAGATGTGGATTCATGCAATATCGATCTGATGTCGATGACCGCCCACAAAATCTATGGCCCCAAAGGTAGCGGCGCACTCTACGTCCGTCGCCGCAATCCCCGTGTCAAGTTGTCGCCGCAACTACATGGCGGCGGACACGAACGGGGGATGCGATCGGGTACGCTGTACACACCGCAGATCGTTGGTTTTGCTAAAGCTGTAGAGATTGCTGTCAGCGAGATGGATGCAGAAACCGTCAGATTGACCGAACTGCGAACGCGGTTATGGTCGCAACTGAGTCAGCTCGATGGTGTCTACCTCAATGGTCATCCGACGCAGCGACTAGCAGGGAATCTAAATATTAGTGTCGCTGGAGTGGATGGTAATGCGCTCCTACTGGGTCTGCGCCCGACTGTCGCCCTCTCATCGGGAGCCGCTTGTAGTTCCGCCAAAATCGAACCTTCTCACGTTTTACGGGCACTAGGACGATCGGAATCTCTCGCTTATGCTGCACTGAGGTTCGGAATTGGGCACAATAATACAGTAGAGCAAATCGATCGAGTCGCCACGACCACGATCGCGACGATTCAAAGTCTCCGCAAGTTAGCTTTGAGATCGTGACAATTTGCAGGTATAATCGAAAGTAACCAAGATCGATCGCCACCAAGGAAGAATGAGCTTCAGCCAATTTTCCGAACATCCTCTGGTAATCCAAACCAGAAGCGATCGCTTACTTGACAAAATTTTCGTGGATTTTTGGATATACCACCATCCTGGTAGCTAACTACTAAGTGCAATAGATCTAGTGAGGATTGGAACATCACTCCAGTTCACCCTATTTGAGAAAGCTCCAGATCCAACTCTGTTGAGGGTTGATATCACTTGCCAGGACAATCGACCCAATCGTCAAGTCCAACTACTCCAAATCTTTGGCAGCAGTTGGGTGGGAATACGGTCTCGCGCTCGTGCGTACCGCGTCTGATGTTAACCAAGACCTGTTGTTGGCACAACCGATCCGATGCGTTGGTGTAGCCCAGCTAGCGATCTCATAGCCAGTGGTAAGTCTTTGTTCCTCGGACGCGCTGCAAGCAAGTATCGCCTGATTTGGGTTGGAGAATGAGCAGAAGAATAAGTAAATCGCACAGCTCAGACAGTCAGTCCACATGTTGGTAAAACTACCTAGCTCGTTTACCGATCTATTTTGCTCGTCCCAGCAGCAGTAGAACTACATTAACGTGTGATTTTACCGCTGTAGCCCTCAATTTACGCCCTGGGTCTGCCCGCGATCGACAATCGGCAGCTATACATCTCAATTAGTAGGGTAAGTGTCTTAATTTAGTACTTATCGCTGTAGACAGATGTCAACCAGATAGTTATCGAGTCGATCTTACGTGCCGATCGATGGTCTCACTAGATTTACACCAGCAGTTGCTACTCGATCGCCAACTTAGATCGGTACCAACCAGTTAGCTACTTGCGACAAATTAAGTTACATCATACCAGTACCGCTCTGCACCTGTCGATTCGAGGCGATCGGGCGGGCTGCTAATTTTCGAGGAAATTGAATGCCAAAGCAAATAATTATTGCGGAGCAACACCGCATTGGTGCAGTATTTGGGGAAGACCAAATTCAAGAGTTGGTAGTAGCGACCGGACAACATCAGGTCAGCGATATCTATCTTGGCATCGTCGAAAATGTGTTGCAAGGGATTGACGCCGCATTTATCAACATTGGCGACCCTTCGCGAAATGGATTCATTCACGTTACCGATTTGGGGCCACTCCGACTCAGACGCAGTGCTGGATCGATCGTCGAGTTGCTAGCACCACAGCAAAAAGTGTTGGTGCAAATCATGAAGGAACCAACTGGCAATAAAGGCCCCAGACTGACTGGAAATGTCAGCCTCCCCGGTCGTTATGTCGTGTTGATTCCCTTTGGCAAAGGTGTCAATCTGTCGCGCCGGATTCGTTCTGAGGGCGAACGCAACCGACTCCGCGCTCTCGCCGTCCTTGCCAAACCAGCCGGAATGGGTTTACTCGTCCGCACTGAAGCAGAAGACACCACCGAGGAGGCGATCCTCGAAGATCTCGAACAACTCCAAAAGCAATGGGAAGTGGTGCAGCAAGACGCCAACTCCACGCGCGCGCCAGCTTTACTCAATCGCGATGATGACTTCATCCAAAGAGTGCTCCGCGATATGTATGCCGCCGATGTCAACCGGATTGTCGTAGACTCCGAACAGGGACTCAAGCGAGTCAAACAGACACTCTTGGGCTGGAATGACGGTCAACTACCGCAAGGAGTTGTGGTCGATAGACATCGCGAACGCCAACCGATCCTCGAATATTTTCGAGTCAATGCCGCCATTAGGGAATCATTAAAACCCAGAGTAGATCTGCCTTCTGGTGGTTATATTATCATCGAACCGACCGAAGCATTGACGGTCGTGGATGTCAACTCTGGTTCCTTCACGCGATCGACCACCTCTCGCGAAACAGTACTATGGACTAATTGTGAAGCCGCAACTGAAATTGCCCGTCAGTTGAGACTGCGGAATATCGCTGGGGTGATCATTATCGACTTTATCGATATGGATTACCGCAAAGATCAGCTGCAAGTACTAGAGCATTTCAATAAACAACTCCGCGTTGACAAAGCTCGCCCCCAAATCGCCCAACTATCCGAACTCGGACTAGTCGAACTCACCCGCAAACGCCAAGGTCAGAATATCTATGAGCTATTTGGTGAAACCTGTAGCACTTGTGGCGGCTTAGGACACTTAGCACACGTTCCTGGCGAAGCAGTCTATGGTGCAGATGGTGAGGCAGTACCAATCTCACTAGTTTCTACCGTACCTCAACGCGAACATCGCCATCGGAGTAGCAGTACCGACAAGACATCGCTGTCAGGGAGAGGATTGACCAGAAGCCCCCGCCGCAACGATCGCACTTTACCAGATCCGCGTCAAACAGCACCAGTACCAGAGGAAGTCTGGGATACCTTCGATCCCGAAGGCACCGAAGGTGAAGATGATTTCAACCTCGTCAATCACCCCAGCTATCAACAGCAAAATGGAGCTGGCAAAAAACGTCGCCGTCGCGTCAGTCGCACCGAACGCGAAGAAGTGGTGCGGAATGTGCCCCGTCCAACTCCCAATGGTGAGACTAGTCGGACGCCGCTACCCAATGGCACTCCGAGTCGGAATATCGCTACACCCAGTCGTGCTGTCTCTCCCCCACCAGAGGACAATACGCGGGCGACTCTGGTCAGTCGTAATTTTGCACCGCCTGAGATCGAAGCATTCGTGCCAGAGCCGTTGCCAGCATCAGTAGCAGTGGTTGACGATAGTCCGAGCATCAGCTCTGACTCGATGTCAGAAGAGCGCGAACGTCCTGAGAAACCGCAGCGAGTCAAGCCGACGCGCCCGACGATCGAACCACCAGAAGTAGTCGCCGTGGAAATGTCCGATCTGGAGAAAGAAACCTATGCCTGGATGGGAATTTCGCCATTAGTCAAGTTGGGGCATGAGCTAAACAACCCCAAAACGGCAATTATTAATATTGTCCCAGTGGGTAGTTTACCCCCTGCGCCTGTGCCGACGATCGGTCAAGTTGATACTAGCAGCGACGCAGAGCCAGAACCAACTGAGTTTTCAGTAGAGACGATGCGAGCTGATGATGTGGCAAGCGAGCCAATTGTGGCATCTCTGACAGTGGGTTTTCAGCCTGAAGCGATCGATGAGATAGTGGAATCTCTGCCAGTAGTAACTGTCGATGAAGTCACAATTGAAACGGCTCAAGTAGTTGCCGATCCCGCTCCAGTTGAGCTGTTGACCATGGATGTCGAGCTACCAGAAGAACTCCCAAAAAATCGGCGCAGCAAACGTCGTTCTTCGGCAGTAGTCGATTGATAGTTGACAAGATAGCTTAATAGTGGTGGGGATAATTCATGAATTACCCCTACCATTAATTTTGAGGGCATAAATAATCGATCGATACTTTTCTACTCCCTTCCCACCCAAGAAATAAACGATTCTACCAGGGAGAGGCTGCACCAACGCAATCCACCATTCACCATCCACTTACTACCCTAGATATCTAACTTGGGTTCGTTCCACGGTCGTCGTCTCGGGTCACCCGAGCCGTGGGAACAGAGGCGGGACGAACTCCGCAATTTGAAACTAGTAAGAAAGTATGACTAGTCACGAATTTACCTGTGCTCAACAGCTCATTGCTGGTGTCGATGAGGTAGGTAGAGGCGCGTTATTTGGGGTGGTGGTAGCAGCCGCTGTCATCTTACCTAAAGAGCTAATCGGTGACTGTCAGCAGTGGGGTATCAAAGATAGTAAAAAACTCTCAGCGCATCGTCGCGAAATATTGGTACCCCAAATCCAACAAGCAGCGATCGCTTATCAAATCGGCATCGCCACCATTGCTGAGATCGATGAGTTAAATATTTTGCAAGCATCGCTACTCGCCATGCGGCGAGCGATTTTGGGGTTAGTTGTCACACCAGAATTATGTTTGGTAGATGGCAATAAATCGATTCCCAACTTAGATCTTCCCCAGCAAACTTTAGTCAAAGGGGAAGATAAATCAGTCGCAATCGCGGCTGCGAGTATTTTAGCCAAAGTCTGGCGCGATCGATTGATGAGCGATCGCGCGTTAATTTATCCTCACTACGATCTGGCTCAGAATAAAGGTTATGGTACCGCTCGACATCTGAGCGCAATCGATCGACATGGAATTACACCCGAACATCGACAGTCTTTTAGCCCTTGTACATCACCTCGATCGTCCCTCTCTAGCCTAAGTGTGGATGAGGATTAGCGATCGCATCAATATAATTGCCTTCAGTGCCTGTATTTGCCCAGACTGCATAGTCAGCCAACAATTGATTCATCAATCGTTGCTTGAAAGAGTTGAGAATACTTTTGAGTAAACTATTTCCCGCCGATTCTACCATTGCTAGCGGCATGAAATTTAATGGTGGCGGTAGATCGACTTGCACCGCCAAATCTGCACTCCCGCCGAGATAAGTTTGCCCCTGTTTTTGATAAGGTGATAATTTACCGCTCAGTTGCAGACTAAAGCGGCGATCGATATATTCGATGCCCCGAATTTCACAACGAGTTGCAACCACTCTGACCGTACTGTCTACCTCCGTCCACACTCGTAAAAATACCGTCGGCTGAAGATCGAATCCAAAAAAACTCAGCGTCCGCATGGTCAAACAGAACTCATCCTCACTCACCTGTCTCATCCGATCGGGATCGACCAAAGAGCCGACCAGCCGCTGCGGCTGCCGCAGATAATGACCGATCGGGATCGGTTGCTGGGGGACAGCAATATCAACCGATCGCTCTGCTGTAAATTTAACGACGTGCATATATAACTAAGAATTAGAGACTAGGGACACCAGCCAAAATAATCGACTGCCAATTGTCAATACTAATGAGATTGTTTGAATATTAACTAGCTGAAACTTAGCCAAAGAATCAGTTTTAATTTGGAGCTGTAGAGTGGCGATCGAATCTCCTTGTTTAAAATTTTATCGCATTTATGACTTACTCGGATCGCGGCTTCACCACCAAGATTTCTAACCAAAATCAACAGCATCGGCAATCGATCGAGTAAAATCAGAACTCTGGTAAGAGTTGAAAATTATTTATGACTTTGAAGATCGCTCACCTAGGGCCGAAAGGTACTTATACAGAAGCTGCGGCGATAGCTTATGCCGACACGGCACTCATCGGTACTCCAGTCTCCCTACAGCCCTATCCCAGTATCGCTCAAACGCTGCAAGCGGTCGCTAGTAGGGAAGTAATGCTGGCGATCGTCCCAGTCGAAAACTCGATCGAGGGTGGGGTCACGATGACTGCCGATACGATCTGGAAATTGGCAGCAACCCTTCAAATTCAACAAGCGATCGTCTTGCCGATCCATCATGCCTTGATTTCGATCGCGACCGACATGAGTCAGATCGAGAGAGTGTACTCCCATCCCCAAGCTCTGAGTCAGTGCCAGCAGTGGCTACAAGGCTCTCTACCTCACGCGGCGCAGATTGCCGATAGTTCGACTACTGCTGCCCTCACGATGCTTTCTAGCCAGCCTCAGGCGGCGGCAATTTCTTCAGTCCGCGCCGCAAGTATCTACAATTTGCCGATACTTGCACATCCCATCAACGATCGTCTCGATAATCAAACGAAGTTTTGGGCGATCGGTTTGGAGCCGACACTAGCCGGAAATTGCACCTCTGTAGCCTTTGGGTTGCGATCGAATACTCCTGGTGGCTTGATGACAGCTCTAGGTTTTTTTGCCAATCGCGGCTTGAACTTGAGTCGGATCGAATCCCGTCCGAGCAAACGTTCTTTAGGAGAATATCTATTTTTTATCGACATCGAAACCGATGTGGACAACTGCCCTGCCCTAAAATCTGCGCTGGCAGATCTAACTGCTTATGCCGAAACAGTCAAGCATTTTGGTAGTTATTACACGACGATCGTCGATCCAGCCTAATCGAGATGTAGAGCGATCGCCGATCGTCTTCCGTCATACATCACGGAAGTTTAGCTGAGTAGGTTCAGCCAATCGATGGATCTCAACCAAAATTACAGCGGTTAACTTGGAGGTGTTCTGCTCTGAAAATAGATTTAAAATGAATAAATTTTGGTATGTATCATTAAGCGCAATTTCTGTAACAATCTTGGCGACTCCGATCGCTGTACAAGCCTTTACGATCGCCGCTCCAGGCACTGAAGGTTTCGATGTTGTTGCTAACGGCGGCAATGTTACTGCTATCTATGATGGCACCACAGCAGGCTACCGTGACGACTTATATTTGATGCTCGATGCTCTTGGCAACCCTGGTAATGACGGAATTACCGGAAACGATCTTTTCATCTTCAACAATCAAGATTCAACAGTTGGTAGCAGCAAAGACTTAGGTACATTTGCCGATGGGACTGTATTAAGCTTTAGATTGAATGTCACCAATCCAGACAATACCACGATAGATTTCTTCTCTGGGGCAGCGGCTCTCAATCCAGACGGACTGTTTCATGCCAGAGCGCAGTCAGGCTTCGGCGATCTCACAACTACTTTAGTCAGCTTTGAAGATTTAGCAGGCGGCCCCTTCGATTACAATGACCTGAGTTTTACTATTGCGTCAACTCGTACAGTCGCACCTGCAAGCACCGCAGTACCCGAACCCTTCACGATCGTTGGTACTTTGATTGGTGGTACAGCCGCTTTGCGGATGAGAAAGAAGCTAGCTGATGCTAATAAAGGTTAGATTGAATTTAGTCATCAAGAATCACGATCGCTTTTTTAAGTTTTATATCCAATCGTTATATCGATCGAAATCAAACACACTCAAAAATATGCAAATCCACAACGATGAGGATCTAGAAATCGATCCGATGTTTATCGGCGATTTAGGGAAACAGGGATGGAAAGAGCAGGATTTGGGTTTGTTCGATCGATAAATGTTGGACAAGCGGGAATTGGCTAGGAGGGCGTTTCGATCGATCGAGCAATTACAGCAACTTCAATCCTCACCAAGCAATGATTGATAAACGGTAATCGATCGAACCGTTAGAGATTGAGTCATAGCAACAGCATCGAATCCTCAAATTTCCCATCAAAAGCACTAAAATTATTAACATAGATCGAGACTAAAGCCGATCGATCTCATCTCGATCGAAAGCACTATCTACAGTGGATAAAGTCATTTTTTCGACTTGAGATTGAGCAATGAGCAATCGATCGAAAGGATCTCGATGGTGAGCGGGTAGATTTGAGAGTGCGTAAATATGCTTTAAGTCAATCGACAGTAACTGAATAGAATTTTGTTCGATCTGAATGTCTACGATTGTTGCGAGATCGCCCTTCAAATCTAGTTTTCCTAAAGCTACTTTGATTTGGATTTCCCAAATACTTGCCAAGCTAATAAATAAACTATTCTGACGGTTGATTATCGATTCAGTGAATCTTGGTGATAAGCGTTCTGGTTCTGTCGCCATCCAGATAAAGATATGAGTATCTAGCAAAATCCTCATTCTTCGCCGAGCCAAAATTCATCTGGTAGTGGTTCATCAAAATCATCGCTCATTTTCATTGCGCCGCGATTTAGCCCCAAAGTTCTTGGAGGTAGTTCTGAAGGATGATGATTCTCTGGGATATCCGATACGTCAAGAGAGCGAATAAAGGCTAGGACGCTCAGTTGCATTGGTTCGGGGGTTTTCTCTAGTTCCTGGACTATCGATTCGATCGTGGAACGTCCGCTATGCGGGGTCGTACTCATGATTGTAATGGGGCAGATTGAATATGATTCAATTTTACCATTCCCACATTTAGGCAACAAGGATCGTTTGCTGCTGAAAAGTGTTCATCCATTAGGAATGCTCGATAACTACTGATGAAATACTAACATAATCACTGCTAAACATCAATTGCTACGGTCAATAGACATCCACTACTTTATATAATTATACCCCGATTGGCAAGATTAGCATCTTCAAATACATTATGCAATAAAATTTGTATGAACTTTATTCAATCGCTTGGGATTGTTGCTACTTCAGTTAGTCTGGCAGTATTTCTTACACCGTCTGCTCAGGGGGCGGTTTTATACGATCAAAATTTTGAAAACCCTACTGGGTTTGTCAACGATGGCGGTGACGTTAATATCTTCAGGTCAGTCAATACTCTCTATGGAAATCAACCGCCTGGATTCACTTTTGCCCAGGCTAACACGGTTGAAACGCTACTTATTACTGGCAATAGTGCGTTTGGAACTGGCTATTCCGATCCTTCAGGTAAAGGGGGAAACTACGCACTCGGTATGCTTTCCAACGTTCAAAATGATTTGCTCGGTTTGTCTTTTAATGTTGGGAGCAACCAGTTTTTAAACGCTCGTTTAGATATTTCAAGCATAGATCTTAGTGTGTTTAGCGGTCCATTTGTTACGTCTGGAGCGATACCGACTTTTGAGTTCACACTGTATGACAATCCTAGTGGAACTACGGGACTAGGCAGCGGAAAAATTTTGTCTGTGTTGCGAGCATCAGGTACGGCATCGGCACGTAATGTGTTTGATTGGACGGAGGTTTTGCTACCATTAAATACAAGCGGCAATACCAACGGCAATGTGACGCTACGAATCGATCTTCTAAGTGGTGGTTATGCAGCATTAGACAACATACGTATTGCAGCTTCTGATACTCCTGGTGATGTTGGTGACATTACGGCGGTACCAGAACCCTCTACAATACTAGGCATTGCTTTGGCGGGTGGTGGACTTGCCTATCTCAAGCGTCGTCGTTCGGTTTAGTTTGCTCGACTTTTTGTGAAACCGCCGATCTCACAAAGCTGGGTTACTTGTCCTGCTCCCAGCTTTGCTTTTGTTAGTTTGGGGAAGCTTAAATCACACAGCTTCGCTAAGGGAGCGACTAAAGGCTGGGACGCTCAGTTGCATTTGTTCGGAGATTTTCTTTACTTAGTGGAGTAGTGATTCGATCGTGGAGTGCTAAACTAAAATTCTATTTCCTCCCACGATCGAGCGATCGTGAATCTACTCAAATGTTTAACATTGGTCGTAGCGATCGTTACCTCTTGCCCTGGATATTCTTCAGTTAAAATTAGCCAATGAGCTGCAATAATTATATCTGCATCTAATTCTCGATCTCCAGCAGTTCCTTGACCTGTGATTCTAGCTTGTGCCCAGATTTTAGCTGCCCTCTGCAAAACGACACGTTCTGTCGGTAAAAAATCCACGATTTGGGCAAGCCCATCTAATCTAGATAAACCCGATACATGAGGATTCTTATGCAGTGCTAATTCTAAACCCCGTCTCACCTCATAGTCACAGATATCCGAACTGACTACATAGACACTCCTAGCTAATAATCTATACAACCAAGACTGACAGTTAACTGCTAACTCGCGATCGTTGGGCGAAGATAATAAACCGATAATCCCACTATCCAGAAAAACTATCATTCTTCCGAAAATAATTTACAACCAGGTTTTCTTTCGAGATCGATTATTTCCTTAAAATCGTTAAAAAACTCGCGATTTAGTTCGTTTTGTTCGGGAGTTACTTCTTCATTCATCCAGTTTTCTAGGGTTTGCATTGCCGCAATTTTTCTAGCTTGTTCATCTGCTGGAGTGCGCCCTAAAGATTTGAGAAACTTTTCTTCATCAGTTTCTAGCTGAGTGGCAGTGGGATTGTTAGACATAAAAATTATTGCTTAAACGTCTCTTTTATTTATTATACCCCTAGATTTCAGACCCCCGACTTCTTCGAGAAGTCGGGGGTCTGCTAGCTTTAACTACCCCCAATTCGTGCTACATCGCGGGCATTTTCCTCAAAAGCAGCATTGAGTGCATCATCGCCACTCAACCCCGAAGCCAGGGCATTCTGAATCGCTTGCAACACCCGTTTATAGTCACGCGGCATCACCTTCACAAACTTCGGCACCATCTCCTCCCAGTTTGCTAGAACGGCGATCGCTTTCTGACTCTTAGTATATTGAGCGTGTTTCTCGATCGAACCCCGCGATTTAGAAACAGTGAGTCTTCTAGCCTGTTTTTAGTTGCGCTAACTTTTGTTGAATTAAAATTTCTACTTCCTTAACCTCAGTATTCGAGTTGGGAATGTTAAATGTCTCTGGGGATGCTTCCGCAGTAAAGCGATCGACAAACATACGGAATGCAGATCGATCGTCGGGGTGAGCGATGACATAAGCTCTTAACTCACCTTTAGTCATGGTATCAAAGTCAGGGTTCATTATAAGAATCTCCAAAGACCATTAGGATAGATTTCGATCTGGATGTTATCACCAGCTAAAATAAATAGATTTTCCGTTCGATCGTCAAGACGAACAATGAAAATAGGTGTGAAGGTATTGGTTAAGGATTGGCACAGAATTACACACCTGATGCCTTGTTCGGCGGTTGGCAAAATTTGGATACCTCACAATTATGATTATAGAATACTGCATTAGATCGCGATCGATCTACGCAGACTAATTTCCTAGTCTGCGTAGGCAGACTTTGCAACATCAGCAGCGGTTTGCGGCGCGTGCTCGTCGGGTTTCCCGACGGTTTAGCGCGACAAGACACAACCGCTAGCAAATTGAAACGTATCGATTTCTAACTCCCCCCAATACGAGCCACATCGCGGGAATTCTCCTCAAAAGCAGCATCGAGCGCATCATCACCACTCAACCCCGAAGCCAGGGCATTCCCAATCGCTTGCAACACCCGTTTATAGTCGCGTGGCATCACCTTCACAAACTTCGGCACCATTTCATCCCAATGTGCCAGAACTGCGATCGCTTTCTGACTCTTGGTATATTGGGCATGTTTCTCGATCGAATCCTTCAACTTCGCAATCTCTTCAGCATCGGAAAGCGTTTCCAAGCCCACCATCTGGGTATTGCAGCGCGTCGCAAAATCACCTTGCTCGTCGAGGATATAGGCAACACCACCACTCATCCCCGCCGCGAAATTGCGTCCGGTTTTACCCAGAACGATGACTTGTCCGCCTGTCATGTATTCACAACCATGATCGCCGATCGATTCCACAATCGCACTGACACCAGAGTTACGGACACAGAACCGTTCGCCTGCCATTCCGTTGATGTAAATTTCGCCGCTGGTGGCTCCGTAGAGGGCGACGTTACCGACGATGACATTTTCGGCAGCGATGAAGGTGGATTTGGGCGAGGGGTAGAGGATGATTTTACCGCCGCTGAGTCCTTTGCCGATGTAGTCGTTGGCATCGCCTTCGAGTTCGAGGGTTACGCCTTTGGGGATGAAGGCACCGAAGCTTTGTCCGGCACTGCCTTGGAAGTGGAGGTGAACGGTGTCTTCTGGGAGTCCGTGCCAGTGTTGTTTGGTAATTTCGTTACCAAGGATGGTACCGACGGCGCGGTTGACGTTGCAGATCGGGAGGGTGGCTTTAGTTGGTTTGCCATCCAGAATCGAGTCTTTGCACAGATCCAATAAAGTAGTAATATCGAGGGATTTGTCAAGTCCGTGATCTTGGGCGATTTTTTGATAGCGTCCGACTTCTGCGCCTGCTTCGGGTTGGTAGAGGAGGTTGGAGAGGTCGATGTTTTTGGCTTTCCAATGGGCGATCGCTTGTTTGGATTCTAGGATATCGGTGCGCCCAACCATTTCGTTGAGGGTGCGGAAGCCGAGGGATGCCATGATTTCCCGTAAGTCTTGGGCGATGAACCGCATAAAATTGACGGTGTGGGCGGGATCTCCGGTGTAGGTGGCGCGGAGTTCGGGGTTTTGGGTGGCGATGCCAGCAGGGCAGGTATTCAGATGGCAGACGCGCATCATGATACAGCCGAGGGTGACGAGGGGGGCGGTGGAGAAACCGAATTCTTCGGCACCGAGAAGGGCGGCTATGGCGATGTCTCGTCCGGTTTTGAGCTGTCCGTCGGTTTCGACGACGATGCGGCTGCGGAGGTTATTGAGGACGAGGGTTTGGTGGGTTTCGGCGAGTCCGAGTTCCCACGGTAATCCGGCGTGTTTGATTGAGGTTTGGGGGGAGGCTCCGGTACCACCGTCGAAGCCGGAGATGAGTACTACATCGGCGTGGGCTTTGGCAACCCCTGCGGCGATCGTGCCGACTCCGACTTCGGATACTAGTTTGACGTTGATCCGCGCATCCCGATTGGCATTTTTGAGATCGTGGATCAGTTCGGCGAGATCTTCGATCGAGTAGATATCATGGTGCGGTGGGGGTGAAATCAGCCCGACACCTGGGGTAGAGTGGCGCACCTTAGCAATCCAGGGGTAGACTTTTTTACCTGGGAGTTGTCCGCCTTCGCCTGGTTTGGCTCCCTGTGCCATTTTGATTTGGATTTCTTTGGCTTGGGAGAGGTAGAGGCTGGTGACACCAAATCGTCCTGATGCTACTTGTTTGATGCCGCTATTTTTGGAATCGCCTTGCTCGTTTGTCCAGGTATAGCGTTCGGGATCTTCGCCGCCTTCGCCTGTGTTGGATTTACCGCCGATCCGGTTCATGGCGATCGCTAGTCCTTCATGTGCTTCACTAGAGATGGAGCCATAGCTCATCGCCCCAGTTTTAAAGCGTTTGAGGATATTCTCGATCGGTTCTACTTCTTCAATGGGAATTGCTGTTTGCGGTTTAAAATCTAACAAGCCGCGCAGGGTGAAGTGTTTTTTATCCTGCTCGTTAATCAGCTTGGCATACTTCTGATACAGATCGTATTTACCCGTCCGCGCCGCCTGTTGCAAAGCGTGGATACTTTCGGGGCTGAATAAGTGTTCTTCACCATCTTTGCGCCACTGATAATCACCACCGACATCTAGGGTTTGACCTTTGGCAGGTCGATCGGGGAAGGCGTGAGTGTGGCGGGTAATCGTTTCTTGGGTAATTACGCCGACATCAGCACCTTCAATCCGCGATGCAGTGCGGGTAAAGTACTTATCGATCGTCACTTGATTCAAGCCGACAGCTTCAAAAATCTGGGCACCGCGATAACTTTGAATCGTCGAAATTCCAATCTTCGAGGCGACTTTAGTTACGCCTTTAGTTGCGGCTTTAATATAGTTTTTAACAGCAGTAGGATAATCAACATCCAACAACATTTTCTGAGCGATTAAATCCGCGATCGTCTCGAATGCCAAGTAAGGATTAATCGCCCCACAACCATAACCAATCAACGTCGCAAAGTGATGAACTTCACGGGGTTCGCCGGATTCTAATACCAATCCGACGCGAGTACGAGTACCCGTGCGAATTAGATGGTGATGCAAGCCAGAAATAGCAAGTAACGCAGGAATCGCCGCAGTTTCAGGATTAACACCTCGATCGCTCAAAATTAGGATGCTAATACCGGATTCGATCGCTTTGTCAGAGGCAGCAAAAATCGCCTCTAACGCTGCTTCAAGTCCTTTGACTCCATCTTTAGGGTTGAACAGCATCGGGATGGTTACAGAGCTAAATCCACCCTCATTCAGGTGCTTTAACTTCGCTAGTTCAGCATCACTTAAAATCGGCGATTTCAATGCAATTAAATGACAACTTTCGGGTTCTGGCTGAAGTAAATTCCGCTCAGATCCGATCGTAGTTTGTGCTGAAGTGATAATTTCTTCCCGAATTGAATCGATCGGCGGATTAGTAACTTGAGCGAATAACTGTTGGAAATAATCGTAGAGTAATTTGGGTCGATCGGACAACACCGCCAACGGTGTATCAGTTCCCATCGAACCCGTTGCTTCGACACCATCCCGCGCCATCGGCGTAATCAGCATCCGCAACTCTTCAAAGGTATAGCCAAACGCCATTTGACGTTTCAGCAACTCATCACCCTCTTTTGGTAGGGGCAGCGAGGGACTAGAAAGGCTCTCTAACCTAACTAAATGCTCATCCAACCACGCTTGATAAGGATGTGCGCTAGTAATCTCCTGCTTGATTTCCTCATCGCTCACAATCCGCCCAGCGACGGTATCCACCATGAACATCTTGCCTGGTTCCAACCGTCCCTTCGTGACTACTTTTTCTGGCGGAATCGTCAACACACCCGCTTCCGATGCCATAATCACCAGATCGTCAGTCGTCACATAGTACCGCCCAGGGCGCAAACCATTCCGATCGAGTACTGCCCCGATCGAGCTACCATCAGTAAACGCGATCGAAGCTGGGCCATCCCACGGTTCCATCAAGCAGGAATGGTACTCATAAAACGCCTTCTTCTGTTCGCTCATCGACTCATGCGCCGTCCAAGGTTCGGGCACCATCATCATCATCGCATGGGGCAAGCTGCGACCGGAAAGGGTCAATAGTTCCAGAGCATTATCAAAGATCGTCGAGTCACTACCATCGACATTAATCGCAGGTTTAATCTTATTAATATCATCGCCGAATAAATCTGACGCAAACAGCGACTGCCGCGCCGTCATCCAGTTGATATTGCCGCGCATGGT
>NZ_JBGSPA010000004.1:0-68463 GCF_041738855.1 Chamaesiphon sp. | reverse complement strand
ACAGTTAATGCCACAGACTGCTGTGAGTCTACTTTTATTAGAAATCGAGCGTCAGCGAGAATTTCTGTTGTCACAGGGGCTGGCATTCGAGTTAGTTTCACTGGAAATTTAGTGCCTATATACTAGTGCAAGATGTGAGATTATTTATAAATACGCCCATCCACTTAGTTAGACACGCTCTTTAGCCAGGACTAACACGATCGCGGAACGATGATGAAGTACTAGATATCTACGAGCCAAACCCCAGCTATACCCTCAAGATGTCACCACCACCCGCGATCGGTTATCTTGAAGGGTATTACGCGCTCAGATGTACTGAGGAGAAGGATTGATGGAACTAGATCGGGCTGAGAAGATCGTCAAAGAACTGCTTGCGCCGAAATACCTCAGTCCCCCTCAAAAAATGGTATTCAGGGCAGCTTGGAAAGGGCAATCATATCGCGATCTGGCTAGAACCGCTGGCTACGAGTTTAACTACATCAAAGGAGTGGGTGCCCAAGTGTGGCGGATGTTGGCGATCGCCACCAACACGCGGGTATCCAAAAACAACTTTCGGCAGGTACTGGAGTCCTTGGCTCACAGCGACGATCTGCCAGCACCGATCGAGCCAGAGTCCACCCAGTCGCAGATTGATTGGGGGGTAGATCTGGACATCCCCGCATTTTATGGGCGCGAACTAGAACGCAGTCAACTACACCACTGGCTCGTAACCGATCGCTGTCGAGTGGTGGCGATTTTGGGGATGGGTGGCATGGGCAAAACCACGATGGCGATCGAACTCGTCCGGGAGCTGCAAGCCACCTCACAGGCGTCAGCAGGGGGCGATCCGCAGCAATTTAGCTGTATCTTGTGGCGAAGTTTGCTCAATGCCCCGCCTCTAAAAGAATTGCTCCCAGAATCGATCCGCACGTTAATTGACTCTCAACAGCGACAACTCGGTCAAAATTCGCTTCAGCACAGTGTTGACGATCGTGCAAACTTAGCACCGATCCCCAAATCGGTCACAGGTCAGATCGATTTACTCCTGGAAATTTGTCAGCAACATCGCTGTCTGATCGTCTTGGATAATTGCGAGTCGATTTTTCAAGCGGGGGTGCAGGTGGGTCAGTATCGAGCTGGATATGCCGACTATGGCGATTTGTTTAGCACCTTGGGGCGGATGAATCACCAGAGTTGTCTATTGCTAACCAGTCGGGAAAAGCCGACCCAAATCAGTCAGTTGGAAGGGGTCAATGCTAAAGTCAGGACTTCGATCTTACCAGGGTTGGATGCCACCGCAGGAGCGCGAATTTTTGCCGATCGTGGGTGCAAACCCGTCGCTGTACCAGAGTGGGCAGAGGTCAATCGGTATTGTGGCGGCAATCCGCTTGCCCTGCAACTGATCGCGGCGGCGGTGGCGGAAGTAGCCGATGGGGATGTGAGTGAAATTTTTCCGTATCTGCGATCGAGCAACTTGGGATTTACAGATATTCACGTCTTGCTAGAGCAACAGTGGGAACGGCTGACAACGGAGGAGCACCAAGTGATGTACTGGCTGGCGATCGGGCGAGAACCGCTAGCCAGTGCTGACTTGGAAGCGGGACTACACGCCGACTGGAATCGCCTGCCTCAGGACAATTTGGGTGCCGCTCCAGCCGAACGCTCGATCGCGGCTAGCTCATCGGTACTGGGTGTGTTGCAATCCCTCCGCCGCCGGAGTATGCTCTCGACGCTAACGGACAGCGATCGCGGCAAGCATCAGTGGTCGTTACAGCCGATGGTGATGGAATATGTGACGGGGAGATTTGTCGATCGGATCTGTAGTGAGATCGAGCGGCAGGTGCCGTTTGTGCTCAATACTCACCCACTGATGCAGGCAAATACCAAAGAGTATCTGCGTCAAGCTCAATTGCGGCTGATCGTCCAACCCGCGATCGATAGAATGCGGGCGAAGCTCGGCAATCCCGCCCAAATTGGCAGGCATTTGCGGCAGATCCTCGCCAACTGGCAACAGACTCATCCGCTCCAATCTGGCTACTTGGCTGGTAATTTACTCAATTTACTGATCGAGCTGAAGCTGGATTTGACCGATCTGGACTGTTCGGAGTTGGTCATCCAACAGGCGTATCTGGTCGGTACAGACTTGGTGGGCGTCAATTTTACCAACTCACGGACGATCGATTGCGCTTTTACCCAAACTTTTAGTAGTATTCTGGCGATCGCTTATAGTCCCGATGGTCAAACTCTCGCCGCCAGCGATAGTAACGGGGATATACGGCTGTGGTGTGTCAATGATGGTCAGTGTTTGCTCACTTGTGTGGGACATACCAACTGGGTAAGGGCGATTGAATTTAGCCCAGATGGACGCTATCTAGCAAGTTCTAGCGACGATCGGACGATCGCCGTGTGGGATTTACACGATAGTGGTACCTGCTGTCAGACGATCGGCGAGGGGATCTACAGTCTGGGCTTGAGTTTTAGTCCCGATGGTCGCTATCTGGCTAGCGGTAGTGCCAACAACCATATTTATTATTGGGATCTACTGACGGGTACCTGTGTGCGTCAGCTTGAAGGACATCACAACTGGTCGATGGATGTCTGCTGTCACCCCCACGGTCATCAATTGGTCAGTGGTAGTGCTGACGGTACCGTGCGGGTATGGGATTTGGCTAGTGGTAGGTGCGATCGGGTCTGGAGCGGGCATGAAAACTGGGTGACAACGGTTGATTATAGTCCCGATGGCAAAACGATCGTCAGTGCTAGTCTCGATGGCAGCTTGCGCCTCTGGGATGCCACTGAGGTGATGGATTTGCCAGTAGAGCGGGACACTTGTCGGCTGGTGGTGACCGGACATGGTGGTGAGATCTGGTCGGCGGTATTTAGTCCTGATGGGTCGCACTTTGCCAGTGCGGGTGTCGGCGGATTGCTACGGATTTGGCGCACGGTGGATGGTGAGTGTCTGCATCGGTTGGAAGGGCATAGCGATCGGTTGTGGTCGGTGGCGTTTCATCCCGATGGTCATCGCCTAGCTAGTGGGGGCGAGGATCGGGCGATTCGGTTGTGGCAAGTGAGCGATGGCAAATGTCTTCAGGCGATCGATGGTTATACCAACTGGTTGCGATCGATCGCCTGGAGTCCCGATGGACAGCGGCTGATTACGGCTAGTCGGGATGCCCTGATCCGCGTGTGGTCGCTCGATCCGCCAACTTGTCTCCAGCAGTTAGCCGGACATACCAAATCGACTACTGCTGTCGCCTACGACCCGCTGGGCGTGACTTTTGCTAGTGGGGGGAACGATCGGACGATTAGAATTTGGGACGCTCAAACTTGCGCCTCCAGGCAAATCCTGCGGGGGCATCATGAGGGGATTCTCGCCTTGGTATATAGTCCTGATGGCAAGTATTTGGTCAGTGGTGGCAGTGACTGTCGGATGCGGATCTGGGAGACTCAGCGGTGGCGATGTTTGTACGTGCGGACTGGACATACCGATCGGATTGGTGGGCTAGCTTATCATCCCCAGCTCCCGCTGATCGCCAGTGCCAGTGAGGATCGGACGGTCAGAATCTGGAATCTCCACGATCCGACTCCAGTTCACATCCTCTCCCAACATACCAATCGGGCGATCGCTGTCGCCTTTGACCCGTGTGGTCATATTCTCGCTAGCGGGGGGATGGATAGTCAGATCTTGCTTTGGGACATCGATACTGGCGAGCTGTGTCACACGCTCGTCGGGCATGAGGGGTGGATTCTTTCCCTGGCATATAGTCCTGATGGTAAGTGGCTCTTTAGTGGAGCTTCCGACCATACGATCAAAGTCTGGTCGATGGAGACTGGACTTTGTACCGATACATCAGTAGGGCACCAGAGCTGGGTGTGGTCGGTTGCGGTCAGTAGTTGCGGTCGGTTTTTGGCGAGTGCCAGTGAGGATGAAACGCTGCGGGTCTGGGATGCCGCAGGTGGGCATGTCCTGTCTACGCAGCGCGCGCGGCGTCCTTATGAGGGAATGAATATTGCTGGGGTGGATGGCTTGACAAAGGCGCAGATCGAGGATCTCAAAATTTTGGGGGCACGGGATTAGCAAAGCTCCCCGACTTCTACAAGAAGTCGGGGAGCTGGTGGCGCAGTAATGGTCGAAGTCGATCGATCGCTTAGCCCATCAAGCCATAAGCTGACATCCGCATGATTTCGCCAGTGTTGAAGCCGATATTATTTAGAGCTTCGCCGTAGGCAATCATGAAATCTTCAATCAATGCATCTTTTTCCATTCCCAGCACCTTGGCATCTTTGGTGACATCGTTGAGCATCTTCCACACGAGGGGGAGATTTTGACGGTTGGCGGTTTGGAGTTCGGCTTTGGCTGCCTCAAAATTGTCATGCAGCCAGACTTCGCCAAAATTGAGGTGCATGTACTCATCCTTGACCACGCCTTCGGTGATCTTGCGTGCGAAAGCATCTGCTACTGGGATATAAATATTGTAAGCAGCGATCGCAAAACACTCAATAATTAATGATTGAATCAACAAGCAGGTCACAATGTTTCCCGCTGCTGCCGCAGTCTGAAAATTCTCGTGCAACTGGGCGAAAAACTCCTTAGCAAAACCCAGATCTGGAGTTACTGCTAGATTTCGCGCACAGGCTTCAAAACCCTTTTTGTGGCGCATCTCCATTTTGGATAACTTCACTAAAGCGTCCTGCGAGTCTGGCAACAGCCCACCCAGAGTAATATAATTTTCATGGGCTTCTTGTTCGCCTTCGATCACGATCGCATTGATGCGACTGTAGGCATCCTTATAGGTTTCGCTGGCAAAGTTAAGTTCCAAACTGGCGGCAATCTGCACCATAAGTTCGATTTCTCCTGTATGTCCGAATTATATTTAATTTTACGTTCAGCCGATTGGTGGCTACACCTGTTGCGGGAAACATCTACAGTTATTGTAACGTTTTGCCAGCTAATCTAAAGTTTTATTGCTACTTCCCAACCTCACTATCTTAACCGATCGGAGACTAAACCGTGTACAAGTTGTCCAATCTCAGCTATTTTCGGTGGTGGCAGATTTTGAAGTGGCTGCTCCTGCTCGGTGGTGCTGGCTTGATGATGGTGCCATTAGCGGTCGTCTTTATCACCTCTATTACTCCGGTAGGCGAACTAGCGACTGGTTTCAAACTGCCCACCCAGCTTACTTATGCCAATTATCAAGCCGCTTGGAATCAAGGCAATTTCCTCCTCGCTTTTGCCAATTCTACTTTTGTTGCCCTCGCTGTCACGGCGGCACAGATTTTTACATCCGCGCTAGCAGGTTATGCCTTGGCGCGGCTAAAGTTTCGCGGTCGTCAGGCGTTATTATTGCTAGTCTTGGCTACGCTGGTGATTCCCTTTCAATTGTTGGTAATTCCGATCTTTTTGATTCTCAAGTGGGGGCATCTTCTCAATACCTACAGCAGCTTGATTTTGCCTTCTGCTGCTAGTGGTTTTGGCATCTTTTTGCTGCGGCAATTTTTCCTCACCATCCCCATCGAGCTGGAACAAGCCGCCAGTCTCGATGGTGCCAATCGGTTCCAAATCCTGTGGCGGATTATCCTCCCCCTATCGCGTCCCGCACTGACAACACTGTTTTTGTTTACCTTCATCGGTGAATGGAATGACTTATTCAAGCCGCTAATTTTCACCACCCGTCCCGAATTGCGTACCGTCCAACTCGCTCTATCTGAGTTTCAAGAGCAATTTACCAATAGTTGGCAACTCCTGATGGCAGCAGTCGGCATCGCCACTGTGCCGATTGTCATCCTATTTTTACTTGGACAGAAGCAATTTATTCAAGGTGTGGCGAGTACGGGGATTAAGGAGTGAGGGCATTAGGCATTAGGCATTAGGTATTAGGTATTAGGTTTTAGGTTTTAGGTTTTAGGCTTTAGGGGTGGATTGAGGGTAAAGGGTAGAGAGTAGAGAGCGGTAAAAAACCGCTTGCGGTTTTTTACCTGGGAGGAGCGATGCTCGTTCCCTAAAACCTAAAGCCTAAAGCCTAATCTCTACTCCCTAAAGCCTAAAGCCTACTCCTACGTTCCAGGTAGATCGCGCAATCGATCGGTCAAGTGCGATCGATCGGCTAAAGTCTTGAGTAGTGGCCCATGCGCGCCAAACTCAACCACGCTGACGCTACAGACTGGCATCCCGAGCCGATAGCGAAATCGTCCAGCATCGATACCTAGCAGGCTGCACAACAGGATCCGAATCGTTGCCTTATGTGATACGACCAAAACATTGCCAGTGGTATATTTTTGACTGATTTCTTCGACTACGGCGAGAGCACGCGCTGCAATTGCCATCGCTGATTCGCCGCCTGTGGGTGGATTCCAGCCTGGATCTGCCAACCAGCGGAGATAGTCGTCATGATACTCTCGATCGACCGTAGCGACATCCTTGCCCTCCCAGACACCATAATTGATTTCCTGCAATCCCTCTCGCAGTTGTAACTCCATTTTGAGGGCATTGGCTAGCGGCTCTGCTGTCAAGATCGCGCGTTCCTTGGGACTGCAATAAATAGCTTCCCACGACGTACTGGTATAGGTTTTGGCGAACACCTCCGCCATTTCTTCACCATCAGGAGTCAGAGCTGGATCGATCGATCCACAAAACAAGTTACCGCGACTGGAGGCAGTCTGTCCGTGGCGGAGAAAGTAAAGGTTTAGAGTCATATTGTTAGGATGCGATAGGGCAGATAAAGGTACTCTGTTTCAATCCAAGCAAGGTTGCACTGTTGCACTGACGGTTACTATCTTACTCTCGAATCAAAACTCTGTTAGTATGAGAAGCAGGGGCAAGTTAAGTGATTAATTTGCCCCTATGCTTCTTGGAATAATAAATTACCAGGAGTGGGTCGAACCCCACTTTTTTTGTTGTTTGCTACTGCTCCACAGCATAGTGCTGTAACGATCGCGACAACCCGTTCATCCAAGCAAGCGACGATCGGATTTATCCACAATATCAGCTTGCTGAGTATGGACGATCGAGATGGAAATTAGCCGATCTTCCAGATTCCGATCGGGACTGCTCCGATAGCCACTACTTTCTATTTATTGCCACATTTATGGCTCATCCCCTCGTCCCCCAAATCACCGATATCGCTACCCCAATCGCCGCAGAATTGGGGCTAGAAGTAGTTGCCGTTGTCTTTCACACCCACGAACGCCCACCCTGCTTGCGGGTAGATATTCGCAATCCTACTGCTGATACCGGACTCCAAGACTGCGAACGCATGAGTCGCGCTCTCGATGCGGCACTCGATCTGAGTGAGACGATCTCTTTTCCCTATGCGTTAGAGGTTTCGAGTCCGGGTACGAGTAGAGAGCTAACCACCGATCGCGAGTTTAATGCCTTTAGCGGCTTTGCAGTGCAAGTGACGACGCACCAACCCTCGGACACCAAAACTGAGTGGCAGGGGCAATTAATTCGTCGCGATGACACCAAAATTTATCTCAGTCAAAAAGGACGCACGATCGAAATCCCGAGAGAATTAGTCAGTAAAGTTTATTTAGATGACAAATAATGCGGCGCAATCGATGATTTATCATCACTACTCCCTGCCACTATAGAACTAGAAAACCTGTCGATCCACCATTTACCATCCACCATCCACTATTCACCATCCACTCACTACCCTAAACGTCTAACTTGACACTAAAAAACTAGCTCAAACCTAAATATTAGCAATCGATTAAATTAAAAATTATGCCAAAATCCAAACAACAAAAAAAAAGTAATGTTGGTTTGCCGCAATTGCGGAATATGATCGAGGAAATCAGTAAAGATCGCAACCTCCCTAGTTCTGCCGTCCAGACAGCCTTGAGAGAAGCTCTCCTCAAAGGTTACGAACGCTATCGCAGATCTCAACATCTCGATCGAATGGAGTTTGAGGAAGATCATTTTGATAATTTTGATGTCCTGTTAGACCTCGATGAAGAGGCTTTTCAAGTTGTTGCGACTAAAACGATCGTCGCCGAAGTTGTCGATGAAGATCGGGAAATCTCGATCGATGAAGTCAAAAATATCCAACAAGCAGCGGGCGTAGATCTTTCAGAAGGAGAACTCGCCCAAATTGGTGATTCGGTCGTCCTTGATGTGACACCCGAGCGTGAAGATTTTGGGCGGATGGCTGCCATCCAAGCCAAACAAGTTCTCGCCCAAAAACTGCGGGACCAGCAACGCAAAATAATTCAAGAAGAATTCGAGCAATTTGAAGGTACAGCCCTAATGGGGAAAGTCCTCAGATTCGAGCGTCAGTCAGTGATCATATCTGTAAATAGTAGCTTTGGACAGCCAGATGTCGAAGCCGAACTGCCTCAAAAAGAGCAGTTACCCAATGATAATTATCGGATCGGGCGCACATTTAAAGTCTTTCTCAAGCAAGTTCGCGAAGGCTCGCAACGCGGCCCACAACTCCTCGTCTCGCGGGGTGCCGCCGGATTGGTTGTCGAATTATTTGCCAATGAAGTGCCCGAAATCGAAGAAGAACTAGTCAGAATCGTGGCTGTGGCGCGAGAAGCCAGTCCACCCTCGCGACATGTCGGCCCCCGTACCAAGATCGCTGTAGACACCTTGGAGGGCGATGTAGACCCCGTGGGTGCTTGTATCGGTGCCAGAGGTTCGCGGATTCAAGTCGTGGTCAATGAGTTGCAAGGGGAGAAAATTGATGTGATTCGCTGGTCGCCCGATCCTTCTACTTATATCTCGAACGCGCTCAGTCCAGCGCGCATTGATGAGGTGCGCTTGGTCAATCCCGATGGTCGTCAGGCACATGTATTGGTACCTGTAGATCAGTTGAGTCTCGCCATCGGCAAAGAAGGGCAAAATGTCCGACTAGCGGCGCGGTTGACTGGCTGGAAAATCGATATCAAAGATAGTGCTAAATACGATCCAGTGGCGGCGATGGCTGAGGTCGAATCCCAGCGTCGTGTGGAATCAGACTATCCGTCTCGCTATCAGCCTGATTATCAAGATGCTGGCTATGCTGAGGATAATTATTAAATTAGTCGATCGTCGATCTGGTGATTACAGCAGTCGCCACATCGCTGAGGATAGTGTCAAAAAGTAGGGTGGGCACTGCCCACCAGTTACAATTTATGCAGCTCTAATAAATTTGGTAACGTTCAGAAAGTGGTTGAGAATGTAATGGGAATTTCATTTGTGGAACCTCTTTCCTGTAAAATCGCGACATCTCGACCTAGTTAGTAGCTCTCATCATCGATCGCAAGGTAATGGTTCAGCATTATTTAATTGGCTGGTAAACTTGGCACGTACCCAAAATTGCCACCAATTAACTCTAGATTCTGGCGTACAAAGCTTTGCCGCACACCGCTTTTATCTACGCCACCGGATGGAAATCACCAGTCATCACTTCACACTGAAATTATGACAGCCACTCCAGAACAAGCTAGAGAAATTATTCGCTGGGGCAATCGAAATCGACGGATGTTGCGGGAAAATTATCGCCGTCAATTTGTTGCTTATAGTGCAACACGATTGTTAGCAGCCGGAACGGACTATCAGCAGGTTAAAGCTGACGCCCAAAAGATGGAAGAACCATTTTTAATTGATTGGATGCCTGCTTTGACGGCAGATGTTCAGTTTTACTGGATTAAGTTCTATAGTCTTGCTGGACATGAATGGGAACCTTTATACCCAGTCACTCTCACCTGCGAAACTAGCAGTGAAGAGATACTGATGGTGGTAGATTCTGGTGCTCAATTAAGCCTAATTAGTAGGGAAGTTGGTGAGTCGTTAGGATTTGAGGTATCTAAAGGAGAACCGATTACAGTTGGACAAGGCGTTGGGGGTGAAGTCGAGTATGTTAAAAGAATTATCGATCTAAAGATCGATGGATGCACCTTCAAAGCTCCGGTAGCCTGGCTGCTAACAGAGATCGCCAACGCGCCGTTATTATTGGGGCGAGAGATTGTCTTCGACTTATTCGATATCAAATTTGTGCAAGCAGAGGAACGGGTTGAATTTGAATGGCGAGGGGAAAGTGGTTAAAGATTATCGTCGATGTGTCAGTTGTCGCAAGCTTGCGCCGAGAAATGAGTTTTGGCGAGTGGTAAGATCTCATCCCGCGCATACCGTTACCATCGAGCTAGACCAGACACTCGTGCAGGGACGCTCGGCTTATTTATGCCCGACGGCTGCATGCTTGCAAGTAGCCCAGAAAAAGAATCGCTTGGGTCGATCGCTTAAAGCTAGAGTAGGGGAGGAGATCTATCAACAATTGGGGCTGTTACCACACTCTCCCGCTCCCTAGTTTAAGACGGATGCGATCGTCTGGAGTAAATCTTGAGTGCTAAAGGGTTTGGATAAGAAGGCTTTAATTGTGGCACCATAGTTTTGAGCGGCAATTTCAGACACGGACAAACCACTCATTAGAATGACGCGGACATTGGGATCGATCGCGTGGAATCGAGCGATCGTATCGGTCGGATCGCTACCAGGCATCATCCAGTCTAGTAAAATTGTCTGAATTTCAGTATGGTGTCGAGCGTACAATTCGATCGCTTGCTCGGAGTTGCTAGCTGCAATACTGCGATAGTTATAGGATTCAAGCGTGGTAGCAAGGGTGTCGCGGATCGCAGGTTCGTCATCGACGATCGCAATTAGTTCGCCGTTACCTGTCGGTATCGGGAGGATCGATCGAATATATTCTGGTGCCATTTGGGCTGTCGCTGGCAAGTAAAATCGAAATTGTGACCCGTTGCCGACTTGACTGGAAACATCGATAAATCCGTGGTGATTGTTGACGATCCGCTCGACTGCGGCAAGTCCCAAGCCCGTACCTTTGCCGATGGGCTTGGTTGTAAAAAATGGCTCAAAAATTCTGGACATCAATTCTGGCTCGATGCCTACGCCCGTATCTGCAACTGTAATCGCGACATAATTACCGCCCCGTGTATAGGGGTGGAGTTTGGGATACTCATCACTGAGCACGATATTTTCTGCCATAATCGTCAACTCACCACCAGTTGGCATCGCGTCGCGGGCATTGACACACAAGTCGATCAGCACTTGATGGAGGTGGTTGGCATTGGCAGAAATCGTCCACAGGTGACTATTCTCGATTTGGAGGCTGACTGCGATCGATCTGGGAAAAGTTTGCCTGACGATATGTAATACGTCGGCGAGGAGATGTCGCGGTTGGAGGAGTGTATGTTCGCTATCGCCACTTCTGGCAAAAGCGAGAATTTGCGAGACCAATTCCCGTCCGCGCTGAGAATTTTCAGCTAGGGTGGTCAGTAATTTGTGCGTGCGCTCGTCTAGATTCTTGAGTCTGAGTGGGAGCAGCTCGGTAATCGCGACGATCGGCGTGAGGATATTGTTGAGGTCGTGGGCGATCCCACTTGCCAGGGTGCCGAGATTCTCTAGTCGTTGCGCGTGCAGGAATTGACGTTCCAATAGTTGATGCTGGGTGATGTCAGAATCGATCGCCAAAATCGATTGGGGGGTATCGCTAGTGGCGGCGACTAGATACCAATGACTGGCGACAGCGATGCTGTTTCCGGCTTTAGTGAGGAGCTGAAGTTCTCCGCTCCATTCGCCACGAGTGAGTGTCTGCTCGATCGCCGTTTGATATTGCGGATCTTCAAGATGGTAGAGAAAGTCTGTTACTTGTTTGCCAATTGCTGTCTCGGTGGGCCATCCATACATCTTGTGGGCACTTCGATTCCAATATTTTATTTCACCCTGAATCGACCACAGGAAGACGGCGTCTGTAACCAAATCTAATAAAACTGACTGCTCGCAACAAAGGTAGTGCAGTTCCTCAATTTGGGAAGGAGCGACTGATGCCTCATGAACAACTGTGGATCGATGACTAAACTCCATGCCTTATTCGAGGTATCGATACCCCGCTCTCGCTCGGCTGACTCTTCTAGCATAGCTCTAGATTTAATTCTTAACCATAAATTCTTAAACAAATATTAAATAAATTGATATTTTTGATATTTATATGTTAGTGACTCCTCGATGTCAAATTAGAGATTTAGGGTAGTAGATGGATGGTGGATGGTGGATGGCTTGCACTGAGCGTAGCCGAAGTGTGAATGGTGGGGACTATCGGCGTCGCTTGGCGTACTTGTTCTGAATGCGGTGGACGATCGCCAAAAATTCACGACCTTTAGTAGGATTGACCATCGCGACATAGTTGGCAAATCCAACGATCGATTGTAAGAGATCCGCGCCTTGTCCCCATTGTTTGCCAGCTAAACCATCTTTCTCGATCTGGTAGAGGGTGGCGCGAAACCGCCGGAGGGCGGCGCGATCGACATTGAGCTTCTCATTGACAATTACTCCCGTCACCTCTTGTTGCTGCGACTGTCTCAGGACACGGGTTTTGGCGGGATGGAGCGTCAATCCTTCATGAGTGACGATGCCGTGGGTACCTTGTAAGATATTGCCGATCTCGCGGAGCTTGTCGCTGTCAGTAGTCGAAAAAGTCAGATCGTCAGCATAGCGAGTGTAAGTATAGCCGCGATTGCTAGCCATTCGATCGAGTCGGCGATCGAGTCGTCTACAGAGTAAATTGGTCAATGCTGGGCTACTGGGCGCACCTTGGGGCAAATGCCGCTCGGTTTGGGCGATATAATAAGTCTTGCCATCTAGCTCGACGGCTGTCACCTCCGGCTCGGTGCAAATCAAACCCAAAATCGTAGCAATGGCTTCAGAGTACCCAAGCGATCGAAAAATCCCTTTGACGCGGTGGTAAGAGATCGATGGAAAAAAGTTCTCCAAATCGAGATTGATGACCACGGCTGCGCCGACATGGCGTTGCGCGTTGGTAACGATCGATCGACCCCGCCGGAAGCCGTGGGCGGCAGGATGGAGGACGATTTGCTCCAAGATATTGTCGAGAATCCATTGCTGGGCTTGCTTGAGCCGTGGTAACGGTGCGGAGATCTGGCGGACACCACCAGTCTTTTTGGGGATCTCAAAGCGCACATAGTGCGAAATTGTCGCCACCCGACGGGAGAAGGCGAGAAACCGCAACTGACCGATGGTGATGCCCATCGCGATCGCCAGATCGGCGGCGGTGTGCAAGATGGGCAGCCGATGCTGCTGCAAGCGATCGAGATCGGACTCGGTAAAATTTAGACCCGCCGAAACACCTTCCCCCAGGTAGCCGATCTCGCGCTCCTGCTGTGCGCTCCAAGCGGCGGCGCGGGCTTGTCGTTCGCGTTCGCGTCGCTCTTTGGTTTCTTGCTGCATGCGCCGCGACTCTGCCATCCGCAGCTTGACGGCGGCTTTTTTGAGTGCTTCCTCATCGTATAGGCGACGGTTTTCGGCTCTGAGGGTATCCAATTCGCGCTGGATCTCGCCACGACGGCGAATTTCATCTGCCGGATCGTTGGGGATCTCCCCATTTGCCGCCCAGAAGCCCAGCCGAATCATCTCGTCGAGGATGAATTCATCCTTCGAGGTTTGGCGAATTCGATCGTAGAGATCCTGACGAGTGCGGGGCTGTTCGGTCATGATGTTGTAGCTGAATAATTGGCGATCGCTAGTAATATTTATCAGACGGGATTGCCACATCTCGATCGCCTAGCAGCTCGGAATTGATACCTCAGTACTTGCGTACTGAAGCAATTGTATCATCAGGCTGAAAAATTGCCAAGACCTCTAACGGTGTCCAGCAGACGCTCGCTCGTCACCTGATGGGTAAGATCCCCATCAGGCGACTAATTACGACCGAAGGCGTAAAAGCGATGCTTGCAGGGTTGCTGCTGACAGCGATAAGGATAACGATTGATGAGTGAAAACAGCCGATCTTCAAGATCGACTCGTTGCGATCGGGCAATGTCGGCACTGCCGCATTTTGGGCATTTGCGCTCGACTTGAGCTTTGGCATTAGAAATCATCGGCTTAAAAGTAGATAGTGTGGGTAGATATTAGTTACCAAGTCTAACCAATCCCGATCTGGACTAAGTATAAATTAGGTATGATTGGACACTGATGCCAACGCTTAAATGCATCATTCTGGTCATAAATAAGCCAAATGGCTGATATATTTGATAAACGAGCTAACACATGAGTAAAAGTTATTTGTCATCGAGCGCGAAGATCGCTCGATCGAGGGATTGATTAGCCGCGCCAAATGTTTAATATTGCTGATAATTGTTTGCTCGTCCGCAGTGAATACTTTTACAGCTTTACGGAATCAGACATTGGTAAAATGTAGTTGAAATCAGAGCTTAATCATCTCTACAGCGACTTCAATCTGCAAAAGTTCCCACAACTTGTTGGGTCGATCGCTTCAATTTAATCCCTCATCTACCGAACCCCGTTGTACCTGCAAGGAGCGCATCATGGCATTCAACTCACACTCCGAATCTCACTACCTAGCTGAAGCTGAAGCTGAATTAATGGATTGCCTCCTCGCAGCTCCGACAGTTGAGTATCCTTGGAATCCAGCCGATCCTGACACCGCAGACTACTTTACCGAATCCGATCGGCATTTTAGTTGGGATGGTTGGTCGGATGACGAGATCGCACAGCAATCTCAATCTTTTTTGACGAGTGTCCAATCTTGTTGGGAGCCAGTTAGTACTGAGCCAGAACCAAGCCCACTCGCCGCAATTACCACCAAGTTCGGAGCTAGAGTCCCGCAACAGTGGCTGGCTCAAATCGCTGCCAATGTCAGCAATCTGGCGAATACCAATCTCGAACCTGTCGAACAACTAGTCCAATCAGTGCGGGATTTGCTATCAAATTGGGCGACTGACGATCTGTTGGTGATGGCACGTCCTTATGCTTATGCGATGCGGTGCAATCCCGGTGTAGACAACCCCGACAATATTGTCAGACCGTTAATATGGACAGAATTATCGGAAATAGAACGAGCAAAATTGACGATCGCGATCGCGCAATGTGCGCTCGATTCAATCTCAGATCGCAACTAGCACGCTCTGCCCCAGTGTTACCCGTGGCAATATCTACAACTATAATTTAAGGCGATAAGATCGAGATTACGCCAATGATAAATCGGAAATCTGTTGTGGAGATAGTTCGGTAAATAAGTCCGTAAAGTGGCGAATTTTGTTTTCGATTTCGTCCCACTCTTCTGCCGATTGAGAACCTCTAACGATGCCAGCACCTGCGAACAATAATAACCGATCGCGATCGACTAACCCCGAGCGAATAGCAACTGCGAACTCAGTATCATCGTAACCCACCCACCCCACAGGAGCTGCATACCAGCCTCGGACAAAGGGTTCTAGGTCTTGAATCAATTTTAAAGCTTGAGGTCTGGGCACACCGCCGACAGCGGGTGTCGGATGGAGCTGAGGCAAGATCTCGGCATCAGTGAGATCCGGCTTTAAGATTCCATGACATTGGGTATATAAATGTTGAACTTTATTGAGTTTGAGGATCGTCAACTGGCGATCGATACTGACGCGATCGCACAACCGATCTAAAGTTGTTTGTAAGTTATTGACAACTAATTGATGCTCGTGGATATCTTTGGCTGAATTGAGTAAGTTGTCACTCAATTGACGATCGATTCCTGCGGATGCGCCGCGCTGACGCGTCCCAGCAATCGCTTCAGTTTTCAATACTCGATCTTGACGGTAATACAGTCGCTCTGGAGAAGTACCAATAAAGGCAGTAGTGGGATCGATTTGGAAACAAAAATGATAAGTATGCAGATTGTGCGGTTTGAGCGATCGCAATAATGATTGCGGCTGCAAATCGGTCGTGAATGTTAGGGTTGATTGTCTGGCAAGGACAATTTTGTCCAGCTTTAAATCTGCAAATTTAGCTAGAGCTAAGTCGATATTTCGATGCCAATCGAGCTGAGTTGGTCGATCGACGCGTTCGCACAGGAGCGGCTGACTCGAATCTTCAGCCACTGCTCCTGAGTCGATTTCTGGTTGAGCAAAATCGAGTTGATTGAGTTCGGCAAGGATGGCACTCAAGGCTTGGTGAGCGATGCGATCTCGTGGTGCATCCAATCTTTCTCCACCTAGATCGCCTACCCAATTGCAGCAAAAATTACAGGCAAAAAAAGTATCGATGCCATCCGTCCATAGCTCGAATCTCGGTACGATAAACCGATAATTACCAAATAGTTTCCAACTTGGATCGATCGCTTGCTGTTGACTAAAACCGATTCCCCCATAGTAGCGAACTTGGGGAAAGAGCGGTGATAGATTTTGCCTCAGTTGCCCAAAAATAGTTGGGTAGTCGATCGGGATGTCCCCAGCGATCGCATTGAGAACACCGACTCCCGCCATTGCAAAACCACCCTGGCGATCGGACCAATAAGTTTTCACGTCTGCTGTTTGGCGTGCTAACCAATTCAATGGTTCGAGGGTGGCAATCTGGACTTCAACTCTCAAAATTTTTCCCGCCATCGCTGGTGGGAGATCGATTAAATCCTCTTTGAAAAATTTTTGAATCTCAGTGGCTATCTTCAGATAAAAATCCATTGTAAGCTATGAATTATAAATTGTCCTCCTGAGCGACAATGGGAGCAGTTACAATCGTCAGGGGAGGATCGACCACAGGTGCCCGACCGGAACTCAAAGCTGCTACTGCTACATTACCAGGATTGACAATCCCACCCGAAATTACTACTTTAAACGCATCTTCAATTGACATTTTCAGATCCAAGACATCGGTCTCGGCGACCACTGCATACCATCCGGTTGTAGGATTGGGAGTAGTCGGGATAAATAGGTTCAACATCCCGTGGGGCATCTGGGACTGAATCTCACTGTCGAGCGTGCCAGTTACAAATGCCAATGCCCAAATCCCTTTGCGCGGATATTCTACCAATACTACCCGCCGGAATTTGTTGCCCGAATCCTTGAGGAGGGTTTCTAACAATTGTTTGAGCGTTTTGTAGACTGCGCCTGCAAGTGGGATCGCCTGAAGGACTCTTTCACCAAAATCTAACAGCCACTTGCCCGCGATATTCCGCGCCATCAACCCAATTAGCAAGATCGTCAACAAGGGTGCCGTCAAGCCGACCAAGAGGTTCAATATCGATACTAGCACTGGCGGCAGTCCATCAAAGGGATCGATCTGCTTGGGGATACTAGTCAAAAAATTGATGACCCAGGTTGCCACATTGATCGATAGCCAGATGGTGGTGGCGAGGGGAATCACGACCAGTAATCCAGCTATTAAATCATTTTTTAAGTCCTGCTTGAAATGTTGGAACACAAATCTCCGACTGTTAGGACGATTGGTAACGATCGACTTACCTACTCATACTATACAAAGCTTTGTGCGATCTGGCGAGGGGTGAGATGCAGCCATCTGGCGATGATATTCGCTGGGATCGGTGGCTGGGATTTGAGTGCCGCCGTTGTCAAAATTCAACTAGTCCCTTCCCACCAGGGCAAATAGACAATCACCATCCACCCTTGACCCTTTTCAACCACTACCCTAGATATCTAATTTGACACTAGTGTCAAATTAGTATCGCCGATCGATTATTTGAGTACTCGTCTCAATCCAGCCCAGCCGATCGTGATATAAGCAATCGCCAAGAGTAGACTTGCCATACTAGTACGAACACCAGTTTTTAACAGCCGATCGCTGGCTTGAGTTTCAGCTTTCTGTTTTTGTTTTTGCAACTGTTGGAGGTTTTGTTCTGACTCTTGGGCAAATTTTTTGGGGTCGGCAAGCAACAGCTCTAGTTTGGATTTGGTAAGCTGGAGACCAGCTAGCCGTTCGCCTTGAGCTTGACCACTGGCGAGTTCTTTGTCAATGGCAGTAATTTGTTCTCTAATTTTGTCTTTACTTTGAGCGTTGATTTGTTGGAGGTTGGTTTTGATGCCTTGCTCTAGCTGGGTCACCTCATCACTGATTTTTTTGAGATCTTGGGCTTTAAAGTCATTGGTGGTCATCAATTGAAACGGAATAATCAAGATAAAAATCAATCCCAAGAGACTCGCCAGACTAAACGTGCCAATCCGCCAGGTGTTCCCCCGTTCGCCACCATCTTCAGTCGAGACAATCTCAATCCAATCACCAGCAATGACAAAGGCAATCCCCACCAATGGTAACAGCCCACGATCGACTAGCTGACTAGTGGCGTACAGCCACCAGCGATTGCCTTCCAGGATCAGGTTTTCAGGTGGAAATAACAGCATGAAAACTAGATCGATCAGGGAAGATAGAATCAGTACTGCACCTGCGGTTTTGAGTGCAAGGGGGGTCAGAAAACTACTAACAGTAGGTTGCATAGTCTAAATTATGGAGATGTTAAGAATCGATCTGGGCAGAATACGAACAAATGAATAGTGGAGGAGCTAACCAACTAGATTATCTTGTTTTGGGGAAGTTCCCATCGATCGACCCCTAGTCTCGCCTAAAATCTAATTATTCAGTTTAGCCGCTATCTCGACTTTTATGACTTCTGAAATACTCATTTCCCCAGAGCCACAAGCATTAATCGACACCGCTTTAGCTCTGATTGTGGAACGAATTCTGACGGCAGTTGGCGAACGACAATCTTGTGCGATCGCGCTATCTGGCGGTTCGACACCGCAACCATTGTACGCGGCTCTGGCTGGTGCTGACTTACCGTGGCAACAGATCCACATCTTTTGGGGTGACGAACGCTATGTCCCCGCCGAGCATCCCGATAGTAACTACGGGATGGCCAAACAAGTCTGGCTCGATCTGGTACCAATTCCGCCAGCGAATATCCATCCGATGCCGACAGATTTGACTGAGCCGCAACTGGCAGCGGCAGAGTACGAGCGACAAATCACGACTTATTTTGTGCCAGCAACTGGGGCAATTCCAGTTTTTGACATTATCCTCCTGGGCATCGGTGATGATGGGCATACAGCCTCTTTATTCCCCCATACGGCAGCTTTGACGGTAGTCGATCGCTTGGTAACTATCGGTGACAAAGACGGACAGCCCCGGATCACTTTTACCTTTCCGCTCATCAACCAGGCAAGGAGTGTCATCTTCCTGATTTCCGGCACTAGCAAACAAGCGGCTCTAGCCGAAATTTTTGCACCGATGGGCGATCTGGCAGCCTATCCAGCCAGAGGTGTCCGACCTCAAGGGGAATTATTATGGCTATTAGACGCAGCGGCTGGCGAACAGCTCGGTAGTGGCACATAGTGTGTTTGAGATAATACGTAACACAAAATACCCAACCCTACACTTAACTCTGATAGAATTGAGACGAGTTAAGTACTTAATACTTAAAATTTAATTTTTTGACGATCGTCCATCCGCAACTGTAAACACGACAATCCGGAGTGAGCAACTAACTGCGAAGCTTTTCAGCCAGCATTACCAGCCACTAGCTCCCTAGCTCCGGCCAAATTGGCATCAGTTAAGTCCCTAAAACTTAAAATTTAATTTTTTTATGATCGTCTGTCCGAACTGTAAACATGACAATCCGGAAGGAGCAACTAACTGCGAAGCTTGTTATACAGCATTGCCAGCCACGAAAGCTTGCCCAAACTGTGGAGCCTCGATCCAACTCGATGCGACATTTTGTGGACAGTGCGGTCATAA
Source organism: Chamaesiphon sp. (assembly GCF_041738855.1). Taxonomy (GTDB): domain Bacteria; phylum Cyanobacteriota; class Cyanobacteriia; order Cyanobacteriales; family Chamaesiphonaceae; genus Chamaesiphon. Next base: position 48,953 of record NZ_JBGSPA010000004.1, on the reverse strand, counting down.
CCTCAAATCTACGGAGTCGAATGCGCCTATTCTGCTGCCACCACCTGCTATTGGCGCGATAACTTCGCCGCCAGCAATGGCGAGTGTCAGCCTACCACCGACAGTGCTCACTCCTCCAGCGGCAGATATTTTTGTACTGCCACCCGAGCCGACACCAGCAGCCATCAGCCCTGAGTCGCCCATAGCCGAGCCAGCAGTCGCAGCACAGAAGACGAGTGAAGTCGCACCGCCAGTAGTCCCACTAGCTGTCGAGCTAGAGCCAGCAGTGGCACCCACGACAGCACCGCCACCGCCCCCAGTCCCATCGGTAGTGCGGCAACTCCTGCATCTCCAAACAAATACCCCAATTGAGATTCCACCACAGCTTCAAACGATCCATTTAGGTAAACCTAACGATCTAGTAGCTCCAGATATCGATGTATCGAGTTTTCCCTGTGCGGAGGTGGTGTCGCGAGTTCATGCAAATATCCAGTTAGAAGGAGAAAATTATTACATTGAGGATGTTGGTAGTGCTAATGGTACCTATATCAATCACAATGTTTTGGCAAAAGGCAATCGTCATTTGCTACGTCCTGGAGATCGGATCGGATTGGGGAAGGGGGATTTAGTCACTTTTCTATTTCAATCACCCACAGCACACTAGATCGAGCTGCATTGATAGTTTGCCGCCCGAGTCGATCGTCGCACTTCAAGGCGATCGACTAGCGGAATGACACTCGCATCGAGTAAGCTGCACTTAGAGGACTGATGCAAAGTTCGATCGAGTCCTCTGACCTTTGCATCAGTCAGGATCGAGTACCACTTACAGAGAGACTCACATTCTGCGGCAGTTGTTCGCACCGAGGTTGACTCGTATTCATTGGTTCAATTTTCACTAGTTACTACTAAATGTTATCTACGCTCGTCCTCAGTTTACTTAATTCCATTCCCGTACAGAGTTGGACATTTACCTCTGGTGATGTCATTCGGATTGGACGGGCGACAGATAACCAAGTAATTTTATTTAGTGCGGTTGTCTCTCGACATCATGCCGAATTACGATGGGATGAAACTAGTGGTTGGCAGATTTTTAATATTAGTCCCAATGGCACTTATGTAGACGGCGAAGCGATTAGCAGTATTAAAGTAATCGATGGTATGACGATCCGGCTGGCGACATCTGGGCCAAAAATTCAAATTAAAGTAGAAGTTGCTAATTAAATAGGTGACAGTGATTAGCTTCTGAGCTGGACTGGCATGACTAGATAGGTCATTTTTACACCACCGAGCGGGGTCAGGATGACGGGTTCGAGGGGACCATTGAGATTGATGGCGATCTCCTGGGTAAGCAGTGTTTTCAACCCATCCATCAGGTATTTGATATTAAACGCAATATCTAAGTCCGCGCCAGATATCTGTGCCATTAAGGATTCTCTACCGCTGCCTCGATCTTGGCTTTCGACGGTAAGATCGATCGACTGCTTGGTACTATCGATACTGAACTTGACAAGATTACTGCGATCTGCTAGCACGGCAATCCGTTCTAAAGCTGTCAGTAGTTGCTTGCGATCGAGCGTAATCTGGCGTTGGAACTGCTTGGGAATTAGTAAGCGATAATCAGGATATTTGCCTTCAAGTGTCCGCGTCGTCAACTTGCGATCGGCCCAGCCAAATACGACCTGTCCCTGTTCGAGCTGCAATCCCAACCTGTCAACTTCGTGCCCGCTCCCGAGCATTTTTTCCAGCTCTCGCAGTGCTTTGGCAGGGACGGTAACTTCAAACGATCCGGTGTTGGGTTGCGCTCCGCGCTCCGCTGGAGCATCTACACTTGGTTCGTAATCACTGGGATAGACCTCAACAATTCCTAGTCGGTGCCCGTCGGTGGCGGCAAATTCCAGCCGCTCCGGCTCAACTTTGAGATACACTCCAGTCAACACTTGCTTGCTTTCGTCCTGGCTACAGGCGACTAATGACCCTTTCAAGCCATCGATGAAGGCGGTGGCACTGAGTTGATTTGGTTCGCCGTCCTCGATCGCCGGTAGCTCTGGGAACTCTTCAGCACTCATTCCCAGCACCTGATAGCGACCGGAGGCGGAGGTAATTGTGACGAGATTTTCGCCCGCTTCATCGTCGATCGTAATCTCGCCGCTGGGCAATTTGGCGACAATATCCGTCAATAACTTGGCAGGTAGTGTCAACATTCCTGCTGCTGCTACCTGGGCACTAAAATTAGTTTGGATGCCCAAGCTGAGATCGAATCCAGTGAGCTGAATGCGATCGGGATCTTGACTGACTTCAATTTTGATATTCGCGAGGACTGGATGAGTCGGACGCGTGGATACAGCTCTGGCTACCAATGCTAAGTTGATATTTAGATCTTGCTGGGTGCAGACAAATTTCATGAATTAGGCTTTAGGTTTTAGGTTTTAGCGGATGCGCGATACGTAGGCTTTGCCGAGGGTTTAGCGACCCAAACACATGCGGAGGTTCCCTCCGCATGTGTTTGGGTCAAGACAGCACAGCAAGCGGGCTTTAGGGGTTAGGCTTTAGGTTTTAGGGTTTAGGCTGGGTTGCGGACTTGGAGAACGAAGAATTCTTGACGATCGATGATTTGGTCAATCGTGTAGCCTGCCATCTTGAGGCTATCGGGGACTTGTTCGATCGGTTCGCCAGCATCCAACCATACTTCCAATAGTTCTCCCGCCGCCATCTGTTCGAGCTTCATCTTGGTGCGGACAAAATTAATCGGACATGGTGTCCCGCGTAGGTCTAGTTGAGTCATTGATTTAGGCTTTAGGTTTTAGATGTTAGGCTTTAGGTTTAGGCTTTTGGAGGGTGGGCAGTAGATTTTGGAGGGTGGGCACTGCCCACCATCTAGGTATTAGGCATGATTCTTTCGACCGCTCGTACCGACCTCACATCCAAACCCTAATACTTAAAGCCTAAAGCCTAAAACCTACTTAAAGACATTACCAAAGATACTACCTATACCACCCTTGCCGACGCGATCGCCGCGTAGTTTGGCGAGTTTTTCGAGGAGATCGCGTTCTTCAGTACTGACTTTCGCTGGGATATCGATTTGGATTGTCAGCAAATGATCGCCTCGGCTGACCTCATTACCTAGGCGTGGCACACCTTTTTGTTCGAGTTTGAGGACGGTATTTGGTTGGATACCTGCGGGAATATTTAGCTCGGTTGCCCCATCGACAGTATTGATTTGAATGTGGCTGCCGAGAATTGCCTGGAGATAACTGATTTTGACTTGGGAGAGGATATTAATCCCCTCACGGCGAAACTCGGCATCTTCTTCGACATGTAAATAGACATAAAGATCTCCGGCTGGCCCACCACGCAGCCCAGCATCGCCTTCTTTACCGATCCGCAGTTTGGTACCATTATCGACCCCTTTGGGGATGGATATTTTGAGCTTCTTGGTTTCCTGCTTGCGTCCGGCACCGTTACAGACTTCACATTTATCTTCAATGACTTGACCGTCACCATTACAGGTCGGACAGACCGAGACTTGGGTGAAATTGCCAAAGGGGGTGCGAGTGTTGCGGCGGACTTGTCCGGCTCCGCCACAGGTGCTACAAGTTTGAGGGACAGAGCCTGGTTTTGCGCCTGTACTCTTGCAAGTGGTGCAGGCTTCGAGATGTGGAATCCGAATTTCTTTCTCACCGCCGAAGATGGCTTCGTGGAAATCTAGCTTGAGATCGAGGCGGAGATCTTCACCTCTGGCGGGGCCATTGCGACGGCGGGTAGTTTGTTGTTGTCCTGCTGCACCACCAAAGCCATTGAAGAAAGCATCGAAGATATCGGCAAACCCTCCCATATCGCCCGCGTCGCCATATCCAGGGGCTGATCCGCCGCCTGAAGACACTCCAGCTTCACCAAAGCGATCGTAACGAGCGCGGAGTTCTGGCTCGGAGAGGACTTCATTGGCGCGGTTGATTTCTTTGAAGGTGTCTTCCGCCCCAGGCTCTTTGTTGACATCTGGGTGGTATTTCCGCGCCAGTCGGCGATAGGCGCGTTTAATTTCTTCCTGATCGGCATCTCGTGAGGTGCCAAGGATTTCGTAATAGTCGCGTGCCATAGAGAAGTTCTATCTTACAAGGAGTGTGCGAAAAGCAGGATCGGGGGTGGGATGGAGCGGATCGGTAAGGAGCTAAAAACTCGATCGCAGCGCGAATTATTGTTACTAGTTTGACAACACGCTTTGGGCTTCAATCCTCAGCAGCGATACCGCTGGATCGTAGCGCGATTTACAGGCTTAGCAAAGCTCGATCGCCATTTTCGCTGCTGATTTAACAATGTGATATTTATTGTAAATGAATCGGGTCTAAGTGATGGAGTATTAACCGTAATTATCTATTCCCGTACCTGTGATAAATTAGCGATCTAGGGTGGATGGTGGATGGTGGATGGTGAATGGTGAATAGACAGGTTCTCTATTTTCCCAATCCCAGACCCTAAAGCCTAAAGCCTCAAGCCTCAAGCCTAGAGCCTCAAGCCTACTCCACGACTTCATAGTCAGTAGTAGCTGTCTCGTCATCATAATCTAATGTGAGTGTGCTGGCGACCTTTTTGGCTGGGGGTGGTGGGGGTGGTGGGGGTGCTGCGGCTCTACTGAGGGGCGCGTGTCTAGTCCGCCCATTAGGATTGGGTGGCTCAGTCTTGGTGGACTGGTTGGGAGTGGTGCCTTGTTGATAGACGGCTGCACCCATTGCGAAAATTTGTTGCTGGAGCCGATCGATCGCTTGTTGGACATTTTCTAAGTTGGCTGATGGTTCGAGCAGCAGCATTTGGAGTTCTCTGGCGGTCTTTTCGGCTTGTTCGCGGAGCAGATCGTTGATGAGATGACCGTTGTCTTTGAGGGCGATATCATAGGTGTGGAACAGGGCATCGGCTTGGTTTTTGAGTTCCACCAATTGGAGTCTGCGCCAGTCATCTTGAGCGTAGGTTTCGGCTTCTTTCCGCATCCGCTCGATATCGACTTTGTTGAGTCCGCCTGTATTGGTAATCGAGACGGTTTGTTCGCGTCCTGTCCCGCGATCTTGGGCTGAGACCTTCAAAATCCCATTCACATCGATATCAAATGCCACTTCAATTTTGGGTACCCCACGGGGCGCAGGGGGGATGCCTGTGAGCAGAAATCTACCCAGGCTCTTGTTATCTTTTGCCATTGCCCGTTCACCCTGGAGGACATGGATTTCGACGGAGGTTTGTCCGTCAGTGGCGGTGGAAAATTCTTGACCTTTACTAGTCGGAATGGTGGTGTTGCGCTCGATGATCTTGGTGAAGACTTCGCCCAGGGTTTCAATGCCCAGCGAGAGGGGGGTGACATCGAGGAGGAGGACATCTTTGACATCGCCACCGACTACTCCCGCTTGAACGGCAGCACCCATCGCGACGGCTTCGTCGGGATTGACCGATCGATCGAGTTCTTTACCGCCAAAGAAGTCTTGAATGGCACGTTGGACGGCAGGAATGCGGGTGGAGCCACCGACGAGGAGGATGCGATCGATTTCTTTAGTTTGGAGATCGGCATCTTTGAGTGCGCGCTGCACAGGTTCGAGCGTGGCTTCGATCAGAGCCGAGACCATTTCCTCAAATTTAGTCCGTGTTAATTCGATTTCTAGATGTTTGGGGCCTTGAGCATCGGCGGCGATAAACGGGAGGTTGATCGTCGTGCTCATCATGGTAGAGAGTTCGATTTTGGCTTTTTCGGCAGCTTCACGCAAGCGTTGCAGAGCCATTTTATCTTTCAACAGATCGATCTTTTCCGTTGTCCGAAAGTGTTTGATCATCCAGCGGACGATTTCATTGTCAAAATCATCCCCACCCAGATGGTTGTTGCCAGAAGTCGCTTTGACCTCATAAATGCCGTTACCAAGTTGCAGTACCGAGACATCAAATGTCCCCCCACCCAAGTCAACTACCATGATTTTTTGCTCGGTATCGGCTTTGTCCAAGCCGTAGGCAAGCGCAGCAGCAGTCGGCTCGTTGATAATCCGCAATACTTCTAGTCCCGCGATCGTCCCGGCATCTTTGGTAGCTTGGCGTTGGGCATCGGTAAAATAAGCTGGAACCGTGATCACGACTTGCTCGATTGGCTGTCCCAAAAAATTTTGGGCATCCTTCTTGAGCTTTTGGAGGATCATCGCGGACACCTCTTGCGGTGTGTAGGTACGTCCGCGAATCTGCACATCAACAGTATTGTCGCGCCCTTTGATGCAACTGTAAGGGACGCGATTGCGTTCTGTTTCTGTGTCTTCCCACCGCCGCCCGATAAAGCGTTTGATACTATAGACGGTGTTTTCCGCATTAGTAACGCCTTGGCGTTTGGCTAGTTGTCCGACTAATTGTTCGCCACCTTTGGCAAATCCAATGATACTGGGAGTGGTGCGACCACCTTCAGAACTGGAAATGACCACTGGAATCCCGCCTTCGAGGACGGAGACACAGCTATTGGTAGTACCGAGGTCGATGCCGATGACTTTTGCCATAAAATTGAGGCAATCTCTAAAAAAGTATGCAGGGAAAGGGGGATATTATCGATCGAGCTTGGCGGTGAGGAGGATAACTAAATCTCAGTTAACATCTGAGATTTAGTTATCGACTGACGAGTTAAACGTACCCACATCTTCTGGTGATAATTGTTCTGGAAGCGCAGCTACTTTGACCAAAGCGTGTCGTAAGATCCGATCGCCCAGGTAGTAGCCGCGCTGAAGCTCGTCAATCACGGTACCTTCAGGATGTTCTTCGGTGGGTTGACGCATGACGGCTTCATGCAGATTTGGATCGAATTGTTGCCCAGCCGATTTCATGGGTGAGACGCCAATCCGTTTGAGACTGTCCACCAGTTGTTTGTAGACGCTTTGATAGCTTTTGTGAATGCCCATTTCCCCATCACCTTGAGGTTTGATCTGGGTGCGAGCACGCTCAAAATTATCGACAACACTCAATAGCTCGATGATGGTGGCGCACTTGGTTTTAAGTTCGACATCTTCTTTTTCTTTGCTACTGCGCTTGCGGAAGTTGTCAAAATCGGCGGCAATCCGCAGATATTGGCTTTGAAAGGCATCTCTTTGGTTGGAGACCTCCGCCAGCTTTGTCGTCAGTGACTGAAGATCCGATCCAGACGGTGCGACCGTCTCAGGGTCTACAGATGTCTGCGCCGCTCTGGCGAACGATTCAGGAGTAGCTGCGCCGCCCTCAACTACCACGTCTGGATCGATTGCCGCTGTCGGAGCGGTAGCGGATGACGTTACGGTCTCTGCGGCGGGTTGAGGTTCGAGATTGTCTGAGGGTAGTGGTGATGAGAGCGTCTCATCATCTGGTCTACTCTGCTGCTGTGGGGTTTCACTCATCTTCATTCATTCTCTGTTAACAGACTGCTAGGCGATATTCGTAGCTAACTTTGCCAATGGCGACGCTATGCGTGCAAGTGGGTGCAAACTAACGGTTCGCACAAAAGCGCGAGTCGCTCGGTTGGCACAGCCGCTCGAGAGTCCAAATGACTCCCTAAATACATACTTTAAATATATATCGAGCGGTACGGCTAGTGCGGTAAATACGCCTTTTGAGTATAAATCCGATCGGCGATCGACGGGCATTTTTGCAGTAGCGATCGGCAATAAATTCAAGATTTAGCGGTGGAGATCGCCCCAGTTTGAATTGTGTACCCACATCAAATGGTCTCAACTCATAGTGCCCACCTTAGCGACACAAAGTATCATTGACCCTTCCCCCTTGACCCTTTTGCCTTTGCCAAACACCTGAGCGTTAGATTTAATCGATCTGTGGGCATACTGTAAAGCTAAGGAGATAACTACAGCAGCTATGACTCAATCTTCATCGCCCAAGCGGGCACTCATCGTCCGTAATGACTTTTCTCCGTTCGGCAATAAGCTGATCCAATCGGGTTATGTCAATGCGGAACAACTCAAACAAGCATTGGTCGATAGTCGTGCCAACAACCACCCATTGACAGATGTGTTGGAGTCCCTGACAGGCAAATCTTTGCCTGCGGAGTTGCAACAGCAATACAAAAAGCAACAGTTGTTTGAGCTGAAGATTGTCTATGGCTTGAATGCGGTGGATATCGCCTCCACTCAAATCAACAAGCTCCAAGTTCGGGAATTAATCAATACTTTTATTAGTGCTGATAGTTGTCGGCAACTTAAATTATTACCGATCGGGAGACTGGATGGCGATCCACCGATTCTGACCGTGGCAATGGTCAAACCTGACGACCTCCAAGCCAAAAATGACTTAGACAAAATCCTCCGTCCCCATGGGATCGGTTGGCGTAGTGAGGTGATCGCGCCTGAAGATTATCAAAAACTGCTAGATGGCTACTTAGACGAACGCATTCGGCAAGATGCGGCGGATAACTCCAAAAAAAATCTCAGTATCGAAATCGAGAACTTCGATACGCCCGAACTCGGGAATGCCGAGGCGGAAATCGACGATGAGATCGACGTTCAGGGCGCAGAAGCAGCACCTGTGGTCAAGTTGGTCAACCAAATTCTGGCTAAGGGTTTGATGGAAAAAGTTTCGGATATTCACATCGAACCGCAGGAAGAGGGGTTGAGAGTCCGGTTTCGGAAAGATGGGGTGCTGCGGCAGAGTTTCCCGATTTTACCCAAGCATATTATTCCCGCCGTCATTTCTCGCTTCAAAATCATCGCTGAGTTGGATATCGCCGAGCGGCGGTTGCCACAGGATGGTCGGATTCGCCGGACATTTGAGGGTCGCAAAGTAGACTTTCGGATGAGTACTCTCCCGAGTAGGTATGGGGAGAAAGTCTGTATGCGGATTTTGGATAACTCTTCTACTCAGCTCGGTTTGGACAAGTTGATTAGCGATCTCCCAACTTTGGAAATGGTGCGCGCGATGGGTAGTCGTCCCTTTGGATTGATTCTAGTCACGGGGCCGACGGGTTCTGGTAAATCGACGACACTTTATTCGCTGTTGGCAGAACGCAACGATCCGGGCGTCAATATCAGTACGGCTGAAGATCCGATCGAGTATGCGCTCCCAGGCATCAACCAAGTACAGGTGATCCGTGAAAAAGGGATGAACTTCGCATCGATCCTGCGCGCCTTCATGCGTCAAGATCCCGACATCATTCTGGTGGGAGAAACCCGCGACCAAGAGACGGCTAAAACCTCGATGGAGGCCGCCCTCACTGGTCACATGGTCATGACTACCCTCCACACCAATGACGCAGCAGGATCGATCGCGCGGCTGGATGAGATGGGCGTGGAACCGTTCATGGTTTCGGCGGCACTCATCGGAGTCGTCGCCCAACGACTCCTCCGCCGCGTCTGTGTCGAGTGTCGCACTCCCTACCAGCCCACTCGTGAAGAACTCGCTCGCTTTGGCTTGTCTGCGTCTGGAGACGCAGTTATCACCTTCTACAAAGCCAATGAGTTGACCAACGAGGCGATCGAATCAGCCAAAGCTGCTGGCGAACTCTGTAAAAACTGCAATGGTGTCGGCTATCGCGGTCGGATCGGTGTCTATGAGGTGATGCAAATTACCGACGAGCTAGCGACGCTGATCAACCAACGCGCTCCCTCCGCCATTATCAAGGAGACTGCCGTCCAACAGGGGATGAAAACGCTCCTAGCATACAGTCTCCAAATGGTGCAAGAAGGTCACACCACCCTCACTGAGGTCGAGCGAGTCACTTTTACCGACTCGGGGCTAGAAGCCGAACTCAAAGCCAAACGCAAAACTACCCTCGTCTGCGGCACCTGCTCCGCTGCCCTCCTGCCGGAATGGCTCGATTGTCCATATTGTATGACGGCAAGATTTAGTGACTAGGTGTTAGGTTTTAGGCTTTAGGCTTTAGGGTTTTAGGACGCTTGCATTCCCCTCACCCACACACTCTAATTCCTGACCTAACACCTAAAGCCTAGTTCCTGACCCAACACCTAAGACCTAAGAATTAAAGCCTAGTTCCTGACCTAAAGCCTAAAACCTAACACCTAAAGCCTAAACCTATGTCTGAATTAATGATCGAAGACCTCATGGAGCAACTCGTCGAAATGGGCGGCTCGGATATGCACATCCAAGCAGGTGCGCCCGTCTATTTCCGCGTGAGTGGCAAACTTGCACCTGTCGGTGCAGAACCGCTCAGCCCTCAAGATTGCCAAAAACTGATCTTCAGTATGCTCAACAATACACAACGCAAGGAACTCGAACAAACTTGGGAAATAGATTGTTCCTACGGCGTCAAAGGATTGGCACGATTTCGGGTCAATGTTTATAAAGAACGCGGTTGTTATGCCGCCTGTTTGCGGGCACTCTCTTCCAAAATTCCCAACTTCGATCAGATGGGTTTGCCCGAAATCGTGAGGGAAATGAGCGGTCGTCCTAGAGGCTTGATCTTGGTGACGGGGCCGACTGGTTCTGGTAAAACTACCACGATGGCAGCAATGATCGATCTGATCAATCGTACTCGTGCCGAGCATATTTTGACGATCGAAGATCCGGTTGAATACGTTTTTTCCAATGTCAAAAGCCTCATCCACCAACGTCAAAAAGGTGAAGATACCAAAAGCTTCTCCAATGCCCTCAGAGCCGCCTTGCGCGAAGATCCAGACGTGATCCTAGTGGGAGAACTGCGGGACTTGGAAACCATTAGTTTGGCGATTAGTGCCGCCGAAACGGGTCACTTGGTCATGGGGACGCTCCATACTAGTTCCGCCGCTCAAACGATCGATCGGATGCTCGATGTCTTCCCCCCCGAACAACAACCCCAAATCCGCGCCCAGCTCTCCAACTCCCTTGTCGCCGTCTTTAGTCAAGCTCTCGTCCAAAAGAAAAAACCCAAACCTGGCGAATTCGGACGCGTCCTCGTGCAAGAAATCATGATCGTCACGCCAGCCATCTCCAACCTCATCCGCGAAGGCAAAACCGCCCAAATCTACAGTGCTATCCAAACTGGAGCCAAACTAGGCATGAATACCATGGAGTCGATCCTCGCCAAACATATTCGAGAAGGTACCATCTCCTTTGAAGTGGGTGTCTCCAAATCCTCCCGACCCGACGAACTCCAACGTCTGATCGGATCTACGCCGATGGCAACTCGGAATTAGGCTTTAGGCTTTAGGTCTTAGGTTTTAGGTTTCAGAATGCTTATATTCAGCTAATACCCAGTGTCTAATCTACCTCCTCTACCCCTAAAGCCTAAAACCTAAAGGCTAAAGCCTTCCTATCCCTAAAGCCTAAAGCCTAAAGCCTCCCTACCCTTAAAGCCTAAACACCCCCTATCCCCTAAAACAGATGCCAACTTTTATCGCTGAAGTCCGTGACTCCCAAGGGAATGTCAAACAAGAAAAAATTGATGCTCAAACAGTAGAGTCAGCACGGACAAAACTCAAGAAAAAATATCAATTCATTCAAAATATTCGACCAGCCAGATCCTTTGATATCACCAAGATCGATCTCAAAGATATTGAAGCAGCCATGAATCCGGTGACTGTGCGGGATAAAGCTGTTTTCTCTCGTCAGTTTGCGGCGATGGTCAATGCTGGTGTCGCGATGGTGAGATGCTTGACAGTACTGTCCGAGCAGTGTGGTAACCCCAAATTACGCAAAGTCCTTGCCCAAGTCAGTGTCGATGTCCAGCAAGGAATCAACCTATCTGATGCGATGCGTCGCCACCCAGAATGCTTTGATACGCTGTATGTGAGTATGGTGCAAGCGGGAGAAGTAGGGGGGGTACTCGATGAAGTCCTCAATCGCCTCGCCAAAGTGCTAGAGGACATGTCTCGCCTCAAGAACCAAGTCAAGGGGGCGATGGCTTATCCAGTTGCGGTGGGTATTTTGGCAATCATCGTCTTCTTGGGGATGACAATTTTCTTGATTCCAGTATTTGCAGGTATTTTCAAAGGTTTGGGTACCGAGTTGCCGGAATTGACACTGTTTATGTTGGGTATCAGTGGGATTTTGACTAGTTGGATGGTCGTGATTCCGATCGTCGTGGTGGGTGGGTTGATTTTTGCTTACACTCAATACTATAAAACCACGATCGGTAAACTTACAATGGATCGGTTTTTCTTGAAGATGCCCATTATTGGTGACCTCAATGAAAAATCCGCTACAGCGAGATTCTGCCGGATTTTTGGGACATTGACGCGATCGGGTGTACCAATCCTCAACTCGCTCGATATCGTCCGCGATACTGCTGGCAATCAAGTAATTTCCAATGCGATCGAAAAATCCAAAATCGAAGTCCAACAAGGGGGAATGCTTAGTAACGCCCTGATGCGGGAAAAGGTTTTCCCACCACTAGCGATTCAAATGATCAGTATCGGTGAGGAAACTGGGGAACTAGATACGATGATGATGAAAGTCGCTGATTTCTATGAAGATGAAGTCGAACAAGCAGTCAAGGCTCTAACTAGTGTCCTGGAACCCATTATGATGGTCTTCCTCGCTGGGATGGTCGCTGTAATCTTGCTATCAATGTACTTACCAATGTTCAAAGTATTCGAGAAACTCGGTTAAAAAAGTTTAATCGCTTGATAGTGGATCGTTGATACCTCTAAAAAAATCACCGATCGACTATCGAGCGTCACCGATCGACTAATTTAAAATGTCTATTAATAGATCCGATTACGAACAGCTTTTGGCTCGATATAGCAACCATACTGAAGCAGTGGAACTACTCAAGCAGTATCGTCCCTATCTGGAAATGATTCCTAGTATGAGACGCTCTGAAGAGAGTTTGATTACGATGCCTTTACCTGTGATTAAACTGCGGAAGGTATTATTAGAACAAGTAAGTCAGTTTTCACCGATCGCTGCTACCTCCAAAACGATCTTACTGCCCTGCGATCTTGCCTATTTGATGTGCGATCCAGAGTGGAAAATTAAGATGGGTGGAGAGATTTTTATATTCATCCATCGTCCTGAAGAAGATCTCTCCGACTTACTCGCCCGCTGGCGCAAAACACAGGTATTATTAGACCATGATTATGAATGGGTAATGCCTCAATATTATCGACATATTATCAGTGAAGGTGCCGAACATATTTATCCATTATTTGTCTTGTTTAATCAGACACCTGCACATATCAAGCAGGGGCTAATCGGAGCACATTTACCAGTGACGATCGTCTCGATGGAGCAAACACATTTGGCTGACTTAATCCAACCCGATCCCCCAGAGGAGCGGCTACACCAATAAGGGAATTGCCGCAAAATAATCTACCAAATTATAGGGTGTGTTAGCGCAAGCGTAACGCACCAAGACAATACTAATAATAAATTTTCAGACATATTTTAAGGTCTAAAAATTGACTAAAATAAAACTGTAAATGATACGGTACGCTTGGGCTAACACATCCTACGTTTGCTCTAATCTACATTCCTATTAGAAGTCAACTGAGCCGTCTCGATCGCCCAATTGACTTGGCGTAAAATCCCTCTCAACAAAGCTACTTCATTGTGGGAAAGTTGAGCACGATTGTAGATACGGCGCAGCTTTTCCATCCGATGAGCAGCCGTATGGGGAAACAAATATCCAATTTCCAACAATAATATCTCTAATTGCTGATAATAACCTTCGAGTAATTCGACAGGTGCAACGTCCGATTCTAGTTGCACGTTTGGCAAATCGGGCGCGATCTCGCTAGCACATAGCTGTAACTCATAGGCACAAACAGCCACTGCTTGAGCCAAATTGAGCGAACTATACTCAGAGCCGACTGGAATACTCAGATACCGCCCAGCATATTTTAACTCAGCATTGGTCAAGCCACTATCTTCCCTGCCAAATAGTAAGGCTGTGGGTTGAGTGCTCTCGACTAGCCAGGGCAATGCTTGCCTGGGTGTCTCTAAGGGCGTAGGAATGGCGCGATTGCGGGCTGTCGTGGCGATAACTCTGGTGCAACCCTGCAATGCTGTGGGCAAATCTGGCACGATCTGCGCTGTTAAGAGGAGATCGATCGCATGTACTGCCATTCTGGTGGCTTCTTCACCACGGACTTCGCACTGAGGATTGACGATGACTAGTTGCGTCAACCCCATATTTTTCATCACTCTTGCAATCGAGCCGATATTGAGCGCACCTGCTGGCTCTACCAAAACAATCCGAATATGATTAAGAGAGGTACCCACTATAGCTCTATTTACAAATAACTAAACATGCCGCGACATCGACCGAAATCTGAATTACCAACGAAGATCTGTCCTGTCTGCCAACTTTCTTTCACTTGGCGCAAAAAGTGGGAGAGTAATTGGGATGAAGTGAAATATTGTTCTGACAGGTGCCGGAGACGGAAAGATTAGGCTTTAGGCTTTAGGTGTTAGGCTTTAGGGCAGGAGTTAGATTTCAAGGATTAGCGGGACGCTTGCGTCTTTGAAGTATCCTATCTCTCGATCGCGATCGTCTAAATCCTAACACTTAAAATCTCTACCCCTAAAGCCTAAAGCCTAAAGCCTAACACCTACATAAAAGCTGGCTGATGGCGAATCAGATTGAGAAACTCCTCTCTCGTGCGCTGATCCTCTTGAAATGCGCCCAACATAGCACTGGTAACCGTCCAAGATCCAGGCTTCTGAACGCCACGCATCACCATACACATGTGACTGGCTTCCATCACCACTGCGACACCTTTGGGTTCTAGTACCGCTTGGAGTGCTTCGGCGATTTGACGGGTAAGTCGCTCTTGTACCTGCATCCGTCGCGAATACATATCGACAATGCGGGCGAGTTTGCTCAAGCCGACAACTTTTTGGTTGGGGATGTAGGCAACGTGCGCTCTACCCATAAAGGGGAGCATGTGATGTTCGCACATACTAAAAAAATTGATGTCCCGTACGAGTACCATCTCGTTGTGACCTTCATCAAAAATCGCTCCATTGATAATATCGTCCAGAGACTGATTGTAGCCACTGGTCAGAAATCGCATCGATTCTGCTACCCGTTTGGGAGTCTTGAGCAATCCCTCTCGCTCTGGATCTTCACCTACTCCGAGGATAATCTGACGCACCGATGCCATCATGTCTTCGAGGCTGACTTGTTCGGGGTCATTGATTTCTACTGGCGCACCATTGAGGGTGTTACGATCGGGCCTAGGATCGATTTTGCCGAGCTTATCTTTGCCAGCAGAATTACTACCTTTGGGAGATGAAATAGTCATGTTTTGTCTGATATAAATATAGAAATGACAGGGACGAAAATAAGTTGGTAGATGTCCTGTGGACTAGAAGGCACCACCACTCGGCACGATTGTTAGCTCTTCAACTACTGCACCAGCAGGGGCAAGTACGGCGTACAGGATGCCCTCTGCTACCATTTCTGGGGTCAGCATGGCAGAGCGATCGAAATCAGCTTGAACGGTGTCTGTATCCCATAGTGGCGTATTGACTGAGCCAGGACAAATCGTTGTCACCCGAATGCCATTTGCCCGTTCCTCGCCAGCAACGGCTTGAGTAAGTGCCGTCAAGCCAAATTTGCTGACAGAATAGATGCCCCAGTTGGGAAATACCTGCTTGCTAGCGATCGACGAAATGTTGACAATGACACCAGATTTTTGGCGGCGCATCTGCGGTAAGATCCCCTGGATGCACTGGAACACGCTAGTCAAATTTAGGTCGATGACTCGCTGCCAATCAGCTAATGGCGTCTCGCCGACGGTTCCGGTATAAGCCATCCCTGCATTATTGATGAGGATGTCTAGATTGTCAAAGTCTGCGGCGATGGTGGCGATTTGGGCGGCTACTCGATCGATCTGGGCTAAATCCACTACATATATTTTGGCGGTCACGCCAACAGCAATTGCCGCTTGGGCTACTGCTGTTAGCTTATCCTCAGATCGTCCGACTAAGGCTAGATTTATCCCTGCTTTGGCAAAAGCTAGAGCGGTAGCTTTGCCAATGCCACTACTCGCGCCTGTAATTAATGCCGTTCGGTTCGTTGTTGCGATCGAATTCATCTAGTGCAGGAAATTTGCTCAATTCCGAGCAATGTGTAAATTTTTGTTACGGGTTTATTATAACATCGATTGCAAATGGGCGTGAATCAGCATCACTGAGTGAGCCGAGCTAGCGGAGGTCGATGGCGGCAGGATCGGCTCAAGCTGATACTATCAGCGACGATCGTCCACTTAGCAGCCCGATCTCCAATCATTCATTAAAGACTCCCATCTGGCGAAATTTAGCATATCTAAGCGATCGTAACTCAGTTGAGGGCAGTAATTGCAATTGGTGTAAATTCTTTAAGATCGCTTCTTTGAGCACTTGTGCCGCCCGCACGGAGTCAGCATGTGCGCCACCGAGCGGTTCTGGCAAAATCTGGTCGAGAATGCCCAGATTTTTTAAATCCTTGGCGGTAATCTTCAGCACTTCCGCAGCTTGAGCATTGATCTTGGCTATTTCCTCCGGTTTAGCTACTTTCATGGCATTTTTCCACAAGATCGACGCACAAGCTTCAGGACTAGCGACATAATACACAGCGTGCTCGAACATCATCAAGCGATCGCTTACCCCAATCCCCAAAGCTCCCCCAGAACCACCTTCACCGATGACCGTACAAATAATCGGTACCTCCAATCGAAACATCTCGCGGAGATTGTACGCGATCGCTTCACCCTGTCCTAATTCCTCTGCCTCTAGCCCTGCCCAAGCCCCAGGTGTATCGATAAAAGTCAGAATTGGCATCCCGAACCGATTGGCATGTTCCATCAACCGCATCGCCTTCCGATAGCCACCTGGAGCCGCCATCCCAAAATTTCGGGCGACATTATCTTTGGTATCCCGTCCCTTTTGATGCCCCAACAAAACTACCGGAATACCTGCCAGCCGACCGACTCCGCCCACCAAGGCTGGATCGTCCTTGCCCCGCCGATCTCCATGTAGTTCGATCCACTCATCACAAATTGCTTGAATATAGTCGAGCGTACTGGGGCGACGGGGATGACGAGCTAGCTGGAGCTGCTGCGCTGGCGTGAGACTACTAAAAATTTCGTCCCGCAGTTGCACGTATTTAGTCTCCAATTGCAAGATCTGACTGGAGATATCGACGCTACTTTCTTCGGCAAGTTCGCGAATTTGATCGATCCGTTGTTGCAGTTCTGCCAACGGTTTTTCAAATTCTAATAAAAAGGGCTTCTTTTCAGTGCCAGCCATTGGAGAGGGGGTAGAGGGTAGAGGGTGGGAAGGCTTTAGGCTTTAGGCTTTAGGCTTTAGGGGGTAGAAGGTAAGGTGGATACTGTCTTGTCTCCCTATACCCTCGGCTTTGCCGAGGAGCGGAAGCCGCTGCCCACCAGCTAGGTTTCAGGTGGGTAGATGTTGGAGTTTAGATGCGCGATCGATCCAAGTTATCAACTAGCCCCGACAAATGATAACAAGGGACGAAAACCGTGCTTGAGTGAGGCTTGACCGATTTGTTCCATTTTCTCGATCGTAATCTGATTGCGTCCCCAGGAGAAGCTCGTATGTAGCTGCTCAAACTCCAACAACATCGCTTCGGCAAAACAGGCGAAAAGTTGACGGGCGGGGGCATCCATATTGACGATATTCATGATTTTCCAATCGATATCGAGCGAATGCTCGACAATGCCGCCATTCATCACATATGCGCCTGGAGACTGGATTTTGGTGCCCAAGTTTTTGGGATAGCCGCCATCGATCGATAGACACGGCTGCTTGAGCTTTGTGGCATCGATTTCGACACCCTTGGGCATACTTGCCACCCAGACGACGATATCCGCTTGGGGCAACGCCTCTTCCAAACTCACGATTTTGCCACGCCCTAGCTCTGCTTGGAGATTGTCTAGCCGCTCTTGATTGCGTGCTACTAGCAGCAAATCGGCGATATCCGTACGCTTGTCGATCCAGCGACACACTGCACTCCCGATATCCCCCGTAGCACCGACGACAGCCACAGTAGATTTGCTCAGATCGATGCCCAGCTCGATCGCGCCTTGTTCGACCTGGCGACAGATGATATAGGCTGTATGGGTATTGCCCGTGGTAAACTTGTCAAAATCTAATTCAACATTGCGAACTTGTTTGTTTTGCTGGAGGTCGAATTCTTCAAAGATAATTGATGAAAACCCACCCAGGGCGGTGATATTGATGCCCTGTTTCTGCGCGTGTGCCATTGCATTCAGAATCTTGCGGATGGCGGCTTTGATCCGTCGGGTTGCCAACATTTCCGGTAGGAAACACGATTCGACGTAATAGCCTTCGATCTGTTGTCCAGTAATACTTGTAACTGTAATATGGTCTACTATCTGCGGTGGAGCACTACACCAAAAGTCCAGCCCTTGGTCGGCGTATTCTGGAAAGCCTAAGTCTTTAGCGACGGCTTGGGCATGTTCTAAGCTGGTAAGGTGACCGATAAGACCAAACATGAAGATTTTACTAATGATGCCTGTTGAGCAGAGGGTAAAAGTCCTAGATGACAACGATATCTAAATAGTTCCCTCTACACAATAGTATAAAACAGGGACTAAAGTAGGCTTTAGGTTTTAGGCTTTAGGCTTTAGGGGTGGATGGTGGATGGTAGATGGTGAATAGTGCTTTAATGATTTCCCAGTCGCCTAGTCCCTTAGTCTCCCAGTTCCTGTTAACCAACTCTTTCGCTGACTCTGCTTGCTCTGCGTCCTCTGCATAACATCCGTCTCCCTATGATTCGCCTTCGTAAACTCAACTGGACACCTTACCTATTCCTGGCACCTGCGTTGCTATTGCTGGGTCTGACGGTATTTTTACCTGCCTTGCAGGCTTTTTATTTGAGCTTTACCAATTATGACCCGATCGCGGGTACGGCAGATTGGCAGGGATGGGCTAATTTCGATCGACTATTCAGAGATGAGGTATTCTGGCAGACGATTAGAAATACGATCGTTTATTTGTGTGGTGTCGTACCGATTTTGGTATTTGCGCCGCTGCTGTTGGCAATTTTGGTCAACCAAAAGCTCACAGGAATGAGTTTCTTTCGGGCGGTTTATTATGTGCCTGTAATTATCTCGATGGTAGTGGCGGGAATTGCTTGGAAGTTTATTTATGCGGAAAATGGCTTACTCAATCAACTATTGAAAGTTGTCGGTATTCCTGCAATTCCGTGGCTGACTAGTCCTGGATTAGCTTTATTTAGCGTGATGGTGGTGACGATTTGGAAAGGGTTGGGTTATTACATGACTATTTATTTGGCGGGATTGCAATCGATTCCAGCAGATTTATATGAAGCTGCTGCGATCGATGGTTCGGATAGTTATACTCGGCACTGGGATATTACAATTCCCCTGATGCGTCCCTATCTGTTACTCGTTGCTGTCATCTCAGCGATCGCTGCTACCAAAATCTTTGAAGAAGTCTATATCATGACTCAAGGGGGACCTCGCAATAGTTCTAAGACCGTCGTTTATTACTTGTATCAACAAGGTTTTGGTTCGAGTAATCCCGATCTCAGTTATGCTTGCACGATCGGTTTAGTGCTATTTTTAATCGTATTTACACTCTCACTAATCAATCTCAAGCTATCTCAAAACAATGTTAATCTGCCATGAGAGGATGTCTATAAAAAAACGTAATTGTATACTTTATAACTGCCAGCAAGTTGACTATCAATCTGCATGGGATTGGCAGAAATCGCTGCAAAAAGAGCGTATTCTTAACTCCAACTGCTCCGATGCACTGATCGTCCTCGAACATCCACCTGTATATACACTCGGTACTGGGTCTAGCTTAGAATTCCTCAAGTTCGACCCTTTGCAAACTGAATACGAGCTATATCGAGTCGAGCGAGGTGGTGAAGTAACTTATCATTGTCCTGGGCAAATAGTTGCTTACCCACTTCTCAATCTTCGCTATTATCAACAAGATCTGCATTGGTATTTACGACAGTTGGAAGAAGTTATTATTCAGATCTTAGACCTGCATAACTTGACTGGCGAAAGGATTGACGGTTTGACTGGTGTCTGGATTGAAGATCGTAAGGTTGCGGCGATTGGTATTAAAGTTAGTAAATGGATTACGATGCACGGTTTCGCTCTCAATGTCTGCCCAGATTTAAGTGGATTCGATCGAATCGTTCCTTGCGGAATTGTCGATCGATCTGTTGGCAGTATGGCTGAGTTTATTCCTAACATTAGTCTCGATTTAGTACGTCAGCAAGTTATCACAGTATTTGGTGAAATTTTTGAGGTTGAAATGTTAGCTGGCGATTGATAACATTTAGATGAATGGATTTGGGCGATCGATTTAAGTTAATTTAAGACTAGGAGTGATGCTGCTTTCATGAACTGCTAAATTTCATACTCCCCATCCACAAACATATCAGAGTCGTTCTTGCCAGTAGTGAAGAGCTTTAGCAGCATCTGGTAATGCAATTGCTTCTGAAATGAGTTGGTCTAGGGTTAGCATTGGATCGTTTGGCTCCAGAGAACTATTCTGATTTTAGCATTCTGCACTTAATACTCTCGATCGATTCGGTTCGTAAGTTAGGTAGAGAGACAGTGAAACCCAACCTACAGGGAGAACTCCCACTCACCCTCACCACCACCAATACTTCTGATGTAGCTCAAATCTCCTCTTCTCTGCCGTGCAGGGTAAACTAATAACTAACAACTGAAGATCGCGTAAGATGGGAAACACCTTTGGACATTTATTTAGAATTACCACCTATGGCGAGTCACATGGGGGTGGGGTAGGTGTCGTCATCGACGGTTGTCCGCCGTTGGTTGAGATTAGTGCATCTGAGATCCAAGTCGAACTCGACAGGCGGCGTCCGGGACAGAGTAAGATTACGACGCCCCGCAAGGAGACTGATACCTGCGAGATCTTGTCGGGGGTATTTGAAGGGAAGACTACGGGGACGCCGATTAGTATTTTAGTTAGAAATAAAGATGCTCGATCGCAAGATTATGATGAGATGGTTGAGACTTATCGCCCTTCTCATGCCGATGCGACTTACGATGCCAAGTATGGGATTCGCAATTGGCAAGGTGGGGGGAGATCTTCGGCGCGGGAGACGATAGGGAGAGTAGCGGCGGGGGCGATTGCCAAGAAGATCCTCCACATTTTTAATAATGTCGAAGTCATCGGCTATGTCAAGCGGATTCAGGATATCGAAGCGGCTGTAGATAGCAATACTGTGACGATGGCACAGGTGGAGAGTAACATCGTCCGCTGTCCAGATCTGACGTGTGCGGAGCAGATGATCGATCGGATTGAAGCGATCGGGCGTGAGGGTGACTCGATCGGCGGCGTGGTAGAATGCGTGGTACGCAATGTCCCCAAAGGTTTGGGCGTTCCAGTATTTGACAGGTTGGAAGCAGATATCGCTAAAGGTGTGATGTCACTCCCCGCGACTAAAGGGTTTGAAATCGGTTCGGGGTTCGCAGGGACGTTGCTGACTGGGAGCGAACATAATGACGAGTTCTACACCGATGAGGATGGCGAAATTCGGACGCGTACCAATCGCTCGGGCGGCACTCAGGGAGGGATTTCCAATGGTGAAAATATCATCATTCGGGTTGCTTTTAAGCCCACAGCGACGATTCGCAAGGAGCAAAATACGGTTACTAAATCGGGTGCAGAGACTACCTTAGCGGCTAAAGGCAGGCACGATCCTTGTGTGTTGCCGCGCGCGGTACCGATGGTGGAGGCGATGGTGGCATTGGTATTGTGCGATCATTTGTTGCGCTATTATGGGCAGTGCAAGGTACTGTGAGACCCACCCGCACTATAAATGTGCTGCCCTGTGGGTAACCTCACATCTTGCATCAAAACAAAGTTACTAGTGTTTTAGTGAATAGTGGATAGTGGATAGTGAATAGTTTTGGTACTTAAGCATAAGTTTTGAGACTGTTTTTATCAGTTTCTGTCTACTGGTGCAAGATGTGAGTAACCCTGTCTTGTCAGTCTTTTTATGCGGAGGGAACCTCTGAATAAAACCGCCGCTCCGAGGAGGGGATTTTTTAGTGCTGTCATCGCCTATTTGAGCTGAGAACGAGATATGAATAGTTTAGTCCGCAAAATTGTCACAGGGACGATCGCGATCGCGTTGTGGTGGGGTGGCTCTGTGAGCGTGCTAGCTGGGGTTCTGAGCGACAGGATCGACCGCTACCCCAATTGGGATC
Source organism: Chamaesiphon sp. (assembly GCF_041738855.1). Taxonomy (GTDB): domain Bacteria; phylum Cyanobacteriota; class Cyanobacteriia; order Cyanobacteriales; family Chamaesiphonaceae; genus Chamaesiphon. The sequence goes on along the minus strand of NZ_JBGSPA010000004.1, from coordinate 26,862 downwards.
GTCAGTCCCAACTTAGCCAGCATGATGGTGAATTGACCTATCCTGAGTGGTTTCGGGGACGGTGGATCGTCACGAGTACGCTGCTCGAACAGATTGCGCCGTTGGCACCGGAGGTAGTGACGCCAGGATTTGAGAGCAATCGGCAATATATCAATAAACCGATCGAGTTTACCGTCCAATTTGTCCCGACAAATCCTACTAAAGTTGCTAAATTTGCACCGCTCAATCTACCGCGACTGAAATCTAGTTTACCTGCACCTCAAATCGTCGCTGACAGAGCATTTAATGGATTGAGTATTGCTACCGCCTATCTCGGTGCGGCTAATGTCAAATCTGTCAAAATCGACCCCCAAAATCCAACAAAACAGCTTACTCAACTTACCCAAGATCGCCAGCTAGAATCATTTGTGACTGGATTCGATCGCGAAATACCCACACCCGTTGGCGTAGCCTCTCCCCTGGAGAATCGATTTATCTCTACTGAATTGTCACAGCAAGTATTTCGGACGAGTGCGACGATCTATCTTAATACTGTCGAAACCACAACTAGTTACCAATTTTCGGCTACGCCGACGCCCACAATTAGCGCGACGCAGATCTCCGCTATCTATCTTTCGCCGCAAGATCCTGACTACTTACGCTCGATCGCCAAATTGGGGTATCCAGTCGCGCTATATAAGTATCAATTAGATTTAGTACCAGCGATCGAGTCACCAATTTAGCACATTTGCGTCAATGCTCACGATTTCCTCACATTTATGTGTTTCTCTAGTAATAGATAGATTGAAAGTTAATCTCAAACTATTTAGATCGTCGATCGAGCGCGCTATATCTACAATATTTAGGCTCAAACGGCTGGTTGATAGTGTAGATCCACAAGCATCAAAAATCGACTACCCGCAAAACTTTTGGCAGCGGTAATAGCTTTGAATATCTATTGGTACAACCTTTGATCTGCTGAGGCGATCGCTATGACTTCTGAAAATCTGGTTACAGCTACTTCCAGTTATACCCCGAGCGAGAGCAATCTCGATCGGCAAAATCCGATCGCCTATCAAACCACTCGCTTCCTGGCTAGTGCGCTAAATACGGTACAAATGGGATTGGCGGAAGCATATATCAATGGTTTAGAGATTCCCGATCCAGTGTTTAGATCGATGATGAATACATCAATGTCGCTGTTGTTTCAACACGCACCTGGATTACTCGCTCCCTATGAATGGGTATTGCAGGAATCCGATCGATTGGCAGAATCTGCGCGAGAATTGATGCAGGTGCAGTATGACTTACCCCAAGCGATGCTCAATCAGATGTTGGGAGATTGGCAAGTCATCTATCCCAAGTACAGTATGGGATTGTGGGAAAATGGCGCAACAGATCTAGCAGCCGCTCAGATGCAAATGATCGATCGCGTTATTGAAAAACTAGAAATCGTCGATGGCGATCGAATTTTGGATTTTGGTTGTGGCTGGGGTTGCGTACCAAATTATATTATGTCCAAATTCCCCAATGTCCGATTTACAGGCGTGAACTTGAGTCATCATCAGTGTGAATATATCCGCAACAAAATGCAAGATCCCCAGAGCTATCTGAGTGGGGGCAGATTTACACTCCTTGAAGGCGATTTAAACGAGGTAGAATTTACCGAAAAATTTGATAAAATCCTCTCAATCGGTGTTTTTTGTCATGTCGGAAATCTCACTAATGCTTTTCAAAAACTGGCATCTCTACTCGAAAGTGACGGTAAGGTATTCATTCATCTGATTACCGCGCGGATTCCAAATAATATGTCATCGGGATTCACTCACAAGTATATTTTTCCCCACGGTCGCTATTGGAAGTATGATGCAATCCCCAGTCACAATCGCGATCTCCAGACGATCGATCGCTGGTATGTCAATGGCATGAATTACCATCACACATTTGCCGCCTGGTTGCAGCGATTTGATGATGCACAGGCAAGCGTACAGCTACTCGACTATGGGATGGACTATGCTAAATTCCGGCGGATCTGGCGGTTCTATCTCATCATGCTCGGTACGGCGTTTGCGGCTTGTGATGGTGAATACAATGGCAATGGTCAATATCTCCTGACTCATTCATAATGAGGATATAAATCGTTTCAGAATTTATCAACCGTGTCAAAGCTAATTGTCTATGGACTAACTGCCAGTACCTATGTCCGCACAGTGCGGCTGCTACTAGAAGAAATTGGTGTAGAATACACCATTGAGAGCGTTAATATTTTCAATGGTGAAAACCAAACAGCCGAATATCTCGCCAAGCATCCCTTTGGTAAAGTCCCCACCTTGGATGTAGATGGAGAGCTGCTGTATGAAACGGCGGCGATTACACAGTATCTTGATACCGTTTTGGCGAACCACAAGTACAGTCCCGCCGAGCCATTGCTGCTCGCGCGGATGCGGCAAATCATGGGCATTATCGATGGTTATTTCTATGCTCCGGCGATCGGGACGATCGTCATTCAGCGACTGACTGGTAAGATCGATGAAGCGAAACTCAACGCAGCGATCGCACCTGCGAAAAAGGCTCTAGAAGCGATCGAATCCCTCGTTACCACCAATCCATATCTCCTCGGTAGCGACATCACGATCGCTGATTTCTATCTAATTCCCCTGTGTGTCTACCTCTCGACAACCCCAGAGTTTGCGCCACTGACTGCTCAAACACCAAAATTATTAGCTTGGTGGGAGATTGCTAGTCAGTTGCCCAATGTCAAGAAGGTGTGTGTGTAGTCTCCGATCTACAGATCTACAGGATTTGCGAGAGCAGCCTTTGGATCTGCCCATACCGTTACATTTCGCGCTCGCGATGCTTTCGATTGCGGTGAAGATTTAGAAACGCGTTCGGAAGCACTAGAATGGATTGGGTTAAGATCCTCAATGCTTAATGAAAACAAACCAGCAGATCGATATTATCATTCTCTCCAATGCGCCTGGGGAAGTCACCACGTGGGTACGTCCCGTCGTGCGGGCATTGCGGGCTAAATTGGGGGTCGATCGATCGCATGTCCGCATTTCAGCAATATTGTCACCCTGTCCGAATGCTAGTAGGCGAGAAGTCCAGATTTTGGAGAGCTATCTGGAGATCGATCGAGTTCAGGGTGCAGAGCACTTCACTAACTTTCTAGTATGGGGTAAAACTGCCCAAAATTGGGACTGGCGATCGCGTGGGGTCGTTATTTTTCTGGGAGGCGATCAGTTTTTTCCAGTGATAATTGGCAAGCGATTGGGTTATCAGACGGTAGTTTATGCTGAATGGACAGCCCGCTGGCACAGCTCGATCGATCGATTTGCTGTAATGAATGCCGCAGTTACCGATCGAGTCAAACCGCAATATCGCGATCGATTTACAGTTGTTGGCGACTTAATGGTAGAGAGTCAAAATAACTCGATCGCCACAGCAACTGTTACTGAAAACGATCCAATTTTAATCGGATTATTACCTGGCTCCAAGGCGGCAAAATTGGCGATGGGATTGCCATTGATGCTAGCAATCGCCGAATATATTCAAGCAGCTCATCCGCAGGTAAAATTTGTGATTCCCGTCGCGCCGACGCTCGATCTTGCTACGCTAACTAGTTATGCCGATCCTACTCGAAATCCGATCCTCGCACTTGTCAATGGTGCCACGGCGACGTTGGCACAGAGTGGAAATACGCCTTATCTTCAGACAGCCACAGGATTGAAAGTAGAGCTACACACCGAATTTCCTGCTTATGAGTTGCTGTCAAAATGTACTCTCTGTTTGACCACAATCGGGGCAAATACGGCTGAATTAGGTGCATTAGGTGTCCCGATGATTGTTTTGACTGCCACCCAACAAATGGATGCCATGCGCGCCTGGGACGGAGGCTTAGGGATCTTAGTCAATTTACCATTCATCGGTACGCCGATCGCCAAGATCGTTAATGGCATTCTTTATCGCAAGTATAGCACTCAGAAATTATCATGGCCGAATATTTGGGCACAAACAGAGATCGTCCCTGAGTTATTTGGACGGCTCGATGCCAAAACTGTGGCTGAATTTACGGAAGGTTATCTGCAACATCCTGAGAAATTAGTTGCCATGCGATCGGATTTACGTAGGGTACGCGGTGCAGCAGGTGCAGCCGATAAGTTAGCCGCGATCGTGGCAGATTTAATCTTAGCGAAGTAGATTGAATCACTGTGCTGTCTGCACTATTTAGAAACTCGATCGATTTGCGGATCGAGGTATTGTAAATATTCCAATATTTCTCCCACTAGCCACATCTGCTCGGCACGATCGAGATACTTACCAAAGGTGTAGAGCGGCAGATATCTAGTTTCACCCTGTGCATACTCGACCTGATAGTATTGCTGCACCGAAGTTTTAAACTGAACACCACCTTTCAAGCTCAATCTTCCTGCTGTTCGGCAATGTACATTTTGGATATCTTCCAACTTCAGCGTCCGCCTTGAGATCCAGATACTACCTATTTTCGTCTGACAAATCACCTGTCGATCGACTATTTCTATTTCGCGCTGACAGATGACAACGGTACAGAAATGCCAGAGTAAGTATATCATCCGTGGAATCATGATGATGCCAAATATTAGCAAAGGTGTCCACAATTTGCCAGGTAAAATAGCGACGCGCATCAACCACCAGCCGGAGATCGCGAGTAATAGTAATAATGTCGCACTCACAAAAGTTTTTTGACTGCCCCGCGTCGCCAACCAAATCGGCGGAATGACTATTTTCATAGTTTCACCCTGCTGTGAAATTTGGGCGATCGGTTGTTGGGGACGTGACATTTTTGGAGTCACTTTACCATGCAGATATTTGAGAGCTTGAGTAGCGTTTCGGTAGCGATCTTCTGGGATCGGTTCTAATAATCTCTCTAGCCATTTTGCAAAATCTGGTGAAGTTTTGACGCGGCTGCGAAAATCTATTTTCATCTGCTTGATGGGTAGATCAGCCGGATCTTGTCCAGATTTGAGATAGAGTAATGTCGTCCCCAATCCATACAAATCGGTCGCTAACACTGCTTGTCCGCGAAATTGTTCGGGAGCCATATAACCGTAAGTTCCGACGATCGTACTGCCACCTGTGATGGTGAGATGATAGGTATCGCGTACCGCTCCAAAATCTACTAAATAAATCTCGCCCGACTCACTCCACAACAAGTTTTGTGGCTTGAGATCGCGATGAATAATCGGGGGCGTAAATGTCTGAAGATAGACTAAAATCTCCAGAATCTGGGTAGCAATGTCCCGTAGTTCCGCTTCACTAAATATATACCCCGACTCCACCCAATTGGTCAAAGTTCGCCCTGGCGCGATCGCTTGCACTAGACAAAAAGCATCTTCTCCCGCGATCTCAGTCTGAAAAGCATCTAAATAACGGGGAATCGCTGGATGTGTTAATTGGGCGAGGATTTTGGCTTCGCGATCGAATAATTCCAGTGTCTTCCAATCTTTCATCCCGCGCAAACTCAAGACTTTAATCGCAACTTCGGTTTGAGATCGATTATCTAATGCCCGATAAGTTTTACCGCTACCACCTTCACCTAATACATCTAGAATTCGGTACCTATTTCCCAATATCGATACGATTTGTTCCATTATTTTACTCCGACATTATCGGATTCAGGGTCACACTTAGACGATCTAGGTGCTGCGGCTTTGATTAGTTCCAGTGCATTTTTACCTTGACGATTTTTCTGAAGTGGATTTCCTCCATAGTCAATCAGTCGATCGGTTATCGGAAAAAAATCTTTTCTAGCTAATACATGTAGGGCAGTATCACCATTTTTATTTACAACTTGAATGTCTGCTTGATATCGGATGAGTAAGTCAAGTATATAAAGTGCTAGCGATCTTTTCTGGCGACAGTGCGAGACTTCATCAAGATTACCAAGCAAATGTAATGCTGTATTGCCATTGCGATCGACAAGATTGGGATCGGCACCTTTAGCTAGTAGCAATTTGATAATTTTTGGAGATGCTTGAGTTTTGTCCAGCGGCGGCACGGTAGAGCTAGTAAAAGTAGCTGGTGTAAAGCTATCACCATAACCATAACGAGCGGCAGCAGCAATCGCTATAGTTAGTGACGTTTCACCACTTTTTTCTGGGACATTGATTTCAGAATTTCGTGATAGTAATAGTTTTACTATATCAAAATCATTTATTGAAATCGCATTCATTAGTGGAGTTTCGTCCTTCCTATTCCTGGCATCGGCTCTTGCTTGATTGGTTAATAAAATATCAACTACTTGTCGGCTAATGTGTTTACTCGCTACATGTAAAGGTGTATCCCCTTTGTTATTAATTTGATTGACATCCACTTTTGCTAATACTAATTGCTGGGCGACGGATGCGATTTCAGTCCGATCGAATCCTCCTGTGCTAGTCGCTAAAATATGCCAGAGCGAAGATTTGTTATTTGGAGAGAGCGCGTGAGGATCGGCACCATATTCGAGCAAATACTTAACTGCTAGAGCATTTTGTGATTTTATTGCAAACATTAGTGGCGTTAAACCATCGCGATCCTTGAGATTAATATTGGCTTTAGATTCTAATAAGTAAAGTAAGATCTGGATGCGTCGATCGCAATCTTTATTTTTGTCCACCTTAACCTGCGGACAATATATTTTAATCGCCTGATGTAATGGGGTTAAACCATGATTATTAAGACGATCGATATCTGCACCGTTATCGAGTAAATACTTAACGATTTTAACTTGTTTACGCTCGATCGCACAATGCAGTAATGAACCAGTTTCAATCGCCTGCTCATAATCCTCTCCACTATCTTGGATAACAACATTGGCATTGATACTGACACCGCGATCGAGATAGTTATGAAAAGATATTACGTCATTGCGCCCGATCGCGTTACAAATATCATACATGGGGAAGCCAAATCTGGTGATAAACGTATATCGATATTCATAAATTAACGGGACAAATATCGCCAAGATTGTAGCGGCAACCGCTGCACCTTGCCACGGGAAACTAACTTTAGCCCCTCGTTGAGTGCGAAACCAATTCGGTGTTTGTAAAGCAGTTAGAGCCGCTGTTGCGGATGGAAATCTGGCAGATGTATCTGGCTCCAATATCGTCTCTAACCAGCCAGCAAAACGATCGGAAATATGCACATGAGCGCGAAAACTCAGCTTCAATCGGGACTGAGGTAGATCGGCAGGCGATCGATGAGTCAATAGATATAAAATAGTCGCACCCAAGCCATACAAATCGCTCGTCGGTACCGCCGCACCGCGAAACTGTTCAGGAGCCATGTAGCCGAAGGTACCCGCAACTGTACTGCCTTTGAGCAGGGTATTGTGATAGACATCTTGTACCGCTCCAAAGTCAACTAGGAAAACGCGTCCGTCATCATTGCGAATGATATTGTGCGGTTTGAGATCGCGATGAATCAGCGGTGGCGATTGTTGGTGCAGGTATTGCAAGATTTCCAGCAACTGACTGGCAATAGCTCGTACCTCGGCTTCAGTACCGCGCCAGCCAGCAGCAATCCAGGCTGTCAGGGGTTTCCCAGGTGCGAGTTGTTGGACGATATAGAAGGCACGATTGGTGGGAGTATCGACATGAAAATACTCCAGATAGTTGGGGATCTGGGGATGGTTGAGCTGCTCGAGGACTTTGGCTTCGCGCTCGAAGAGTTCGAGCTGTTTCCAGTCATTGAGGTGGCGTAGCGAGAGGATTTTGATCGCGACGGTAGCTCCATCGACGAGGCGGATCGCGCTGTAGGTGCTACCGCTACCACCTTCACCCAAAAGTTCGACAAGCTGATAACGTGCGTCAACAATGGTACCTGCTAAATTGGCAATTTGCATAAAATTCGTCAACTACGATCGCTCAGGTTGTGAAGCTGCTACAACCATCCACAATACCCACCGGAAGCTTTCCCACCACATTAACAAAAATTCACATTTCCTACTCCCTTCCCAGTACACATTCACCATCTACCATCCATACTTGTATTACCCCCAAGTAAAATTAGATCGACAAGAATCGCCCAAGGCGATCGAAACCGACTATCATGTTTAGCGGTACTTACGGCGATCGTCAGTACCTCGCACTGAAGTCAGGGAGCTATTTTAGATCGATCATGGGATTAGTTATCGCCACTGTCAATATGAAAGGAGGTGTCGGCAAAACCACCCTCACTGTCAATCTAGCTGCTTGTCTTGCCAAACTACACGGGAAGCGGGTGCTAGTCGTCGATCTCGACACTCAGATCAGTGCTACTCTGAGTCTGGTCACACCGCAAGACTTTGCCAAAATTCGCCGCGAAAAAAAGACGATTAGCTATTCGATCGCTAAAGTTCTCAAGCCAAATTCTCGCTATAAGTTTGAAACCAAAGATTTGATTACCCCCGATGTTTGTTGGGTGAAAGGATTGGACTTACTAGCGGGTGATATTGATATCTATGATGAGTTTTTGGTATCGGAAAAACTCCATCAAGAAACAATCGATAATCCCAATATAGACTTTATCGATGTCTGGAATGGCTTTGAAGGATCTTTGATCAAAGATATTTTGGCTCCAGTCATTGATGACTATGATTTTATCATCCTTGACTGCGCTCCTGGCTACAACTTACTCACCAGAAGTGGGATTATGGCAAGTCATTTTTATATCATGCCCGCCCGTCCTGAGCCACTATCTCTAGTCGGGATGCAGTTACTCGAACGCCGAATTGCTAAGCTACGCGAAACACATGAAGATGATAAAAATTGTCTAGAAAGTAGCCTGCTTGGGATTGTATTTATCCTGTCTGGGAGTACATTGTTTGCACGTTATTACGATCGCGTGATGGAGCGAGTCACTCAAGACTTTGATACTGGCAAAATATTTCAAACGCGCATCCCGATGGATGTCAATGTGGCTAAAGCGATCGATAGTTTTCAACCTGTGGCGATCGAGAATCCTGGATCTGCTGGTTCCAAAGCATTTGTGAAGCTCAGTCAAGAGTTGTTGGTTAAAGTTCAGCAGTTAGCGGGGGGGTAATGAAGGGTGGATGTTAAACAGTTGACAGTTGACAGTTGACAGATGGTGGATAGAGCGTAGAGCGTAGCCCACCAGCTAGTTTAGATGTTCTCGGAGCCTACCCAAGGTAATGGATATTCGTGCCGACTTACTGACAATACATGGTAGCACAATCGGCGGAAGTAGCCGATCGGAGGTCACCGAGACTCCGTTCGAGTTGTTTGCAAACTAGGTCAGGAAAGGATTATGATAGACGAAAGTATGAAATATATTAAATCAAACTATGGATATTCTTACTCTAGGCTGGGTTTCACTGTTAGTACTATTCACCTGGTCGATTTCGATGGTTGTTTGGGGTCGTAACGGCTTCTAAGTGCAAAGCATCGATCGTTACCATTCTACTTGTCAAAGCCCAGCATCAACTGTTGGGTTTTTGATTAGCGATCGCTAATTCAAAATGTTCGACGGTGGGAAAAGGATCGTAAAAGTGATGCAACAATTGCCGCCATTGTACATACTCAGGCGATTGTCAAAACCCGATCGTATGGTCTTCGAGATTGCGCCACCGCACTAATAACAAGTATTTGCCTGAAACTTCCAGACAACGGTGCAACTCATGAGATCGATATCCCTCGATTGCGGCAATCAGCGGGGTGGCAGTTGCAAAAGCTGCATCAAATTCTGGCTCTTGTCCGCTAACTACATTTAACATTACAGCTGCCAGAATCATCTCAATTTTCCTCGCAATTTGAATAAGATTTAGCGACAACCTCCGCCGCGATTAGTTGACGATAATCTTGTAGAAACTGCTGAATCGAGGGATCTTTTTCAATCAGTGTAGCAAAAATTCCCAATTGTCCGCGCGATCGCATCAAACCCACCAAATCTGATACAAATAATTGAATCCACTCCGCTGTAGCCACTTGTGTGAGCCACCGGAACGCATGATATGCGCGATTGGCATCAGTAGCGTGAATAGTCAAGCCGATGGCTGTGGCATAGCGGGCAGACGGCTCAACGGGAAACAGAATATGACTGCCTTTGCCCTCTAAGATCGGCAGCAGAGCTGGCAACAGTTGATATGTCGCAATAAAAGCTTGAAACTCCGCACTAGCTGCTACTCCGATCGCTGGTGCCAGATCCAAACCATTGGAGTGTAAACTACTTGCCATCATCCACGATCGCGGCGAACACCAAGCAGGTTGATGAGGATCGAGCTTGTGCAACAAGCTGGGGCGAAAGCACAAGAAGGCAATAATTTGTTCGTGAATACCTTGCCCGAGCGCGTAAGTCTTGAAGCTCTCAAAATCTGGCTCAACGTGCAAGTGCAAAAACCGATTGGCTAATGGTGCTGGCATGTCAAACACCCCCGCGCGATCCTCCTTGCGGTTGCCTGCTGCCCACACAAACCACCCATCGGGGACGACATAGGAACCCACGCGGCGATCCAAGATGAGCTGCTGTGCCATCCCCTGCATCGCTGGTGGAGCCAGATTGATCTCATCGAGAAACAAAATACCTCTCCCCTGCTGGGGTAAAAATTCGGGCGGAAACCATTTGGAAATCCCTGCTGCGGCGACAGGTAGCCCCCGCAGATCGGTTGGGGCTAGTTGGCTCAACCGGATATCGACAAATTGGATCTGATGCGTGATGGCTAATTGTGCGACGATGCTCGACTTGCCAATCCCCGGCGCACCCCAAATCATGGTACTCAGTTGGAGATTGGTGGTAATCAGCCGATCGAGATAAGTTTTGACATCTTCAGGATTCATTAGCGCAGCGGTGGTTGGGTGTGTTTGCGTGCGAGTGTGCGAGTATTATGAGTGTGGCGATCGTCCACTAGTCCCATCCCTTACCATTTCAGCAATTTACGTAATTCCGATCGCAGTTGCGGCGATGTATTGGCATTGCTGACAAAAGAGTCATAAATTAGTCGATCTAGTTGGCTGTGAGCAGTATAGGTTGCCCAGATTTGATGCCAGATCCGATCGATTGTCGAACTGGGAGTCTGGGGATGACGCACCACGGCTAACTGCAATACCTGCCACTCGGTTTGAGCTAGTTCTACCAATTGATGAGATTCGGTGGTAATTTGTTTCGCTAGCCACAGAGATCGAGCTGCTCCTTCATCAGGTGCCAGCGACATCTGGAGTGCTAGTCGCGCCGTAATCTGGGGATGTAGTGCGACTAAAGTTGTAAATATTGGCACGTTGGTTTGTCTATATTTGGTGAGAATCTGTGCTAGTACCGCGACTGATGCCTGAGCATTTTCGGCGACAACTTGCGCGACATTGGCACCGATATTGATGATTTCGGTGAATAGATCGATCGATGTCTGGGGATGTGCGGCGACAGCACGGATCAGTTCTCGATCCTGGTGACGAGATTTTTGAGCCAAATTTGCCAGTAATGCGCTGGGAGTATGTGGATTGTAGGCTACCGCCAGCCAGAGACTATAGTCCTGTTGGCTGACTGCATACTCCATGAAATTTCTCGGTACCCGTTCGCATTGCAGCAAACTAGTGAGGGTAGAGTGGGGAATTTCCGCCGCCAGATGCAGGTGCTCTAGCTGTAAGAGCGCGAAAATGGCATTGTCCAAAATGGCTTCGGGAAAATCAATCCCCAGTTGCCACAGCACGTCTACGGGTGTGTTGGGGTTGTTGGCAACGAGTCGCCGCTGCTCCCAATCTGCCTCGGTGGCAATTTGACGCAGTAGTTGTGGATCGGTATTGGGGTTGCTCGCCATCTGCGCCGCAGACGTCCCAAGATTTACTGTTGTTGTCGTTTTATCAGCTATTAGCCGACCTGTAGTTACTTCCATGCTTGGTTTGCGGATCTCTCGGTTACTCACTCATGGATCAGAGTACCCAGCCAGCCAGCCAAAGATGAAGGTTACGCAAATACTTCAGTGAAAGTTGGGATATTTAGCTGGAAATTGAGCTAGAGATGTTCAGTATTTTTGCTCAACTCGATCGTCAGTAGTAGCATTTTTTTTAGGTGCCATCTTACACTAGGAAGCATAGTTTTGGCACAACACAGAGTAACCACAGATCTCGTTAATATCTATACTTCACCCAGTCTTCAGCCTATCTAGCTAAAGTAATGATTAGAATTCCTTTCAATCGGTGTGTGATTTTAACCACACTCGACTTTTCCCAAATTGCCGATCGATTAGAAAGTGCCATTTATGTCGGACAGCCCTGTGTGACAGACACTTCCGGGGATCTCGGATCTACCGCTGCGCCAAATTCTCAGCGGTATATCGGACAGATTCGGGATTTCAAATTCTTGGCGACTCGGATCGTCGGTCACAAATACCTGCATCTACCGCTCTTTTGCTTGCCGTCGATCGAAGGCAAGATCCAGGCTTTACATCATGGCTATGAGATTTCTTTGAGCGTCAAGCTACATGACATTACGCTAGTACTACTATTAACTTGGTTGGGCGGACTGTTTATGGCAGTCTACTCGATTCTCGACGATATTTTGGTAGGCATCAAAACCCCTGAATATTTAATGGGTGTACAAATTTTGGCAGTCGGATATCTGGCTGTACTTGCCTATTTTTATGTGGATGCTTGGCTAGCGACCAAATTTTTTAGAAGTTTATTTGTCAGAGAATTGACTGGGTTTGCCAAAAATACCTTTGTCAACCCACCGAGCTGGAGTTCGAGTCTTCAGTTTCGAGATGCTGGCGCACCTGATGAGTCTTCAACGATGTGACTGCGGAAAAAGCTCCTATCATTCCCTTCCGATCCTGGCAATGTTTAGTCATTGGAAAGATGGTGAATGGTGGATGGTGGATGGACGGTCGCGATTAATGCTCGTCGATGAGATCGCAAGCTCCGATGCTCACCCAGGTACTGGCGATCTGACCGTTGGGGTGACTATACCACTCTTTTTTCCAGATCGGGGCTTGATGTTTGAGGGTGTCGATCGCATGCTTACACGCCTCAAATGCCTCACCCCGATGGGGACATCCCACAGCTACCAATACGCTGATTTCGCCGATCTTCAGCTTACCCACCCGATGGTAGATGACGATCCGATTGGCATCGTGCCACTGGCTGCGAATTTCCCACCCAATCGCCGCAAATACGCGCATCGCCATTGGCTCGTAAGCTTGGTATTCCAAATATTCTACCGCTTGTCCGTCCGTGCGATCGCGTACTGTCCCGCTCATGATTACTACAGCTCCATTGCCTGGGGCATCTGCTAGCTGGTACACTTCATCTAAAGATAGGGGCGCAAAACCGATCGCAAATCGATCGTCAGGATGAGCCGAGACTTGAGTCAATGCGATCGAGGTAGTTGTCATCATCGATTTAAAGTATCTTGTAAAAATCTAAGTAACATGATATATTGAAAAACATCGGCTAATTACCGCTAGTTGGATAGGTGGCTGAGTGGTCGAAAGCGGCACACTGCTAATGTGTTATGGGAGTGATCCCATCGAGGGTTCGAATCCCTCCCTGTCCGTAATTGAATCATTATCTAAATTAAAGAGGAGGGGCAATCCATGGATTGTCCCTCCTCTTTAATATATCTACTTCAGCACGGGAAATGCAGCGCGTTCTAGAGCTAACTTCTGGGCAAGTCGCTCGGTAGCAAGCTTGTCCAACTGCTGCCATACTTGTTGGAGCAGTGGCTCCAATCCCGTCCGCGTGGCGGATGAGATCAGAAATACTTCCTGCTGTGCGACTTCACCCAGCGCAGCTGCAATTTCGGCGACTTCTTCATCATCGACTGCATCGATCTTGCTCAATGCCAGGATTTGGGGTCGGGTAGCCAAATCCTCGTTATAGGCGATTAGCTCTTGTTGAATCGTCTGGTAGGCACCGATCGGGTCATCGCCAGTTGCTTCGACTAGGTGCAATAATACGCGCGTGCGCTCGATGTGGCGGAGGAAGTCATGTCCCAATCCCGCACCTTGGGAAGCACCCTCGATCAGTCCAGGAATATCGGCAAATAAAGTACCATCCCCAGAAGGCTTGCGGACGACTCCCAAGTTGGGTACTAGGGTAGTAAAGGGATAATCAGCTACTTTCGGACGGGCGGCTGAGAGTGCGGAGATCAGTGTCGATTTGCCAGCATTGGGCAAACCGATAATCCCGACTTCTGCCAATAACTTCAGTTCGAGCCGAATGCGTTTTTGCTGGGGTGGTTGTCCTGGTAGTGCGTATTCAGGTGCGCGGTTGCTGTTGCTCAGAAAGTGAGCGTTACCCAAGCCACCTTTACCGCCAGCCACAACTTTGAAAGTCTGTCCTGGCTCGACTAGATCGACTAAAAGCTCGTCTGTCGCCGTATCATAAATCATCGTGCCGCAAGGTACCTCGATATTGAGATCGTCTCCCGATGCACCAGTGCAATTGCTCGAAGCACCTTTACCACCATTTGTCGCTTTGAAGCGGCGGTTGTATCGAAAATCTAATAAGGTTTGGAGGTTTTCGACCGCTGTAAATAAGACAGAACCACCTTTACCACCATTACCACCAGAGGGACCTCCCGCCGGAACATATTTTTCTCTCCGAAAGGTGACTATCCCATCGCCGCCACTTCCTGATTCTACTTCTACTTCTGCGAGATCGATGAATTGCATGGTTGGGCGATTGGGTATAAATGAGTCAAGTTTTATTTTAGCTCACTATCTGGTTTTGCATAAGCTTACCCTTGCAGATCGACAGCGATCTCGCAAGTCCGCTTCATCCGAATTGCTATGTAGATTTCACGCCGCTACAGTTCCCATTGTTTTGCAATCATGACAATATAACATCTGAATGCGAGCGATCTATGACAAAATCGCAAAAATGCGATAAACTGGTTGTAAGTTAAATCCTAGCTCAATTTAATGCCAGCAACACGAATTGTTTTATTTCAAGATGCCAAAGGAGAAGTGCCAGTCTTAAAGTGGTTAAACAAGCTAGCTAAATTTGATAAAAAAGGATATGCCAACTGCATTGCACGAATCGAACAGCTATCCGAATATGGGTTTGAGTTAAGACGACCCGCCGCAGATTTTCTCAGGGATGGTATTTACGAGCTAAGAGCCAAGCATGTCCGAGTGCAATACAGGATCTTATATTTTTTTCACGGTCAAAATGTGGTGATTCTAGCTCATGCCATTATCAAAGATGATGACGAAGTTCCAGACAGGGATATCGAACTAGCACTGACATCTAAAGATTTATTTATACTCAATCCTGAGATTTATACTTACGTCGAACCAGAGGAAGAACCAAATGACGAATACTAACGATGCCTTGAAAATTATTCGGAGATCGATCGCTGACGCTCCAGAATTGCAAAAACTGGTCAAAGAAGCATCTATAAATGCTCGAGTTTCATTAATTATCTACGATGTTCGCAAGCAGGCTGGACTAACACAGCAACAATTAGCAAATTTAATTGGCACTACTCAATCGGTCATCGCTCGGTTAGAAGATGCTGATTATGAGGGACATTCTTTATCGATGTTGGCAAGGATCGCAGCCGCTTTAGATCGGAAATTAGAAATTAAAATGTTGCCAAAAGAAGTGGTTTAAAATATTATGTATACCCTTTATATCATCAACAAAAACTACTCCTCTCGATCGTTGCGCCCTTGGGTGTTGATGCAAGAAAAAGCGATTGCTTTCACCGAACAAATCATTCCCTTCCCCGCGATTGGGCTAGATCTGTAACATACGAACTAAAAAAAGGTGGGTATGTGCCCACCCTTAGAGTTTTTTTGATTTATTCTCCAAAGCCTAAAACCTAAAACCTAAAACCTAATTATTGGCATTAAAATCGCGGAAGCTTTGATAGAACTCGGTTTCTTCGTAGATATGACACTTATCGGTGATGTCTTTCATCAATTCCCAGGTGAACTTGCGTTCCTTGATATATTCACCCCAGTTGGCTTTGATGATGGCGTGAGCTTCCCAGAGACGATAGGAAGGGATCGCAGTCGAAATATGATGGGGAACGTGAACGTTGATATCGTGACAGAGAAATTCCACCCAGCGCGGATAGTCACAATGCACTGTACCAGAGAGTTGGGCGATCGCTTCATTCCACTCACCCTCGGGTGTAAAGGGAATATCGGCGGCAGTATGGTGGACGATCGTAAAGGTACTCATCCAGAAATGATAGACCAACCACGGCACCACCCAAAATTTGATAAATCCCCAGATCCCAAGCGTCCCTAGCATAACTGGGAAGATGACTGCGGCACCGATGATGACGAATAAGGCGGAGAATTTGACATCATCGCGGGTCTTGCCTTCAGGGAATTTGCGCCAGTCAAAGTGGACTGCTGCCCAATGGGGTAAGGATGCTAGCCACCACAACCGACCGCGCATTGCTTGATAGACTACTTGTAACCAAGTAGGTGCGTCTTGGTAGGCTTCGGGTCGCCATGGTTGCCACGCATTGTCTACGTCCATTTTGTTGGTATGCTTGTGGTGTTTGGCGTGTCCGTATCGCCAGCCGTGGAAGGGATAGATCAAGGTCAGCATGAACAGATGACCGACGATATCATTGACTTTGCGACTATTGGAGAACGAACGATGAGCGCAGTCATGACCGATCGTAAAGCAGCCAGTCATCGCTGTACCTGTGAAGATCCACGCTAAGGGCAAGAGATACCAGGGTGAGTAAGCAATTGCTGCCATCCCTAGTGTGACGCTGACGATCGTTTTGACGGTCATCAGCAGGGCTTTGGTGCTGTCTTTAGCAAAAACTTCTTTTGGTAAAGATTGAACGATGTGTTTGAGTTTGAGATGCGGGGACAGCGCGGTGGCTGGATTCGGATCGATCGATAAAGTCATGTAGCGGTTTAGGTCTCCAAAGATGATAAGGCACAATCGTTGCTACTGCCGATCGGTCACCGTTTTATTGACACGGTGACAATTATGAGTTTGTAGCCAAACTAAGTACCGTTTTATTTACAATCGTTCATAATTCTACATTACTCTCTGACTGGGGTCTAGTAGATCGACAAGATCGGTGGCGATCGATACTGTTGTCAGACGGTAAATAAGCTTGTTTTGACGATATCAGTCTCTAGCATACCCATTCTGAAGAATATTGGCTCGTTGCTATGTAGTAGGAAGAGGTATGGCAGAGCCATCCGTAGCCTCTAGCACGAAGCCCAGATCGGCGATTGTTTGCCAGTCTTGAGTGGCGGATTGTCCAGGAGTGGTGAGATAATCACCCACAAAGATCGAGTTGGCTACATACAATCCGAGCGGCTGGAGCGATCGCAGATGTACCTCACGTCCACCAGCGATCCGAATTTCCTGGGATGGTAACAAGAATCTGAACAAACACAATATCCTTAGGCATTGCTGTGGTGTCAACTGCTGGATATCTGCAAATTTAGTGCCAGGAATCGGAATCAGAAAATTGATCGGGACGCTAGTGACGCCCAATTGGCGCAGGGACAGTGCCAAATCGATAACATCATCATCTGACTCCCCCATCCCGAGAATGCCGCCAGAACAGGTCGTAATCCCCGCAGCGTGGACATTTTTGACAGTCTCAACTCGATCGATATAAGTATGAGTTGTGGCAATATGTTCGTGGTTAGATTCAGACGTATTGAGGTTATGATTGACGCGATCGACTCCAGCATCCGCGAGGCGATAGGTTTGCTCTGAAGTCAATAAGCCCAGACAAGCGCACACTTTCAGGTCATAATTTGCCTTGACTGCCCGTACTGCCTCTAGCACTTTACCAAAAGTTGCCTCATTTGGCGATCGACCCGAAATCACCATGCAAAAAGTCCCCGCTTGGAGTTCGGCGGCGCGTTTGGCAGCATCCAGGATCTTTGACTGCGCCATTAGGGGATATTTCTCGATTTCGGCGGTGGAGATCTTGGACTGAGAACAATAATGACAGTCTTCAGGGCACAACCCGCTCTGAGCGTTCAGTAAATAATGCAACCGCACTCGATTGCTCCAGTAGTGACGACGCACCCGATAAGCAGCGGCGATTTGTTCGAGCAACACCTCATCTGATGCCTGAAGGACAGCAAGGCTCTCAGTCCTAGTCAAGATCTCCCCTGCAAGCGATCGATCGGCCAAGGTATTCCAGATGGGTGTCGTCAGTAACATCGAACTTTTGGTTTCTAGTATTGAGCAATCATCCATTATCGCAGGCAGGTAGCCAAATCGATCGCCTAATGTCGAGAAAATTTTGAGATCTCTATCCCAGTCACTCGCACCACCCACCACCCACCATCCACTATCCACCATTCACCCGCTACGCAACAATCGTCGTCACGCGATCGCGTCCTTGAAATTTAGCTTGATATAAAGCGCGATCTGCCGCATGAATTAAAGCTTGAAAATCATTCTCATGGGTGGGAATAATTGTGGACACACCGACACTAATAGTCACATAAGGACACACCGACGAAGCTTCATGTGTAATTTGGAGATTTTTAATTGCCGATCGGACATTTTCAGCAACTGAAACTGCACCTAAAGCATTAGTATTTGGTAGGACGATCGCAAATTCTTCACCACCATAACGGGCAACGAGATCGCCACTGCGGCGCACCGTATTTCGCATCGCCATCGCCACTTTCACTAGACATTTATCACCATTGGGATGTAGATAGCGATCGTTATAGTTTTTAAAAAAATCGACATCGCACATGATCAGCGACAACGGAGCCTTGATGCGCTTCATTCGCTCCCATTCACGCTGGATATAGTCATCAAATCCGCGTCGATTGGATAACTTGGTCAAGCTATCTAAATTGGCTAGTAACTGGAGGTTTTGATTGGCTTGCTGTAACTCATTCAATTGATTCTTGATCAGATGGGATTGACGAATCAAATTTCGCACCCGCTGCCGCAAAATTGAGAGATTAATCGGTTTAGTAATATAATCAGTCGCTCCCGATGCAAATGCGCGATCTACAGACTCATTATCATCGAGTGAAGTAATCATCAAAATCGGTGTCAAGCGATCGCCAAGATTCTTTAATTGTTCGCAAAATTCAAACCCATCCAAAATCGGCATCACAGCATCAACCAGAATCAGATCGGGACGATGTTCCTGGTATGCCAAAATCCCATCTTCGCCATCTTTTGCTAAAATCACCTCAAAACCTTCTTGTGCCAGTGACTCACTCACTCGCGCTCGCACAACGAGATCGTCATCAACTAGTAAAATTCGTTGAAAGTTGGGTTCAGGCGTGTTCATAATGACTCGTGTAAATAATCCACTTACTCATCTAGATGGTGTGTCGCTCGATGAAGTTCGGCAGCATTCGAACGATGTGACGGCACCTAAGCTTGAGCGGATGTCTTAACCAGTTGACAGTTGACAAGTCGCCTAGACTGCGTTTTGACAGACAGCGCAACCTTGCAGGGGAGGCTCTAGCTTCCTCCCTCGATCGAGGGGGGTTGGGGTCGGGTAAATATATCCGCATCAACTCAACCGAACTTGTGTAGACACCATGGAGCTGTCGATCGGGAGAGGATATCAACTCCACCATAGTGTACCCACAAAGCGTTCAGAGAGTAGCATATAGGTAGTTTTTTCTTTGAGACTATTGCTCTAGCTGGATCTTTGGCACGGGTCGATCGCCATTAAGCCGATCGTCATCTGTTCACTATGCCAGCTAAGCTCCGATCGATGATAGTATTAGCGTACTCTCATTGCCAATTTGCAACTTGACTCAATTTAGCTCCGCCTTGCTCGGACAAGCACCCGCCATAGCACTGTTGACGCAATCCATCCGCCGCCAACGGCTAGCACCTGCATATCTATTTTATGGTGCGGACGGGATTGGCAAAAGTTTGGCGGCACGGTGCTTTATTGAGTCGATCTTGTGCGATGACGTCCCAGCGCAGGATCGCGCTTTAGTCGCCCAAAAACTCCGCCAAGGCAATCATCCCGATGTCCTGTGGGTGGCACCGACATATAGTCACCAAGGCAAGCTCCTCTCTGCCGCCGAAGCTACCGTCGCAGGCGTCAAACGGAAGGCACCGCCCCAAATTCGGATCGACCAAATTCGCGAAATCGGTCGCTTCTTGTCACGTCCGCCACTCCTGGGCACCAGATCGATCGTGACGATCGATCGAGCAGAGACAATGGCAGAAGGTGCCGCTAATGCCCTCCTCAAGACCCTGGAAGAGCCAGGAAAAGCGACTATCATCGCGATCGCCGCCAGCGTCGAATCTTTGCTACCGACGATTGTATCCCGCTGTCAGCAGATTGCCTTTCAGCGACTCGATCGCACTTCCGTCGCCACGATTTTAACTCAACTCGGTAAAGCGGAAATTCTCGATCGACCGGAGATTTTGGGACTAGCTCAAGGGAGTCCAGGGGCGGCGATTGCCATCTGGGAGCAGCTAGCCGCTCTGCCTGCGGACTTGCTGGAGCATTTGACCAAATTACCGATTAGCCGCCGCCACGCCCTTGAATTAGCCGCTCGGATCGATCGCGAGTTGGATTCATTGGAACAATTATGGCTGGTTGATTATCTTCAATATACCTACTGGCAAACATATCGTAGCCGTCAGCAAGTCGAGACTCTGGCCCACAGCCGATCGCAGTTACTCGCCTACGTTCAACCTCGCTTAGTCTGGGAATGTGCCTTGCTCAAAATTGGGTCGCTAGCAACATCGACTCGATCGGGTCGGGGATAATTGTTACGATAATGGAAAGATCGCTCTCCACCGACCACTTTTTCCCTACTCCCACCTTTTATGCTCGAGTCATCTTTGCTCAGTCCTGGTAATATCTTGGGTAATCGGTATGAGATCGTCCGCGAACTCGGTAGAGGTGGATTTGGGCGCAGTTATTTGGCGATCGATCGCAATAAGTTTCACGAAAAATGCGTCCTCAAAGAATTTGCGCCGCAAGTACACGGACAAGCTGAATTAATCAAAGCGAAAGAGTTATTCGAGCGTGAAGCCGGAGTTTTGTACAAGCTTCGACACCCACAGATTCCAGCTTTTCGCGAACTATTACGGGTGCATGAAAATCAGTCTGAATCCCTGCTACTAGTCCAAGATTATATCGAGGGCGAGACTTATCTGAGCAAGTTAAATCACCGCCTGAGCCAAAGTCGAGTTTTTAGTGAAGGGGAAGTTGTCGAACTACTGCATACACTCTTACCAGTTCTGGACTATATTCATCGGCTGGGAGTGATTCATCGTGATATTTCACCTGATAATATCATCGAGCGAGAGCGCGATCGATTGCCGATTCTCATTGACTTTGGCTGTGTCAAAGAGATTGCCGCGACAATTGTCTATCAGTATAGTCATGCCAAAGTTGAAACACGGATCGGCAAGCAAGGATATGCGCCCGAAGAACAAATGATGCGCGGTAAAGTATCCCCATCGAGCGATCTGTATGCCGTCGGTGCCACCGCACTGACGCTCCTTACAGGCAAAGATGCCAGCACGATTTACAATCCAGCAGAAGCTAGTTGGGAATGGCGCAAATATGTCCAGCTCAGCCCCGAACTGGGGACGATTGTCGATCGATTGCTGCAACACAATCCCCAACATCGCTATCAATCAGCCGCCGCAGTTATCGCCGTTTTACCTGCGATTACCAACTATACTGCGCCGACTATTTCCACCCCCACCCTTATCACTACCAACTCTAATCCGATCGCGCACGCCAATAAAATCTCGCAACTCAAAACGATCGAACTTAGTCCCAGAAATAACGCCGCAGTTGCGACTACATCCACCCAACTACCGACTAGAGATCCCCACGAGTGGAAAAAACCAGCTTGGCAAGTCACCAAAGTGGTAAGTGTAGTTTTTTTTACCTGCTTAGGAATTAGTGCTGTAGTAAAATGGGTGCAAGCGATCGACCCGATCGGGATGGTCAAACAGCAATTTGACAACGCTACTACCAGTATCGTCAAATCGATCCCCAATCCCTTCAAAGCCCCGCCATCCGTCCAACAACGCCAACAGGATCTCAGTCAAAAACTCAAGCAACTCAATATCCCCGCCGCGAAATTTTATCGTCAAGTCGATCGCGTATTTTATGCCAAACACCCCGCACTCAACGCTCGCCCTCTGACTAGTAAACCCGAAGACGAACGACTCCGCCAGGAATGGCAAGATCTCGCGATCGAACTATTAGCCAAACAAAGTAACTAACAATATTTGCCATCCACCATCCACCATTCACTATCTTGACACTGGGAAAGTAATAGCCACTTATATGTCCAAGATTCATCAAAATAAATGGTAATACTTTCTCAACGCATCGCCACTAAGTGGTTGATTATTAGTGCGATCTCTTTACTCCTGACCGTCACAGTCGTCCCTACTTTATGGCGATCGCTTTATACCAAACCGATCCAGCACAATACAATTCTGATGATCGGTGATGGGATGGGATGGGAAATAACCAGAGCCGCTGCGATCCAAAGTGCGATCGCTCAAGGCAAATCAGGCAAAACCCTCAAGGATTTTTATGTGCAGGGGAAAGGCTCAGGGCTGAATATGCAAACCCTTCAGCACTACGCCCTCAGCACTACCTACGGCACGACGATCGCGGGCAAAGATGGTAAGTATAATAGCAACCAAAGTGCCCTGGATGACTCCAATCCGCTCACTGGAGCCAGTGCGATCCGTCCTGACTTCAAATTTGACCCCAAATTTAATCCTGGGCAACCTGGCAAGGATAGTCCTGCCCCAGCCACTCCCACAACTGGAAATCTAGTCGGTTACGATCCGGTGCGAGGTGGTGCCAATCCCTGGACGCTGGGTACCGATCGCGAGTACATTAAAGCCAGCTATCCCGACTCAGCCAATACCGCCACCACTCTCTACACTGGCGTCAAAAGTTACAATAATGCGATCGCGGTAGACATCTACGAGAAACCCCTCACCACCATCCTCAAAACCGCAGCCGACCAAAAAAAATCTACAGGCTTAGTGACATCAGTCCCGATCGATCATGCCACCCCTGGAGCAGCTTCCGCCAATGTCAATCGGCGCAGCAAATACGATCTCAACGCACCAGGCGCAACGCCCCTCGACAATATCCTCCAGCAGCAACTGCGGATCTACCAACCCACCGTCCTCCTCGGCGGCGGACATCCATTGTCCAATGCCAGAGACCCACTACCCACAGGCATCGAGTCAGTTCACACCTATATTAGCGAATCTACCTATCAAGAACTGAGTACCAAGCCCGATCGCAATATCTACCAATACACCTTCCTCGAACGTGGTGCCAACGCCGCTCAAAAATTAGCCCAGACGGCTGCGAAGATCGATCCGAATGCGGGTCAGCGGTTGCTCGGTATCTATGGTGCGCGGGGACAAGCGGGCAATCTCCCTGTCAGCTCGGCGCAGGGTGACTATAGTACGACGGGATTCGATCTCGGTACAGTTCACAGTACGCGGGGCTTAGAACCAGATCTCCAGCGACCGCTCCAACAGGAAACAGATTCGCAGTTTGTGCAGCGGGAACGGAATGAAAACCCCACACTCAACGAACTGACTACCGCCGCATTAACAGTATTGAGTAAAGATCCTGAAGGTTTCTGGTTGATGATTGAAGGTGGTGATATCGATTGGGCGGCGCATGACAATCATCTCGATAATCTGATCGGGACAACTCTAGATTTCGATCGCTCCGTCCGTACCGTCATCAACTGGATCGAAACTCACGGCGGCTGGGGACGCAATCAACTTATCATCACCGCCGATCACGACCATTATTTTACACTCAATAATGATTTTCCAGATCGCCTCCGCCGTCAAGGTGCCCAAAAGTTGACAGCACTAGATACCACCGCTGAAGCTGGACACTATTGGGGTTCGCAACCGCTCGTCGCCAAAGATGCAGCAGGTCAAGAGTTACCCGAAACAGGCAAATACGGCTGGGGCAGTCATACCAATCGCCCCGTACCAGTCTATTATCAAGGCTATGCCTCCGATGTCCTCACCAAATCGATCGGGCAAGGCTTCAAACTCTACGATAATGATATCCCTGGCATCCCTGGTCTCACCGACCAAATCCACATCTATCAAACCCAACTAGCCGCCGTCAAAACATCCGTTACTGCACCAGCAAAGTAACGAACATCAATAGCTCATTCAGGCGACAATCGCGTTGGTTAACGTGAGTATCTCCTGTCGGAGAGGCTACGCCAACGGGTTAAGGGTATTTACTTTGTTCAAGTACCGCCCTCGACTAAAGTCTCTAGGCTCTTCTCCTACCAAACTGACGTTAAAATTCGATCGATAACTTGTGGTAGAGAAAACCGTACAATAGATGAGAGCGGCGGTCGAGATAAAATGGTAAAGATAGACTGCCCTTACCCTGCGCCCCCGTACTCCGCATCCCAATCTGGTAATATGACATCCGAACTGATTCGTCAACGCTCCGATCTGATCGATACTCAAGTGATTGCCAAAGACACTGGCAAACGGCTGGGGATTGTCAAAGAGCTACTGGTCGATATCGACAGTCGCGAAGTAGTCGCGATGGGTTTACGCGACGGTTGGCTGGCTGCTCCAGGCGGACTGGTAAAATATATGTTCCTCGCCACAGTTGAGAAAATGGGCGATGTGATCCTCGTACCTAACGATGACGCGATCGCAGATCTCGATCCTGAAAATTATACCAATCTAATCGGCTGTGAAGTAATTACCGAGACTGGCGACATGCTGGGGAAAGTGCGGGGCTTCAAATTCAACTGCGATGACGGTCAACTCACCTCCATTATTATCGCCGCGATCGGCTTGCCATTGATTCCTGATAATGTGATTAGTACTTACGAATTCTCGATCGATGAAGTCGTCAGTAGTGGCCCCAATCGATTGATGGTCTTTGAAGGCTGTGAAGAACGCCTCGACCAACTCTCCGTCGGTTTCCTCGAGCGCATCGGACTGGGTAAAGCACCTTGGGAAGACGAGTACAGCTACCGTCCCGCCGTCATCCGCCCTGAGAATCAACTCGCTGCGGGTACCCCCATCGCACCCCCCGCACCAGTAATTCGTGCGGCACCGCCAGTCCAACAGCCTGTCTGGGCAGAAGATGACAACTGGCAAGAAGTACAAGCTGCGCCCCTGCCCCAACGACTCAAAGCCGAACCTCTTTATTACGATGATGATGAGGGTGAAAACTGGAACGATACCAGCCGCGAACAACCAGTACGCGCCACCAAAGTTTATCAAGATGTACCCTACACCCTCTCTTCACCTGTCGAGCAGCCGCTAGCAGAAGACATCCTTACCCTCGATGATGACATCTGGGGCGATGATACCCAATCGCCAGCATATCAACCCCAAAAAATCAACATCCCGCCAACGCCCCAAAAAGTCGATCTCCCCCAAAAGGTCGAGCAAGTAGAGTATCAAGAAGAAGAACAACACTAAGTCTCTGTCGATCTATCAAATTGTCTGGTGTGTTAGCGAGTAGCCTAACGCACCAATTACTTGCTGGTTAATACGTACCCTTTACCTAACGCTCCTGTGACGCCCGAAGATATTCGATCGATCTTGACTACCCGCTTTGATACTACTCTCAAAATTGTGGATGCTGATTCTTACCAGATTGAGACGCCAGCATATCGACTGTTAGTGATTCTGTCAGCAGAACAATCCTGGGTACGCACATTGATCCCCATCGCCCCCGCCGCAGATGCGATGACCTTTATGGAGGAGTTCCTAGCTGCGAATTTTGATGATACCCTCGAGACACGCTATGCAGTACAACAAGGCGTACTGTGGGCAGTCTGGCAACATAGTGTCGCTGGCTTGACTGCTGAAGATTTTCAGACCGCCATCGATCGCTCGATCGAACTCAAACAGGTAGGAATCGATCGCGCCTTCCAAAATTTTGCCACCAAACAGGTCAAAGCGATCGTCAATATCGCCAAGCAACGTGGGGATACATTGGAGCAAACAATGCAAACACTTGACAGATTCTATGCCGAGGGTGTGATGGGCGATCTCGGCGCGACGGAAGAGATCCGCACTGAAATGATGACGGCTTGGCAATATCAGCTAGAGCGGTTGTGGAATGAATCGTAATTTGATAACTAGCTGGGCGTAATTAAATATAAGATATCGTGTAGGGTGGGCACTGCCCACCAGCTAGGTTCCAGACAATAATCTATGTTATAAATAATTGCATCTACCTACTTATTTGTGAGGATTGAACTAATTTCAGTCGAAATATTCTCGATGAAATAGCTCGATCGATTGGTGAAGAGATTGCGAACGTGGAGATACGATCGGTAATCGAATTAAACAGTTCAAATGCTCATTGCTTCGACTCTAAATGGTCTGTGGGCAATGCCCACCCTACGTTTCTAGCTGAGTTAGCTTTAAATCAATTACAAACATCAGTCGAAGTATTCGGGTCCCTCAATAATGTGCCCTTCCTCAGCAATAGTATTGTGGAAAAAAGCTTCAGCAAACTCAACCTCGACAGTTTCAGCACCCAACAAGGTAGCATTTTCCAAGTTGGTTCCCTGCATAGCAACCCTTTCAAGATTGGCATCGCTCAAGTTAGCTCCACTGAGATCGGAACCAATAAGACTTCCACCGAGCAAATTAACTCCAGCAAGATTGGAATTTTGCAAGTTGCACCTGCGAAATTTGATTTCTGGCAAAATAGCTCCGCTCAAATCAACTCTATTCAGATCTACTTCAATGAAAATTCTCTCCCCCGCAGCATCGGTGACAAGTTAAGCCTGTAAGCTAACTGTCAAGAGAGTTTGAGGAGACGGCTCAAAGAAAAATGGGTCGTCAGGATGCCTATGTTCAGGAAAAGGGGCAATAATCAACTTAACATTGGGTTGGCGGATAGTTTTGACAACACCTAGATCTTGATTTTCAGGAGCAGAAAAATATTTAATGGGGTCGTTCGCTA
>NZ_JBGSPA010000132.1:0-8144 GCF_041738855.1 Chamaesiphon sp. | reverse complement strand
TCGGCGACCATGGCCGCGAGTGCGTCTAATTGTCCGGTGCTGAGGTATTGACCTTGTGCGTCTGCTTGGGCGACAACCTTGGAGAATCCGTCTAACATATATTTAATCCTGGATGCGTTTAATAGTTTTGGTGTCCAATTTCTCGGCTGCGATGCTTGGGACGAACCGAAACATAGCTTAACAAATTCGAGCAAACTCTCATATTATAACCAGATTTTACTGGCTGTCGTCGAGCGGTTGTTTTGTAACCAAGACTACTGACTATCCTAAATTTATACAACGTTATGTGAACTGTTTTTTGTTTATTTCGATCTTTGTCACAAACGTTAATAATCCCTCTGTGTCCAGCTTCTAACTCAGGTAGTTGGTACCATAGTTACACCACTTTTGGAGCGCGATCGATAGTGGATAGCTCAGACGAGATCGAGTCTCAACAGCTAGAACAGATCGCTACTGAGTCAAGGCTTTGGCTCTCATAAACGATCGATCCGCATGGCTCAAAGAGATCGGTTGGCTTGACTCTAGCTAATTACCGAATGTTTTGGCAGTTGCCGCTCTAGGTCGAACAAAAATCCGTGAATATACTCCTCAGTCCACTCTTCACCATAAAACCGCTTGAGCATTCCGCGTGCGGGGTCTTTTTCGGAGCGATACCGGACATATCGCAGTTGCGCTTGCTCGATCTCTTCCAAGCGTTGCGGATCGGTAATCGGTTCGGCTCGATCGACAAAATCCAGATATGCTTTGAGATAATCTTTGAATGCTCCAAATACATGCGTCTCCACCGCTTCAGTCTCCTGTGGACGCGTCCACAAGAAAGCGGGAGAGAAAAATGCGCGGGCTTCTTCAGGAAAATCACCACCCCACGGGAGCTGCGCCTGATACCCGTGAAACATCGGTAAAATCGGCGTGGTGTAATGCTCTTGATAAGCTGGCTCATTCCAAAATAACGGCTGCATATCGATCGCGATCAGATGTCCGCCTGGTAGTGTGACTAAATCCGCCCCAAAGAAGGGCAAATCGTAGTTCAAGTGGGGGAAAATCACAAAATTGAGCACCTGCAAGGATTGCCCACCTTGGACGTGTGCAGCCCGAATTTGCCGCAATTTAGGCGATTGAAATCCATAACTGGTAGTCAGGACTTCGGCTTGTTTATCACCCTTTCCCGTCATCGCACTATTGCGATCGAATCCCGCAGGGATGGGATAATCACTAACATCTATCCGCGATTTGAGATATTCAATGCCGTAGTCAAGGAAGGGCTGGTAGAGTGTCATTTTCTAGGCTTTAGGCTTTAGGTGTTAGGCTTTAGGGAATAGGCTTTGGGCTTTAGGCTTTGGACTTTTGGACTTTTCCTCGGATCGATCGAGAGTTCTGGTAACAAAACTTCCCGATCGTCTCTAGTCTTAACCTAACGCCTAAAGCCTAAAACCTAACACCTAGCGAACGGCTAAAGGTGCTGAGTCTTCAAATAAGAATTCATGCAAGAATCTCTCCGACCACTCATGTCCGAAATAGCTACTAAATAGTCCTGACGCGGGGTCGCGTTCGGCACTGTAGCGATCGTAATCTTGTTGAGCTTTGACGATGCGTTGAATGTCTGAGGGGTCGGTTAAAGGTTCGGCGCGATCGAGCATTTGCCAGTATAAATCTAGATAGTCTTTAAACGCTGCCAGTAGCCGCGTAGAAACAGTCTCGACATCGGTTTTGGCAAATAGGAGATACTTGGAGAAATATTGATTAGAGTCGTAAAATTTCATCTCCAAATCTTGAGACAGATCTGGATAGCGATCGTGCAAAAATTTCAGCGGCTCGATATACTTTTTCTGGTAAGCTTCATCTTGAAATAACGGCTGGAAGTCTAGCACCACCAAATTTTTGACTTTGCCAAACGAGAGAAAGTCTAGTCCCAACAGTGGTAAATCGTAATGATGATTGGGATAAATTACACAATTAAAAATTTGGGAACTTACCCCAGCATCGATGTATGTATACCGGATTTTTCGCAACTGCGGGCATTCATAAGACCAGCTTTGGATCGTTGCCGGATTTTTGCCTCGATCGCTCACATTTAACTCCAAACCAGCCGGAATTGGTCGCTGCTGGATGTCAAACTTAGCTGTCAGTTCACTTTCTAAGTGGTTCAAAAATGGCTTATACATGAAGCAAGGCTCGCGATCGATCTCCCCCACGATAGCAGGATCTCTGGGTTGCTCGATCGGGATTCTGAAAACAAGGCAACAAATTGTAATGATTGGTGGATGATGAATGGTGGATGGTGAAATAGGGTAATGGCTTCGACAGGAGACCTTTACCTGCGTTTGGTGGCGATGGAGTTGTTGGTGAGGAGTGGTAGACAGCCGCCGATAGTGAAACCGAGGGCGACTGCTCCAGCCAAAACTAGTCCCCAGGGGAGATCGATCGATTTCCAAAACACAAATCTCAGGCTGACTAAGCTGGCATTTTGGACGGATATGAGCGCGATGATGGCAATCCAAGCGGCTGAGATCGTCGAAATAACTAAATTAACCATAACTTCTGCTGAGATGGTATTACCCCAAAACTTGTAGTGGTTTGAGGGACAATCCCCTCCCTGGAGGGGTGCCCATAGGGCGGGTTGGGTAGATCTCCGCCACAACTCAAATAAATCTAGAGTGGGTAGTTACCTCAACGCTTCGATCGCGTTTTCCATTGTCGATGCGATTTTTTGCAACTGCTCGGCGGAATGGGTTTCCATGTACACGCGGATCAGCGGCTCGGTACCAGATGCGCGGAGTAGCACCCAGCTACCATCGGAAAGATAGAATTTTACTCCATCTTTGCGACCGACTTCTTTCACGTCAATTCCGGCGATATTCGTCGGTGGTTTTTCGCTATAAGTTTTCATTACCGCTTCTTTATGAGCGTTATCTAGATGTAAGTCCAGACGACGATTATATAATGGGCCATCAGCTTCAGCGATGACTTCTGCTACCATTTGGCTCAAGGGTTTGCCTTCATACGCGATCGCTTCAGCAATTAACATATCTGCTAGGATGCCATCTTTTTCGGGAATGTGCCCGATGACGCTCAAGCCACCGGATTCCTCACCACCAATCAAAACGGGGATGAGCCGCATCTGTTCGCCGATATATTTGAAGCCCACTGCGGTTTCAATTAATGGGACACCATGCTTGGCTGCAAAGTTGTCTAGGAGGTGGGTAGTTGCCACTGTACGGACGATCGCGCCTGTTTTACCTTTGTTTTTAATCAAATGCTTGGCAAGGACGAGCAGGACGGTATTAGGCGTAAGCATGTTGCCTAGCTCATCGACAATTCCGAATCTGTCAGCGTCCCCATCTGTCGCCACACCGAGATCGGCTCGATCTTTTTGAACTGCGGCAATCAGTTCGCCCAAGAGTTCGGCTTTGGGTTCTGGCATCCCACCACCGAATAGTACATCCCGCTGCATGTGGAAGGTTTCAGTTTCGCAGCCGCAATGGAGTAAAACTTTATCTAAATATCCGCGCGAGGTGGAATACATCGCATCGAATTTAACTTTGAGTTTCGCCGATCGAATTCGCTCGACATCCAGTAGAGTATAAATAAATTTAAAGTATTCTGGCTGCGGATCGAAAACGCTGATATTTTTGCTATTCTTCTTCTCTGGCGGTGCATCGCTGGCACCTGCCAAATTAGCAACGATCGTATCTGTAATTTCTAAAGTTGCTGGGCCAGCATAATCGGGGATATACTTAATCCCACAATAGGCGGCTGGATTGTGGCTGGCGGTAAACATCAATGCACCCGCAGAGTTGAGATGCCGTGCGTTGAAAGCAATTACTGGAGTCGGACAATCGCGATCGACTATTTTCACCGTCCAACCCAAGTCTGCTAAGATTTCTGCCGCAGTATAGGCGAATTTATCTGCCAAAAATCTCGGATCGTATGCGACTAACACCGGACGATCCTGGCTGTAAGCCGTGCTGAGGTATGCCGCGATCGCGCGTGTTACCTTACATACATTCGCAAAGGTAAAATCGTCGGCAATAATTCCCCGCCATCCGTCAGTCCCAAACTTGATTTGATGCGTACTGCTACTACCTGCGCTCATCGTTAGATTTCCTTACTCACTCGCTGATATTCCTGTCCTAACACTATCATAAGCTGGGATCTCGAATCGTTGTGTAGTTAGCAAAGTGGGATCGATCGAGCAGATGTATTACGCCTTAACCCACACAATTAACCTGTAGGGGTGCCCCTCGTGGGTACCCTCATCAATGCGGGGTAAGCACGAGGCATTACCCTTACAGAGATTATCGATTACATTATTTCTTTTTCTTGGCTAGTGATGGAGAATTACCCATCTTCGATTCTGTTATTTTAATATTACGGAGTTGACCTTTACCGGAATCGATAGCTATTTCAAACAAGGCAACGTCTTGACCTGATGTTGGCACGTCCATGAAAGTAACTGATATTTTTTGTTAAATGTCAAGTGGTTAGCCCACATTCCGCAGGTAAATCAGGAAAGGAGATAATATTTACGGCAAGGAGCACCAAAGAACTGGAGAATCCATAACCGCTCGGTAGTGAGGTTAGTGACGTGCTTGGCACCCTCAACAGTGAGTAAATGAATCGACATGAAACATTGAAACATCCACCGGAGAGTAGGTTTAGCAGTAGACTTACCCACTTGATTATCAACAGTTTGTTTAGCGTTATCCAAAGTTTGGCGAAGTGAACGTTGACCGAGACTGTAAACGAGTAAACATAAACCCATCACCATTGCCATCGCCGCAACTCGTTGGGGAGTATTGAGAAAAATACTTGAAGTAAAAAACAGTGGATCTTTGAGAAAGCGAAAACCACGCTCAGTAGACTGCTGCGCCTTGTATTCGGTCAGTACATCCTCATCGCTCAGAACTTGCTCATCAAGGACATTAGTCGCCAGAATAAATCGACCAGCGCGTTGAATCTCAACATCCATAGTATGGGGCTGGGGAATGAGTGTGGCCGAAATTTGATAATGTTTCTGCCCAACCTCGTCTTTTCGCGGCCTACCACGTTGTGGATACTCAATGATTTCAACCACTTGCAATTCATCAAGCTGATGATAGTGAAGTTGGTCAGAAAATGCTGTTGCAGGTACTCTCGACACCCATCGTAACTGGGACATTTGGGCGAGATTAGCTGCGGTGTAAAGTGCGGCATCAGCGACAAATAAGGCATCAATATCCCATTGTTGTTTGAACTCTGTGACTAATTGACCAAACATTGCTGAGTCGGTCTCATTTCCATCGCCTACTCTCAAGTACAAGGGAATGTCTCCATCCCCACTGCACATTAAATCTATGATGAATTGCTTCAAGTCTGGATGATGATCTCTGGAATAACCATGAGTGATGTGAATTGCTCCTGGTTCAACGATTGCCTCCTCGGTCTGAAGGTATTCTCCATCGACATGAAATGAGCTTGAATCTAAATGTAAACTATCCAGTTTTACGCCGAATTGACGTGCTGCGCTTAGTGCCACCGTCACAAATGTTTCTGTTAATCCTGACTCGGCTAATTTGTCTAAGATCCGGCCCAATCGGTCGTCCTACTCGGTGTTCTGGTCTGATTCCTGCCCCTAATAGATGTTCTGTTGCTTTTCCGACAAAGAATTTCTCGAATAGATACAGTGGTGCGCTTACAAACCCCAATCCATTGAGGATCATTGCTTTGACTACTTGACCGGGACTAATGATTTCTTGTGGGTGAGTACCTAGTCGTTTGTCAATTTGTTCAACTAGTCCCATTTCGTCACAGATTCCGGCAATGATCCCACTGTGGTCAAGATCCTGTACTCTAATATTTGACGCTTCAAAATTTCCCATTCTTTAAAAATACAGGATTTTCTGTTCTTACCTGCGGAATGAGGGGTTAGACGTGACGCGACAGGTTATTGTCGGGTAAGTGACGCGAACGAGATGTTCAGATCGAAACGACAAGTACAGATCGCTTGCGTTAAAAGCACAAAAAAATAGACTGGTTAGGAAGATTGAGAATTGTTCAAGCGATCGCTAGCAGCCTGACGACGATAGCGATCGGACTTAATCTCAAAGATCGTGCCATGATGTACTAATCGATCGACAGCAGCAACCGTCATCATTGAATCTGAAAAGATCGAATCCCACTGACTAAAAGGCTGATTTGCAGTGATGAAAGACTTTTACGTTCATATCGATGAGCGATTAACTCAAATAACACCGAAGTCTCCGCCTCAGACTTTTTGACATAGCCCAGATCGTCAAGAACTAACAGGTCGAAACGATCGAGCTTTCTGAGTAAAGCTGGCAGTTGTAATTGCAGTTTAGCGTGCTGCAACTCTTGAACTAGCTAGAGAGATCGTGTTGTGTGACGGTTAATTGGGGGAAACTCTTAGGGCAATCCTGACGAAAGTGCTGTTGAAGTTGTTTGAGATTGAGGGTTTGAGCCGTCAATTCCCGTTCCAGATAGTCAGCAACAGCCGCTTCCTGGTTTTGAGTGGCGGCAATGTACAAGGCTTCGACCATCAAGACAGCAGCCGTGTCTAAGTCGAACTGAGCGGTTAATTCTAACCACCGTTCTCGAAACGCTGGAGTGGGTAATAACTCCTGCTGCCAAGTGCAATAAATAAAGGCTCTGGGCTTGCGTCGTAAACCTTCAATTACATGTCGATAGTTAATACATCTACCGCGCCGCTTATCTGTCTGTGTGACTCGGATTCGGGGCAGCTCGACGACTAGCTGAGTTCCCAAATAACCCAAGATCTTGTCATGATTAAGGTGTAATTCTAATTGCCGTCCAATCAATCGGGATGGCACTGTATAAAGAACGCAACGGACTTCAACCGTGCTCCTGGTGCTAACGCAAGCGGTTAAGATCTCATAGTTGGGGATGCGATATTTGGGTAACGACAGAAGCTGAGTTTTCTCCTGCTCGTATTTCTGTTGACACTGCTGATTGAGTTTGGCCACCGCTGCTTCAATCAGCAGCCGATACTCGTCTAGACTTTGGAAATCGTTACTACCACGTAGGTAAATGGCTTGTTTAATCCGATTTTTGAGATGACCGTGGGGAGATTCTATCGCACCATTTTCATGGGCAACACCTGTGTTGTTACGAGTCGGCTGCATTCGATAGTGGTCGCACAGTTCGTCATACAAGCGGGTCAAGGATTTGTTTCCACCCAGGTTTCGATACGCTGCGCTCAAGCTATCAGTGCGGTGTTGTTTTGGTACGCCACCACAAGCTGTGAGCGCATTCTGCAATCCTTCGGCTAGGGCGATGAAACTTTCTCCGCCCTGAATAATCTGGGCATATTGCCAGCCGCTATAAGCCAGCCGATAGTGATAGATTAAATGCTCGAATGGCTGACCAGAGATCGTTATCTCCATCCCTTTAAGTTGGGTAAAGTCGGAAAGTCCCATCATGCCTGGTTCGTGTCGCAATTCAAACATCACTTCTGGACTCGGCCCATGCAGAGCTTTCCCGGTTTGGACTCGTCGTTGAATTGTTCGTAAGACTTGGGGATATTTGCCTGGGTAAGTGTCTTGTAGATATTCAAACAAAGTCATTGGTTTGAGCCGGGGTTCCTGTTTGAGCATTGGCTCTAGCTCTTTGTCCCATACATCCCCTAATGGATCTTGGGTACTATTTCGGTCTGCTACTTTTCCTCGATTTGGTTGATGGTTCCCTGCTTCGATCCGTTGACCCGTGCGTTCGGATATTTCAGCGATATACGCTGCGTTGGCTTGCGTTAAGCCAATTTCTCTTGCGTTCATGTACGCTCTTGTTTGGTATAAATGGATAGCTTTTGTTGACACTAGACTTTTTCTCTTTACTGGGGAGATGTTCTAGTACAGAGCGGCACAAATAACCATATGATTAAAAGAGAGCTTTTTTAGCAAAAGTAACATAGCGTATGCCAAGACTGGAAGCCACCCAGATTGACTTGAGTGAATCAGAACATCAAGAGTTAGCGCAATTGCTAAGAAGAACGGCTCTCCCTTGAAAATAGTGTAGAATGTAGCAACAGCTACATTCTACACCGATCCTGAATATGGATTTTCACCTAAACTCTTTATTGAACTTACCGAATACCACGGTTTTCACTTGCTATAAAGAAGTTGGATTTACAG
>NZ_JBGSPA010000131.1:0-222285 GCF_041738855.1 Chamaesiphon sp. | reverse complement strand
GATAAATCTTATTAATTCTTGATTGTTTGTAATTAGTATCAATCTACTAAATGACCGCTAATTATCAACAAGCAGAGCTTATTGATAATAATTTATGAAACACTTAGTTTTTGAGGATTGGTAGTGATTGGCTCAAACACCGTCAGGTAATTGATTTGATGATGAGGCTAGCCTCATCGAACTCAGGTGACTATGTGTGCAGCCTCTGAACGGGGATTTTTGAGGTGAAAGGGAATCGGGCTTGATGTTGACGACACTGAGCAGCTAGCCATCCTCCTGCTAGGCTAGCGGCGATCGATCGAGCACCATCGTGGTGCTACTATTGGGTGCAAAGCCCAGCCGCTCGTAGAAATTTTGTTGGTGAGTGGTGGTGAGATAGATTCTTTCTACTCGCTGCATACAGGGATGTTCGAGGACGGTTGCTACCAATTTTCGCCCCAAGCCTAGCCGCTGATAATCACAGTCGATCACTACATCCCAAATCGTAGCACGATATATGCCATCAGAATTGGCTCTGGCAAAGCCAATTAACTTATCTTTGTCCCAAGCAGATACTACAGGCTCACTGCGATCGAGCGCAATTTGGAGATCGGCGATCTGGCGATCGTTCGCCCAAAAGGCACTTTTGGTTAATAGTGCTTGAAGTTGGTGAAGGTCGATCTCAGCGCGGCGATCGCAAAACCGAATCGATCTACTGGAGATGGATGAATGGGTATCTATACTCACGAGCGGTGGTGCTTTGGTCTGATTTAAGTTATACCAACCAACCCGAGTGGATGTCTATACCTGAATGGAGCTAAGGAGGCTCGAACTCCTGACCTCTGCAATGCCATTGCAGCGCTCTACCAACTGAGCTATGGCCCCAAATTACTATCTTTTAACTTACCCGATCGAGTTTCCTATTGTCAAGGCTTTAGGTCTTAGGCTTTAGGCTTTAGGGGTTGGCGAGCGGTGAAATGAGCGATCGTGTCTGGGCTGGTGCGTTACGGCTTGCGCCTAACACACCTTAAGTGCAATTCGATCGTTTTGTGGCAATTCCCCAAAGCCTAAAGCCTAAAACCTAAAACCTAAAGCCTAAAGCCTAAAACCTAAGCAGGGAAAATCCGTAACCGCCGATTGGGTTCTTCGCCGAAACTGGCAGACTTGAGCCGATAGTGTTCGATCAGTTCGTGCTGCATCTTGCGGACATAACCCGATCGCGGTAATAGTTCGACAGGCTGACCCTTGGGGATGACGATTTGCTCGACTGCCAATCGGGCTTCCTCCAGGGCTTCGACTTCATCATCGCTACCATTAGCGGCAAACAAGCGCAGATCGGCGTCTTCAGGGACGCCTGGATCGTCCATGTGGAGCATTCGGCGGAGGGTGCGGGTGATTTGGGGAATCGTGCCGGACTTGACGCTGTAGATCGGCACTTGACGCACTTTACTGATCTGGCGGAGTTTGGCGTGATTTTTGATGTGTGTCCGCAGAGCGAGGACGGCATCGGCACTGCCCATGTCTTTGGTCAAGATCACTGGGAGATTTAAGACTTCGATCACCTGCTCCAATTCGTCGCGACCGATGCCATAGGGATAGACATGCAGTGGTAACTCTTGCCCATTGGCACCAACGGTGATGCCACTGGACATCATCGCTTCATCATCATCCCAGCTTTGGTCGAGGAGTTGGGCAAAGCCCAGATCTGCTTCGAGTGTGGATTGAGACGCATTGGTGGCTAGCGTGGCAGGCAAGCCGCCAAATCCATTGGGGGTAGGCATCGGCTCCATCCGTCCGGTCGATCGCCAGCCACGGGTCGATGAGGGCACATTGGGAGCGGGCATCAAGCCGTTCTTTGCTGGTGGCGGGAGTTCGCGGACGATCGTCACTTGACCTTGGTCGTTGACGGTGCGGACTTGGGGCGTGGGTTGGCGACCGCGCAGGAGGGTATCGACGATCTCGGCGACGCTATCATGGACGACCCACCGATGGCGTTCTTGCATTTCGACGGCGATTTCAAAGGTGGGAGGTGCTTTGCGTTCGAGGACAGTTTTTTGGGAGGCGCGGCGGCGGGCTTCATCGTCGCCGAGGGTAACCGCTTGAATCCCACCGACGAGATCGGAGAGGGTGGGGTTTTTGAGGAGATTTTCGAGTTTGTTGCCGTGGGCGGTACCGACTAGTTGGACGCCGCGCTCGGCGATAGTGCGGGCGGCGAGGGCTTCTAGTTCGGTACCGATTTCATCGATGACAATCACTTCGGGCATGTGGTTTTCGACGGCTTCGATCATCACTTGGTGCTGAAGTTCGGGGCGGGCGACTTGCATCCGTCTGGCTCTACCGATGGCTGAGTGGGGAATGTCGCCATCACCAGCAATTTCATTACTCGTGTCGATGATGACTACCCGTTTGCCGAGTTCGTCGGCGAGTACCCGCGCTATTTCGCGCAGGGCGGTAGTTTTGCCGACGCCAGGACGACCCAACATCAGGATCGATTTTCCGGTTTCGACCAAATCGCGAATCATTTCGATTGTGCCGTAGACGGCGCGACCGACACGACAAGTCAGCCCGACGATCTCGCCCGTGCGATTGCGCATACAACTGATCCGATGCAGTGTCCGCTCGATCCCAGCCCGATTGTCACCACTAAATAAGCCCAATCGATCGACACAATACGCTAATTCGGCTTTGGTAATCGCAACATCGCTGAGATATTCGGCTCCATCAGCAAATCTCGCTTCTGGATAACGACCCAAATCCATCACTACTTCTATCAAGACGCCGAGTTTGGGATGTTGCTCTAAAGTCAGCCGAATTGATGCTGGTAATACTGCTAACAATTGACCGAGATCGTCGGTAATTTGCATTCTACCCAAACTTAAATTTTCGTCCATTACAGGTTATTACTTTTTGATGTGTGTCTGGAGACTTTTGTTGGAGCGAAAAGCCCTGGCTGGATGGCGAGAGACAATCGGTTACCCTTGCTCTCGATCCCAGTCGCCTGCGACTAACTTGGTACCACTACTCTTCAACTGTCCGACGAGTTCGGCGGCGATCGCCACTGCCGAGCATAATAAGTCTGGATGGCTCTCTAGTTTCCCTGGATTGTCGGTGCATGTCTCCAATCTGTCCAGCAGCGGTGACAACAAGACCCGAGCGTAGCTACCATAAGCAACGCCGTGAACGTGTTTGGTACTGGTTGGTGGTAAAAGTCCTCGTTCCCGTAATTTGGGCACGGTGTAGTGGTTGGTACCGCCAGCTAGTTGCACGAAACCTGGTAGATTCGCCGCCAAAACTTTGGCACCCAATCTAATTGCGGCGTGAGTCGTCCCTGCCCCAATATCTCCACTCATCGGTCTACCGTCGGTTTGCCATAACAGTGTAAACGGTAGTGGGTGCGGATGATAAGTGGCGGCAATCGTCGCGTGAATCGATCGCAAATAGAGGATTAATTCGTCACTATCGGGACAACTAATCGCCACCAATTTGAGATGGTGAGCTACTGGTGCGAGGATGCGCCACAACTGCTCAAAGTCTGCTAAATGCCCTGGCTGAGTATGAATTTCGATCGCGTCGATGCCATCCGACCCCGTGAGATAGGGGAGGATACTACTCGGCGTTGCGGTGCGATCGCGTGTGACAATCGCTCCCAACGGACAAATCGGCAAGCATCGCCCACAGCCATAACAACGACTATCGATGACGCCTTGGTGGGCAATGGCATCAGCCGGACAAATGCGTTCGCACGGACGCGGGCAATCTACCGGACATTGGGAGGAGTCAAATTCTGCTTTGCGAAAATGCGGGTCTACACCATCATTCAAGCTCACCATCAACCAAGGCAACTCCAGCAGTGGCTCTTGCCTACTTTGACTTACCCGTGCCAATTTTTGGGCGATTCTCATCCCATCTTTTGCTGCGGTTATTACCGCTAAATCGGCAGCGACATCGATACAATCAGCTCCCGCCAATGTATAAGCGATCGCGAGACTACGGATGGCTGGTAGATGCCCAAAGCTAGCACCACAGATGAGTTTGAACCATGTACCCCTAGCTAATGAATTTAAGGGTGAAGGATATAGCACTAGGACTTGGATGAATTTTTGCTGACACTATGTGTGTCTAGTGGAAATTTTTTAAGTATGCTGAGTAAAAACATTCATGACAGTCACCCTCTTTTCCCTAAGTTTGTCAGCGTCCTGATGTTATGAATTATATCGAGATTTAGCGGTGCGTGGCTAGGGATCTCGATCGATGTTAATTTTCTGTAATGCGCTCTACCTAAATTGGTGAGGCAGATCCCCGACTTCTTTAAGAAGTCGGGGATCTCGCAGTCTCTAAGCAGTTTGTTGGATTTCGGCATATTGCCAGTAGGTGATGCCTGTATCTTCTCGATCGATAACCACTCCGAACCATTCTAATCGATCGAGATTTTCCCCAATCGCATCGAGTTTCTTCTGGGTATTTTTGCCTGTAAATTGGTTGGCTATTTGCAAGACCGTCCATTCGCCGCTACTGGTGCGCAAGAGGTCGCGGATGGCTGCGAGTTGGGCTTTTGGTTGGGTGGGCCATTTTTGTTGTTCGACGGGGGTTACAGCGGTTTCTGGTGCGATATCGATGCCTGCGATCGCGATTTGGGTAGATTGGGTTTGGGTGGGGGCTTGATATTCGGGGCGGAGCCAGCGGATGTGTCCGTTGCGCTCTTCGGCGGCGCGTTCGGCGTTGAGGGCGACGAGGCGTTCGAGGATGGTTTCGGCGATTTCTGCGGTGGGTTTGCCTGACAAGTCTTGCCAGCCGTAGGCTGCAAATACGGCTGTGTCGAGTTCGTCGTGGATCTGGTTGAGGGTGGAGACGAGGGCGCGATTGTTGTATGCTCGATCGAGTTCGCTAAATGGTGTACCAGCGCGGAGTTTTTCGAGCAGGTTGTACATTCCGGTGATGGTGATGTCGGGATGGGCGGCTTGAACTTGTTTGCGATGGCTGTCCAATCGATCGCCCAATTCTCGAATCTTTTGCTTTTGTTCTGGGGTAGGATCTGGGAAGGGGAAAGCATCAAAACAGGTGGTTTTTGTGTAGACAGGACGGTCTTCTAATGTCCGTCCAGTGCCTAAAGCCCAGCAAGTATGTAAATAACTTGAGAGAATCCCTAAAAAATAGGCATCATCTAATGCAATAACAGTTAATTTAACATCTGGGATGACTGTCGCATCTAAAAAGCTAAAGACTCTATGTTTAGCTGTTTCAACACTTACAATAAATTTTCGCAAATCTTGAATGGCTTGCCTTAACTCAGGTCGATTACGCTCGAATAACCACCAATTTTCTTTTATTTTCTCATCTCGCTCAACAATTCTTTGAGGATAAACACGTTCAAGAAGAATTTGAAATATACTAGGAAAGAGATTTTGGACATCTTTTTCAGTCATTCCAAAACAATCAATAACAAAGACATTCCTATCTTGTTGTGTAATGTCTCTACCATTCTTGTAAGGACGAACAATACTTGCTTCGTTACTGTTTAGGTTGGATGCTGTCTGTCGATCTAAAATAAACCCTGCACCATATACTTTAACCCCAGTACCACATATTTTGGACTGAGCCACCAGTGACTTGACTGAAGTGATATCAATTCCAATCGTTAAATTACTATTTATTTTTCCTGCGCTTTTCCAGTCAATAATAATTTGCTCTGCCGTCTCTTCAGGAATATCTGTTTCTCCTTCAGAAATTACTATTCCAAATCTAGGAATATTTTTAATTTTATTTGATTGATGTAATTCTGCTGATGTCATTGCTATTCTAACCGCAGCACCTTCATCAGTCCAGGGATGATCTGGAATTGCAAAAACTAGCTCGATTGATTTTTTTTGATTGACATGATGTTCAATTATACTTCTCAATCTAATTTGGTTAATACTATTAGTCGTAATAAATCCGAAAATAGTAAGTTGTTTTGCTTGAACTGCTACGGCGGCTTTATGCCACCAATACATGACATAATCAACAGTGTCGGGGATTTCCTTATAGATTGTCCGCAGTGCCTCAACATACCCATCACCTAATCTTTTACGCATTTTAGAGTTACCAATAAAAGGCGGATTTGAGACGATATAATCTGCTTTCGGCCATTCCGCAGCGCGTGGATTTAAGTATTTATAAATAATGACTCGATCGAGAGGATC
This sequence comes from Chamaesiphon sp., assembly GCF_041738855.1. GTDB lineage: Bacteria > Cyanobacteriota > Cyanobacteriia > Cyanobacteriales > Chamaesiphonaceae > Chamaesiphon. The sequence goes on along the minus strand of NZ_JBGSPA010000131.1, from coordinate 216,127 downwards.
TGGTACATCCTCCCCTGTCACTGGATGCTTCATCATTTTGCCACCCCAACGCGATCGAATCTCCCCCGTTTTCGCGTCTAGATCTGGCTCCATCCCGTCATAAGCCAACACCGCATCGCGACACTCGATATTTCCAAACGCTTGTAATACTGGCTCCGGCGGTGCTGCATTGCCATACCGCTTGAAATACCATTGCAGATACCCAATCCAGATTACCAGCTCCGCGATCGCCGCTGCCCGTGGATTGATTTCGATCCCCAAAAACTGCGCCGGATTGATTTGCTCTAGCCCTAATTGTACTTCTCCAGCTACATCTACCAGCCGTGCGATCGCTTCTTGCTCCAACCCCTTGAGCAAATCCAATGTTACATACAAAAAATTCCCCGTGCCACAAGCCGGATCGAGAATTTTTACCTGACGCAACTGGGTTAAAAAGGCTTGAATCTCCTGAGTGGCTTGCTTCCGCTGCGCCGCCGTCGGCTCCTTACCCTCGGCTGTTTCTAGTAACCGCTTCAGCTCCAGCTCGATTTCATCCCACTGTTGACGCAACGGCTCCATCACCACCGGACGCACCAACCGCTCCACATACGATCGCGGTGTATAATGTGCCCCTAACCTACTCCGCTCTTTCTTCTCCAACGCCCGTTCTAATAACGTCCCAAAAATCGCGGGTTCCACCTGACTCCAGTCCTTCGCCGCCGCTGCATACAACACCTCTAGCTGCTCCTTGGGCAAGTCAAACGCCGTCGCCTCCTCAAAGAAGCTACCATTGAACCGCAACACCCGCTCAAAGCCAAACGTCCCGCCCGTATTCATCGTTTGCCACAGTTGTTCGATTTCTGGCTTAAATAGCTGGGGATTGGGTATCCAGCGTTCCCGCAACGCCTTACTAAACACCTCACCCTTGAGTAATTCCACATCCTCCGCAAACATCGTAAAAATACACCGCATCAAAAAGTTCGCCACCTCATGCGCCGAGACGGGAGATGGTTCGCCGTCGATACCGCCGTCGATTGAAATCGAGGCTCGTGGTGTAAAGTCCGCCTTCGCGGACTGAGATTTATAGTTCTCCTTCGCAGACTTTGGATCGGGAGACGTTAAACTACTCTTAGTCTGCGTAGGCAGACTTTGCATCACCAGCGGCGGTTTCAACCGCACGCCACCCCGCATACCCGCATCAACCTGAGCGTTATCCTCCAGCCACCGCGACAACTTCGCCAACTCCGCCGCCACCTCCCGCGTCACCCGCGCGCGATACTTCTCAGGGTTGAGCGATTGCGGATCGGTAAAAATTGCCACAAACCTGTCGAATATTTCCGGCTGCGCCAAATCCTTGAGATTAATAGTCTGACGCGCCCCGTAGCTCCCATACTCACCACTAAACCCCTCCCACACCTCAAAATGCGAACCGATATCGCAAGTAATCAACAACGGCGGTAAAGATGGCAACATCCGGTTATAAGCATAGGATTTCGCCTGGTTAAACGCCTGTTGCATCGCATCCCGATAACCCTTCGTCCCCCGTTTCCCATGCCCCTTGGTTGAATTAGTACTTCCCTGCTTCGCCTCAATCAGAAAGCACCCTTCCTTATAAAAGTCCGCAAATCGCGTCGTCTCTGCCTTCTGTCCGAAGAACTTGATGTTTTTGTCAAAACAGTACTTGTCGCCCTCTACACTGCCCTTTGGCGGCGGTTCCGGCACATCTAGAGCCACACACAGATCGCCGAAAAAGGTTTGATAATTTGCCCGTTCGTTCCCCTCCGAACCCAACCACTTAGTCAAGAAGTCTTCAACTCGTTTATTTTCGGCTGCATTCATACAAGTTTAAACCTAGTGAACAGGGGTCTAGCTGAGGTATCTTACCGCTAAGTGACCTACAATGAAAGCATTCCAGCTAAAAGATCGCGTCAACGAGGGTTATGCAAGTTACATTCGATTTGCCAGATGAAGTTGTCACTCAGATCCAACCATTTGCAGACAAACTACCGCAAATCCTGGAGTTGGGTTTGCGAGAACTAAATGCGATCTCTCAGGTAGGATTTTCGGGGATACCTGAAGTTCTAGAATTTCTGGCAAGTCTCCCTTCCAATGAAGCCATTATTGCGCTGCGTCCCTCAGCATCCTTACAAGATCGGATTAGTACTCTAGTAGCAAAAAACCGAACGACGGGCTTAACTCCAGCCGAAGAACAGTTATGGCAAGGGTATCAGTATCTAGAACATATTGTCAGAATGGCAAAGGCTTGAGCTTTAATAAAGCTCAAGGAATCTCAGTCTGAATGAGTACAACCTATATTTCTGTCGCTCTACGTAAACAGGTTTACGAACGGGCAAATGGTTGCTGCGAATATTGCCTCATTCCTGATGTAGCTAACCTGAGTTCGGGATAAGAAATACTCAGCGATTAAAATCGCTGCTTGTGATGCAAAGTCCGCCTACGCGGACTGATTAACTAGTCCGCGTAGGCGGACTTTATAATGTTAGCCCCGATTTCAATCGGTGGCGGGACTAGAACGAAGCGAATATCCTTAACCCGAACTGACGTTAGCTAGTTTTTCAGCTCATGAGATCGACCACATTATTGCTGAAAAACACGATGGACGGACTGAATCCGAAAATTTAGCTCTATCCTGTAATCTGTGCAACAAATATAAAGGTAGCGATCTTGCTTCTGTAGATCCAGAGACAGAAAAAATTGTACCCTTATATCATCCTCGCCAAAATCTCTGGCGCGAACATTTTTGACTGAGCGGGGGCGAATTTATGCCTTTAAGCCCCGTCGGTCGGGTTACAATTCGACTATTGCAATTAAACCGTCGCGATTCTCTTTCAGAGAGGCTCTGCCAACGAGTTGAAGAACGTCAGCTTTTAATCCAAGCTGGAATACTTGAGCCATAAACTCGTCCCTTTCAATTTATTTACTCATGCTTCCTCAACACCGCTGGCAAATAGCACCGAGCAATCCATCCCAAGCGGCGACACTAGCGGCAGGAATCGTGCTGGCACCTGATGAGGCGACATCGCCATTACTCGCCCAGGTGCTGATAAATCGCGGCATCGAGACGCTCGAACAGGCGGAGTTATTCATTCACCCAGAGACAGCAGAATTGCCCTCGCCGTTGACCGAATTTCCCGATTTAGAGCTTAGTCTAGATATCCTGGTAAAAGCGATCGAGCATCAATCCAAAATCGCGATTTGTGGTGACTACGATGCCGATGGGATGACTAGTACTGCATTACTGCTGCGCGCTCTCTCGGCGTTGGGTGCAGATGTGGATTATGCGATTCCCAGTCGGATGTCGGATGGCTATGGGATTAATAAGCGGATTGTGGAGGAGTTTCACGCTGAGGGTGTGAAGCTGATTATCACTGTAGATAATGGCATTTCGGCAGTAGCCGCGATCTCCAGAGCTGTAGAATTAGGCTTACAGGTAATCATTACCGATCACCATGACTTACCGCAGGTATTACCGCCAGCGCAGGCGATTCTCAATCCGAAACTAATTGCCGAATCTTCGGTGTATCGGGCGATCGCGGGTGTGGGTGTCGCTTATCTGTTAGCTTTAGAATTAGCCAATCGACTCAATAAGCCATCTTTGAGCGATGAGTTATTAGAATTATTTACATTGGGGACGATCGCGGATTTAGCACCATTAACTGGCATCAATCGTCGGTTAGTCAAGCAGGGTTTACAACTATTACCCAATTCGCAAGTTACGGGTATCCAAGCCTTAATTGAAATGTCGGGTACCCAAGGTGGCACGGTTGCTAAAAATACCGCCATGAAGCCCGAAGATATCGGGTTTAGATTAGGCCCGAGAATTAATGCGATTGGTAGAATCGACGACCCCCAGATTATTATTAATTTGCTGACAACTAACGATATGGGCGTGGCTTTAGCCAGAGCGATTCAATGCGAACAGGTAAATAAACAACGTCAAGATATGTGTGCCCGAATCGAACAAGAAGCGATCGATCTTATCGAGCATGGTACTTATCATATTAAACAAAATCGCGTTTTAGTTATTGTCCATCCTGGTTGGCATCATGGTGTCATTGGCATCGTTGCTTCGCGCTTAGTCGAACGTTATGGCGTTCCGGTATTTATCGGTACCAATGAAGACGAACATCACATCCGAGGTTCGGCGCGGAGCATTCCAGAGTTTAATGTCTTTAATGCCCTCGAATACTGTCACAATCTGCTCGGAAAATACGGCGGACATCGTGCGGCAGGTGGTTTCTCGATGCCAACAGAAAACCTAGATAAATTTCAACAGCAGCTCAGTGAATTTGCCCACAAGTGTCTCGAAATCGAACATCTCAAACATTTAGTCAAAATCGATGCTGAAGCGTGTTTAGAGGCAATTAACATGTCACTATACGCACAAATTGACGCGATTCATCCCTGTGGGATGGAGAATCCCGATCCGGTATTTTGGACGGCAAATGTACGGGTAATCGAACAAAAAATTGTCGGTAAAGGACACCTCAAATTTACTGTCGATACGCCAGAGTTTTCCAAAGGAATTAAAGCGATCGCGTGGCGATTTGGTGACTACTTCCCACTACCAAAATATCTAGATATCGCCTACAAGCTCAAAGAAAATAACTGGAAAGATTCAAGCTCGATCGAGCTTGAAGTAGTTAGCGTCCGGTTGCCAGTATCCACCCCAAATTATCAATTTAATTACGAACAGCGAGACTATCATTGCAGTATATCTGACGATCGACAGCAACTAAAAATCGTCAATAGTCAAGGTCAAACTCTAGTAGTTAATAAGGGTCAAAAAGTGGGAGAGCTAATGAGAGTGAAAGACTCAGTTGAATCGATCGATATTACTAAGCCATATTATTTTAAGCTGATCGAAACGGCGATCGCAGTATTGCAGATCGATTGAAGTCAACTCTTTTCAGAGTATCACAATAAATAGATATAGTCATTCCAAGTAAGTTCGAGACAAACTAAGATAAGTAAAGCCGCCTATTACATTGGTTCTAGCCGAGCTAACTATCTCACTTTTAGCTGGAATGACTATAAGTATGTAGGTGCAATTATTTATAAAATAGACCGTGCCTAAAACCTAGCTGGTGGGCAGTGCCCACCCTACGCGATATCTGACGTTAATTAACAAAAACCAGGGGTATAAATCCCCCTCATGAGAGAGGATTGTGCTTGGTGTATTCAACTGTCAACTGTCAACTGTCAACTTTTTAATCGATCGGCACAAAGTCATATCCCGTACTAGAAGAGTATTTATAATTACGCGGAGTTTTAGCAACTTTGACTAAAATATATCGCTCAGTCGGCTCACCGTTGGTAAACTGAAATCTACCCGATGCACCCATAAATTCATCCTTAGATAAACTCTTCATCACACTTTCTCGGGAGGGTGAGGCTTGAGCCTCGATCGCCGTACCGACAGCTTTAACCGCATTATAAGAGGTAGCAGTCGCCCAGTTTACTTGCGTATTCCAGAGTTGTTTGGCACCTGTCGAAAATTGCGGTGTACTTTCTGATTCTTGCCAAGATACTCCCATAATCAAACCCTCAGCTTTGCTACCAGCTTTGAGTGTATTGAGATTGTATAAAGCAGTATCGCTCACAACACTGAGTTCGGGATATCTACTCGCTCTGAGTCTCAAAATTTTCAGAGCTTCGCGGCTGGAGCGTCCGACTGGCAATAATAAAATTGCTTCTGCACCTAGTGCCTTGGCTTGCGTGATATAAGCATCCGCATCAAAAGGCGGTGGTGGAGTTGCGGTAGCTGGTGCATAACTAGCTACCGTCGAAAACTTAAACGTCCCGACGACTTCACCACCTTTGGCGGTTAATTTAGTAGCAAATTGATTTTTGAACTCATCATTATATGAGATACTGGGAACATAAAAGATCGCTACTTTGCGTTTGCGATCGACATCAATTAATCGATCGACTAACTTACTGGCGATCGCATCTCCCTTGAGATTGGTTCTAAATATATAAGGTTTATCAACACTAGTGAGTTCGTTAGCCGTACTCATCGGCGCGATAAAAGGTAATTTGTTGCGATCGTAAATACTCGCAGCTTTCATCGTTACATCATTGCGATTGTGACCGACGATGCCCAATATTTCAGGTCGAGCGACTACACTTGCGGCAATACTCTCAATTGTTTTGGGATCGTCGCTATCATCGACGACGCGGAGTTTGATTTTAGGTTCATTTACTGTCCCGAGTTGATTCATCTCCGCTTGAGCCTGAGCAAATCCGCGCAACATTTCGGAAGCGCGATCGAGCGATCGGGCGATCGGTGCAGCGACAGCAATAGTATAACTTGGTCGATCGCCAATTAAGGCATTATTGAGATAAATCCGAGTTTCAGGGGAGTTGGGATTATCAGCCAGAGCAGCTCGGAATTTAGTTACAGCTTCTGGATAATTTTTAGTGGCGATCGCCAAAACCCCCGCTTTTTTTAACTCTTTAAATTTATCACTATCTCTAGTTCCTTCATTGCTCACCAAGATTCTCTCGCCGACACTACTATGACGACTAGACAGATCGTTAGTTGTCGCGACGGGAGTAGCAGCAGGCGGCGATGACCATAATTTGGGAATGCTTAACGCCAGCACAGCCACAATACCAGTCGCTAAGATCCCCAGCGGCAGCCAAGGTTTGCGATCTATTTGGATGTAAGTATCTGCCGCTACCGGAGCCTGATAAATCTGGATCGGCGCACTAGCGATCGGCACAAAAGAGTTGTCGAACTGTAGCGGCGCATCAAGTTCTAGTAATAAGTTGTCGAGATCGAGATCGGCACGATCGAACTCAACCAGATCGCGATCGGGGAGTAGCTCTGTGCGCGGTGGTGTCAGCCTGCCGCTAGGCGCATCCGCAAGAGCAGCTGGAGTTGCCGACAACATCGTCGTCGTACCAGCAGCCGTATTTCCCGATGGGATACTCGCAGTGGTAATACTTAAAGCGGGAACACTCCACGTATCATCCAAGATATCCAAGACATCTCTAGCCGACTCGCAGCGATCTGTCGGCACCTGCTGCAACATCCGAGCGAGGATTGCCGCCAAAGCATCACTCACCTGGAGATCTGGTGTCCGCCATTGCCAATTGCGAGTCTTGCTGACTACATCTTGGGCTTCTTTGCCTGTGAGCAAATTCACACAAGTTACTGCCAAAGTAGCCAAGTCTGATGCGGGATCGATCGACTGTTCTCGCTTCGCCAACAACTGATTTGGCGAAGTGGAGATTGAGTTTGAGTCTACTTGTCCAGCCGTAGCGCGCACAGCCTCAGCTCCAATCTGCTTCACAGCACCAAAATTGGTAAGATAAATTTTGCCTTCTAAATCGCGGATGATATTTGCTGGGGTAAGATCGCGGTGAATCACCTCTTGAAAGTGAACGAATTCCAACGTTCTCAATACTTCCCGTAAGATCAAAACAACTTCTGACTCAGTAAATTTGCCTTTGGCGAGGAGTTCTTGCTCTAAATTTTGACCCGCGATATATTCATGAACCAAATAAAAAAACTGGCGATCGGGAGCGGTAGCTGCGGCGGAGCGATCGAGTTCTACGGCGGCAAACAGGCGCGGAATTTTCGGATGTTTGCCCAATTTTGCCAAGACGCCAGCCTCATGGTGAAATAAGGCGATCGCCACTTCTAACTGGGCAGTAGTCAAACTAGGATCGATCGCTATTTGCGCGATCGTACACCAATTGAGTGCGGGTGTCTGGAGGTCGCAGCCGAGAAAGATCGCCCCGTCTCGGCTCTGTTGCAGTAACTTTTGGGGCGCATACCGTTCGTCTAAAATTAATGGCATCTCGCAGTTAGCGCAATGCATTTGCGGCACAGTTTTCCAAAGTGTCCGATCGTCCAAATCGGCGAAGGAGTTGAGCGGGTGTTCGCAATGAGGACGAGTGCAGTAGATGTCCATAAGATCGATGAGGAGGATTAATCGAAACTGGAAACTAACCGTCAGGAGTAAGCTGCTGGCTGCTTGCAGGTCTATTGGCGCGATCGCGGATTACGATAGTGCGGCTCACTTCGGGGTTACGTACTTTTTTTGACGACAGCTAAATGTTGGATTCGATGTATTTTGGCAAATACATCGTTATCTCTAACTAGACAACACCTTTGCATAATTACATTCTTTAATCTAGACCAAATTGATACTAACTTGTTTCACGATCTTCAGAAATATAGCATTCGCCACGGCAGTTAAGACATTTCGACCATTACGCACAGATCCCCGACTTCTCCAAGAAGTCGGGGATCGATCCTCACCAGCTTGGCTGTTGATAATGTAATTGCGACTCCCTCAGCTCTAGATTTGAGACATGACGATGCGTGCAGCAGCTAGAGTCCGATCGATATCTGCCTCCGTATGTGCCAGCGAAGTGAACCCCGCCTCAAACTGTGATGGTGCCAGATAAATCCCTTGCTCCAACATCCCCCGATGGAACCGACCAAATTTGGTCACATCAGACTTTTTGGCATCTTCAAAGTTATAAACTGGCCCTGCACAGAAGAACAACCCAAACATCCCACTGACACTACCACCACAAGCAGCATGTCCGCTGTCTCTAGCAATTTGTAGCAACCCCTCACTCAACCGCTTGGTGATCTTGTCCAAGTACTCATACGTCCCGGGTTTTTGGAGCAGTTCCAATGTTTTGATCCCCGCTGTCATTGCCAAGGGATTGCCCGATAGTGTACCTGCTTGATACATCGGCCCCGCAGGTGCGACCATTGACATGATCTCCTTGCGTCCGCCATAGGCTCCCACAGGCAATCCGCCCCCGATGACTTTGCCCATCGTCGTCAGATCGGGAGTGACGCCAAACCGCTGCTGTACGCCACCGTAGGAGATGCGGAAGCCAGTCATCACTTCATCGAATACCAACAACGCACCATATTCTTGAGTAAGCGATCGCAATCCTTCCAGAAACCCAGCATCAGGGACGATGAAACCAGCATTCCCGACAATCGGCTCCAAAATCACCCCCGCAATGCTGTCAGGATGGGCAGCAAACAACGCTTTGACTGCTTCGAGATCGTTGTAAGGTGCCGTCAGCGTATCGGCTGTTGTCGATTTGGGGACACCTGGGGAGTCGGGTAAACCTAGAGTAGCCACGCCCGAACCAGCTTTGACCAAGAACATATCCGCATGTCCGTGATAACACCCCTCAAATTTGATAATCTTGTCACGTCCGGTAAAGGCGCGCATCAGCCGCAGGACAGCCATACAAGCTTCAGTGCCGGAATTGACAAATCTCACCATTTCCACGCTCGGAACGGCATCGATCACCATCTCCGCGAGAACGTTTTCCAGGTAGCAGGGCGCACCAAAACTCGTCCCTTTTTCGAGGACGGCATGTAAGGCGGCGATCACTTCGGGGTGAGCGTGTCCGCAGATCGCTGGCCCCCAACTGCCCACATAATCAATATACTGATTGCCATCTACGTCCCAGATGTAAGCATCTTTGACGCGATCGAATACAATCGGTTGACCCCCAACAGATTTAAATGCCCGCACTGGGGAGTTGACGCCTCCTGGCATCAGCTTCTGGGCGGCTGCAAATATCTCTGCGGATTTTGTAGTTTTCAAATTAGATGTAGAAACCAATTTTTTCTCCCAACGGTGATAAAGCTAAATTTTAAGTATTCTCGTACTTATAGATTCGCGACTATTAGTAATTTTAGTAGAGTTGACCCGAATACCCAAGACTAGCTTGACCATAATGTCGATCGATCGTGAACCCATCACCGCCAAAGTCGAGACAACGCGCTCGATTGTCCTGAATTTGCGCTCGTCAGCGGTGCCAGATCGGGAGCGACAACCCGCGATCGTGCCTACAGCAAATCTGATTGGAGATCGACAAGATCCAGTCATCCGATCGCTACTTCGCCACCGCTGGCGGTGTCGCAGGCTTTACTGGTACGGGCTTTGGTGCCGCAGGTGCGGGAGTGCTGAGATTTGGTGCTGTTGTAACCTGGGGTGGTTGGGTAGAGCTAGCCAATTGCTGAATTTGGTCTTTATACTCTGCTGGAGCTAAAGCTACAGCAGCAGTCATCAGGGACTGGGCTTCAGTGAGATTGCCCATTTGTTTAAATACTAAAGCTTTTGCCAAGACCGGACGAAAATCGGCTTTATTGGTCTCGATCGCCGCATCATAGATCCCCAAGGCATCAGCATTCCGCTGTTGGGTGAGATAAATTTGGGCTAGCAATAGCTTGAGTGGGGTGACATCGGTAGTGGCGGTAGCGGTCTTGAGAGCTGACTGCACCGCACCCATTGCCGCTTCAGGACGTTTGGCATCGAGCAACAGACTGACAAGTCCTTGCAGCGCATTGATGTTTTGGGGATCAGTGGCGAGGACGATCCGGTAACTAGCAGTTGCGCCCTCGATATCGCCCAAATATTGCTGGGTTTGACCGAGCAGTACTGTATAGTCTGAAATCTGCGGGTTGAGGGCGGCAATTTTTGCTAATGGTAAGAGGCTACCTTTGATATCACTTAGTTGCAGCCGCGCATCGAGCAAGCCTTTGAGCGCGACTTGGTTGTCTGGCTCTTTTTGCAAGACTTGAGTATAACCTTGTGCTTGCGCCTGAAGTTGACTGGTTTGCGCGGCGGAGAGGCTATTTGGTGCGGTGGCTACTGCGGCACCACCATCGAAGACGATCCCGAAAATTGGAAACAATGAAAATCCAGTCAGAGCCAGCAGCGATACAGCTACAACTAGATTGATGACCCAGCGATGACGATTTAACACAAACTGCTCTCAATTATGGACGATTGGTCTTGTCGATCTTAGTACAAAACTGACTAGTTATTGAAACATCAGCGATCGATTAGAGGGTAGAGGGTAGAGGGAGGGAGGCGAACTTAGGAAGCAAATCGCCAACTCTATGTGACCTACCCTCTACCCTCTCCCCTCTAATTTTAAGGTTCGGTAAACGTATCGACGTTGCCATCAGGCTGAAGCAATACCCGAATCCTTTGGTCGCTGGTACCTGCTGCGGCTGGAGAAACCAGCTTTTGCCCAGGCTTGATGAATTTAGTCTGTTGGAGGTAAGTGGTTGCGGCTTCTCCTTGTGGCGATATCGTCCGCACGATGCCGCTCTTGCCACTGACTTGAAGGACGTATTGCAGCGAATTAGTTTGGGCGGCATTGGCTTTCCACTTGCCTTGGAAGTAGCGTTTGGTCTCCTGGAGCGCGGCATCGGCTCCATCGGTGTTAGCACTGGACTGCAAGGGTCGATCTGGCACGATGGGCGGAGTTTGGGACTCTATTTGCTCGGGATTACTGGGGCTGGGGGTGATGAGATTGGGGTTTTGGGATACTGGCACGATCGGCTCACTTGGCGATGGGTTCGCGTCTGTTTCTGCCGCTTTGACTGGCTTGGTGGTGGCAGCAACTGGAGTTGGTTTGACTTTTGGTTGGGCGGCATTTTTTGGGGTGCTGGGTAGCTCCATCGCTGGGGGATTGAAAGGGATGGGCGCACTGATGGACGGATTGACGATCGGGGATAGATTTGGTGCAGGGATGAGCATCGGTCGTTTGGATACTGAGAGTTTCCCAGGCGCGATCGGTTTGGTGCTAGCGGTACTGGCGGTGACATCGCCAGGGAGGATGAGAGCCTTATTCGGAGCGCGTGATGATGTTAGAGCACCGATCCCAGTGGTGCCTGGCTTAGCGGCGGCAGTAGTTGGGGTTGTGCGGGAGATCGTGTTATCGATCTTGGTAGGGAGTGATGATGGCTGGGTAGAGTTGAGTGGATTGGGGGCGATTGCTGTCCCGCCAGTACTGGCGATAGTCGGGGGTACTACCCCTGGCGCAGTGGCGATCGCCTCAGGTAGTGGAGCGGTTCCCAGTTGGGTGGAGCTAGACGGTGTTGTGAGGCTAGGTGGTACTGGTTGGGGTACTTGAGGTGGTGGCACTGGTTGTGCTTGCCAGGGTGCTGGGGTACCGACAGTAGGCGCAGTGGCGATGGTGCTGGGGTCAGTGGTGGTTGCCGTACCTGGTAAGGTGGCTGGATTGGATTTGGTGGTTGTGACTACAGTGGATTTCTTGATTTTGGTAGGCGGCTCGAACAGATTGAGCTTGCTCACTGCATCTTTGAGTGGGTTGGGATTGGGGTCGAGGATTAGTAACGGCACCCCAACCGCTAGCGTGGCTGCTACCGCCCAAGGTAGAGCCGACAGCCAGGATGACTGCGACCGCCGCTGCCGATAATAAATTTGACTGGGATCTGCTTCGGCTGTGAAGTTTGGTAAGTTTGGCAATGGCGATCGGGCGGTGGCGGTCGCACCAGGCGCGGCGGCGCGATTGCCATTGGCGGGAATATTGGCGCGACTAGGGGTAGCGACAACCCGATCGCTACTGGTGGTGGTGATGTGCTCGGCGACGTATTCATCGAGTACGGTAGCCAAATCGAAGAGTTGGATCGCAGATAGGGTGACTACTTCACCTGCTGTGTGATTGGTTAAAGTGCCCAAATGGAGCTGGTGATCGAGAGAGCGGTTGCCTGTGCCTGTGAGATACGGTGCGGTGGGAGCGGCGGTCGCTGGTGATGTCGGCTCGATCGCGTCTGGATCTAGTTGGTGACGATTTTCCGGCTGGCGATCGCCGAGTAGTCTGGAGATGCTCGGTTTGGCTGCAAAATTCTCTCTGGCACCTTCGCTACTTTTTGTCAAGCTATTTCGCAATCCTGGCAAATTTTTGAGGATGCCCAATCTGGCAGCGAGATTGTCGTCGGGTTGGGGATCGTCGGTTTGACTATTTAAGCCAGTTTGGGCATCCGCGATCGGTGCTGGAGCGGCTGCGGGCTGCTGGCGATCCGTGGTGTTGGGGAGCGGAAATTTGGCGACGAGTTCTGTGATGTATTGGCTGACAATCTGGTGCAGATAGTTTAATTGGTCGGGCTGTCCTGACAAAGTAATGCGGTCTAGTTCGGCTCCATCCAGCGGTTCTAAATGCAGGATAAAGTCGATCGGTGTTCGATCGACCGCTCGGTGCTGTTCTTTGCTAGAAACCATCAGCGTGCAGGTCGGGGCAGCATAAGTGCGTGTTGTCAAGTTATTATCCATAGTTTTTGTCTAAAAATAATTGAGTTCAAATTGAATTGTCAGCACACCGCTAGTCGATCGACTGGACACGTTGCAATAATGCCGCCCAGAGCCGCAGATGTCCGGTAGCTCCGCCGTAAAATAAGAGTTCGACGAGTATTGTCAGAGCTGCTGCTGAAAGTGCATCGTTCGCGAAATGTGGGCTGTTGTGCCCGATCTGACTAGCCTCACGACTCCCGATCTGTGCTTGGTAGATGGTCAGAAAATTGTTGAGATAGTCTGCCAATGCGGGAACTTGAATTGGTAGCTGTGCGGACTGAACTGTCTGGTGCCAATAATCGATATTTTGCCGGATGACAGCTTGATGCGTTTGGGCGAGGCGATTGACAATTAATACTAACGCTTTGAGCCGATCGAGATCGAGCTGTGTGGATGCAGCAAATCGAGCTGATGACCATCGATCGAGCCAATCCGAGAGCAGTGATGCCACCTGTAAATCTGCGGCGACTTGCCTCATTTCCACCCGCTCGATCCGAGTGAGTGCGGCGATCGCGATCGTGACCAAATCTAGCTCTGTAGCGATCCGCTGTAACTGGGATGAGTCGAGCGGTGATGGCAGTGATAGATCGTCTAACTTGGGGGGTGATGCAGGCATCATGTGGAAAGACAACATAGGACAGAGTGTGCGAGTCGCCACAGCCACAACTTCTTTGCAGCTAGATGAGCACAGATAGTGGGCGATCGAAGTGCCAAGTACCAATCCGCTAGTAGTCGAGACAGTGAATATGGGGAAATTGTTGCGCTCGACAACCTGGTGGCAAGTTCGAGTAATGCTGGAGCCAAGATTGACAGTATTAAGCTTCGTTAAACTTCGTCTGTGATATCGGCAATTGTATCACACCGTCTTCCCGATCGATAATCGACATCGATCCTCGGATCTCACGCCCTAAACCTGCCGTGGAGAGGCTAGCTTTTGGTAGAATATAGGAATAAAATGTCCACCACTAACTAAATTCCGATAGCAATCTAGCAAAAACCTGTGTTTGCCAACGACCAATGGAGATCGAGTTGAGTTTTTCTAAATTAGAGTAAATTAACATGCGGGATAGTTGTGAGTGTTTTCAGCACGATCGTCGGGTAGATCTGGCTACGCTCGATCGCCGTCAATTTCTGCGCCATCTCGTGGGTGCGGGAATGCTGACTACAGCCTTGACGATCGCTCCGGCTAGTGCCAGAGCCGAAAAAAAACTCCCCAAGGCTCTAGTCCTCAGTTGCATCGATTATCGCATTTTAGAAGCAGAGCGGTATTTTTTATCACTTCAAAACTTGGGCGGGCAGTACGACTTTACCGCTTTGGCGGGAGCATCGCTAGCTCTGAGTGGGATGCCTCACCAGTACGACGCCGAAGCCTTCTGGGATCAGTTGGATATCTCCTATCGACTCCACCAGATCAAAAAGGTGCTAATCCTCGATCATCAAGACTGTGCTGTCTATCAATACAAGATCGATCCCAATCTGGCTGGCAATCCCGAGCTGGAACTCTCAACCCATACTGAATACCTCAGCAGAGCGTACTGGGCAATCCGCGATCGCTACCCCGATCTCAATATCGAACTCTACTTTGTCAGCCTCAATACTGATGTCAAGCAAATTTCGCCATTGGCCAAAGTCATCACCTAGTCCAGACTACTTCATCACTATTCACCCACATCCAACTCGATAGTTAAGTATATCCACCGACCAGCAATGTTAATTCCCCGCGCAAATATGGCAATAATAAAACTGAAGCTACACTAGAAGATATAAGCCTTGGTTGCAAGCTTATCAACTAACTACTAAGTACAGACACTCAGCATCAGGTGCAGGTATAAGGACAAACATAAATATATGGATAACAGTTCCCAACTTAAATCAAAGCGATTTTCCAAGTCATTCTGGCGATTAGCGGCTGGCTTGCCGATCGTTTTGGGAGTTGTCTGGGGTAGCCCAGTTTTTGCCAAGAGCGATCCCAACACACTGACCTATGGAGAACTTTTCAAGGAAGTCGATCGAGGGGTAGTATCCAAGGTAGAACTCGATCCCGTCACTAAGATCGCCAAAGTCACGGTTGAAGATCCCACCGCCGCCAACAAGCAGCGGATCAAAGAAGTCGTCCTCCTCGATGACAATGCTGAGTTGTATAACAAGCTCAATAGTAAAGGTGTCGAATTTGGCGTCCAGAAGTCGGCCGATCGCAATGCAATTTTTGGACTGCTCGGCAACGTGCTGCTGTTAGTGTTTGTCATCACCGTGCTATCGGCAATCATTCGCCGCTCTGGAAATCCTGGCGGACAAGCGATGAGCTTTGGGAAATCCCGCGCGCGGTTTCAGATGCAGGCAAAAACAGGCGTGATGTTTGAAGATGTCGCCGGAATTGAAGAAGCCAAAGAAGAACTCCAAGAGATCGTGACGTTCTTGCAAGAACCAG
Organism: Chamaesiphon sp.; assembly: GCF_041738855.1. Taxonomy (GTDB): domain Bacteria; phylum Cyanobacteriota; class Cyanobacteriia; order Cyanobacteriales; family Chamaesiphonaceae; genus Chamaesiphon. Next base: position 200,599 of record NZ_JBGSPA010000131.1, on the reverse strand, counting down.
AGCGGTTTACCTCCGTTGGTGCCAAAATCCCCAAAGGAGTCCTGTTGGTCGGATCGCCAGGAACGGGCAAAACCCTGATGGCTAAAGCGATCGCTGGTGAAGCAGGCGTCCCGTTTTTTAGTATTTCTGGTTCGGAATTTGTCGAAATGTTTGTCGGTGTCGGTGCCTCTCGCGTCCGCGATGTGTTCAAAAAAGCCAAAGAGAATGCACCCTGCTTGGTATTCATCGATGAAATCGACGCAGTGGGTCGTCAGCGCGGCGTGGGCATCGGTGGCGGTAACGACGAGCGCGAACAGACCCTCAACCAACTGTTGACTGAGATGGACGGATTTGAGGGCAATAACGGCGTGATCATCATCGCGGCTACCAACCGCCCCGATGTGCTCGATACCGCCCTGCTGCGTCCTGGTCGCTTCGATCGCCAGGTGCAAGTCGATCCACCTGACTATAAAGGTCGGTTGGCGATTTTGAAGGTGCATTCTCGCGATAAAAAAATCGCTCCAGAAGTCGCCCTCGAAGCGATCGCGCGGCGGACACCTGGATTTACAGGCGCAGATCTCGCCAATTTGATGAACGAAGCGGCAATTTTTACCGCCCGACGGCACAAAGATGCCATCACCATGTCCGAAATCAATGATGCAATCGATCGGATCGTGATGGGCATGGAAGGTCGTTCGCTGGCTGATGGCAAAAAGCGACGACTCGTTGCTTATCATGAAATCGGTCACGCGCTAGTCGGGGCGATTGTCGGCTACAAGCCACTCCAAAAAGTCACGATCCTCCCACGCGGACGGTCGGCGGGTGCAGCATGGTATCTGCCCGATGAAGAGCAGGGTCTGACTTCTCGCGCCGAATTTTTAGCCGATATCGCGACGACGATGGGCGGTCGCGCGGCCGAAGAAGTCATCTTTGGATCGTCGGAAGTCACCGCTGGTGCTAGTGGCGATATCGAAATGGTGACTCAGACCGCCCGTAACATGATCGTGCGCTATGGGATGTCGAGCCTCGGTCAATTTGCCCTCCAGTCCGATGGTGATTATTCAGAGGAGATTGCTGCGAAAATCGATATCGAAATTCGCAAACTAGTTGAGGCTGGACTAGCCAAAGCGATCGAAATCATCAGTAAAAATCGGCAGTTGGTCGATCTCCTCACAGACTTGTTACTTGACAAAGAAACAATTGAGGGCGAGGAGTTCCGCAAAATTGTCGATCGCGAAACTGGTCGCAATGAGACACTCCAAGCCAAGCCAGTGCTAGCTAGCTCTTAGATTCACGCCCCCCGATGATGCGAACCGCCTTACTGTCATATGTAAGGCGGTTTTTCTATAGCAGTGTCCTCGCACCAGCCAAAGAACCGTCATTACCATGAGCCAATCTCCGACTTTTGTCGGATATCAATCGATTGCTCCTGCCAGTACGATTGATTCAAATGATCGCAGTTGCCACAGCACATCGTCAAACTGTTGCGGCGATGCTCGATCGCCACTTGTAAGACTAACTAACTAATATAATTATCTGACCAGTTACTAACTTATTTATTTTTTAAACTCTACCCTAATTTCCAGATTTTATGTTGAATGAGAGTGCGATTATGTCCAGTGTGTTTGAACTAGATGACGAAAAACTGATCGAACAATTTACCCAAGGTAACGATCGGTTATTGGTTAGTGCCAACCTCAGAATCGAACTAAATGGTGGAGTCACTCAACTATTTACTCGCAGTGGTGAAGCGATCGCAATTATGTATTTACAGAACAAGCCCCGTAGCGTCATCGTCAAACATAGTTCACCCTTCGTAAAATCGCTCGATCGACTGCTGATCGATCGAGATTTTGTGAAATTTGGCAATGCTAATCGTCCAGGCTTTACTGAATACAAACATTTTGTAACTCCAGCGGGATATCGGATCTGGCATACCGAACCAGCAGTATTATGGAAAAAATGGTGGCCGACTGAAAGATTTCAAGATAAACAGCGGTTCAATATGGATATCTTGGTCAACTTTAAACACAACTGGTATCCAGTCCAAAATATCATTGTCAATGCGGGTATGTTTACCATCAAAACGATCGCTGGTCAACTCGAACTCAAGCGAGAAGATCGGGTACTCTGGCTAGCTCAGATCGTGCCCGACAGCACTAATACTACTGGTAATATTTCCCAATCGATCGCCACCACCCCGATCGAGCAACCACATCCTCCCAGCGGACTTAATGTACGATCGCCCGAAGATTTAGCTAAAAAAATTCACCAAAAACAGTTAGAAATCAATCCAGATCGGGCATGGTCGATTATCAAAAAATTGGAACAGCAACTGCAAGCGCAAGTTCAATTAACTACCGCTGCCGAAGATAAAGCCAGTCAACTAGAAAACAGAGCAGTAATTGCTGAACAACGGCTGCAAATCCTCTACAAACATCTCCAAGAAATCGGCGTCAATCCGCGCGACATCTATAGCCGTAACAAAAATACTGCTAATTAAATTAACGTCACTCCACCCGAAATAGGTACTTGAGAGTCAGTCTCATCGCTCTAATTAAGTAATGGCAGTAACGATCGAAATGTCCGATCGGATTAAGCCACAGGAGGTAAAACCGATCGACCCGCATCAGACATTAGCACAGAAATTAAGAGATTTGGCTTAGTGCTACAAAGTTACTATTAGTTACTAACGTAACACCACTTTGTAAATCGACAAGATAGCAATTAGCCAATCAACCTAATTATATTCAAATACAAAAGCCCGTATTCCTCACTGGTAGGGGAATACGGGCTTTTACGATGTGATAATGATAAGACGATTTTAAATTATAGCAGTCGCCAAGTTCATTAGGACGTTTTTTAGATTAGTCCGCGTAGGCGGACTTTGCATTCCGAGCGGCGATTTCAATCGCTGTGTCCTAACAGCCTTGGCGGTTGCCATAAGTGATAATTGGGTTGTTAGGGTGGAGATTAAGACCCTGTTCTTTGTTAATAAATGTAAAGTCAGCCAAATGGCTGGCTTTATACTCGTTTTAGGGCTAAAATGATACAAACTTTTGGTGCATCAGATGAAATCAGAAATATCAGTTGCATTGTGTGCAGACAAAAATGTTGAGGTAAGTTTGCACGTAACTTTGTACTCACTACTGAAGAGTTCTCAACATCCGATTCAAATAAATTTAGTTCAGAAAGGTTATAAGTCTAAAGAGATCGACAATATTCATCGAACGCTACAGCAATTTGCTGGCAAATATCGACTGAATGTCATCGAATTTGATGAAAATGCTTTGTTTGGAAAGTTTAAAGGTCTACACGGAAATCAGTTTAACTTTACCAAACTTATTCTCGCCAATGTTTTACCTAACGATCGGATTATTTATCTCGATAGCGATTTAGTAGTCGGCAAGGATCTGAGTGGACTATTTTCCACCAATCTCAATGAGTTTATCATCGGAGCTTCGTCGATTGAAACGATCGCTGATTCGCTCAGGAGTACTTTCTACCAATCTATTGGCATGAAAAAAGAAGCTAATTACTTCAACAGTGGTGTCATGCTAATGGATTTGAAAAAATGGCGAGAGCTAGATATTACCAGCCAGTGCTTATCATTTGCCAATAAGTATGTCAATCGATTGTCATTTGGTGACGAAGCTGTTTTAAATTGTATTTTCTATGAAAACTTTCAAGCGATCGATGCCTCTTACAATCACCCGTTATACCCAGATTCTGCGCGTCACGGGTCACTCGCAACGCCTTTAGTTCGACAGAATGACCAGAATGAGATCTTTCATTTTGTTGGTTCTCCCAAGCCTTTTGACTTTTTGGGAGAATTCATTCATCCTAACTATGCGATGTTTTCTGATAGTCTCGCACACACTACTTTTAGAAATTACAAAAGTTATCTGGACTTCTCTTTTGCCAAATTAAAACGCACGGTTAATTTATCGCGCTCTTACTATAAGCGTGTAGAAAAAATGGTCGAGTGTCAATTAACTAGCTGGAGAGCACAGATACCCGACTTCTCGAACAAATCGGGTATCTAGCAGTAACGGTCGAAATGTCTTAACTATACATTATCGAACCGAAATAAATATTTTAAACTCAGTCTCATCGCTCTAATTAAGTAATAGAGCGGAAAAAGCGATCGCGGCAACGTCACCAGTTCCCACTCCAACGGCGTTGGCGTCAAAATGGTGTCTACCCAATACCACACTCGATCGCGCAGTGATGGGATCGTGCCACGATAGATCGCATAGTCTCGCCACGTCCAATTGGCATCTGGATCGATCTCCGGCTCATCCCCCTCTGGACTTTGAAATAGCCGCTCTTGAATTTGCGTGGCTAAAATTGGGATGGTTGCGTCGGCGGCGATGGCGGTACAGATCGATGTCGGTAATACCGTACCGAGCAATTGCTGGGCGAGATAAAGTCCCAACAGCAGCATTCTCGTAGTGCCAAATCGTCCTGACAAACGGTGAATATTGTCCCAATCTAGATCTGGATGAGTTCGCAACAATTCAGCCAGATCGCAGATCCAGTAAAGTCGCCACCAGTTATGTTTGGCACCATGAGCGCACAAAAATAATAGCAAATGTGCGGGCGTCAAAGTCGCGATCGACTGAGCACCAAACTCAACTCGCTCGCTCTTCTGCCACAGCAGTTGAGGGTCTGGCGTAAACGAAAAATGGCTTGGTAAAATCGACCAGTGCAGATCGACACATACTTGTTTTTCCTCATGCCAAAAACAATGTTCGTTCCGCAACCCAGCATAGACAACTTGTTGGCTGGCGGTAAGGTCAAATTGAGGCTGATAGCCTAGACTCACTAGCAACTCACTAGCACGGACGACATCAGCTTCCGGGACTAAAATATCTAGATCCAGGAATTGTCTCAGTCCCAAGTTCCCATAAGCAATCTGGGCGAGGATCGGCCCTTTGAATGACAGCAGCGGGATCTGGTGCGTCGCAAATAAGCGACCAAGTTTTACTAACTCTGCTGTCAGGTAGAGATTGCGCTGAAAGTTCTCCTGAAAATTGGTATGAATTTGGGTGGTAACCGCTGACGGGATCTGGTGAGCATCGAGCAGCTCTAACTGGCGATCGATTAGTGGCAGGATATTATGATGGGTTGCTCTCTCTAGAATGTAAGCCCAATCCAACTGCTGAGTGACTAGCTCTGAAATGCGGCTGAGTTGGTGCGGATCTGGATGCGTGTGGCTACAACAGAGTAACAGCTCGATCTCGGATTGGCGATCGGACGATCGCGCGATTCGATCGGGAATTGTCAGAGATGTTAGTGTCATATTGTTGAAGCAAAAAAGATTGGTAATCTAGATCTGGTAGTGCTGTGCTTGGGTGGTAAATAGGCGCGCATACAAGCCTTCTAACTGCATCAACTCAGCGTGAGAGCCACACTCTGCCACCGCTCCATCTGCCAAGACAAAAATCCGATCGACCATTTTGATGGTCGAGAGTCGATGACCGATGACGATCGCCGTCCGACCCTCAACGAGTTGCCGAAACCTGTCAAATACTTCGGCTTCAGCCTGGGGATCGAGCGCACTAGTGGGTTCGTCCAAAATAATCAGTCGAGCATCGCGCAAAAATGTCCGTGCGAGGGCGATTTTTTGCCACTGTCCGATGCTCAACTCTTCGCCATGCTCGAACCAGTTACCCAGCCGCGTATCGAGTCCGTGCGTGAGTCGATCGATCGTCGCAGTGGCTCCAGCCGCCTGTGCTGCTGCCCAAATCCGATCGTCAGTCGGCTCTACTTGGATATCTCCCAACCAGATATTTTCTTTGACGGTGAGTTGGTAGTGGATATAATCTTGAAATAATACACTAATTTGTCGCTGGATGTCGGTTGGTGAATATGTCGCCAAGTCTACCCCATCTAAAGTAATAGTACCCGTCGTCGGCAGATAAAGACGACATAGTAGTTTAATCAGGGTAGTCTTGCCAGCACCATTGGCTCCGACGATCGCGACCACTTCCCCGGGGGCGATGCTCAGGTTCAGATTTTTGAGCACTGGATTTGGACTATTGGTATAACTAAAGCTGACATTTTCCAGATGCAGACCAGTTTGCCACTGCGTGGGTACGGGTTTGGGATCTAGCGGTGCGACGATACTAGGTTGGAGGTCGAGAAAGTGGTAAAAATCTTGGAGAAACAGGCTATTTTCATACAAGCCAATCAGATTGCTCAGCAATTCCCGCAAGAAACCTTGACCGCGCTGGAAAGCTTGATAATACATCACAAAACCCCCTAAAGTAATCGCTCCTTGGATCGTTTGCTGGGCGATCATCCCACCAGCGATACAGATCGTCACCGTCGCACTCCCCTGGGTAATCAGATCGAGCCGCGATTGCTGGGTGGCTAGCTGGACTTTTTCGCGACGGATCGTGGTTCTGAGCGTCTGAAACCACTGCGTAAATAGCTGTCCCAGATCGAATAAGCGAATTTCTTTGGCGTGTAGCTCGGTCGTGAGCAAGGTATGCAAATATTCCGATTGACGTTCGCTCTCCGTCCAAGCCAACAGCCGTCCGTAGGCTTTGCCCGTATACCGGAACCGAACCAAGATCCCTGGAATCGTCGCCAGCAGTAGCAAGGGTGGCACCAGCCAATTGAGAGCCGCTAGCAGGGCAAGGATGCCCAAGAGCGAGAGTCCACTCTGTCCGACTTGGAGGAGACTGGTCAGGACTAGTTGCGGGCGGTAGGTGGCTTGCGCCTGGGCGCGGTGCAAGGTGTTGTAATATTCGGTATTCTCATAATATTCCAAGTCCACCTGGACTGATTTGGTGTGGAGCAAGGTATGCACTCGATCGCTAACAGCTTCGGTTTGGATCGTCTGAGTAAGCTTGCTGAGGGCACTACAGCCATCTCCAAGCAGCGAAACAACCCCGATCGCCCCAATCCAGATCCACGCGGTTTGGAGGGTACCTGTAGCGGCTCTAGCACTCACGCCGATCGTCAATGTGTCGATCAGTTGTTTCATCAGATAGAGCTGTGCTAGTGGCAATACTCCCTGGAGCAGCAATAGCCCCAACCCGACCGCAGTCCAACGGGGGGAACTCTGCCAGACTAGATGTATGGCCCGCTGAAGATTGGCGATCGAAAATTTCAATTTCAACTATATTTCTGAGCTAGCTTGGCTGTATAACTCAAAGCTTTGGCGATCGTCGCAAAGCGATCGGGAAATTGGTGAGTTAACTGGTGGGCGATATCACCCAATGACTTACCTGCTGTCATCGAGTTGAGGATATTTAGGTCGATCTTACCAGCTTCATTCATCGTGGGAATGTAGCGATCGGATTGCTTCTGTAAAGTTTGGGGCGATCGCGGTTCGCCAAAGAAAGTAGACTGTTTAAAATCGGCTTTGAGCTGCTCAGGATCGGCTCCAGTAGTGACTTGAGTCTGCCAAGTCCAAATATAGTCATCACCCACTAAATTGGCTTGGAGAGTCACACAGACGCGATCTCCAACTTCCAACTCTACAGGCTCAGACAACGGCATCCAGGCATTCCCATAAATACAGTTCGGTCGATCTGGGGCATTGGAAAAGCCAATCCCTGCTGCTAAGATGGCATCAAACCAGACACCGATGCCATGAATGGTACCAGATCGCTCGATCGTCCAAGTCATCGTCCCCTTGGCATTGGGTGCGAGGTCGGTAGTATAGTCGAGGGTCGCCCATACTTGCGGCTCGACCAACAATCGATCTGGCTGGATATAATGCCTGTGCCAAGTATTGATCGCAAACTGGCGATTGGCAGTCAAAATACAGCCGTGCGGCGCATCTGCCCAGGGTGACAGATATTTTTGGTGGTAGTAGTCGCGATCGGATACCAGACTTACCCAGATCGTATCTTGAAGCGGGATCTGAATCCCCCCCGGCTTGAGAAATCGCTTGCGGGCATCGGCTATCGCCGCCAGATGATACTGGTGGAGCGGGATCACGCCACGTAGATCGGAAATAAGTACATCTACCTGCTCTGGCAAATCGATCTGAGTAGAGAGAGCTTGGATAAATTCGATTTTGTCAGCACAGTGATTGTCGATCGCGACTTGTCTGGCGACACCAATGGCATCATCAGGTTCGATCGCATAGACTTTCCTGGCTCCAAATTGACATGCCAGCACTGCAAAAAAGCCAGTTCCAGTTCCAATCTCCAAAACGATATCACCAGGCTTCACAGCGGCTGTGAGAGCTGCTACATAAGGCTCGATCCGGGAACTGTCGCTAATCATCTCACCATAGCCAAAAATGCTATAGCCTTGGATCGAATTACTCATCGCAATTTTGGGGTAAAGGGAACGGGGAGATACTATTGGCGCGAACCAACAGCACTATACCGCAGATCGGTGCTGCCGAAAATCCGCGATTAACAACTCGATCGTCTCAACTAACCGTCCGATATCGGTGTGTGGCGTCAGTTGCCGCACGGGGATATATGCTACCACTCGACTCAAGATCTCAAACTCTTGAGCGCGTAGTTGTTTGTCGAGGAGATAGTTGGTGTAGGTGTTTGTTACCAGCGTGATGAGTCGATCCTGAGTCGTCATCGGTGCGATCTGGGGACAGGCTGGATCGTCGGCGCGATCGTTGATATAGTAGATCGCCGCTAAAGGCAATGGTGCTGACTGAAACTGATACCCAGCCTGGTTCAAGTCTAGATAACGTTTGTCCCAAGTGGGATGAGTGGGTACCAATCGCGGCAAAGCCTCGGCATCACCATACAATGCCTGCACGGATGAATCCCACAACCGGATGCGGGGGTAAGCAGATTGCACCCAGAAGGTATCGCCGCGATCGATCAATGGTACTACATCATCAGAGAGTACTGGATAACCTGCCCGCGCAAATGCTGCCGCAGTGGTTGATTTACCCGCTCCGGCAGCTCCGACTAATACTACAACTCGACCGTCAATCGCGATCGCGCTGGCATGAAGACAAACCGTACCGCGCAGCCTGAGTACAAAGCCCAGCATCGGGCCGAGCAGATAGGTAGCCATATCTTCGATGGTCAGCTCGTCTGGCCAAGTTGCCCAAATCTGAGTACCCAACCGACTGACCACAAACGTAGTTCGATCGTCATATCGGCAGTAGAAGTACTCGTTGAGTGGCGAATCTGACTGCCGCTGTTGGCTCTGTCTCGTACCTTGTGAACTGTCTGGATCGCCAGCAGTGAGGGGCGCAGTCACTAGCAAGGGCGCGTCGAGCTTCCATACTTGGAGTAGTGGCACGGATGTAGATCTGTCTAATTCTGACTCTTCCATGCGCGTGTGCCAATTGGGAGTGCCCACTGGGTGAGTTTCACTCAACCAGCTTGGCAGCTCACCCAAGACAACATCGACAATAGGAAGGTCGCCTGCCAGGTTATCGATGGCAATCAGTCCTGGCAAAGCGATATTAACGGTCAAATTTAGACCATAAATCCGATAATATTTCATGGACTAATGAAATTCCTAGGAGGTTTTCCGTCTAGTACCAGTTGTTGCACCATCGGCAGTGGAACCACCCCTTCCCATATTTTGGGTCATCACACTGATGTTTCCATACATCCGAAATTCGGGCTTGTGGTAACTTTGCTTGTTCATAGTTTTAATTTGGGGTAATTTTTAAGTACGCAACCGACAGATACTAACTTAGTTATCAAAACTAAGATGTGTCGTGTCGGCTAGTTGACGATCCTAACTGCAGATCCTTGGTGATGACAGGTAGTGCGCGATCGCACCAATAGGCGAAACTGATGGGGGTAAAGTCTTCCCAGTTTAAATGCTGCTCCAACAATGAAGTAACTTTGTCGATATTAACATAGCTCTCGACGGCGCGTAACACGTTGGCGATTGATGCTCGATCCTGTGGTTGTAAAGTTTTGCTGGTCAATGGATCTCCAGCTAGCGGGGTTTTAGGTCGCAGCCTAATTTCTGCTGGTAAGCTGTGTGTTGTTGCCATCCTCAGCAATGTCTTATTTGTACACCAAGGTGTAGATGGCAATGCAAGTAAATAACTTACCAATCGCAAATCGATAAATGGCAGTCTCACTTCGACTGGAACTCCTGAATGTCCAGGATCGTTTGTCTCCAATAGCGATGCCCACAGGATCGAATTAATCTTGTGATAGGCTGGCGATCGCGGCGAGTCTACTACGGGATCTGGCTCATTGCCAAATTGTGCCCATCGCTGGGGGAGATCGAGCGAGCGCGCAAAGTCTGGATTGAGCCAGTGAGGATATGCCGCTGGAGCTGGTGGGGAATTGCCGCCCCGTCGCAGCCAGCCGAGCAAACCCGACCCCCACTGCGGTTGGAGACCAAAACCAAAATAAGCACGGCTCAAATCCGCTCCGACATCGAATAGTGGCATTGTTTTGAGCATGTCGATCGCGGATGTGGGCGTGAGTGATTCATCACCACCGTCACCGCAAAATACTACGCGACTATGACCTGCTACCCGCCGCAATCGTTCCCCATTGACGATCTCCAGTGGGTTGTTGGCTGGCTCTGGGGTGGGGAACTCTGAGTCGTACCCTTGATAAAGAGTATAGTCATCGGCGACTTGATAATCGATCGGGATGCCCAACCTCGCAGCGGCGAGTCCAGCATAATAGCGTTCGCGATCGGGGATGAGTGTATCGTAGACAATTGTAAAAGCTTTTAAGTCTAGCGGCTGGTTGCGTTGTCTGGCTACTGCCAGTGCTGTAGCCGCAATCGTGGTCGAATCCAGTCCCCCACTAAAAAAGCTGGCAACTCGATCGCTCCGCAGCCGATCTCCCACCGCCTGACCCATCAATTCCTGGAACCTGTCGATATAGTCTTGAGATTGCTTGTACCGGATTAGCTCTGGGACTGGCATCGTCCAATACTGGCGCGACTGCCATCCCCGTGACGACCAAGTTAATGTGTGCGCGGGGGGCAATCTTTGGATATCCGCAAAGATCGTTGTCGCCAGATCGTAATTGAAGTCGAATAGTAATATATCTCCGACCGTCTGCTCGTTCAGCTTGCTGGATACCTGGGCATGTTGGCGCAAACAAGCAATCGTATTACTAAATACTAAACAATCGCCCACCCGCGCATAATAAAACGGCTTCACACCCAAATGATCCCGCGCACAGAACAACCGCTGGGTGCGATCGTCCCAAATCCCAAACGCAAAATCTCCTAATAGATGCTGGGTACAATCATCACCCCACCGCAGATATGCTTGCAAAATTAGCTCGACGTCAGTCAATATTTGCTCATTACTAATAGTTCGATGCGTGAGTTCTAATTTCTCAATCAAGGTATGGCGATCGTCAATCCGTGCGTCGGCGACGATCCAGACTTGACGATCGATCGTGTATGGCTGTGTCTCAGCGGCTGACTCCCAAGTTGTCTGCAACATCGCGTGTCCAAAGCCGACAAATTCCTGCGACCAGATTGTTTGAGCATCTGGCCCTCTAAAAGTCATCACCTCAGTCATCCGGCGTAACCAGCTCGGATCGACAGGTGCCTTATTAGTATGAATCAGCCCCACAATTCCGCTCACAGTTTTTCCTGCATAGATTGTTCAAATGAACGATCGAAAGCTTGATACCGCTGATGGACATCCTCAGTGTCATTGAGCACGATCCCCTGATACTCTACCCAAGCATGGGCTGTAAATATGGTTGACTCTCGCCCGACACCGATCCGGATCTCACTTAATATGCCCTGAGATCGCAACAAAATCCACAATAGCAAAGATTGTTTGAGACAATTTGTCCATCGGCGATGGTAACGCACCGCCACTCGCACCAGTCGTACTGTCGCCCAGACTTGTGACTCGACTGTCCCAGCAACCGCACAGCTCTTGAGCGGTAGCCGCAATAGCATCGCTTGGGTAAACTGCATTCCCTTGAGACTCACCGCGATCGCGATTACAGGCAACAACCATAACGCGTGAACCAGCAGCCAGCGATCGCCACTGGATAGCGTCAAGATCGTGCTGTATTTACGCCGCAGTAACTTCAACCAAGTCATGCTCGACAAATTTGGCGACCAAGTTTAAGAAATCTTGTTTTAACTCTTCAGGATTGACATCGTAGCGATCGAGCAGTCGATCGTAGGCAGTCTGCAATGAGTCAGCTTCTTTCAAACAAGACCACATCGCATTCCCGACATCATCAAGTCCAAAGTATTCTTCACTCTCTAAGTTGAGTAGGACGAGTTCACCGCCCAGATCTTGGACTAAAATATCTTTGTTGACAGCAACCTTCTGTGTAAGTATGAGCATCGATCCACAGCACAAGGGAAAGGGGTATTCAGAGCGATCGTACAAAATGTTATACATTTATGCACACCGTATTTCCTAAGAATATACCATTGATCGGCAAAATCTCACTAGTTATTTGGTTACCCCTTTCAGTGTCCAATTAGATATTTAGGATGGATGGTGGAGGGTAGAGGGTAGCGATGCGCGATACGTAGGGTTCCCCGAGGGTTTAGCGACCCAAACACATGCGGAGGTGCCCTCCGCATGTGTTTGGGTCAAGACAGCGCATCAAGACAGAGGGTGAATGGTGAATGGTGAATGGTGGGTCGAAGGTTGTCTATTTGTTGGATGTTAAGGGAATAGATAGTAGCTGAAATCTAGACAGTGGGCAGTGCCCACCCTCCACAACTGTCAACTATCAACTATCTACCCTTCCCCCGCGTGGTAAGAACTCCGCACCAATGGCCCCGATCGCACCTGCTTGAACCCCAATTCTCTGGCGATTGCGCCCAAGCGATCAAATTCGGCTGGAGTCCAATATTTGACTACAGGTAGATGTTCGAGCGATGGTCGCAGGTATTGTCCGAGCGTGAGTCGATCGCAATCGATCGATCGCAAATCTGTGAGTGTCTCGATGATTTCGGCTTCAGTTTCGCCATGTCCGAGCATCAATCCCGACTTGGTAGGGATACTCGGATTGACTGCTTTGACATGACTCAAAACAGCTAACGATCGCTGGTATTTTGCCCCACGGCGCACTCGATCTTGGAGTCTGGCTACTGTTTCGACATTGTGATTGTAGCAAGCAGGTTTGACGCCAACTACGGTGGCGATCCGCTCCAACTGTGCCGCCTCAGCATCCCGACCGCTCCAGAAATCGGGAGTCAGCACCTCTACCTGAGTCTCAGGGTGGAGATCGCGAATTGCCGCGATCGTCACCACGAACCAACCCGCACCACCATCATCGAGATCGTCCCGCGCTACGGCGGTCAGCACCACGTACCGCAGTCCGAGCAGGGCGACGGCTTCAGCCACCTTTTGGGGTTCTTGGGGGTCGAGGGGCATCGGTGCGTGACCTTTGTCCACCTGACAAAAGCCACAACTGCGAGTGCAAGTCGGCCCCATCAGCAGAAAGCTAGCAGTCTGTTGGGAGTAGCACTCACCGCGATTGGGACAGCGACCTTCCTCGCAGATCGTATGAATTCCGCGCTGTTTGACGATCTGTTGAACTGTCGAAAGTTCGCTAGCCGTACCGATCGATCGCCGCAGCCAAGGGGGGAGGGCTTGAATTTCGTTACGCCAATGCGCTAAGTCTGCGGAAGATGAGGGCATACTCTAGAGATAAGGGGTTTGAAGTTTAGAGATTGGGATCTAGAATCTGGGCTAGTTGTAGGATTAAGAAAGTTTGTAAGGGATGAGTCGATCGATGTTACCCTTGAATTTTAACAATTCTGGGTAGTAATGCATCTGCTCGGGATTTTCTCAACTTGCACTGAAACTAGGTCGAATCATCTGAATTATAGGAACGGGAGTAACAACCAGTAACAACACCTAAGTTCATAACAGACAACAAGGAGTCAAGTGTGGCAACTAGTAAAATCTTGGTAATTGACGATAGTCGTGTGATTCGGAAGACCGTCCGCGATATGCTTCCAGAAGGTGACTTTGAGGTAATTGAGGCAAAAGATGGGTTAGAGGGGATCGGTTTTGTCGAAACAGCCCACCCAGCTTTGATCATGCTCGACTTTATTCTGCCCAAAATGAGTGGCTGGGATGTCTTTCAGCAGATTCAGGCACATCCAGAATATCAAAAGATTCCGTTGGTATTGATGTCTGGGAAAAAAGAAGAAGTCACGAGTAAGATTTCTGAACCCTTTGAGTATTTTGAGTTTATTGAGAAACCATTCGATCGCGTTGTCTTGGCTGAAGCGATCCGCGTGGCAATGACCAAAGCGCGCAAAGCGCGTCCTCGGATGGCGGAGCTACCTGCGGCGGTAGTGAGTGTCGGCGAATCCCCAGTCAGCAATGACGAGATCGCCCAACTGCAAGCCCAACTCACTCGATCGACCGCACAACTCGACCACCTCCAGACAGCGACTGCTACTCAAATTCAAGAACTCCAAGCCCAACTACTCCAAGTCGATCGCGATCGAGTGACAGCCATCGAGCAGTTGACCGCTCAACTTGAGTTCGATCGTCAGACTCAGCAGTTTACACAGGATGCTACAGCACAGCAGACGATCGAACTCAAAACTGATATCGATACACTCAAAAAACAACTCGGTCAACTAGTCGTACTGATTAAGAAAAGACTGACTTAGACAAATTAGGAGCTGGCTAGATCGACAACCGATCGTGTTCGAGCTATGCGCGTCAACATTGATGCGATCGGTCGCTCGTCTTGGTGGTGTGATGTTACTTCTGAGAACTAACCGATCTCTCGTCTGCCTTCTAGAGCGCGGGCGAGGGTTATTTCGTCTGCATATTCGAGATCGCCACCCATCGGTAGCCCAAAGGCAATTCTGGTAACCTTGGTCAACGGCGCGATCAGTCGTCCCAGATAGAGCGTCGTCGTCTCCCCTTCGACGGTGGGACTGACCGCCACAATCGCTTCTTTGACATCCTGACTGGCGATCCGCCGTAACAACGAAGAGATATTTAGTTGTTCTGGGCCGATCCCGTCCATCGGCGAAATTACCCCACCTAAGACATGGTATTGACCGCTAAATTCGCGCGTTCTTTCTAAGGCGATCACGTCACGAGAATCAGCAACGATACAGATCGTCTGGCGATCGCGTTGGGGATTGCGACAGATCTCACAAATCGGCTCGGCAGACAGATGAGCACAGACCTGACACAATCCCACCTGCTGCTTGGCGTCGATTAATGCTTGAGCCAGTTGTTCGACTTCGGCTGGTGTGCGTTTGAGAATGTGCAGAGCCAACCGCTGGGCAGATTTGGGGCCTACTCCAGGCAAGCGTTGTAGTTGCTCGATTAAATTGGCAAGGGGGCGCGTATAAGCCGTAATCTTAGCTCCTAAACGATCGATTGGATGATTATTATATGCGAAATGGCGATCGACTAAAATCGTATTTTAGCTAGATCGAGGGTAGAGTGTGTTAGAGGTTGTTTCAAAAGTTATTTTTGCCATCCCTAATTGGTTGGAATCCCCTCAAATACCCTCTTAGGCGCAAGCCGCAACGCGCCGATCCGATCTCATATTTGAATGATAGGATGGCAATAAGAGAGTTAGCTACTAAATTTCTTACCGATTGTAACTTCTTGCTCTAGTCTCGCGGGCGATTACTTACTTCGTTGGCATAGCCTCTCTGACAGAGCAGCGCGGCTACGCCAACGATCGCCTACCAAATAAAAAGCCTCAACTCACCAAAGTGAGTCAAGGACGAATAATCAGGGTGCATCTACCACTCCTATATCCATCCCCTCCCTCACACTATCAGGACGAAAATAAATCATCGCCTCACCCCATAAAAAGCCCCAACTTACAACAGTAAGTCAGGGACGAATAATCAGGGTGCATCTACCACTCCTATATCCATCCCCTCCCTCACACTATCAGGACGAAAATAAATCATCGCCTCACCCCATAAAAAGCCCCAACTCACAACAGTAAGTCAGGGACGAATAATCAGGGTGCATCTACCACTCCTATATCCACCCCCTTTGATGCACTATCGGGACGATTTTAGGTGTTAGGTGTTAGGCATTAGGGGTGGATGGTCAATAGTGTCTGAAAGATTCCCCTCGTCCCCGATTTCCTTCTGCTCTCCTCCGCCATACTCATGACTACAGTCAAAGAAGCGATCGAAACGATGATTTTAGCCCGCAATGTCGATACAGGGCGCGTGAGCGGCTTGAGTAGGCAAATCGTCGCGCAAATGAACACCTTACAAACTGGGATCTTGATTAACTTTGAGAACTTACCAGGAATCGGTAGCTCAGGTGAAGCACATCTAAATCTCTATCTCCAAGTTGGAGCTAAAGAAGACTTGCGAGCAGTGCTGCGGGAGGGCAGATCCAAGCAACCCAGCCTCAAAATGACGATTAGCTCTGCTTATCGGACAGTTGCCCAGCAGCATGTGCTTTACCAAACTTACCTGCGCGATCCCAAGCTGATCCCACTGGCTGCCAAACCTGGGAACAGCAATCATGAGGACGGTTTGGCGATCGATGTTAGCAACTACAATGCCTGGAAACCATATTTATTGGCTAATGGCTGGCAATGGCAAGGTAGCAAAGATCCCGTACATTTTTTTAACAATAACGGTCGCGATGATGTGAGCAATCTCGGGGTCAAAGCTTTTCAGAGCCTGTGGAATAAGTACCATCCTGAAGACCAAATGACTTTTGATGGGATCTTTGGTACCCAAACCGCCGTGAAAATGGATCGCTGTCCGATCGCGGGGTTTTTGTTAGTAACCCTATTTCAGCTTGGCGATACGGGGCCGATGGTAACCCGAATTCAGCAGCGGTTGACCAATGTCGGCTTCCCAACCCCCGTCAATGGCTCGTTCGACCAAAAGACCAAAGATGCGGTGATTAGGTTTCAACTCAAGCGGGGATTGGCTGCTGATGGTGATGTAGGGTCGATGACCTTGAAGGCTTTGGGCATTAAATTATAAGCTGAGATATTACCTTACCACCTCAAAACTCGGCCGCCACCATCCACCATCCACCCTCTACCCTCTGTCTTGATGTGCTGTCTTGACCCAAACACATGCGGATGGCACCTCCGCGTGATTTGGGTCGCTAAACCCTCGGGGAACCCTACGTATCGCGCATCGCTACCCTCTACCCCCAAAGATCTACCCTTCGACACTTCAGTTTCGATCGCGTGCGAGGGTATGTTAAAGATGAGCGAGTGCATTCAAACGATCGGGAGATCCGTTGAGAATGCGTTAAAATTAAACAATTAAAGACCCGTCGGATGCGGGAAATATGAGAGTAAGTGGCTAAAAAAGATATGGAATTAAAGCTACCAGGTGCAGACGTAGCTGCTGAGTTGAATGAATTGTTGAAAACTACTTTAGATCCTCAAGTTCAAGCTAAAGTGGGCGTCAAACCTCAGCATCAATTAGAGCAGCCGCCAGCACCTTGGACGATCGAAGACAGCGAGAATCTCTATCGGATTCAAGGCTGGGGGGAACCCTATTTTTCGATCAATGCAGCGGGACATGTGACTGTAGCTCCTCAGGGCGATCGTGGTGGCTCTCTAGACCTGTACGAATTAGTTACATCGCTCCAACAACGCAATTTGGCTCTGCCACTCCTGATTCGGTTTTCAGACATCTTAGAACACCGGATCGAGCGGTTAAATTCCTGTTTTGCCAAGGCGATCGCGCGATACAATTACGGCGGCATCTATAAAGGGGTCTTCCCAGTCAAGTGCAACCAACAAAAGCACCTCGTCGAAGATCTAGTCAAATTCGGCAAGCCTTATCAATTTGGACTAGAAGCAGGTTCCAAGCCAGAGCTAATGATCGCGATCGCGATGCTCAATAATCCTGGAGCATTGCTCATCTGCAACGGCTACAAGGATCGCGAATACATCGAAACGGCGATGCTGGCGCAAAAGTTGGACCAGACACCAATTATCGTCCTCGAACAGATCGAAGAAGTCGAAATCGCGATCGCGGCGGCTCAAGCCCTGGGAATCAAGCCCAATCTCGGCGTCCGTGCCAAACTCAACGCCAAAGGGATCGGTCGCTGGGGCGTATCTAGTGGCGATCGTGCCAAATTTGGGCTGACGATTCCTGAGATTATTATGGTGGTCGATCGGCTCAAGGAAGTCGATATGCTCGACTGCCTCCAACTGCTACACTTCCACATCGGTTCGCAAATTTCTTCGATCTCGGTGATCAAAGATGCGATCGGTGAAGCTAGCAAAATCTACGTCGAACTCGTCCAACTGGGCGCGAACATGAAATATCTGGATGTCGGTGGCGGCTTGGGGATCGACTACGATGGCTCCCAGACCAATTTTCACGCCTCCAAAAACTACGACCTCCAAAACTATGCCAACGATATCGTCGCCGAAGTCCAAGAGACTTGTAGCGACAAAAATATCCCCGTTCCCACCCTCATCAGTGAGAGCGGACGGGCGATCGCATCTCACCAATCCGTGCTGATCTTTGATGTCCTCAGTACCTGCGAAGTTCGCACCGACTTACCCCAACCCGTTACCACCCCCGAGCATCAGATCGTGCGGAACCTGTGGGAAACTTACGAGAGCATCAGCCCCGAAAACTTTCGGGAAGCCTTCTACGATGCCAACCAGTTCAAAGATGAGGCACTCAGCCGCTTCAAATTTGGCTACTTGTCGCTGACAGAGCGATCGCGCGCCGAACAACTCTACTGGGCATGTTGTCAAAAAATCCTCGACATCGCCAAGCGCGAGGAATATCTGCCCGAAGATTTGGAAGAACTCGAACAAATCATGGCATCGATCTACTATATCAATCTGTCTGTGTTCCAGTCAGCTCCAGATAGTTGGGCGATCGATCAATTGTTCCCGATCATGCCAATTCATCGGTTGGCTGAAGAACCCACCCGACGCGGCATTCTCGCCGATCTTACCTGCGATAGCGATGGCAAGATCGACCAATTTATCGATCTCAAAGATGTCAAACACGTCCTCGAACTCCACCCCCTCGAAGCCGAAAAACCCTATTATTTAGGCTTATTCCTCGGCGGCGCGTATCAAGAGATCATGGGCAATCTCCACAACCTATTTGGTGATACCAATGCCGTTCACATCAAGCTCACCCCCAAAGGCTACAAGATCGAACATGTAGTCAAGGGCGATACGATGACTGAAGTCCTTGGTTATGTCCAATACGACGTGGAAGACTTGATCGAGAGCATCCGCCAAAAAGCCGAACAAGCCCTCCTCGACAAGCGGATCTCGATCGCTGAATCCCAACGCCTGCTGCAAAACTACGAACACAGTCTCTCTCAATACACCTACCTAGCCCCATAAACACAGTTGACAGTTGACAGTTGACAGTTGACAGCGATTGGCTATTGGAGTAGGCTTTTCCGAGTTAAAAATCCCCTCCCTAGAGGGGATTTTTTTTGAGAGTGGGCGATCGTCGATCGCAATTTTCGGGTGGCAGCGGAGGTGAGATATAATTGTGAACGAGCGATCGCGATGTAACTTTCTAGTTAGAAGCTGCATCGACGATATATCGCTACTTTTTCCTGTGCTGACTACGCCAAACGCTATGAACCCTGACGGAACTGCCAATCCCAAGCCAGATCGCCGATCGCCCCCACCACCAGAAATCATCGATGTTCAAGTAGTGGAAGAACAGATCGCGTCAGTACCAGAGCCAGTAGAAGATCTTTGGCACAATGAAGAAGTTGCCCAGCAGCCGCCACCAGCGATGACTGACGCTGTCCCGCCAGAGCCAACCGCAGCCTCTATCCCTGAAGATAACTGGGCGATCTTACTAGATGAAATCAGTCAAGAATCCGAATCAGAGCTAGCACCAGAGAGCGAGCCAATAGTCACCCGTGAATCGATCCGACGGGTTGATGATGTCACACTCGCACCATTGCTCCGCACCGAGGCAGAACTTCAGCATCAAATCGCCGCCTTGCAAGCTACCCAATCCCAACTTCAACAACAAATCGCCTCCACCCAAGCCAGTTTCGGACAAATCATCCAAACTGGGATCGCCGATCTCGAACAACGTCGCCAAAAACTGCAAATCTCCGTCGAACAACTCGAACGGAGACGCGATCGCTTACAAACCGAAATTAGCAAAAGTTTTGCGGGTGGCTCTCAAGATGTCGCCATCAGACTTCAGGGCTTCAAGGATTATCTCGTTGGTAGTCTCCAAGATCTAGTCGTCATCGCTGAAGAGATCGAATTTCCCCAACCACCACCCGCCCAGATCCGCCTCCAGACACCACTGGCACAACCATCTGCAATATCTACCACCAGGAACCAACCACCCCAATTTACCGAACCAGCCTTTAAAAGCACCGCTAGCAAAGTCCGCGCCGCGATCGATCGCTATCGCAACGCACCAGATTATTATGCCCCCACTTGGCAACTCCGTCGTACCTTAGAAGCCGTCCATGCTGACAAGGTTTCGGATTGGTTTTTTACCAAAGATGGGCGTGGTGCCGTGCGGACGATGGGGAGTCGCTTACAAAATATCTTGGTAGCCGCTGCGGCAGTATCGGCACTACGCGAGCTATATGGTGACTATCTCCGTACGCTCGTCCTCGCCAACCTACCCGAACGTCTAGGTGACTGGCGTCGAGGCTTTCAGGACTGTTTGGGGCTGTCCAAGGCTGATTTTGGTGCCAATGGCGGGATTATTTTATTTGAAGATCCTGAAGCTTTGGTATCGAAGGTCGATCGAATCGTCGCTAACAAGGAAATGCCCCTAATCATCATCGACAATTCGGAAGGGCAAATCGGTCTATCGATCCTTCAATACCCGCTCTGGCTGGCATTTGCCCCCGATCCGAGTCAACAACTGGATGATTATCGAGAGTATCGGTAGGAGCGGTTTTAGGCTTTAGGCTTTAGGCTTTAGGCTTTAGGCTTTAGGCTTTAGGCTTTAGCTTTGTAGGGTGGGCAGTGCCCACCACAAGGGTTTCAGGTATTATCTCACCAATCGTACCGATCTCCTGAGTTGACAATTGACAGTTGACAGTTGATGGTTACAGGTAGTAAAAATAAGGCACAAGTGGCGCAACCGACTGTTAAATTATTGCTGTGCTCCCAACTTTTAACTTCCAGATGTTATCGAATATTATTATCGCTACAGGTATTTTCATAATTGCCTATTTTCTGGGCTCGTTTCCGACTGGATATCTCGCTGGAAAATTGCTCAAAGGCATCGATATTCGCGAACATGGTTCGGGTTCGACAGGGGCGACGAATGTATTGCGAACATTGGGCAAAGTTCCTGGATCGATCGTCTTACTAATTGATGCAGTTAAAGGTGTACTCGCGATCGCCATCGCCAATACTGTCTTCACCCTCAATCTATTCCCGACTCTTCCCGCCGAGTGGCAAGCTTATCTGGTACCGCTAGCAGCAACAGGAGCGATTTTAGGACATAGTAAATCGATCTGGTTGGATTTCGGTGGTGGTAAATCTGTTGCTACTAGTGTTGGCGTTTTACTCGCAATGTCATGGCAAGTTGGACTTGCAACTATCGTTGTTTTTGGTATGGCATTAGCGGTAAGTCGGATGGTGTCGATTGGTTCGATCGCGGGAGCGGTTTCGGCGACGATGTGGATGCTGGTATTCGATCGACCTTTACCATCGGTGATTTTTGCGATCGTTGGTGGGATTTATGTGATCTGGAGACATAGTGCCAATATCCACCGGATTATCGCTGGTACTGAGCCAAAGTTGGGACAGAAATTAGAATCGAGTACTTAAAATCATGCACGCAATCATCTGGAATCAACTCGATCGCGATTGATGTATTTATAACTAGTGGTAAAGACCTATGAAAATTGAAAAGTATCTAGCAAATATTCCCAAGCTAAGTGTGCTAGCGATCGCCACGATCCTCGTCGGTACCTATTCTAGCTTACCAGCACAAGCTCAAAACGCCTCTGGCAAAGCTTGTCGAGTCACCGATCCAACTGGTACGCCCCTCAATGCGAGACTGCAACCTAATGGTAAAATTGTCAATCGACTGCGAAATGGTCGGACTGTGTATGCTCAGTCAATTTCGACAGATAGTGAGGGCAAACCTTGGGTACTAGTCGCCATTAGAAGTCAGGGAAATTACCGAATTATGGGATACGTATTGAGAGAATTTGTGAGCTGCTACTAGTCAATTGAAAGTAGAGCGTAGTCTGAATCAATCTAGGTTAAAAGATGAATAGGTGGAAATATGCGATCGCCGCATTGTGGATGTGTTGGTTATTAGTTGTGAGCGATCGAGAAATGGCGATCGCTAAAAATCCGCCGCAGTCTCCATCCGATCCGCGTCAATGGACGGAAATATCTGAGGATAAACAGATCGATCTCGATTTTGCTTATGCAACTACCACCAATTTTGTCAAAATCAAACTATATCCATGTGCGCGGTGTTTTTTGCGTAATGATGTCGCCATCGCAGTACGACTAGCGAGTCAACAATTGCAACAACAAGGATACGGCGGATTGAGATTATTTGACTGTTATCGTCCGCAACCGCTCCAACAACAGATGTGGAACATCAAACCCGATGAGCGGTATGTCGCAAATCCACGTAAAGGCTCGGATCACAATCGTGGGACTGCGGTAGATCTAACAATATTGGATCTGCATGGGAAACCGTTGGATCTGGGTACACCGTTTGATGAATTTAGTCCAAAGGCGCACCACAATTATCAACAACTATCACCACAAGTCCTCAAAAATCGATCGCTATTAAAAAAAACAATGGCATCTGTCGGTTTTCGTCACATCGATACCGAATGGTGGCACTATGCTTGGAATGGTAACAAGCCACCGATCGGCAAATGGGTGTGGGATTGTCCAAAATAAGCCCGATTTCTAACCCACATTCCGCACTTCATCAAAAATCGACTACCGCACGATTGTGTCTTGAAAAGGTGCTCTACTTGGGGAAACCCCAAGACCGCACTTTCCGCAAATCGTCGCTCATGTTGCAAAGTCCGCTTTCGCGGACTGGGTTTCTTAGTCCGCGAAGGCGGACTTTGTGTCACTAGCAGCGGTTTCAACCGCTGACTTATTTGAAGTGCGAAATGTGGGATCTAACTATTTGAGGTGAGAGTTGTGGGTAATTGTCTAGAAAAAATGTAAATTCTGGATCGCCCCCAACTAACGACGGTCTACAATAGTTGTTAGCTTGTTCATCTAGAATTGACGATCGTCAAAAATATGTCTGACTTACCGATCGAACATCAAAATGTCCCCACCAATCATCAAGGTTTGCACGATTTTTTGTATAGTGCGGCTGACGAACATGGCGCTACCGCTCAGCAACCACAGTTGGATCTAGATAGCAACAGCATTTTAACTCTGACAGACTGGCAAGCACTAGCGGAAAATGCTCGTGTGGCTGGGGTATATGCCGTTCTAGATAGT
Organism: Chamaesiphon sp.; assembly: GCF_041738855.1. GTDB lineage: Bacteria > Cyanobacteriota > Cyanobacteriia > Cyanobacteriales > Chamaesiphonaceae > Chamaesiphon. The sequence continues at coordinate 177,290 of NZ_JBGSPA010000131.1, read as the reverse complement.
GCGGATCGGACTCAATATGTGGGATACTCTCGCAATGTTTTGACCTCCCTCAAGGGGCATCTCGCCGAGCATGGTAGTGATGTTTGCGCTGGTGTGCGGGTACAACCGTTTAAGTTTCCCAAGCGGGAAGAGATGGAAAGTTTGCGCGATACCTGGATTGCGGCGTTAGATACGGTACCTCCTGGAAATACGGGCGCGGGTGGAGTTTGGGCGACTACTGTCGGTGAAATCGCCAAAGCTGCGATGTCTGAGCAGGAACAAGCTGTATATGAAGAGAAAAAGCTAAAACTGCGCCGTGCCATGGCAGATAGCGATCTGAGTCGAGAATTGGATGCCGCCGCTCTGAGCGATGAACAAAAGCGCGATAATTTTACCGCTGCGATGACTGATGACAATTGGAGTGCCGTCATTCAGGAACAAACCGCAGAAACGATCTAGGCTTTAGGTTTTAGGTTTTAGGTTTTAGGTTTTGGGTTTTGGGTTTTAGTAGATATCCTGTAGGACTGGCAGTGCCCACCCGACTTAAAGTACTGCTAAAAACCTCGCAGTCAACTGTCAACTGTCAACTGTTCAATAGTCGCTTTCAGCTACGCAGATCCCCTTACATTTGATACCATTGCTGGCAGTGCGGAGGCAGTGGGGACACAAGATCGGATCGTCCTTGGCAATACGTGGCTGATGATTAGTTTCAGGTGCCAACTTTTCATTGTTGATATCGCTACATTCGTCATCCTTTTGGAGAGACGTTGCGCGAACGGGATGGAGTTCAAACGTCATGAATTATAGGTTTGAAGGATGTGCAATCGGCGATCGATTTCTATACACATCTTAACATATAGCAATTTTTAAGTCAGCTCCTGGTATTTTGGTGCTCATGCGGCTAGTGCCCAACACACCCTACACTCACTAACAACGCAACTATCAGTTATCAATTATCAATTAATCTACATCTGCCGCAATGACTGCCTTAACAGCATCTGTAGCTGTAGTTTGAAACTCGCGCACATTAACCCTGTCGAGCAACTTAACCGCTACAATCATTGCCAGAGCTTGGAGACTAAATACCAACCCATAAGCGATCGCAATATTCGGAAAAATTGACTTGCCAATATCTAAGGCTACACCACCAAAAACTGTCGCCAAACCCTTGGCTAAAGCTTGCGACAAACCCCAGGCACCGATAAATGTTCCCGCAGTTTCGGGTACTGTCAGATCCAACATCAATGTAATCGCTCCAGTCGTCACCAATCCCGAACAGATCCCAAATAACAGTAGCGCCAGTTGGAGGAATACGGGATTGCGAGTAAAACCAGCGACAATCAGCCACAGCATCGATGCCGCTACTAGCATACAACCCAGGCGTGCTGTCTTCTGTTTACCCAGCCTGGGAATAAACCAAAATCCCGCCGCACTCAAGCCGAGTAATGTGCCGCCGCCCCAAAACGCATTTAGTGCCGCTGTTTTGCCAACGGGAAGATCGAACACTTCACCACCATAAGTTTCGAGGATCGGATCTTGGATAAATAATCCTAGTGTCATCACTACCAAAAAGGTAAAAAATACCTGAGTTTGACGACTGGCGGTAAGAATAGATAATGCACGTCCTAATGATAAATGCGTTCCGGTCTGCGGCGTTCCGACTCGACTAGTAAACCGAGAATATTTCTGTTCTACTCCCCAGGTACCGACGACAGTTAAAACACAAACGATCGCCGGAATAATGATAAATAATCGATTAATTTGGGCTTGAACTTGAATAATTGTCGCGTCAACTTCCAATGACTTGAGTAGAGAGCCGATCGTAATCGCTCCCACAATCGTACCGCCAATCAACATCGACCAATCTACTGCGACTAGGCGCGATCGGTCGTCCTCATCGGTGATATCTACTAGCAAAGTAGCAAATGGTGTCGAACACATACTCACCGACAAGCCATACAATGCAAATATAAAACCCAGTAACCCCGCCCAGCCATAGGTAGTCACCGTCCAACCTACCGCCTGGAGACTTGCGCCGAGTTGCCACATCACCTGTACGGCAATCCAAGCATTTGTTACCAGCCCAGCCGCTCCCAGCCAGATATAGCCAGTGCGATGATAACCAAATAATGGCTTGGTATCGGAGAGTTGTCCAAAAATAATTCGCGCTGGTGCTACAAACAGAGTCAGCGCAAGTATTACAGTAGCGATCGTACTTGGTACCGCCAACTCTTTGATCAATACCCGATTGAGTACCCCAAATACCATCACCGACATCATCCCCAAGCCCATCTGAAATAATCCCAGCCGGATCATCGTGGGTAATTTGACCTTGGGGAGGGGTTTGCTGTGAGGGTATCGATTTAGTTCTGGACTAGATAAATCGCCAGTAGTCATGAAATTTAAATATAAAAAATAGATCTAAGTCTGTCTAATTTAGACCACATACCTGAGAACTACCAATGGCAGTGTTCATAAAACTTTAGATTTAGGCTCTTGACAAATAGAATTATTTGTGCGTCTTCGATCGGTAATACCAGAGCAGCAAATCCCCGACTTCTGGAAGAAGTCGGGAATCTTTGGCGTGGCGAATTTACATTCGCGCACACTTGACGATCGCACTAGTCACGCACTCCAGATCTTCATCCGACAAATTGGAGCCAGAAGGCAGACAGAGACCGCGATCGAATAGATCTTCTGACACTTCACCCCCAAAACAGTCGCAATCCTTGAAGATCGGCTGCATGTGGAGCGGCTTCCACACTGGACGCGCTTCGATCTGCTCCTCAGCAAGTGCCAGCCGGATCTGTTCGCGATCGGCACCAAAAGCGACCGGATCGATCGTCAGACAAGTCAGCCAGCGGGTAGCACTTCCCCAGGGAGCTTCGGGCATAAACTCCACCCCTGGGAGCTGTCCCAGGACTCGCTCGTAGACCTCACAATTGCGGCGTCTGGCGGCGACGCGATCGCTCAGTACCAGCAGTTGTCCCCGCCCAATCCCCGCTAGGACATTGCTGAGGCGGTAATTGTAGCCGATTTCTGAATGTTGATAGTGGGGTGCGGGATCGCGGGCTTGAGTTGCCAAGAACTTGGCTTTGGAGGTGATACTGGCATCTTCAGATACCAACATCCCGCCGCCAGAAGTAGTAATAATTTTATTACCATTGAATGAAAAGATCCCGATCTTGCCAAAGGTGCCAGGAGAGCGACCTTTATAAGTCGCGCCCAGAGCCTCAGCCGCATCTTCAATCATCGGTACGTCATACTGTTGGCAAGCAGCGAGGATCGGATCGATATCGGCACTTTGCCCGTAGAGATGCACGAGGATGACGGCTTTGGGCAACTTGCCAACTTGGGCGCGCTGTGCCAAAGCCGCTTGGAGCAACTCAGGGTTCATATTCCAAGACAACCTGTCGCTATCAATAAAAACAGGCTTGGCACCCAGATAGGCAATCGGATTGGCACTAGCCGAAAAAGTCAGGCTCGAACAAAACACTTCATCTCCAACACCAACACCCACGAGTTTTAGTGCCAAGTGAAGCGCAGCCGTACCCGAAGTGACCGCAGTCGCATGACTCGCGCCGACTATTTGGCAAAACTCCCGCTCGAAGGCATCAACATGGGGGCCAACTGGTGCAATCCAATTAGTTTCAAAGGCTTCGGTCACGAACTTGTGCTCGCGATCGCCCATGTGGGGAGTTGAAAGTAGAATAGGTTTTGCCATTGCCAGGAGTTATGAATAAATGAAGGCGGTCTTCAATAGATATACAAATTGCTGTAGACTAGCTCACTACTAGATCTGCTGCCGATCGAGTCGCTAAACTTTATTATACCCAGATCGATCTGAGCGCAATCTGTGTTCCCGCGTAATTAATTATGCATAGATGTCCTGATGACTATTTTTTGACGACAACATATAACATCCCCTCTAGCTGTGCGGTAAGCAATTCGCGATCGGTTGTTTTCATGCTATCTGAGCTAGTTTGGGCATCGGTGCCGATGGCGACGATCTCAAAACCTACCGATTGTAGGAGCTGACAAATTTCGGATGCTCGATACCAGTAGATGTATGGCGGTCGATCGACGATCGAGTTAGGATTTAATTTGCCGCCGAGTTTTAACCACGGTAAATTCTGAATGCTGACGTCGTTGCCGCGCAATTTCCTGAGTGTGCGGAGGTAGGCAAGATAGCTGGCATAGATCGGTTTTGCAATACGTGCATCAAAACTCAAAAAGGAGAATATGCCCGTACCACCTGTAGCTAGAATCCGATAAGCTTCTTGAATAGCTTTGAAGCGATCGCTTTCGGTTTCAATCAGGCAAATAATTTGTTGTAAATAAATAATTTGCTCGAAGCTATTGTCTGGATAGGACAAAGAGATCGCATCACCAACTTGAAAATCAATCCGCCGCTGGGGATCTCGCTCGATCGCACAATCGATTAGTTCGGGTATATAGTCAAATCCAGCTAGATTGGTAAAACCCATCTCTTGCATTTTTAGCAAGATTCTACCGCCATTCGTACCAGCTTCGACTGTTTTGAGATCTGGCTGGAGATATTTTTGGATCAGGTAAGTTTCGGGCGGAAATAGTGTCTGGAGATCGAGCCATGTCTGAAACTCTATACCGTTATTGTATAAGTCTTTATTTGTGTTAGAAGATAACATATATTAGAGTGAGGATATATACTTGTAAATTGGAGGCGATCTCAAATCAAACTACGATCTATTCAAGTCGATATCCGATAACTAGGGAAAAAAGCTGTACTCTGAATTTCTGGCAGCGTCATGCCGATAACTTTAGCTCTTGAGTGTGTTAAGCCATCGTAAACAGCTCGATCGACGATCGCTTCAATCGTCCGAAAAGGTGCTACTCGATCGGAAAAACCAGACTTGAAATAATAGAGAGAATCTTGATGACCACCAAGTCCACCACCCAAGTTCAGGTATTGATTATTTCGCTCTTTTGCCCACCTAATGATGTAATCAAGCATAATTGTAGTAGGTGATTGAGATAAATACTGGGTCTTGGTACCACCTAAGTGATATTGAATTATCCCACTCACTTCAGTAATCAGAGAAGCTGCAATGACTTCGTTATCAACTTCGACAACACACAGAGCGATGCGATCTCCTAATGTCTGAACGAGTTTTTCAAAGTAATCTCTGGTAAAGTAATAAAGTTTAGTAGCATTCACACGACTCATCGTCTCCAAATAAATCTCTATAAATACATCTAAATATTTATCTACAGGTACCATCCTCACTATAAATCCAGCACGCTTTAATTGGTTGATTTTGTGCCGATAACTCGATCTGATTTGTTTCCAGATATCATTGAAATCGAGAGTCAAATCGCACACAACTACGTTCCCACGCGGGGATAATTTTGACCTAAGATCGCGGTCGGGAATAGATCGATCGCTCACAAACATCGAACTGTCAATGTAGCTATTGAGGATGGGATGCAGCCTGATAAATGCCGAACAAATATGATGTTGTTGCCAATGCTCGTAAATTAGATTCAAGCATTTTTTAACAAATACTGGATTTTGACCTGCTGGACTTACCAACATGCCAGGGTAACCATAAGGTGAGATGACATCAAAGATCCGATCGCGATCGACCCAATTGACATCTGCCAGCTGATGGCACTCCCGAACTAAGTATGGTAGAAAAAATACTTCCGCTTCATTCCTAATGACGATCGCTTCAGCAGTGGCATTTTGCCTCTTTGCCTCTAGTTGTAAATATCCAGGCAGATGATAAAAATCGTGAGGGATGGTATTTAGGTACTCTTGCCACTCTAACTCTAATGGCGAAATAACTTGGGCTAGCATAGAGCTTGATGACAATTCCAACTCGATCGTACTCTAAACTTCCTGAGTTTTGTTATTAAAATTGTCACATTAACTCCCATCCGCCCCAATACGGTTCGGTTAGCTAGTTAGGTAGCGGTTGAAACCGCCGCTAGTGATGCAAAGTCCGCCTTCGCGGACTGACAATATCTAAGAAAATGGACTTAACCGAACCGTATTGCCATCCGCCCGATCCTGCCTACTTGACAAAATTGCCTAATTTCAGGTCAAATCCAGTCTCAATCTGGCTTTGAGACGGATAAAGCCTGAAATGGCAGCTCTAAATTGATGAGATTTGCTTACTTACTCCCTTCCCAGTGAAGAATTAGACACCTAGTGTAGAGGTGAATGGCGATTCGCGATACGTTGGCGTAGCCTGCGCTCTGCGCTTACGGCAGAGCCAACGTATCGCGAATTGCTGTCAACTGTCAACTGTCAACTGTCAACTGTCAACTGTCAACTGTCAACTGTCAACTTTTTAACAAACCTCTAGATTTAAATCCAGCCACCCCAGACAGAAGAACTAACACCATTAGTTGTCATAAACGCAGTCAGGTCACTTTTGCTTTGATAGTTGGCGTACTGAATATTGCCATCCTTAAACATTAGTGCCCGCAGTACCGCACTCCCATCACCAAGCTTGAAGTAAAGGTCTTGGAAACCATCTTTATCGTAGTCACCTGCTGCTAGCAGTTTCAAATTATCATTTTTCAAATCACTTTGGAAGCGTGTTTGACTATCAAATGGGCCGCCAACATTTTCAGGCTTGTTTATGAGAGTAGGATCGATATAAATTCCAACGACACGAGTATCGCCATTCAAACCATATTTACTAAAATCGATATCACCATTCACGGCACCGACGCTAGCAAATCGACCAGTTTCTGGATTAACTAAAATACTCTCGAGATCGCCATCTCCCTGAATATCCGCATCTCCAAGTAACTTCCACGAACTGGCACCACCCAAGTTGTTGCCGTCGTAGTCTCGGATCGATGCCATATATTTAGCAGGATCTTTTTTGAAGTCAACTAAAGGTGTTAGAGCTACAGGTGGAACGGGGATAGGGGCATTGAAGATAGTGTACAAATTATACAAGTTGTTCGTCGTGTCGGTGATGAACGCACTTACTAGGGTGTTCTTGACAATTGCTAGTGGCGTAATCCCAAAACTGACGATGGTATCACTACCAGATTGCTTAATCGTCACGTCACTAGCTTTGCTGCTAAGTGGCAGATCGACTTGGATGCCATCCTCTACTGGATTGAAGTCGGTAATGATATTGGGGGCGTTTGGGAGTTTGACTCCACTCAGTTCAAACTGGTCAAAGCCAGCACCGCCAGTGAGGGTGTCATTTTGATAGCCGAAGAGAGAGTCATCACCATCGCCAGCATTTAAAGTATTGCCACCAGCTCCGGTCAAACCGACCACATTATCGCCGCCAGCCAAACCATTGAGGGTATCACCAGTGCGACCGCTGGGGATAAATAAGTTATCGCCAGCAGCAGTTCCATTAATTATTGCCATGTTAATTCTCTTATAGACAATCGGGGGTATTACTCAAAATTGCCATCGGGGCGATCGCCTCGATGGGAGTTGGATGCTATCCACATACGCAGTACACGGCAAGTATATCTGAAAAAGCCAAGTTTAGAAACTTTCTTTTTGAGTCGATCGACTTCACAATTACGACGCCGATCGTGCCCCGATCGATCTGTCTTTAGATAGATTTTTAGTGACCAATTATCCGGTCGATCGATAGAGATTGGGTACCGTTACCAAGCTTAATAAATGCCCCAAATGCCTGATAGACAAGACAGTGTAAATCCATCGAGAATTAATAATGATAATGTTTGACCTTTATCCACCTATTAACCTCTAACAAACAAAAAAAGTCATGTCTGACCCTAACGGTGTAATGATGCAGTATTTTCACTGGTACAATCCAGATGATGGTACTCTGTGGAATCAGGTCGCCGAGAAAGCCAGTGAGTTGGCAGCCGCAGGCATCACCGCGCTGTGGCTACCGCCTGCATACAAAGGGACAGGCGGTGGCATGGATGTCGGCTATGGCGTGTATGACATCTTCGATCTGGGTGAGTTCGATCAAAAAGGCTCAGTGCGAACTAAATACGGCACCAAAGCTGAATATGTCAACGCCATCAAAACCGCCAAACAGGCTGGCATCCAGATCTATGCCGATATCGTGTTCAACCACAAAATGGGTGCTGACAAATCAGAAGAGGTAGAAGCGACCCCATTTGATATGGACAATCGGAACGCACCGATCGGTGAATATCAACAGATCGAAGCCTGGACGCACTTTACATTTCCAGGACGAGACGGCAAATATTCAAGCATGGAATGGCACTGGTGGCATTTTGATGCGATCGATTACAACGCCAAAAATGAGGGCGAATCAGCAGTCTATCTGCTCAAGGGCAAGTCTTTTGATGACAATGTTGACTTAGAAAAGGGTAACTTTGATTACCTGATGGGTTGCGATCTCGATATGCAGAATCCCGAAGTAGTCGGCGAACTCAAGTATTGGGGCGAATGGCACCAAGATACTACCGATGTCGATGGTTTTAGGTTTGATGCCGTCAAGCACGTCTCGGCTGAGTTCTTTCAAGACTGGGTGCAACACGTTCGCGACTATGCCAAGCGCGATCTATTCGCAGTCGGCGAGTATTGGTCTTATGAAGTAGATGCACTGCACCATTTTATCGAAACGACTGACGGGAAAGTGAGTTTATTTGATGCACCACTGCACTACAATTTCCACGTTGCCAGTCAAGGGGGTGAAAACTACGATCTGACCAAAATTTTTGATAATACATTGGTGCAGCACCAGCCAGCATTGGCTGTCACCCTAGTGGAAAATCATGATTCTCAGCCGCTCCAGTCACTCGAATCAGTCGTCGAGCCGTGGTTCAAACCCCTGGCTTACGCGTTGATCTTGCTGCGAGAGGCTGGTTATCCTTGTATTTTTTATGGCGACTATTATGGCGCAAACTATAAAGATAATAAAGGCGGTACCGACTATGAAATCTGGATGGACTGCCATCAATTCTTAATTGACAAGTTCCTAGAAGCTCGCAAAAACTATGCCTATGGCGAACAACATGACTATTTCGACCATCCTAATACGATCGGGTGGGTGAGACTAGGCGACGAGGAACATCCTGGCGGTGTGGCTGTAGTCCTGACCAATGGTGGCGATGGTAACAAATCAATGAGCATTGGACAGCCAAATTGTACTTACATAGATATCACCGAACACGTCAAAGAACCAGTCACTACCAATGATGATGGTTGGGCAGATTTCCGGTGTAACGGCGGCTCGGTATCTGTTTGGGTCAAGCAACAAGAGACTTCAGCAGTTGACAGTTGACAGTTGACAGTTGCGGATGCTATTCAGGCGGAGGATACCTGGCGCAGGTGTTGCAACAGCAGCTCGCGATACGTAGGCTCTGCCGAGGGTTTGCGGATGCTGTTCAGGCGGAGGAACCCTGGTGCATGTGTTGCACCAAGCAGCGAGACAAGACAAGCAGACAGTTGACAGTTGCAATCATTGCTGGGCGGGCGATCCGCCCATTGCGGAGGATACCTCCGCGTGATTGCATCCGCTTGATAAGGGGAGGGCTGGGGTAGGGTAGCAGGACTACGCAGCAAATAATATAACTAAATAAAATAACTATAAATGAACGCAAAATCTCAAAATAACCCCGATCTTAGACCAGACACGTCCACTCCTTCAGCGCAGCGAAATATCTCGATCGAGTCCGAAGCTCTCCCCGAACATATTATCAAAAATGTCGAGAAGATCGATAAGTATCAAACTCAATATCAGCAAAAGAGTAAACCGCATCATCGACTGCTCGATCGCCTTGGGGCAATATTTTGTCAACCCCAGTATCTCTATGGTCAGGTTGTATTTTTTACATTTTGGATCGTCTGTAGCAACTTGGCAGCACGGAACATCATCACGAAGAACTTTCCGCGATTTGACCCCAGCTTTCATGCTCTAGACATCGCCTCGCTACTGGCAACTTCAGGCGTACTGGTATATCAAACTCGGCAGGGCAAACTTAGCGAAGATCGATCGCATTTGATGCTACAGCTCAACCTCGTTACCGAGCAGAAGATCGCCAAATTGATCTCATTGATGGAAGAACTGCGTGTCGATCTGCCCAATGTCAAAAATCGCCACGATATCGAGGCGGAAGTGATGCAGCAAGCCAGTGACCCCCAAGCAATTTTGGAAGTGATCCAACAAATTGCCGAGCAATCTCCTGACTCGGAGCCAGAAACGAAGATCGTTAGCAATTGAGTATAGGTATTTATCTTAAATTAGTCGATCCTCTATTTCTACTTGCTACTATGACCGCCAAAACTTCCCGAAATTTAGTCAGTCAAGATCCTGTAGCAGCAGTCTCGCAGCAAGCTGTCGTAACCGAATTGCTGGAAGAGTCAGTCGAGTCGAGCGCAGTGTCCGAACAAGTGCTCAGAAATATCGAGACGATTACCAACTATCAAGAGCGGTACCACAAAAGTGCATCGATCGCGCAACGCGTACTCGACCAGTTTGTCAGTATATTTGGTAAACCGCAATTTCTCTATTTCCAAATCTTGTTTTTTACGATTTGGGAAATCTGCGGTCATTTAGTCGATCTGGGGATGTTGCCAGCTAGTTTTCCACAGATCGATCTGCGCGAACAGTGGTTGGATTTGGCTTCATTATTTATTTCGACCGGAGTATTGGTATCTGAAAATCGCCAGGGCAAACTCAGCGAAGAGCGATCGCATTTGGTGCTCCAACTCAATCTGATTACCGAGCAAAAGATCGCCAAATTGATATCGTTGGTCGAAGAGCTGCGTACCGATCTGCCCAATGTTCGCAACCGCAACGACCTCGAAGCGGAAATGATGAAACAATCGACCGACCCCCAAGTTATTTTGGAAGTCATCCAAAAGATTTCCGACCCATCAGCCATCGAACCAGAGGAGGATACACCCGATGAAACGTAAAGTCAGTTTGATTTTTAATCCAGTTGCCGGACAAGGCAATCCCGAAGTAGATCTAGCAGCGATCGAATCTCTACTCAGCCCCGAAATCGACCTAGAGGTGGTCACTACTACGGCAGACTGCGAACCTGGAGCATTGGCAAAAGCGGCGATCGATCGTGGTGCTGAGGCGATTATTGCCTCCGGTGGGGATGGTACCCTCTCTGCTGTAGCGGCGGCTTTGATGAATACCAATATCCCCCTGGGCATCATTTCGCGTGGTACTGCCAACGCCTTTGCCAATGCCCTGGATCTACCGACGACGATTCCCGAAGCCTGTGAGGCGATTTTGGCTGGCAATACCAAAGTTGTCGATATGGCATGGTGTAACGGCTTGCCGATGGTGCTGTTGGTAGGAATCGGATTTGAAGCTGAGACGGTAAATCTAGCCGATCGCGATGCCAAAAATCGGCTGGGGATGCTGGCTTACGTCCTCGCAGGCATCCAACAACTGCGGAATCTCAAACAGTTTGAAGTCGAAATCGAGCTAGAGGATAAAATTATCAGTGTTTCTGCCGCCGCGATCGCCATTGCCAATGCGGCTCCCGCGACGTCAATTTTGGCTCAAGGCGGCTCGGAAGTAGTCTTTGATGATGGAATGCTCGATCTGACGATCGTCGCACCTGCAACGCCCCTGATCGCGATCGCCACGGCTTTCGATCTCCTCAGTACGACCCTCCGAGGTGAAGCTTCTCAGCGCGATGATGTCGGATTCTTGCGATCGAAGAAGTTCAAGGTGACGACCAATCCGCCGCAGCAAGTAGTCGTAGATGGCGAGGTGATTGGCAGTACGCCTGTAGAGATCGAGTGTATCCCCAAGGGGTTGACTGTGTATGCGCCGCGAGTGGAGGAAATACAGCCACTTGAGAAGTTGGAGGGATTGCCAAATCTAACTATCGAGATGAAGGAGTAGGGGTTGTGGGCGGGTTCGTTCGTTTCTAGCAGAGCTGCGGAGATCTACCCACCCCACCCTGCGGGCACCCCTCCTCGGAGGGGTGGGTAGATCTCCGCAACCAATCACACAGACTGGCATGTGCTAAGTAGCCCGATCGAAGTGGTGAGGGATATCTACGAAATAATCCCCGATCGCAAGGCTCTTACCGCCGCCTCCGTCCGGTCATCAGCACACAGCTTCGCCAAGATATTGCGGACGTGAGTTTTGACAGTCCCCACGGTGATAAATAGCCGCTCGGCGATCGCTACATTGGTACAGCCTGCGACCATCAGTTCGAGGACTTCCCGTTCGCGCTCGGTGACTGGATCGGAGGCGAGTACCTGCTCGTATTCAGGCTCCAACGACCTAATCTCGATCGTTTGCTTGGAGCTATTTGGTTGACTGATGCTCTGTCGCATTTGGCGCAAGACGATACTGGCGATCGCCGGATCGATCCACGCATTGCCACTATGAGTCATGTTGATGGCTTCGATCAGTTGCTCGATGCCGACATCTTTCATACAATATGAATCCGCGCCAGCCGCAAAAGCAGCGATCACCGTCTCTTCACTCCCCAGCATCGTCAGCATGATCACTTTGGTCGCCACTGTTGGCTGCTGCTTCTGATACTGGCGGAATTTTTGGGTCAACTCGATCCCATCCATCCCTGGCAACCCAATATCTACCAAGGCTACATCCACCTCAGTGTTTTGCAACAATGCCAGCCCTTGCGGCCCAGTTGTCGCCTCACCGACTACTTGAATCCCTGACTGGATCTGCAACACAGTCCGCAGACCGATCCGCACCACATCATGATCTTCCACCAAGATTACCCGAATATCACTCATATCAAACAACCTCTGAGAATCGATCGTTTACAGACTATTAAATTCATATTAATTGCTAACCCATTACTTTTGAAGATCGCACGCGGATCTAACTATAGGCTGATTTTTATACCACTATTACTAAGTACAATGTTTTTACACTACCACGTTATTCTCGCGGGGATCTAATGACCCAAAGTGTTAATACCGACTCTATCGATCGACAGAGATATCGGCATCCAACTGTAGTCAATAGTCTGAAATTGGGTGATGATAATATCACCCACCACCGCTGTCTGCTCGAACGGATCGCAACGATCGTCTGGGCGACAGATCGAGTAGGCGAAGCTCAAGGCGAACATGTCGATTGGGCGGCTTTTACTGGGCAGACGACAGCGCAGATGCAGGCTGACGGCTGGCTGGAAGCAGTGCATCCCGCAGACCGCGCTGCTACAGTTAACGCGTGGGTAGTAGCTGTCGAGCAAGCCACTCCTTTCCAAGTCCAGTATCAATTACGGCATCATAGCGGCGCATATCGGTGGATGGATGTCCAGGGAGTACCAGTCCTCAACCCTGATGGCTCGATCGCGCAATGGGTGGGCTGTCATATTGATATTACCGATCTCAAGCTCGCTGAGCTAGTCACTACCACCCAAGCCCAAGAACTAACTCAACTCCAGTTAGCAATCACCCAAATGACCGAATTGCTCGATCGCCGCGAACGGGAATTAGACCAAGTTATCTATACGCTCGCTCACGATCTCCACGCCCCACTCCGCGCGATCGCCAATCTCTCCCAGTGGATCGAAGAAGACATCACCGGACAAGTTTCCGCCCAGAACCAGCAGCAACTCCAGCTCTTACGCAACCGCGTCAACCTCATCCAAGCGATGATCGATGGGTTATTGGCACATTCGCGGATCGGTCGCCGCGAGGTGCGGACTGAGACAGTCGTAGTTGCCGAACTAGTCGCTGAAGTCATTGAGGATCTCGCCCCACCACCCAACTTCGCGATCGCCATCGCCGTCGATTTGCCCACCCTCCAGACCAAACGCGGGTCATTGGCACAAGTATTTTCCCAGCTGATCGGCAATGCGATCCACCATCACCCAGCACTCGGAGCGACGCCGACTGAGGCTGTGGACGGATTGCTACCGACCCGCGTCGATGGCAATATTCAGATTAGTGGACAACTGCGCCCCGACAGTTATGAATTTGCCGTCACTGATGATGGCTGCGGCATTGCCTCAGAGCATCATGAGTCGATCTTTGGGATCTTCAAGACTCTGGCGACCAAAACCGTTGGCGTAGCCTCTCCCGTGGAGCATCGCCCGGGGATGGGACTGCCAATTGTTAAAAAGATCGTCGAAAGCGAAGGGGGGCAGGTCAGAGTATCATCAACTGTGGGCGAGGGCAGCACTTTTCACTTTACCTGGTCGGGATCTACATCAGTCAAAGGATAGAGGGCAGAATGGACTATAATCTATCGTGAATGAACCGCTGACGTGTTTTAAAGTAACATTTACCCATCTGCTTGACACATGAATACACTACTGGCTCCAGCGCAGACCTTTCATTTGAATAAGCTGGTTGACAAGAAGACACAAGTATGCAGTGCGATGGCGATTTGGCAGTAGCATACCAGCTCAGACGGTCGTGCGGTTGTGCAATTACAATCCCGTTAAATATTAGAGTGTGGTGAGTCAAGTAGAAAATGTCATGAAATCTTGGTGGCTAAAAGTTCGTAACTATTGGAAACAGATGCCGATCGAGGGGCGGGGCGCGATCGCCATCTGCATCCCTTTAGTGTGCCTGATTGGTACTGTCGTTGCTTACACCATCTTCCGCCAAAGAATGCTCGCCGCACAGATGTATGTAGACCACACCAACCAAGTATTGTCAAAAAGTCAGAGTAGCTTGATTAGTATCCTCAATGCCGAGACTGCTGTGCGGGGATACTTTATCGCCAAAGAACAAGTTTTTCTCGAACCCTACCAGCAATCGCGAGCGACCCTCAATCCGACCTTGGTCAGTCTCAAACAGCTTGTCGCTGACAATCCCCCCCAGTCACAACGGGTCGAACTACTGATCCAGATCGCCAATATGCGGATGGGTAGACTGGCACAAACTATTGAGCGCGTCCAAGCTGGAGTAGTCAGCCCCCCAGCCACCACGACCCAACGCATCCTCGCTGGCAAGCGCGAAATGGATCGGTTTCGGACAGTGCTAGATGAGTTTGAAGCAGTGGAACGTCGCATCCTCGATCTGCGGAATCGATCGCTTCAGGAACAGCAAGCATTCAATGCTGATGTCATGTGGATGGGGATTGTCGTCGGTTTGAGCGGTACTGCTATTGCTGTCCGGTTGCTGAGGCAACTAGCCATAGAGCTACGAGAGCGAGAATTTCGGCTGCGCGAGAGTCGGAGTACGATCGCCGCGATCGTCTCCAACATCGTCGATGGAGTGACGATCGTCAATGCTCAGGGCAAAATTGAAACTTTCAATCACGCCGCCAGTGAGATGTTTGGATATACTTCCGATGAAGTCATCGGTCACCATTGGCACAAACTATTGAACCAAGAAGCTGACGATACTCAGAAGATGCTGTTCTACGAACCAACTCTACAGATGACAGCAATGCCCAATGGTCAAATCTGGCAAGCGATGGGGCAACGCAAAGACGGCGCATTGTTCCCGATCGAAATCTCGATGAATAGTATTGAATTTGATGACGATCGGATCGCCATCATTCGCGACATCACCGAGCGGCAACAAGCCGCAGCGACACTCGCCGCCAAAGCCGCCCAGCTCACGGCACTCAATACCTCCCTGATGACCACCAACGAACGACTGTTCCAAAGTAATGAAGAACTAGATCGCTTTGCCTATATCACCTCCCACGACCTCAAAGCACCCTTGCGGGCGATCGCCAGCCTCGCCGAGTGGATCGAAGAAGACCTCGGCGAGGCGATTTCCGAAGAGACGCGGATGCAGCTCTACTTGCTACGCGGTCGCGTCTACCGGATGCAGGCACTACTCAATAGCCTGCTGGAATACTCCCGCGCGGGACGCACCCCAGCCGCCGTCCTCACCGTCAACGTCGCCCAACTCCTCCAAAAAATCATCCAGGCTCTAGCACCACCAGCCACTTTTACCGTTACCATCGGGGCGGGAATGCCCACGATGACCACCCGCTGGCAACCCCTAGAACAAGTTTTCACCCACCTCATTGACAATGCTATTCGCCATCACCCTACAAAAGTAGGTATAGTAGAGATATCTGCGACCGATCTGGGCGATCGCTACGAATTCGCCATCACTGACAATGGTGACGGGATCGAACCTGAGTACCAAACTAGAATTTATACAATTTTTCAGACCCTCAAAGCTCGCGATGTCCAAGAAAATATCGGCGCGGGGCTGGCGATCGTCAAGAAAATAGTTGCCGCCGAGGGGGGGATAATTCAGTTAGAATCAATAGCGGGTAGGGGGGCAATCTTCCGGTTCACCTGGCCCAAACAGCCCATCATTCAGTCGGATCTTCCACCTATAATCTCCCAATCCCGATCGAAAAGTTAATGCTAATCAATATTTTACTAGTCGAAGATGACGAAGTAGATATCATGACCGTTCAACGCGCCTTTAAAAAAGGTCACATTGACAACCCGCTTTTTTTAGCAGGCAATGGTATAGAGGCTCTAGCATTGCTGCGTGATACCCCGAGTCAACCATCTTTGATTCCGCCCGAACGCCGCTTGATTCTACTAGATCTCAATATGCCCAAAATGAATGGGCTAGAATTTTTGCACGAATTGCGGGCAGATCCAGCACTCAAACATATCCCTGTCGTCGTACTCACCACCTCCAATGAAGAACGCGACCGCGTTCAAGCCTACGACTTCAATGTCGCTGGCTACATGCTCAAGCCTGTCACCTTCAGCGTCTTTGTCGATCTGATGGTCACGCTCAACAAATACTGGACACACTGCGAAATGACATAATTAAAAAGTTGACAGTTGACAGTTGACAGTTGCGGCGCGCGCTCTGGAGGTTCCCTCCAGGTATAGCGCGACAAGACAGACAGCAATTCGCGATACGTAGGCTCTGCCGAGGGTCTAGCGACAGACTGGATTCTAGTTTAGCAATTCTAATCAAAATCTAAGATGAAGCGATCGCCGCACCACGCCTCTCACAAGCCATCCATACGCAGGGGAGTTTGAGGGGCGGCGTTCCGCTCCTCAACGGGGGGTCTGGGGGTCGGCGGCTCGCGCTCCTCGGCTTTGCAGAGGGTTTAGCGAGACAAGACAGTACCCCCAGATCCGGTTTCTGCCCCCACTAGAAAAATCGCAACCCACAAGTTCTCTTCGTTTGCCGATCCGCTTACCACCAGTATTACAACAATGGACGAAACACTCCAGATCCTGATCGTCGATGATGATGAAGTCGATCGCATGGCGATTAGGCGCGCCCTGATGCGATCGGGACTAGATCTGACCATCACCGAAGCTGACACCTGCGCCGCAGCACTTGCCATCCTCGCCACCACCACCTTTGATTGCACCTTTCTCGACTACGGACTCCCCGACCAAAACGGGCTGACTCTAGTCAAACTCGCCTGTCAACTGGAGATCCAGCACCCCCTCGTCGTCCTCACCGGACAGGGTGACGAACGCCTCGCCGTCGAATTGATGCAAGCAGGGGCTACCGATTACCTCCCCAAATCCCAGATCTCCCCCGAAAACCTCGCCCAAATCCTCCGCAATGCCATCCGGATCGATCGCGCCGAACGCGCCGCGATCGAAACCAGCAAACAACTCCAGGCAAATAACGAGCTACTCCGCCAACAAAACCACGATCTCGAACAACAACGCGCCCAAATCGAAATCCAAAACCTCCAACGCGAAGACTTCATCGCCCACCTCACTCACGATCTCCGCACCCCGCTAGTTGCCGCGAATATCATGTTCAAGCTGTTTGCACAGGAAGCCTTTTGCCCGCTCTCTGCTGACATGCACGAAGCCCTCGGTGCGATGGATCGCAGCAACCAAAACCTCCTAGAGCTAGTCAATACCCTCCTCGAAGTCACCCGCTACGAGTCAGGCAATAAAGCCCTCACCCTGACCAAATGCGATATGTGGGACATCATGCACGCAGTTACCGAAGAACTCCAACCCCTCGCTCGCTACAAAGCGATCGATCTGCACGTCATCACCGATCTTCCCGATCCTGAGTCACTCAAAGTCCTCGGTGACTGCCAAGAAATTCGCCGTGCGATCGCCAATCTCGTCGGTAACGCCCTCAAATTCACTGATACGGGCAAAGTCGAACTCCAGCTCGGTTTCTGTCCCGCCGCCGTTGATGAAGCAGTGGCGATGAATGGCTGGGCGTCGATCGATGTCCAAGACACCGGACTAGGTATGTCTGCCGAAGACCAAACGACAATCTTCGAGCGGTTTCGGACGGGTACCCACAGACAAGCAGGTAGCGGCTTGGGACTGCACCTCGTCGCGCGGATCGTCACCGCCCATTCTGGCACTATCACTGTCACCTCTAAACCCACCCAAGGCAGCCTCTTCACAGTACTGCTACCCATTCATCACTCCTAAGAGAGCTACTACCAATCTCTAACGCTCGATTCTCGCTCCAAAAGCTTCTTCAAGCAGCCTTTGGAGCTGCCCCAATACTGCTCGGTTAATCTAAAAACTAGTTAGTCCGCGTCGGCGGACTTTGTATCACTGGCGGTGACTTCAGTCGCTAGCAGTTCTTAATCCACCCGCTTGCTAGTCGATGTATCTATTGGCTACCACATTAAGTTAATAACTCATCCATTTGACAGATATCCCTAGCCAGTGACGACTGATAAGATTTGTAAAGATAGAGAAATGAAACGCAATAAAGATGCTTCCAACATTTCAAATGGAATGCCAGCTTTACCTGTGACTATCCATCTCGTTATTATCACCACAACCTTGGAGTCCTCATCATGGCAAGTTCTTCCACAAAAGTAGTTCCCGCTGTCAACAACGAACGTAACGCATGGCGTTGGGGCTTTACCCCTCAAGCCGAAATCTGGAATGGTCGCTTTGCAATGCTCGGATTTGTAGCTGCCCTGTTGACCGAATATCTCTCAGGTCAAGGTGTCTTGCACTTCTACAACATTATGCACACCATCACCAATACCACCGTCAACATGCCATAGGCAAAAGTACATTACTGTGTACAGTCAAGCCGATCTGTACGGTCGTTGGTGCGACCTCGCCACCGATCGATTGCTTGGTCTCATTTTAACTCAATCTAAATCTAGAGCAAGCTGCGATCGCAACTTGCTCTATATTCTAGATATTTTGACCGTTGTCACGACAGCAACATCTCCACATTTTCCAGCCGATTCCACCTTGGCACTCATCAGTACAAAATGCTCGCTCAAATTGACAGCAACTGGCAGTGACATTGAGTAACTTTCCCAATCTAGCTCGATCCCGATCGAGTTAAGCCTCACCCAGGAGCCTGACAGATGACAACTACCAATCTCGAGATCGAAAGTTTGAATGTCAAGAGCATGAGTACTCTCAAGTATTATCAACTCTCTTCAGTAACGCCGCCGCATAGTGACTATCTCCGTCGCACAGCAGCCAGAATGTCTCAGATCCAGGAATATCACAAGATCAGCCAGGAATACATTCTCCCCATTCCGTATCTATGTCAGATTTATCATTTGCTCAATCTCAAGCACTTAGAACAAGTGCATGGCTTGAGTCTCAATGGTCTCAAAGTTGGCAGCGTCAGTCAACTTGAAGCCACCAAGATCGGTGGGAGTGTGAAATTCAAAACCAGTCTCAACAAGCCCCTAAATATCTTGAGAATGTGGAGACAGCCTGTGGTGGAAGTAGAGTTGACCCTACATACTCCTTACACGATCGAACTGAGCATTCCGATCTATAAGGGTCGCAAGATTAATATTATTTTCAATGTATTACCATTAGGAAACACCGCTCACAAACTATTTATTGATATTTATAGCGATTTGGTTTTTCCCAAGCCAATTATGCAAATGTTCTTGCACTGTGCCGCTTGTGTCACGCTGTTTGAAGATTTACCATACCTGCACAAACTAGCCAACGGCAATCTGCACCGTCGGGTCAAATCGACAAAAGGCTCCAATCGCGATACGATGCAGCTATTCAAGCGATATGTCGAGCTGTATGGGTCGAGCCTAGACCAACCACACTCGCTCGGTGCTGTCGAACTCCAACCGATATCCGCGCACTCTTACTAAATTTCTAAATTTCGATTTCTAAACTTACTATGTCGCTCCAGTTGCTAACTCAGTTTGTACCAATTATCTTCAGACTCGCTTTTATGGTGGGGTTAGCACTGAGTTTGTTTAGTTATACTCGTTTTGCTTGGAAGACGCTCAAACAAGATTGGAAACACCTCCAGAAACTGCATCAAATCCCATGCGATCGCTGTGTCTTTTTTACAGGTGAATACAATCTCAAGTGTACCGTCCATCCCTCCAAAGCATTGAAAGAAGAAGCGATCGACTGTATGGATTATCGCTCTACCAAATCGTTTAGATAGGTACTTTTTTCCTAGTATTAAATTAAATATCTGGGGTAGTGAGTGGATAGTGGATGGTGAATGGTTGGCAATGCGGGCAGTGAGGCTTTACCCCCAGAAATCTACTCGTTCGCAGAGCGTACCGGAGGTAATCAACCAACCATTGCGCCTAGTTACTGATGAACGAGGTGCGACCGGGTACGTATTTATAAAGAGTCGGAGTAATTAACCAATTACTCCGACTCTTTGAGTGTGATTGAGGGGGAAATTAGCGACGCAACCGATCGGCTGGGTTGTCCACATCGACTTGGACATTGGTCTTGATTTTGACAGGATCGAGATTGACTCCGGTCGGACTATTGTTGCTACCATTGATTTGTTGGGTACTTTGACGACGTTGCGTAGCCCGATCGGTACCGCCTGTTTGCGATTGGACATTGGTAGTGTTGACGCTGTTGCCCACGCAACCGCCTGTCGAACCTTGCTTGACATCATTAGTGCGATTGGTAGGCTTTCCAGAACCATTAATTGACGACTGGAAATTGATATCACTCATGACACATTGAGCACTAACGTGGGGTACTGGCAGCGCAACCAGGGCAGCTAATGTTGCCAATGATAATAAACCAATCGAGCAGGATGAGGCGTTCATAATTTTTTACTAAGGGTAATCTTGCTACCTACTACATCAATACGCAGGGTAATTCCGTAAGTTTTCAAAAGCAGGCGTTCAGAGCTGCCACGCACCTTTGCTGCCCTAGTACAAATGCCTCTGGGCAAATCGCTGTCAACTGTCAACTGTCAACTGTCAACTGTCAACTGTTCTCAACTCTCTAGTTCCAAAATGTTGCTCTAGCCTACTTGTGTGGGAATTTTAGGTATAGACACATCTTATCGACTCGACGATCCTCACTCATTTAGTTATCCCACTGCGGGCACTTGTCCCATGCTCAATTCAGCTCAAGATCTAGATATTAGCCCCAATAGCCACGTAGCTAAGTCTACATCGCCCCCCTCCTCATCACTCATGACTGAATTGAGCAGCGAACCATCGCCAGCCATGCCGATATTTAGTGAAGCCACCGCCCAAGCGATCCGGCTCACAGACACACCTGTCGCCATCCTCACGACGATTGCCGGAGCGGGCTATCAAATTGGGTCAATTTCTGGTTTGGAGCAGTGCCATCTGCCGCCCAACGCCAACTTACGCTTAGAATTAGGTGGCTTGGAATACTGTCACGATCGCACGATCTCCACGAACAGCAATTTTTATAGTGTCACCAATTGCCGCCAACATCCCCAACTAGCTCAGTCGTCGCTGTGTCAAACGTATAGGATACAGGCATATTTAGGCGTACCCATTATCACTGCTGCTGGCGATCGCTTGGGGACGATCGCGATTTTAGACTTCAAACCGCGCCACTTTAGCGATCGCGATATTGACTTACTCCAACTAGTCAGCCGTCTAGTTGCCAGTGAATTCGAGCGCAAATTATTGAGTCAAGCCCAACTCACGCGCTGGCTCGGCGATCTCCAGGAGCGAGCGATCGCTGGATTTGACGATCTTGCTGCCGCTGCCGAGCACAGCCATCCAGCCGCACAGCTACCCCCCGAGCTACCCAGTGCAAGTTCTCCCGCTGATATGCTGCCCATACCGACCTATCCTAGCGTCGCCTATCCGCAAGTCCAAACTGCAATCCAGTTCAAACTACTAACTCACCTCGCCCAAGAACTCCGCACCCCACTTACCGCCGTCCTCGGGATGGCGAGTGTCTTGCAGCAGGAAATTTATGGCCCCTTGAGTAGCAAACAAAAGGATTATCTCGGCATTATCCACCACAGCGGCTGTCAACTAGTGACGATCGTCGATGAAATCTCTCAATTAGGCGGCTGTGATTTTCAGCAGCACCACCTGATGCTCAAGTCAGTAGATCTAGAAATGCTCTGTCAACTAGCCATTCAAAGCTTGGAGCCACTCGCCCACAAAAAACAACAGCAGATCGTCCTCAATCTCGGTGATGCTACTGCGCCAGCCATGACGAGCCGGATGTGGTTATTGGACAAAGATAAGGTGCGCCAAATCGTCTACTATCTCTGTCTGAGCTTGATTCATGCCAGTACTATGGAGTCTGAGATCTCGATCCGACTCACCGATCGCGCCGATGGATTGCAAATTCAGATCGCCACCAACGATCCTCACGCCATCATCACTGAGCTGGAGCTAGATCCAAATATCGCACCACCGCTCTCACTAGCGATCGCCACCACCACGCCCAGCCACACTACCGAAACACAGCTAGGGCAACTGCGGATCGGTCTGGGCTTATCGCTCAGTCATAGCCTCGCAGCTTCACATGGTGGCAATATCGAAGTGACGATCGAGCGGCGGGGCTACCAACTCACCTTACCGTTGATTATTGCCGATCGCCCGTCCGCGCCGATCTGACAATATGCTAGGCTGATACGTGGCTTGAGATCCATACCCATACAACCATGTCATCAGCTAGCACCGCCCCTATCAAACTCCTGATTGTCGATATCGATGGGACGATCGCGGGCAACTCCAACCAAGTGAGTCCCCGAGTCAAACACGCGATCGCTGCTGCCCAAGCTCAAGGCGTCCGCGTTGGCATTGCCACGGGGAGAATGTATCAGTCGGCACTACGATTTCACCATGAAATCGGTGCCGATCTGCCACTGATCGCTTATCAAGGTGCCTGGATTCAAGATCCCGCGACGGGCACAATTCATCAACATCTTCCCGTACCGATCGCGATTGCGACCGAATTGCTCGATTATTTCGAGCAGTCCTATTTGTTAGACAAATTATCCATTCATGTCTATCGCGACGATCGGCTGTATGTCCGCGAAGTCAATCCCGATACTGAATTATATATCGGACGCAGTGGCGTCGAAGTGATTCCTACTCCAGATCTGCGGACAGTCTTGACTGATTGCCCCACCAAAATCCTCGCGATGTCTTCAGATCTCGCCCTGATCCAATCTCTACTCACCGAATTGCGTCACCGCTACTCGCCAGAGCAGCTCCACGTCACTACTTCCGTACCGATCTTCTTGGAAACTACTCAAGCTGGCGTGAATAAAGGTACCGCGATTGATTATCTGGTGCGCGAACTTGGCATCACCGCCGCCAATGTCCTCGCGATCGGGGATAACTATAATGATGTCGAAATGCTTGCATACGCTGGCATCGGCGTTGCGATGGGCAATGCGCCTGCTGATGTGCGATCGTTTGGGGATTGGGTCGCGCCAGATATCGAGGCGGATGGTGTTGCTGTGGCGATCGACAAATTCATTCTCAATGCCTGAGCGATCGAGTTCTAGATTGTAGGGTGTGTTAGCGAGTAGCGTAACGCACCATCTCAGACTATCTCAAAATTCTCAGTAACTAAATATAAAACCAAAAAGAAGACCGACGACTGGCCGTGTTTCGTCTCGGTCTTCTTCTTGATTCGCTCCTCACACTAAACAAAGAATACTCGATCGCGCTGCTTTTGTCAATCCTTTAGCTGAGATAAATTTGTGAGTCGATTGTTGAGCGATCGGACTGCTGTGGTTTCGCTCGTGAATTGACGCTACACCTATGTTCCGAGCATCTGAAGCTGATACAAGCTGGCGTACAAGCCGCCTTGCGCTAGCAGTACTTCATGAGAACCGGATTCGATCAGGGTGCCTTGTTTGAGGACAAAGATCCGATCGACGTTGCGGATGGTGGAGAGACGGTGGGCGATGATAATGGCGGTACGATCGATAATCAGGCGATTGAGAGCATCTTGTACTAGTACTTCCGTGCCGACATCGAGGCTGGCGGTGGCTTCGTCGAGTACCAAGATGCGGGGATTGCGGATAATCGATCGGGCGAAGGCGATTAACTGTTTTTGTCCGGCGGAGAGATTGGAACCGCGTTCGCGGAGTTTGGTATCGTAACCTTGGGGGAGTTGGGTGATAAATCGATCGATATTTGTCGATCGCGCTGCTGCTAGAATTTCCGCTTCGGTGTAGGATTCACCGAGGGTGATATTCATGCGGACATCCCCCGCAAACAAAAAGCCGTCTTGCAGGATTACGCCCAAATAGCGGCGGAGTTCGGCTTGAGTGATTTTTTTGATATCTACGCCGTCAACGAGGATACGACCCTTTGTCGGCTCGTAGAGACGGCACAGCAAGCGGACGATCGAGCTTTTGCCCGCGCCCGTTGGGCCGACTAAGGCGATCTTTTCGCCCGGTTTGATGGTGAAGTCCAGATCGCGAATCACGTAGTCATCGTCATTGTAGGCAAACCAGACGTGCTCGAACCGAATTTCCCCCTGAGCGGCACTATCGATATGAGTTAGATGCAAGCTCTGAGCATCATCGATATCTTTAATTTCGATCGGTTCATTGAGAATATCGTTAATCCGTTCGACTGCCGTAAATCCAGCTTGAATTGCGGTGAACTTCTCGGCAAATTGTCGCAGTGGATCGAACAGTCTTTGAGCATACAAAATAAATGCTGATAATGTCCCAATCTCCAGCGTGCGATCGAGTACCATCAAGCCACCTAGCCAGAGGACGCCAGCGATCGCCACGAGCGAGATCCATTCTAAGGTTGCGGATACGGCTGAGTCATGAAAGTTGGTTTTATCGATTTCTTTGATATAGCGATCGCGGATTGTCCGAAATAGTTCGGCGTTGTATTTTTCACGCCGAAACAATTGCACGACATCGATGCCGACGACGTTTTCTTGTACCATCGAGTTGAGCAGCGATAACTCTTCTCGCCCCCGATAATTGGCTTTGCGATATTCATGCTGAAAGTAGATGACCAATGCCGCCACTGGAATCATCATCAGCAGTAGCATCGTGGCAATTTGCCACTGCAACATGAACATATAATAAATCATCACAAAGATCGACAGCAGATCGCTGATAATCCCAATTGCCCCATTGGTAAAGACATCTCCCAACGCCTCAACATCACTGGTCAAGCGGGTAATCAACTTTCCCACAGGCGTCCGATCGAAAAATCTCACGGCTAATGACGTCACGCGATCGAATAAATCATTGCGAATATCAGCGGTGATTTGTTGACCGATGCGTTGAGCGGTATAACCTTGAATTGCGGTCAATACCAATCTAATGATGACTGTAGCCATCAGGAGCAAAGTCAGTAAGTTCAAGCCATCCAACATTGGTAGATTGCTGACAAAATCCCAGGTTTTTTCATTTCTAATTTTGGAAATCGCCTGACCGATAATCAATGGTTGGATCGCATTGGAAATCGCGAGGGGGATTAATAATCCAAATGAGATGAAAAATAATTTACCATTGCGACGAGCATAAGGTAGTAACCTCAATAATAGTCGCCAATCATTATCTGGCATGACTGACGATTTTTGTTGGCGGTCGCGAGATTTTGTCACATTAGTCATTGTCTGGGGAATGTAGGATAGGGATGAGACTGGAGATCGTCAGCTCTGTGATTCGATCCTAACAAATTATCCCCATCAACCACGCGGTTGATGGGGATAATTTAAACTACTGACTAAATAGTCAGGATTACCGATTGCTGATG
The DNA here is from genome assembly GCF_041738855.1 of Chamaesiphon sp. Taxonomy (GTDB): domain Bacteria; phylum Cyanobacteriota; class Cyanobacteriia; order Cyanobacteriales; family Chamaesiphonaceae; genus Chamaesiphon. The sequence goes on along the minus strand of NZ_JBGSPA010000131.1, from coordinate 151,491 downwards.
CTATTTTCGCTAGAACCATTCAGCGATGGCTTCTTCCTTGGTGTTAGTATTCCGCGAAGGCGTCGAGCGATCGAACGTCATGTGTACCGAGCGTTGTTGTTCGCCATCTTTGGCAACAGCGACGATCGGGTAGTCGATATTCCCATCCTGGAAGGACATCTGGAAGCGGAACGTACCATCGGGATTGAGCTTGATTTGGCGTCCGCCGATCGATACTGCTGCATCGGGTTCGGTAGCACCGTAAACGATCAATTCGGCATCAGCAATCAGCCAGAATTGCCGCTGACGATCGCCCATTTCCATCCCCATTCCCGACATTCCGACGCCAGACATCCCCACGCCAGACATATTCCCAAAATTGGTCGGTTGCGCCCACATCCCCATCCCTGACGGGAACACAAACGAACTTACCGACTCCAAGGGTGACTGCTGCATCGAACCATAGAGCGATCCAGAAATCCGCAGGGATTCGATCGATTCTGTCATGCCAAAGATCCGCTCGTAGATCGCATTTTGTTCGGTATTGCCACCAGCCATCTCCGTCATCCCCGCCGCACCAGTACCAGTCCCAGTACTATCAGCTCCTGTTCCCTGCTTATGGCTAGGCGGTATGAGTTCGACAAAAGTTTTTTCGATCAATTCTTCTTCCCACGGTACGGTGATGAAGATATCTTCGATCCAATCCGAGGGATAAACAGGTGGAATCCCGACAGATGCCGATCGCGCCAATACCAACCAGCGACCATCACCACAACGATAACCGATATCGATCGTGTAAGTGCGATCGCTCACTGGGATCGGCAGGTACCACTCCTGCGCCATTTCATCGATCGGATATTCTTGGATACTGTGCGGACTTTGATGTTCTAAATTGATATCCGTAACATCATAAATCCGCAGTGCCAATTGTTGTCCGCCGTGGTGGCGCAGTTCATTTTTGTGCTCGATCGGAATGTCCCAATAAGCATAAGCCCATTGTGGATCGCGCGCCAGCAAGACAATCCGACTGTCTCCATAGCCACTAGGCAAATCACCCAATCCTTCATCTACATCTGCTAGTGCCGCAGCAGTAAGATCGACATCGATTCCGAGTTCAAATTTGCCTGCTTCCACTGTTAATTGTGCCTCCAGTTCGGTAGATGGACTATGGGTAGAATTGTTCTGAATTTTTTGAATCTCTTCCAGGAGCTGGGATTTCCGCATCCTGCTGTAGCGTGACACTCCACAAACACTCGCCACTCGGCGTAGTTGTCTGAGCGTCATTTCTTCTAATGCGTTGTCTTTGGTCACGATCCGAATCTCCGAATTAAGGTGTAGCTCTAAATTTCGCAAACTTGGATTACACTTGTTGTCATGTTCAGAAAATCTACTACTGTGCGCCAGTCGATGCAGTTGCTAACTGGAGCTGGCGCGATCGAGCGAATTTCTAGGATCTACTAGATTGCGATTTCTCAAAGATACGACCGTTGACTAAAGTTACTAACTGCTGGATTGGGAAATCCTGCGGTATTAGCGATCTTTAGTTGTGGTGTACGATCCCATCTAACAAAAATTTGCCCCGATCCGTCAAGGGGGGATCGCCCTCAATTTATCGGGTTTAACGATGTTACGCCATTTCGGGTTTAGTTATTGTCAAGAAACCATGACAAATAATTAGCGAGTGATGAATGTAGCTTATTTGACTGATTTAAATATCTAATAACTGCATCAAGATCGGCGGTACTGGCATCAAAATCAGGATTAAAATTCCCAAAATGATCACGCCAAGGACATCGCGCCAAGTATTGAGTTCGGACACATCATTGAGTGCGGGTTCATCGATTGCGGGAATCAATGACACCACGATCGCCAAAAATAGCAAATCGGTATTACCAAATTCTGAAGCGCGATAGCGGATAAAACCGAGGATAACCAAGACGATTTTACTCAACTGACTGACGATCGCACTCGGTTTTTGACCGAACATCGCATGGACGATATAACCGCCATCTAGTCGCCGCAATGGCATCAAATTGATGGTGATAATCAGCAGACTGATATAAGCCGCGATCGCTACATTGTCCAGATCGATCGCGCGTTGGGCGACAAATGCACTCCCCAATGCTAACTTGCTCAATAATGTCATTAGCAGCGAAAAGCGCGGATCGAAAGCATGAAAACTAAACAGTGTAGCTCTCAGATCTAATGGCACTGTTTCTGATTGCGCTAGTCCCCAAAACAAGAGCGGAATCGAAACTACCAACCCTAGAGTTGAAGCGACAAACCCCAGATCGAATACTGCTTTCCGGTTGGGAATGGGCGATCGAATTTGAACCAGACAGCCATAAGTACCTGGGAAAAATGGTAGGGGGATAAAATAGGGTAACGTCGTATCAATTTTGTAAAACTTGGCAACAAAGTAGCGTCCGAAATCACGGAGTCCTAAGATAAAAATAATACTCACAGCATAAGGTAATCCCGCCGTGAGAATATCGCTAATACTGCCCTTGGGCAACCGCGCCAACGCCGCGCCAAAGTAAGTAGTCGGCACGAGCGTCAGTACAAACAACATCCCCACCACAGCATAATCGAGCCAGCGACGCGATCGCGTAATCAAGGTCTGCTGGGGACGCGGTACCAGTGCGAAAAAGGGCTTGCCCGTCGATAAACTATATTGAAATAAAATAAAGAAGCGATCGCCGAATAATTCTTCAACATTTTGGACGATCGTCGCATAGGCATTGTCGGCATCAGTCCGTAGCTTACCGCGACACAATACCGCTTGCGGACGATACTCAATCTTGTCCAAAAAAAACACATTCCACGCAAAACAAGTTCTGAGCATTGCCTCTTCTGCGGCTTCGATCGGTCTCAGGACTGGCGTCTCGACGATCGCCTGATCTGATGGTAAGAGGGCGATCTCTGGGATCTGAGTCGGATCGCCAGCAGGCAGAGTATCCATGCGCGGTGACGATCGCCGCCACCCCAGCAGTCGCCAGTATAGCAGCCAGCAAATCGCGCAGATGCCCATCGCGATCGGTAGCGGTGGTACTTGTTTACTCCAAGTGACTGCCGCGCCTGTGACGAGCGGTGGTGTCATCAGGATCGCCCACAGCATCCACAGTGGAGCTGCGGTCATCTGACTCACTGTCTGGCGTAAAATAATATACGTCAGAATTCCCGATAAAATTAAGATGAATAGTAAAGACAACCACATGAATAAAATTATGAGTAATCGATCGAACTGAAACTAATTATCACCATCGATGTGTTGCGCGCACTACTCGCCCGAGCTGACATTCATCGAGGTACTTATCGATCTTGGAAATTGCTAAAATATAAATTCTCGCTCGGTTCGCGCTGTCATGCCGCTTTCAGATTTGCCTACTCCCTCACTTTCAACTAAATTCCCTGCTAGCAAGCTGCCCGCAGAGATTTTGCCAGGAATTTTTGCATTTGCACCCAACCGCGATACTTTGGGCGGTACTGCTTATGCGATCTTAACTCCGATCGGGAATATTTTAATCGATAGCCCAGCTTGGAATGATGTCAATCGCCAGTTCTTGCGCGATCGCCTCGGCGTTAAGTGGCTGATAATTACTCACCGTGGCGGCATCGGACAAACCACTGCGATCGCGACTGAATGCGGTTGTGAAGTTATTATTCAAGAACAAGAAGCATACTTACTTCCAGAGCTTAAAGTTACTACTTTCCAGCACAGTTTAGACATTAACGATAGCATACATGCAATTTGGACACCTGGGCACTCACCTGGCTCGGCTTGTATCTATTATGCTGGCGCGGGCGGTGTGTTATTTACAGGTAGACATCTATTGCCCAACGGACTGGGGGAGGCGGTGCCGCTGCGGACTGCCAAAACTTTTCACTGGCACCGCCAACTACGCAGTGTTGATGCGATCTGGGCACATTTTCCCGCCCGTTCACTCACTCACATCTGTCCTGGTGCTAGTGTGGGCTTACTGCTTGGCAAGGGGACGATTGCCGTCAACCAACCGTTGTAATCCTCTTTATTAGCGGTGTTAGTGTCGATTGACACCAACACCGCCGGATCCCAAATCGATCGGGTGCAAGTGGCGATCGGAGTTTGAAGATCCGACTAATACCACCGCCTAATTCTGCTAGAGTAAATAAGCGATATTCGATCGCGCGGCACATCTTTTACTGCTCATCAAGGAACTAATTATGGACTTCGACTTTCGGCTTTTGATCGTGCTTGCACCTCTGGCGGCAGCGGCTGGTTGGGCAGTTTTCAATATTTTCCCCGCCGCGCTCAAACAAATCAACGAACTCCTCCGCGATAAAAACTAGTCCACACTAGCTGCATAGCGCGATCGAGTTATGGAGTGATGCCACTAGTGACATCATTCTCATAACATCTCGCAATTACCACCACATCAAATATTGAGTGCTAAGTATCGCAACCGCCACAGTGCTGAGGACATGACAACGACTTCCCGTCGTCGCTCATGGTGCAAAGTCTGCCTCCGCAGACTAAAAGGCAGAGTGTCTTAACTGTCTTGGCTATTGCTATAGCTAGATGATTAGGTGCCAAATCCTTCGAGCTGATCGAGACGCAGCCAGATGTTTGGGGTCGGAACTTGCCCGAATTTCACTAGCGCATAATCACCGCGCAGATCTAGCACTTCACCCTTGGTATTAAATAAATATTTGGGGAACCTAGCATCGCTAGCTTTTGCTTCGAGACTATTGGCAAGCGTACTTGCGATCGCTCGAACTGCATCTCCTTTCTTGAGTGCCATAATTAAATTTTGGGTACGACGGTCAGTTACCAGAATACTATAGGTTTTAGGCTTTAGGGGTTAGGGGATTTAGGCTTTAGACGTTAGGGAATTTAGACGTTTTAAAACCTAAAGCCTAAAGCCTAATACCTAAAACCTATCCACCTTAGCGACGGCGGCTACCAAATCCCGAACCAGAACGGCTGCGACCACCACTGCCAAAACTCCGGCTGGAGCCGCCTGAAGGACGAGTATATGTAGAGCGTCGATCGGATTGACGGAGGGTGCTACTGCCAAATCCCGAACCAGTGGCACGATTGCGCTCGATCGATCGATTGGTAGTATTCCGGTTGAAATTGTTATTGAAGTTATTGTTGTTATTCAATCTTCCAGTCGTCCGCAGCGTCGTCCGATTGACTACTGCTGGTGGGGCAGTATTGTAGCGCGTTTGGTAACCTTGGACAGCTTGACCGTAGTTGGTGCCGTAGCCACCATAACCGCGCAATCCACCCGAACTGTATACTGGGGGTACATAGTACTGTGGTCTGAATAGCATACTGCCGATCGCTTGTCCGGCAAGTGAGCCAGCGACAGAGCCAGCAAACGGCGTCCAGAAGCTAGATTCTCGCTTGACGACTACAGTCTCTTGCTGTCCGGTTTGGGGATTGGTTTGAGCTTGGGTGACGTTGTGGACGTACTCGATTTTGAAGTCCTCTGGCACATGCAGGGAACTTTGCCCATTTTCAGACTTGAAATAAGCCTTTTCACTAGCTTTGACCTCTTCATCAGTCAATCTTGCCATCTGAAGATTGGTGGTGCGGTACACAGGTGGCGTACCAGCAGGTGTATTCAACAGCATGAGGGTATATTCACCGTTGGCATCATTGTAGGTGGCTTGCTGAACGGGATACTTGCCAGCAGCGATCGGCTTTTGGTTGGTATTGTTACTGACAGCGGGATTTTGGGTCGAAGTGTTGGTCTGTCGATCTTGTCCCGGCGATCGATTCTCATTGCCACCACAGGCGACAGAAGTAACCGATAAGGTCAAAGCCATAAAAATTATCACTAATCGACGTAACATATAGGCTGATTTCATGACTGTTGTATTTTCTTATGTTAACTAATTATCAGGTCTATTTGCCATCCACAATTTCAGCCGCCAGTCTCCGCTAGATGTGTTGCTTTACAGGAAGATCCGCCACAGCGAATTATCTCAAAACAATCCTCGATCGCCACCTTTTAATATAACTTTAACGGATAATTCGATCGCCAAAGTACCGAGTCAACCGATGGTTTCGATCTGGGTAACCGCATCTATCATTAACATCAGTAATACTGTACGCACAGTTATTACCGAGCGAGAGATTTTGGAAGTTGCCAAACTCGCTCGGTAGTAGTAGGTAGATTTGAGTCTTTACAACGGAATCAGCTCGGGAAAGTTTTGCAGTACTTGGTCGTCGGTCAATTCATCACCAAATCGGGCTGGTGAAAAGTGAACGTAAATTGCTCGTAAGCGGTTTTGATAATGCAGATTAATTAGTGATTTTAAGGCAATCTTCATCGCTGACATATTCGATAGATCTGCCTCGATCGTCGGCTCTTCACCTTCCAATGCTACAGTGAGCATCAGAATGAGATTGCGGGTGGGGGGTAGAGTGAGCTGGGCGTTGGGATTGTTAGGTTCGTTGAAATCTGGTTCGCTCAAATACCGCGCAGCTGAATCCGTGAATAATTCGTTGGCATAGTCACCCGCGCCGCCCTCGTCCCAGAATACATCACCTTCATTGGCTGCCGATCGCCAGTAGGTATCGTATTGCAATAAGTTCTGACAGATCTCGACCAATCCTTCACCGACGATGGTGAGGTCGCCATCAGCTTCGATCGCTTGTCTGGCAGCTTGGTTTAAGATGCCTAGTAGGGGGGAGACTTCTTCGCCGCCTAGATGTAAAAAAATTCTCGATACGACAAATTGGGTTTTGCCTGTGAGTTTATTGAATTGGTCGCGTAAGCTCATAATAGGAGATGGGATAGGGAATAGGAATAGTCATGTAGGGCGGTCACTCTCCACCATCTATGTTTGACGATGATGCTCTCGTCGCCAATATTTGTACCGTCTCACTTATCAACTGGCGACTGTCTGACTTGCCTGAGTCTAAAGACTTCGCAAGCACGAGCGGCAACTCTCAACTGCCAACTTAACTATCCAATCCATTCTAAAACATGATTCCAACTCTACTGGGGGTCGCGATCGATCTTTAACTTTTGACAAGATTTGCGACTAATCTGTCCCACATGTCTCTGAGTGGGTTATGTAGAAGCACAATTGGCAATTATTTCCAGGACTTAGTGCCAGATGTGAGCATAATTAGAGTAGGCGATCCGACCTTAAATTACGATCTAGAATAGTCGATCGACATCACATAACGATGAATATACTGGAGCGCGATCCACACATCATAGCAGTCATCTTTGACCTTGATGGCGTAATTACCAACACAGTCTACTTTCATTACCTTTCATGGCAACAACTCGCCGATGAAGAGGGCATTCCCTTTAACAAACAGATTCACGATCGGGGAATGCTAGGACTAAATCGCGAAGATGCACTCCATTATCTGTTAGGCGATCGTCAGCTCACCCACATCCAGCAACAACTATTATTAAACCGCAAAAATGATTACTATCTCGCACTAATTAACGAACTCAATCGAGTACACCTATTGCCAGGAATTGATAATTTATTGGTAGAACTACATTTTGCTGGCATCAAACTTGCGCTGGGATCTTCGAGTAAAAATGCTGAAATGGTCTTGCAACGACTCGGCATCCGCCACTTTTTCAATTGTATAGCTGACGGTCATAGTGTCCCCCACCTCAAGCCCGCTCCTGATGTCTTTCTTCATGCTGCCGATCTCTTGCAAGTCTCGCCCCATCAGTGCTTGGTCGTCGAAGATGCTCCCGCAGGTGTCGCTGCTGGGTTGGCGGCGGGGATGTGGGTACTGGGCGTGGGTCCCTACGAACGATTGGCGCAGGCACATTTGGTCTTACCAACGTTATCAGGCATCGGCTGGGCGGATATTCTCGCCAAAGTCAATTATTATCACCGCTCGGGACACGGCATCTGACTGTAGACAGGCCCTAGTCGGACGTGTTGCAATACGGTTCGGTTAAGTCCATTTTCTTAGATATTGTCAGTCCGCGAAGGCGGACTTTGCGTCACTAGCGGCGGTTTCAACCGCTACCTAACTAGCTAACCGAACCGTATTGGGACGTGTTGGGTTGTCTCCTGGCGGAGAGGCTACGCCAACGCGTTGCTCTGCTTGGTGCGCTAAACCCTCGGCAGAGCCGAGGATCGCGCATCCGCTACCCAACCTACAGATCTCACCATTCACCATTCACCATCCGCCACATCTAAAGATATACTTACAATCTTCGACTTAAATTATCCGGTAGATAATGCTGATAATCTGGATAAACAGGCAACCTCGGCTGTAAATCCCAACCAGCCTGAGCTAGAATTGTTGTTAATTCTGATAGTTGTAAATGATGATAGTCAGGATTGACTTCATCTTTGGGTACGATCCCACCCAAATCTCTGGCTCCTGCCGTCAAACATGCGAGTAATAAGTCTGAAGTGGGAATTAAATTGGGGGGAATTTGAATTGTAATCTGGGCAGGTAAGATGCTTTTAGCTAACTCGATGACTGTAGGTAGTTTGGTAATATCAAAACCCAATCCGGCAAAACTTTCCTGACGGCCAGGACTATATGGTTGTAAGATTACTTCTTGAATATGTCCCCAGCGATCGTGAAGATCGGCGATCGCTTGTAAGCTAATTTCCCAATCTCTATCGGATTCACCAATCCCTAATAATAATCCGGTGGTAAAGGGAATCTGTAATCGACCCGCCCATTCCAGTTGTGCGAGCCTGATTGCAGGTATTTTACTCGGTGCATGACGATGAACGCCTTGCAATAAGATGGGGTCTAGAGATTCCAACATCAATCCCATCGAGACATTTACTTTTGCCAATCGCTCCATTTCGATGAAGCTCAAAGGGCCAGCATTAGTATGTGGTAAAAAGCCAAATTCGAGAGCTAAATTACATAGCTCATAGATGCGATCGATCCAAGCTTGTCGGCGTGCAGAGTGGGGATGAACTTCACCACTGAGAATCAAAATCTCACAGATCCCCGTACCTTGAAGATCGGTGAGAATTTGGGTAGCTCGATCGATTGTCATCCAGCTATCTGTTCCAGGATCGACCCGAAAGTTGCAGTAAGTACACCGATTGAAGCACTCATAAGTAGGGACGATCGTATATGCGGGACTATAAGTAATTTGCATTCATGGTGGATGGTGGATGGTGGATGGTGGATGAGTGACTCATCGATCGCAGATCGGAGTCAAGCCAATACGGTTCGGTTAGCTAGTTAGGTAGCGGTTGAAACCGCCGCTAGTGATGCAAAGTCCGCCTTCGCGGACTGACAATATCTAAGAAAATGGACTTAACCGAACCGTATTGGGAGTCAAGCCTATGATTCTCGACGACGTTCGGCCAATTGGAGTAGAATTTGTTGGTGAAGTTCGCGGGTAATCGGGTAAAAATAAGCAAAAACTAAGCCAGCAAGTAGGGAGATGGTGGGGATCGGACCGATCGCGAGTCGGATTGCTAGCAGTACGGCTGGTGGCTGATCTGGAGTGGGAATCAGGTCGGTAGGATGCCGATATCCAGTCCATTCCAAACTTTGTAAAACTACCGCTACGGCGACACCCAAACAGATTTTTTGGAGAAATGCCATGAAACTATAAAACAGTCCCTCGCGGCGTTGTCCAGTTTCGAGTTCGTCTAGCTCGATGACATCTGGCAACATCGACCACGGCACCAAATACGCCGTAGACACCCCCAGTCCCGCCAAAATGGCTAAAGCATATAACTGCACATTTTGACCTGGTTGGAGCAGAAATAAACCCGCTTGGGCGATCGCCCAGAAGCCACTTCCCATGAAGTAAACTGCTTTTTTACCGACTCTTTGGGAGATTTTATTCCAGACAGACAACATCACCAGGGCGGTACCTTGCACCGCGAGGATAATCAGGGGTGAATCTGCTGTTGGTAAGCCCAGGCAACTGACAGCAAAGTAGGGAATAATGGCGGCGGTAAGTTGGAGGCTAAACCAAGAGCACAGATAAATACCAACGACGCACATAAAGGCGCGATTGGTAAATACCGATCGCAATTGCTCCATCAGCGGTGAGGGATCGGTGCGTTCAATTCTGGCGGATTGGTATTGATTGACTAGCTTGGCGCGGGCTTGAGTACCCCACACGCAGTAAAAAATCGGCAGCACTGAAATAATCGCACAGATAATCCCGATCGTCAGATATTGCTGGGCGGGATCGTTGACTTGCTGAAATACAGTTCTGGCAATCAGTAAGGCAACGATACTACCTCCCAGCGAGAACGTAAATCGAAAGCTATTCAAACTCGTGCGTTCGTTATAATCTTCAGTCAGTTCGGCAGTCAAAGCAGTATAGGGGAGACTATACGTCGTAAAAAATGTCCCCAGCAGCATCGATACCAAGGTGTAAAACCAGAACATCCCCCACTGGTTGCTCTCGGGAAACGGAATCAGCCATTGACAGACAAATAACATCCCGAATGGAATCGCTGAGAATAGCATCCAGGGGTAGCGTCTGCCCCATTTTGCCTTGATTTTGGCTCCAAAGATGTCGCCGCGATCGCTCCAAATCCCAATAAATGGATCGATACAAGCGTCCCATACCCTAACTATCAGTTGCGTCGCGCCTGCCAATCCAGGCGCGAGATGGGCGACATCTGTAAAAAAGGGTGAGAGATAAGACAAGAGTAAGATCCCGATGACTGCACCCCCAACATCACCTGCACCGTAGGCAAGTTTGGTGCTAAAGGTCATTTTTTCGATCGGGGGTAATTTAGCCGTCTCAGGCAGATTCATGCTGGGCATTAGTTAGATCCAAAATATGCTTTCACTCGATCGAGTTCTAAATCGGCAAAGGTATCGATCGTCCAATTTGCCTGCCGTTGCAACATGTGAAACGGGTAAGTATGCGCGATCGCGACTGCTTGAATATTAGCCGCTTTTGCAGCTTGCAGTCCGGCAAAAGTATCCTCGATCGCCAGACATTCTGATGCTGATAAGTTTAGATCTGGATAAAGTTTGGTTAACCTTTCGATCGCCAGTAAATATCCGGCTGGATCTGGTATTGGCTGACTGATATCATCCCCAGCGACGATCGCATCAAAGTATAGTCCGATCCGCGCTTGCTTCAATACCAATTCTACTTCCGATCGGCTTGATTCAGTTACAACCACCAATTTGTAGCCATCATTATACATTTGCTCGATGAACCCAATTATGTCAGGATAAATCGGCAATACTTCTAGTTGCTCCACTCTTTGACGATAGGCGATCGCTTTTTTGGATATCAGTTTATCTAAATATTCATCAGTCACATATCGTCCACGTAGTTCCAATAGCTCCTTTAGACATGCTCGATCGCTCCTCCCCACAGATAACTTCCGTGCTTTACCTTGTGATGGTAAGTTCTCAGCTAACAATAATTCATCAATTAGCTCCCGATGAATCGATTCATCCTTGATAATTACTCCATTAAAACTAAATAGAACCGCTTTTAAAACCACACTTAATTGGTGAATGGTGAATGGTGAATGGTGAATGGTTAATAGTGAATTTGATAACCATCTGTAGGTTGGGTTGAACGAATGTGAAACCCAACAACCTCAGCAATAATTTGTGAGTGTTGGGTTGTCTCGTTCCGAGGGGCTACGCCAACGCCTTGCTCAACCCAACCTACCGCCTATCTCTTAACCCCACGAGTGACTTGATTGAGCCAAAATACATCTTTAGTGCGGACTTCATCAAAGCCAGCTCTCCCCAACCAGGCATCGAGATTACCTGCGGCGTATGCTTGGATATATGGTTCCTCAAAGATATTGTTCAACCAATCCAGACTGCGGAGCGTGGTTTGATTGCCATCGAGAATGACGATTTGTCCGCCAGGAGCGAGTAATCGATAGCTCTGAGCGAGAATGGTTTGGGCTGTCGCTGGGGGTGTTTCATGAAACAACAGTGCCGCCGTAATCAGATCGAAACTTCCTGCCTCAAATTGAGATAAATCTGTCGCTGTGCCGTGTTGCCAATCGATCTCCACACCAGCTAGTTTGGCTCGATCTTCAGCAACTGCCAACATGTACGGAGACAAGTCCAAACCCGTCACTACGGCACCTGGAAAGGCTTGCTTGAGTGGGAGCGTCATCGCCCCAGTACCACAGCCTAGATCGAGAATTCGTTGCGGTTGGGAGCGAATTTCGGCGATCGCGCTTTGGCGCACCCACGGCTCATAGGGTGGCAATACATATTGTGTAATCGGATCGTAGGTAATCGCTGCTGTCTGTGTCAAGTATCCACCTTCAATCCCGTGATAGTTTTGAGTGTGATAATACTCAGGATAGACAAATGCGGCTGGTTGATAGCGATCGATTGTACCTTGCCAGTCGATGCGATCGCGCACTACGATCATCTGCTCTTTATCCAACAAACCCCGAATCACAGGCGAGAGAAATTGCTCCCACAATGTATCTTTTCTAATCGCCATAACAATATTAGCTAAAATTTACGTCAGTAAGAAACACTTTCTAATTATCATGCAAGATCCTGGGGGATGAACGCATATTCATACCAATCGCAGACTGGAACATAGCCGATCTGTTGATAAATATGATTAGAGGTCGGGTTTGCTGTATCTGTCAATAAGAAACAGCGATCGCATCCCTCATCAAGTAGCTTTTGGCTTAACGCTGCGACACAAGCAGTAGCATAGCCTTTGCGACGATGTGCTGGTGGCGTATAGACCGAACCAATCAGACCAACATTTTGCGAACGTTGCCTGCCTGCCGCCAGTGAAACTGGAATAGTATCATCTTCCCAAATATAGGTACTCTGGGTCTTTAATCGATGATCTACTACTCGATCGAGATCGGTACCCATCACCTCCCCAATTTCAGCAATAAAGGCAGGAAGCCACTCAATCAACAATGTGCGATCTCGTTCGGTTGCCAATCTTAAATAGCCAGGAATAGTAGCAACTGGTTGTACTTCCCTAAGTTGATGTATTTTATCAACGATCGACAGTCGCCAAGCTTGTCCTGTTATTTGTTGCCATACCTGCAAAAATGTTTTGACATCAGGAACCAGCCCAATGACTCCAGGTAACGGTTCTTGATGTAAATCTTGCGCGATTAAAGTCAAGGCTTCCAGATTTTTGGCTTTAGACAGCAATAGTTTGTGAGGAGGTGTGCGGATTGCTGCTGCTACAATCGCCCCCTTGTCTTCAACCCTCACCAAGTAAGGCGGATCTGGATAGCGATCTGCGTTACTTAGCAGTGTTTGCACAACTCCCAGCAACACATTATTTTCTGCATCATTTTCGAGTAAATATACCTGAGTTCGATTCCAGAATCTATCGATCGTGTCAAATTCATGTAATCGTATGATTACCTCATCTTTAATTTTTACCTAATTTAATTATGATTGTAAGAATATTTTCGGTGATAAGTTAAATCGATTACCCAGAGCTTGCGCCCAAACTGGATCGATCGCTTTTGTTCCTGCCAAAACTTGGGCAACCGATTCACTCGATCCAAATATTTTAGCTAACTCGATCGCATCGATGCCACCAGATTCGATGATATGCTGCAAGACTTCAGATGGATCGGATCGATCGATCGGATAATGTTCTACCTCGTATGCCTCCACCAACATCGCAACTAGATCGTACAGTGCCGACTCTTCAGGCGTTTGATTTTGATTAAAAGTCAACCTTTCTGCCACTGCTAGAAACTGTTCGTATTCATCTTCTGTCTCAATTACCTTCGGCTTTACATCAGCAACAAGCTGACCATATACTTTTAGATTAATAGTTTGGGTCATTTTTCCAGGAATCCTTATCGTAGTCGGGATGCGTTAAAAAGTATTTAAAGTAAACTCGTTGCTTTGCATAATTAATACCCACAATTAGGCGGTAGTTATTTCCTTTAATATTGAAAACAGTAAAATTTCCTACTGCTTCAGCACTACGATATACTTGTCGAACATCTTCCAAATTAGACCAGTTAGCATTTTTGACAACTAAATACCAAGTCTCAACTGCTTTTTTAGCATCTGGATATCGATAAGCTTCATTTCGTAAGTTTTTGATAGCAATTAGACGCATGGCATTTTAGCTTGCTATTAGCTATCTTTGTCCAGTTTCAATACTGCCATAAATGCCTCTTGCGGTACATCTACCGTACCGACAGACTTCATCCGCTTTTTACCTTTGGCTTGCTTTTTGAGCAGTTTCTTCTTCCGAGAGATATCACCGCCATAACATTTTGCGAGGACATCTTTGCGTAGTGCGGGAATACTTTCGCTAGCAATTACCTTCGTACCGATCGCGGCTTGAATTGGTACTTTAAACTGGTGACGGGGAATTAATTCTTTGAGCTTTTCAGTCATCGCCCGACCGATATTATAAGCCTTATCGCGGTGGACGATCATCGCCAGGGCATCGACAGGATCGCCATTGATCAGGAGATCGAGTTTGACGAGGTAGTTTTCGCGATAGCCGATGAGCTGATATTCCATACTCGCATAGCCGCGCGTATTTGACTTCATGCGATCGAAGAAATCAGTCACAACTTCTGCAAGCGGTAGCTCATATATTAGTGTCGTTCTTCCTTTGGTGAGATATTTCATATCCTTGAATTCACCACGCCTGTTTTGACATAGTTCCATCAATGTGCCGACATATTCTTCAGGTGTAATCATCTCCAATTTGACATAGGGTTCCTCGATCTTTTGGCGATGATTGGGATCTGGCAGCGTACTGGGATTGTCAATATAGCTCTCTTCGCCGAGATTGTCAGTCACCCGATAAACTACCGACGGTGCTGTGGTAATCAAGTCGAGATCGTATTCGCGCTCTAGTCGCTCTTGAACGATCTCCATGTGCAACAGTCCCAAAAATCCACAGCGGAAGCCAAACCCCATCGCGCTCGAAGTTTCTGGCTCATAATTCAACGCCGCATCATTGAGGCTCAGTTTATCCAACGCTTCTCGCAGCTCTGGATATTGATCCGCATCTGTCGGGAATAAACCGCAAAATACCATCGGTTTGGCTTCTGCGTAGCCAGGAAGCGACTCAGCCGCCGGATTGTTTACCAGGGTAATCGTATCTCCTACCCGCGCATCCCCCACCGCGCGAATCGATGCGGCGAAATAACCTACCTCGCCAGCGTGTAGCTCGTCTACTTGTACCTGCGTGGGTGAAAGGATGCCAAGTTCGTCGATGACATACTCCTTTTTACTCGCCATCAAGCGGACTTTATCGCCTTTTTTGACACTCCCATCCATGACGCGGAAGTATACGATCACGCCGCGATAACTGTCATAATAGCTATCAAATATCAGAGCGCGGAGTGGTTCGTTAACCGTATCTCTAGGTGGCGGTACTAGCAATACCACAGATTCCAAGATCTCTTTAATTCCAATCCCCTGCTTCGCTGAAGTCAAGATCGCCCCACTACAATCGATCCCAATAATCTCTTCAATCTCGGCGCGAACTCGCTCCGGTTCGGCTCCAGGTAAATCGATCTTATTTAAGACGGGAATAATCTCTAAATTGCTCTCCATCGCCAGATAGACATTCGCCAAAGTTTGCGCCTCTACGCCTTGAGAAGCATCGACGACTAATAAGGCTCCCTCGCAGGCTAGCAGGCTTCTAGACACTTCATAAGTGAAGTCTACATGCCCGGGCGTATCGATCAGATTGAGGACATACTCTTGTCCATCGAGGGCGGTATAATTCATCCGTGCGGCTTGGAGTTTGATCGTGATCCCCCGTTCCCGCTCTAGATCCATATTGTCGAGAAATTGCTCCTTCATTTCTCGGTTGCTGACAGTACCTGTATCCTGCAACAATCGATCGGCAAGTGTAGATTTACCATGATCGATGTGAGCAATAATCGAAAAGTTGCGAATTCGCGAAACAGGCACATTGGTCATAATAGCAATCTGAGGATTTGAAGGCTGTGGGACGATAGCGGTGACGATCGCATAATACTGGTATTTTACAGATACCGTCTAGTTTCTCAGTTTAACGCAAGCCTCCACCAAACAGTTGACAGTTAACCCAAGTTGCTACCCATAACCCCAGCGGTTAGAAACCGCCGCTCGGAGTGCGAAGTCCGCCTTCGCGGACTAATAATTCAGTCCGCGAAGGCGGACTTCGCATCATTAGCCGCGACTTCAGTCGCAGGCAAGAAATAGGTAGCAACTTAAATTAGTTAACAGTTGACAGCTATCAAATTGTAGGGTGTGTTAGCGACAGCGTAACGCACCAGTCGGGGATAATTATTGATGCGTTACGGCTGTCGCCTAACACATCCTACGTCAGCGTAAATCGAACCACAAGATTGTAATATTGGTGCGAGATATGGAGTATGTCAGGGTCAATTTGGGTAACCTAAATGCTAGTAGCAAGATAGCACCATGTTTTCGATTCCAACCACATCCAACCCCCGAAATATGACTCCTCAGCACAGTCCCACTACCCTCCCGCAGTGCCAAAACCTCCAAGCGCAGGTAGATGCAGTCCTCAACCTCCTCAAACAAGAACCGACACTCCAAGCACGAGTAGATACTAGTACCGTCCGCGCATCGCTCAAAAAAGCGATCGCACCGACATTTGAAATCGTCTTTGCTGGGGCATTCAGCGCAGGCAAATCGATGTTAATTAACGCCCTACTGGAGCGAGAACTGCTCTACAGTGCCGAGGGACATGCTACCGGGACAGAGTGTCAGATTGCCTACGCCGAGCCAACACAAGAGCGGGTAGTGTTGACTTTTCTATCTGAGGCAGAAGTGTTGAGTCAGGTGCAACTACTGGGCAAAAAACTTGGCTTAAATCTGCACGATCCGCAACAGGCTACCTTACTATTACAAGAACAAAGTTTGATGGATACGCTTCGCGATTCTTGTATCGCCATCATTCAACAAGAAGGTGGTGAAAGCAAGTCAGAGCGCGCCAAGCAAGCATCAGCATTCAAGCTCCTGATCCAAGGTTTTACCGATAACAAAAAGTATATCGACAAAACTACCAATCGTACCCTCTCGATGGAGCAATTTGATTTTAAAAACCTCCAAGAAGCCGCCAGTTATGCGCGGCGGGGTAGCAATAGCGCGGTATTGCGACGGGTAGAATACTACTGTCATCATCCCCTACTCCAAGATGGTAACGTCCTCGTCGATACTCCAGGCATCGATGCGCCAGTCAAGCGGGACGCCGAACTCACCTATACCAAGATCGAAAATCCCGACACCTCCGCCGTCGTCTGTGTCCTCAAACCTGCCTCATCTGGGGATATGACTAGCGAAGAAACCGAAATGCTCGAACGGATTCGCCAAAATCCTGGCGTTCGCGATCGCGTGTTCTATATCTTCAATCGCATCGATGAAACCTGGTATAATGCCCAACTGCGCCAACGCCTAGACAACCTCATTGGCGAACAATTTCGCGACTCGCAGCGCGTGTACAAAACCAGCGGGTTGTTAGGATTCTGGGGGAGTCAGCTCCGCCAGACAAATGCCAGCGACAGATTTGGGCTAAATTCTTTTTTTGCAGTGAGCGTCACCCCCGATCTTGAAGCTCCCCAGTTTATCAATGAATTCAATCGTTATTGTTCCAGCTCTGGCAAATTATCTGGAGACAAATTTCGGGTAGATGTCCGTAGCTATGAATCAGCAACCGAAAACTACGTCCGCATTCTCACCGAACAGGGAAGTGGATTGGTAGAACAACTCATCAAAGATAGCGGCATCGAAGAATTCCGCACCGCCATTACCCGCTACTTGATGGAAGAGAAACGCCCTTTATTATTAGTAAATCTGGCTGACGATCTCCAACCGATCTGTATCAATCTCCGCCGTAACTATCTCGAAAGTTGGCACTACCTCAAAGCCCAGCCTCAAGATGTCAATGCACTCAAAGAGCAAGAAATCCAACTCCTGAGCAAGCAGCTCAAAGATGTCGGTGACGAGTATAAAGAGCATATCAACGCGATCGTCAATGAAGTAGTCGCCAGCAATACTAACGTCGCTTTTGAGGCTGACTTTACCAAACTCAAAGCCAAAATGGTCAGTCGCTTGGATGAATTGCTGACTACTTTCTCTGTCAGTCACGTTCACCAACAAGCCCAAGCCAGTCATCGCCGTAACTCAGTCGTGCCGCTGATTGGGATTTTGAGTGAAGCCTTTTACTACTTAGCCAATGGTTTAGAAGAAGTATTAGTCGCCGCAGTTACCGAACTCGTCGCCAACTTCTTCCAACAATTAACGACTCAAATTCAGAAACAGGAATATTATCGCAATCTCTATCGGTTATTGGGTAACGACAGCGATATCGAACAAAACCTCAAACAGTTAGAAACGATCGTCTCTAGTGCCCTAATCAATGCGGCGCGGGTAGAATGCGATCGCTATGTCCGCGAACGTCCTGAATTTTTCACAGAAGGCACATCATCCCTATTCCAATTGCGTCAAACGCTCCAACAAGCCTGTCGCGGTTACGATCATTACAATATGATCGAAGCCGAGCCAGCAATTCGGCAGTTATTAAAGATCGACTTTGAAGAAAAAGTTCGCGACACCGTGATGCGATCGTTTCGTCAAGTCATCAATCAATCACTCAACAATCAATTATTACCCATCGCCAATCTCCAAGCCGAACAAATCCTCGCTCAATACGATCGCGCTCGGGCATATTTAGCCAAAGCTCTAGAGAAAGAAGCCGAAGAAAAGATTCGTCAAAATCAACGTCAATTAGCCGAAGTCGAACAACGGATCGGTGTTTTCAATGAGGCAGTTGAGGGAATCAATAGCTGTCTGGAAGCCATGCAGCTAGACAGGCATCGGTTACCAACATTGGATCGATCGGATTTATTATTGTTACCTATTAACGATAATATTCAAGCTTTACAGGAGCTATTAGCTATCGGTGAGGGTAATTAACTTT
The DNA here is from genome assembly GCF_041738855.1 of Chamaesiphon sp. Lineage (GTDB taxonomy): Bacteria > Cyanobacteriota > Cyanobacteriia > Cyanobacteriales > Chamaesiphonaceae > Chamaesiphon. Next base: position 132,637 of record NZ_JBGSPA010000131.1, on the reverse strand, counting down.
TAGTGTATTCGATCGGTTGGGATATGTTGTTCTAGCTTTATCTGTGGGTTGGGCGGGTTTGATTTAGATTTTGGTGAAGCCGATATCGATCGCATAAACCCGCACCTACAGATCTAAAAATAGAAAGATCTTCTTAAACTTTTAATTCTATGTTCGTTTTGACTAATGCTGGGGTATTTTATAAATATACTATATTCTCGATTGTTATCTATGAAACTTGATATATATGAGTTTAGGCATATTGTTAATAATATTGGCGATCTATTATTTATAAGTGGCTGTCATCAGCCAATTAATATTTCAGTTGAACTTAATGATGATGCCCAAAATAATATATTCATGAAGCTTGCTTTCCCACTGCTTAATGGGAATTCAGAAATTAGAATATATCAAAGCCAAGCTTTTTTTCTTTATCTAGGTGCTACTGGAGAAGTTTTGAAGCAAATCGAATTTAACAATAGTCATCTTCGAGAAGTACATGGATCGTTCAATACAACGCTTAAACAAATATTAGTATTCGATCGACAACATTCTGATAATCAAGCCAAACGGGCAGAAACATCGATCGATCGCGCATCATTCGGATTAGCCGAGGTGAATTAATCAGATCTGTAGGGGCGGGTTTATGATATGGATATCGATCGCATTAACAATTTGCGATCGAACCCGCCCTCCCCCACTCTCCAGAGAGCATAATCTCCAACCCTTGTTGCATCAGCTTTTATCAAAAATCTCCACGATTGAGCGATCGATCGCTAAATAAATCTTCAAAACTTTTTGAAATAAGGCTTATGGCGATCGCCCTCGATTTTTAGTTAAGGAGAGTGACAGAAGAGGGATAGTCACAGTCGATCTCGATTCTGGGTATGCTAAAGATCGATGAGTTCGCGCAAAATTGCAACTTTTATGGCTGACCACCTGCAAATTCCCCAACGCTACGTTAGAATTAGTAAATATTTATCTAAACACTTGCGCCATCAGCCAGAAAGACTGGGACTGGAACTCTTGCCAGGTGGCTGGATTGAAGTAGATAAGCTGCTAGCAGCAGCATCAGCACAGGGATTTGAGATTAGTCGAGCCGATCTACACCAAGTAGTTGCCACCAATGATAAACAACGTTTTGCATTTGATGAATCCGGCGATTTGATTCGCGCCAATCAGGAACACTCGATCGAGATCGACCTCCAGCTTCTAGTCCAAACTCCCCCAGATACTCTCTATCATGGCACTCATGTCAAAGCGATAACCGCAATTTTGGAATCGGGATTGCAAAAAATGTCTCGTCACCACGTCCATCTCACCACAGATCTGAATATGGCATTCAAGGTGGGTGGTAGGCGAGGCGAAAGTGTCATGTTGGCGATTGATACACCAGCGATGATTGCCGATGGCTATAGCTTTTATCGGACAGAAAACGATGTGTGGTTGGTTGATGCAGTCCCACCACAATATTTAACTCAATTAGATCGCGTGCCATGAGCTTTGCAGCTCGGACAGCAAATTTTAGGATAAAAAATTGATATGGGCTACGATAATTTCAACCAGAATAATAATGCTCAAAATAAAGGGCTATTAGCAGCGGGATGGCGACCACTAAATCGAGATTTGGATATTGGTTTTTTTGCTAGTATTGTCGTAAATGATACCTGGAGTTTGGCGAAACGTAGTGCTGACTTCTTGAGTGATGTTGCCGATGCGCTCAGTCGCAAACAATATGCGTGGTGGGCAAATATTCTCAATGTATTTTCGGATAGCGTTCAGTACGAGTTTAACGAGCTGTGGAACTATATTACCCCCGATCCAGCTTCACCCGATCGCCGTCACAAGGATGTCTTAGTTGCCCAAACCCCGATCGTCCAATTAGTCAGTCGTGATAGTATTCCGATCGAGTATGTCCTCAATCGACTCGAAGAAATCACTATGAAGAATATTCTGGAGATTTTGGGTACCCCCGATCTGATTACTCAGTACTACTGGGAACGGTATTTTTATTATCCTACCGAGCGATTTACCACCTGGGAACGGCTGGAAGTCTTGGGTTATGTTTCGGCATATTGGAAGGAATACGATATCTGGGTACAAGTTGAGACGTATGAAAAAGGCAAACGTCAATATACAATTTCTGCCAAAGATTTAGCCCCATTAATTAGTAAAGCTACTTACGATGTAGCCGTGATTCTAAGTGGCTATAAAAGTCGGGTTGGTAAAATCAATAGTGACTACCCCATTCGATCGTTCTCAGCCGAAATTCAAAGCTTTAGCGATCGCGTCCAGCAAGCGATCCTTGAAGAAGATCGAGTCACTGTCTTGATCGATGGTGCGCCGGGTACGGGTAAAACTGTCTGGACGCAAGCACTCGCCAAAGAAGTATTGATGCCATTGGGTTATGTGATCTTTATTCTCGATCGCGATGCGGTGGAAAATTTTGTCCCGCCAAGTTATCTGGAAAAGATTTGTTTGATTATCAATGAAGCTGATAATTTAGCCAAAAATCGCGCCCTCGAATCCGCTCAAGATAATAGTACCACCGAACATATTTTGAGCTTACTCGATGGTACCCTATATCGCAGCGTCATCGATGAAGGGGGGGTGCATATCGAACAAAAATTGGTAGTATTAATGACTTGTAATACTACCGATCGGATGGACCCTGCTTTATTACGCAAAGGACGGGTTGATTTTACCTATGAATTCGTTCACAAATTTGTTTAGGTAACGATCGTCACATTCCTAGATCGCCGCTCCTCAGCGCAACTGGTACATCTCATCAGGATTTGACATCACAATTGAAATTGACCCTGGGACTTTCTTAGGGGTTGCTGGTGACGCTGATGGGCAACTACCAGCGACGCTTGAGCATTTAGTCAAACCGATCGATCGGCAATGTTATAGTCGGGTAGCCGCCATGACTCTAGTTAATTATTACTTAATTAACTAGATTATACTGTTCGATCGCTTCAAATAAAGCTTGAAAATTTCCCTGCCCAAATCCCTTAGCTCGATTGCGGCGTTCGATGACTTCAAAGAAGAAAGTTGGAGATTCAAAGATCGGTTGAGTAAATATCTGCAACAGTACTGCTTCAGGTAGAGATCTAGACCAATCCATCAAAATTTGTAGACGTTCGAGTTGGTGCCACTCATCAACATTTAATAACAGATTTTGCTCTAATCTAGACCTATTTTGTAAATTAGCATAGTAAGTCTGCGGAATTGGTAGACATCCTAATTCTTGTTGTTGCAATCGATCGACTGTTGCAAAGATATCATCGGTCTGTAATGCGATATGTTGAATCCCCGCACCGCGATTGAGATCCAAAAATTCTTGAATTTGAGAAGTACTCGAACTTGGTTCATTGATATTAAACCGAATTTTTTCACAGGCACTTAGTAGAGCTTTACTTACCAGACCCGATGTCTGTGTCTGAATATCAAATGTCTGTTGAACTTGGAAATCAAATAACTCGCGATACCAATTTACTGCTAGCGATAACTCACCACTACCAACATTTAGCACGATATGGTCGATACCAGTAATTGGTTCATTCAAGCCAACTAGATTTGCAGCTACAGCGGGTGAAGATTCCTGTAAAATTGTATGTTCGAGCGCACCCCAGCCCTGAATTCTCACCCATTGAACATTAGCTGATACTGCTGCAACTGCCAGAATTTCGATCCCCAATCGGTCTATTCTTCGCCTAATTTCAGCTAAATCTGGTACCCGAAATGAAACATCCCGAACACCTGATGGATGCCGTTGGAGATATGCGGCGACAGGACTAGTACTAGTCAATGGTGAAGCGATCGCAAATAATAGATGAGCATTACCGACTAGATATTCGATAGTATGCTCATTTGTGCGATCTTCTAGCTTCCTAAATTCCATTTTCTGGACTAACAATTCCAGTGTTTGGTTAGCGTCCATCACCCAAAAATGAATACAATCTATTTCCATAAAGTCAAAATTCTAAGGCTTATTTCAACAGGATTGAAGCATATTCGTTCGTAGACGATATTTCCGAACTGATAGTTCGCAACTTGACAATCTATTTTCGAGCGAGAGTTTATTTAGTAGCCGCAATCAACCCAAACCGAATCAATCCACTCCGATAACCCTCGCTCATCAATCGCAGTGATAGTGCTGCTTCGATCGTTTTCCAGCCAGCCTTAAATAGTCCAAATATCGCCTGCGGTGTAATCGCCGAATCAATAACTACATCCCAAAATGGTGCGACTGCGGTAGACCAATCATCAGCGCGCAAATCCTTGAATCCGCAGGCTGAGACCATATCGGTGTATTCTGGCAGCGAAATCACATAAGGCAAGCAATAAACTCGGTAGATCTCCTGTAGCAGCTTTTGTTCTTCAGTAGTCAGTGGAGTTGTCGCCGTCGTCGGACGATGACACCAAGTGACAAAAATGAGCTTACCACCTGGTTTTAGTACGCGGTAGCACTCTTGCAAAAATTTCACCTTATCTGGCATGTGTTCGCCGCTTTCCAACGACCACAACAGGTCGAAACTATTGTCAGCAAACGGCATCTCTAGCGCGTTCGCTACCTGAAAATCAGTCTGGGACTGCAAACCAGCCGCGCGCGCTCTTTCCTGGGCGCGGTTGGCTTGCACGGGCGACAGCGTAATCCCCGTGACCCGAGCACCAAATTTTTCAGCCAGATAGAGACTACTCCCACCAATCCCACAGCCAACATCCAGAATATTTTGAGGTCGATCGATCGTCAAGCCATCAGCCCAGCTCAGTATTTCTTCGATCAGGTCGATTTGGGCTTGACGACGATCGAGTTTGATATTGCCATCTTCACCATAATACCCGTGGTGCATGTGTTCGCCCCAGACTTCTTCCCAGAGATTGCTCGAAGCATCATAGAATTCTTGGATTTGTTGAAATAGTTGGGTAGTCATTGCGAAATGTCTTTTGGCTGGCACGTCTCACCTATTTTAGCGGAATAACTGGGGCAGGGTACCCAGTCGTATCGCTTAATACATACTTGGAAAGGAAATTATTAGGGATAATTCCTAGCGCAGCAATTCAACTTGAATTTATACTCTGACTAGGTTTTAAGCTTCATTCACAATCTTGTGCTGGAGATCGACCAATTTCGATCGCCGACTGTGGTCTTAAAAATCTTGGATTCTGATTGAGGTAAAGCTGCTTTTGATACTGAGAATCATCTTGGGGTGAAAGTGTTTGCTATTCCTGGTAATGCCTTAATTGTGTTACGATCGAACTAATAATTAAATATTTTAGGTATAAATTGAGCTAGAGATTAGGTCTATAAAGAAGACTAGAGACGCTCTTCAATCATTGGTGAGTAATAAAACTTACTAACTTATTGATGTCTTCTGCCTATTCTCAGCCATCTGTTATGTGGATTCAATACGCTTTATTTAGCTCCTTTTTGTGGGCAATAGTTCATATCCTTGATGAGTATTGTGTAGACAAGATTTTTAGTAAGCCGTGGTTGGGAGTCATTACCAGTTCTGGTATTTCTGTCGGGATTTTTTTAATAATTCCACTAATGAAGATCGGTGTGGTCATTCCGGCTGGAAATATCCTATTTATTTGCTTAATCACTGGAGCTATTATCCAATTCAGTCAGTTTTTTTACTTTCGTGCTTTGGACAATAGTGATTCTGGTACTGTCGCAGCTTACTGGAATATTACACCCGTGCTGCTACCGATCGCCAGTTATTGGTTATTTGGATATTTAATTACTGGGAATAACTATCTGGGCATTGCCTTATTAGTTATCGCTTCTATTGGGCTATGCACGATCGACAAATTTAGCAGTAGATGGGATACTCTATCTTTAATGTCGATCGCCGCTGGACTTCAAACCGTAGCGATCGTCCTCGAAAAATATATCTTCGGTCAAGCTGACTTTTTCGGAGCCTTTCTAGCGATTAATATTGGGATTATCTTGAGTGGATTAGCTAGTTTAGGCATCAAAGAAGTTCGATCGGTATTAGTCCGAGACTTACCGCAGATTAAGCAGGCTTTACCGATCTTTATCGCGATCGAACTGCTCAACTGGGTAGCTCTTTATACCGGACAAATAGCAGTCAAGCTAGGCGATCCAGCTTTGGTTTCGGCAATCGGAGCTTCTACGCCCGCTTATGCTTTTGGGTTATCGTTACTAATTGCCATATTTGGGCAACGTCTCGATCTCGAAACGCGGCGGAAGTTGCCGATGAAGTGGGGCTTAGTGGGAGTGATGATGGTGGGTGTCTGGTTGATTGGTGCGAGTGCTAGAGGTTGATCTTCCGATCGATCGCGATATTCCGCTCGATTGGCTTTGTTCTCGTCGAGCGTGTGTAGATCGTCCAGCCGCCGCAAAAACAGCAAGTAAGTGATTTGTTCGATCGCTTCTAGCGGATTCGAGATCCCTCCCGTCCAAAAAGCATTCCAGATATTATGGATTTGCGATCTGATTTCGCCCGTTAGCATTGCAATTCTTGGTTGGGGGTAGGGCTTCGAGTATACAGCCAACACCGGATTCATCTGCAGCTTGCCCCAACTTACATTAGTTGGGGCAAGCTGCAAGCAGATCGATTTTAACTTTAGTGCATTGATGCCAATTAGAGTGAAGTTTGAGGGCATCTTAGGTAGAGTCAGTTATAAATTCCAACTGAAGTAAAAGTCTCTGTCAGTGGAGATTAAATCCATAATTCAGATGCAGAAGATGAAATTTCTACCAGTTTTCCGCCGATTTCCACCTTGGCAACAAATATTAGCGACGGGGAGTGTTTCGGCATATTTTCTCCTCAAAACTACCGGATCGTTTGCCACAACGGCAGCTGAGATCGTTGGCTCTAGCAAGATCTCATTCGATCGAAGATCGTCGCCACAACTGATAGCTGGTGCGGATAACTTCAATCCCGATCTGAAAGTACTACCACCAAAAGAATCCATCCCGCTACCACCATCTCCATCACCACTAAATCAGGCAGCACCTTTACCTGGAGCTAATTCTGGCTCGGCTGAAAGTCCAGGCGTAAAGCCTGTTACTGCTGGGGCACCTGTGGCGGTGTTAGAGGGACTGCAACCCAATATTCGTAACGATTGGAATAACTCTGGTCAAGTTAACCGGACGATCGAATCAACAGCAATATTTCGGATCGATAATGGCGATCGGCTCTTATTCACAACTGGTTACAACACTTACGAACAAACAGATACAAAAACTGCCACTAATATTCCAGTGGGGATTAATTGGGAAACCAAAATTAACTCGCTCAAAATTAGTCCGGGAGTTGGCATCGATGTATTAAACGGATCTACTATCCCTACTTTTAATCTCAAGGTGGATTATCCTCTGCTGACGGGATTAACTGTATCTGCCGATCTGCAACAAGGGGCTTACAAGTTTAATGCCAAAACTATCAACAATCAAATTTCAGCATTGCGCTATGGCCCATCGATATTTTGGCAAATAGATAAAGACATGTCCTTATTTTCATCCCTAAAATTAGGCAGCTATAGCGATAACAACCAGGAACAACAATCATTTAGCCGGGTCGAACGCAAGTTTGGTGAATTTTCTGTAGCGGGTAACTTGTTTACCTGGAATTATAAAAATCCCACTGACAAAGGCTACTTTGCGCCGCCAGATTTTCTGGTTTATACAGGTGAAGTTGCCTGGGAAGGTAGTGTGATTCGAGATCTGCTCAGTTGTCGGCTTTCTGCTAGTTTAGGCGGTCAGAATGTCAATGCCACGAGTTCTGATGCTGGCGGCTATCAAACCAAGTGTACAGCGAAGCTATCGCCCTATATTGAAGCGGATCTCGGTTATAGCTTTAGTAATGTCAAAAGTACCGTCCCCGTAATTAATAATGCAAATAGCCAGTCTATTAGTGGTCAGATTCGGGTGAAATTTTAGTCAAATTAAGTTGTAGATATTATGTCGATTATCGCTCCGCCAGTTGCTCACCCAGATTTAACTTCACCTACTAAGCGTCATAAGTTATGGCAGTACGATCCCGAACTTTATGGAAAACGCGATCTGCGGATCGATTTTTTGCGTGGCGTGGCGATCGTGTCGATGGTAGTCAATCATCTAGAATGTCGCTCGTATTTTAATAATATTACTCAAGGACATATCTACGCAAGTTCGGCAGAAGGATTTGTGTTTCTATCTGGCTTCGTGCTGGGATTTGTGACTTTACAACGAATTGATAAAATTGGCTTGACATCGGCAATGCAGAAGTTACTAGAACGAGCGAAGGTATTATATTTCACTAGCTTTATCTTGATTGCTGGGTTGGGATTGTTGAGTATTGTCGCATCAGGAATGACTAGACCGAGTTTCGATCGCGCGCCTGGAGAGTGGTGGCAAATTTTGTTAGCAGCCGCTACGCTCCACCTCGCTCCGCCGATCGTCGATATTTTACAGCTATATGTATTGTGTTTACTTGCTTCCCCAGCAATATTTTGGTTACTTAGAAGGGGCTTATTAGTACCGTTATTAACTGCTTCTTGGACATTGTGGTGGATTCAACAGGTTCATCCCTACTCATTTAGTTTTCAACCACTCGATCGCGCTCACCCGTATTTTGTCTTTAGTACGTGGCAGATCCTCTACGTGTATGGTGTGGCGGCGGGTTATCACAAGGATAAATTAGCCAAAGCATGGAAACGGTTACCAAAAGTCCCGCTAGTCTTGGGGATGATGGCGATCGTGGTTGCAGCTCTAATCGCTGCACATTTCGATCTCCAAATGGGAACGTGGCCTGAGAAGGTGCAAGATCGAGCGTTGTGGTTGCGGTTAACCGATCGGAGTATTAATGGCCCGATTCGATTGGTAACGCTACTGGGCTTATTTTCGCTGATGTTTATGGCTGTAGACAGGTTTTGGGTACCATTGTCTAAAACACTAGGTAATTTGCTGATTCCGCTGGGTCAAAACTCGCTGTATGTCTATATTATTCATGTGCCTGTGACTTTAATCTGGTTTATGATTCCAGGTTTGATTCAGGGGAGTACTTGGTTTGTTAGTCTAGCTCAAGCGATCGCGATCGGGTTGTGTTGGTTGATGGTGAAAAGGGAAGTTTTATTTAAAATTATTCCGCGTTAAAGCGATCTTATGACATTGAGGTAGAGACAATTCATGAATTGCCCCTACCTCAATCGAAGTAGAAAAAAGGCTACGCCAACACATTCGTTCTGCTTGGTGCGCTTCCATGGTCGGGTTCCCCGACCGGAGCGCACCCGCAACCCAACCTACAGTTAATTAAGGAACCCCAAACAATGGAAACAACACCTCGATCGATCGATCCCCGCTGGCAAGCCGTTCTCTGTATCGCGATCGGTTTAACTGGTATCGGCATAAACCAACTACTGACTTGGCAAGAGACTAGCGTCTTACCAGTACCCGTACAGCGCAGTGTACCGCTCACTGGAGAAGATCTTCAACTGGCGCGGAATGCTTGGAAATATTTTGAAACTAATCGACTCCCGACTGGACTTGTATCATCTGCGGCGAAATTTCCAGCTACAACGATGTGGGATGTTGCTAGTCAATTTGCAGGGATGACGGCGGCGCGGGAATTAGACTTCATCTCAGCGGTAGAATTCGATCGCTGGATGGCTCAAGCTCTGGGTTCTCTAGCTAAAATGCCGCTATATAAAGGCGAGTTGCCCAATAAAGCCTACAATGCTGCCACACTCCAACCAGTCAACTATGGCAAATTGGATCAAACCGAAGAAATTGGCTGGTCAGCGATCGATCTGGGTAGATTGGCTCTGTGGCTGGATATTATCGCCCATCGCTATCCCCAGCACCAAGCCGCCTGTAATGCAGTCACAGCCAGATGGAAACTCACTCGACTCGAAAGTCAGGGAAGTCTCATGGGTGCCCATATCAATAAGGGTAAAGAGGAGTGGAATCAAGAAGGACGGTTGGGCTACGAACAGTATGCCGCCTATGGCATGAAAAAATTGGGAGTGGTGGCAAAAAATGCCCTCGATCCCAAAGCACACGAACAGAATGTCGATGTCATGGGGGTGCAAATTCCCGCTGATACTCGCACTAGTTATCATAACTATGTCACTAGCGAACCTTATGTTTTAGATGGGCTAGAAACTGGATTTAAGGCGTTACCTGCTGAATATGCAGGGCGCGTATTGCAAGCACAAACCCGCCGCGCTCAGGCTACCGGACATTTTACCGCTTGGTCCGAGGACAATCTCGATCGCGCACCCTGGTTTGTGTACAATAACGTCCATGTCGATGGTCAAAATTGGAAAAGTTTGACTCCTTCCGGCAAAGATAGCGACAAATTTAGCACCAGCAGCACCAAGACGGCGGTGTCTTGGCAGATGTTGTTCCGCAATCGGTATACCGAACGCAACTACAAAGCTCTCCGGTGGCTAGCAGACCCCGATCGCGGTGTATTTGGCGGGGTATATGAAGGCACTCAAGCAATCAATCGATCGCTCACACTCAATACCAACGGTCAAATCTTAGAAGCAATCCTCTATAGTCACGTTGGTTCGATTCCTTTGGAGGACTGGGCGTATGGTAAATCGCGATAAGCAACGCGGCGCGAATAATTTCATACCCCCCCAAACCCACTTGGAAAGTGGGTTTGGGGGGGTAAACCTCCGCAAATATATTGCTGGGTATCTACTGGGATCGATCGGTATTAGTTGTTGTATTTTGGATACACAGCCGCTAGTTGCTAATTCATCACCTCCACCAACTTTATCGAAAGAGTCCCAACTTCCATCCAAAAAGTTGCCTAAGGTTGTCTTCTTTGGCTCTAGTAGTACGGTAGGATTTGGAACTACTAGAGGCGATCGGCGTTGGACGACACTATTATCGCGGTATCTAGGTTGGGAAGAAATTAATGAAGGATTGTCTGGATCTACTGTTTCCACTGCGCTTCGCAATGGCGAACTCGCCTCGGTACCATCGGGATTAGAACGCTGGCGAGAAAATGTATTATCGCGTAAACCAGATCGAGTCGTTATCCTTTATGGGGTTAATGATGCGTTTCGGCGAATTACCTTGGGGACTGCGATGCAAAGTGGCACCTATAGCGGCGATTTAACGAAGATGTTGACGGAGATGGCGCAGGAATTTAAGCCGCACCAGCTAATTATTAGTAGCTCCCAACCCAATCAAGCTACACTCGATCGACGGCAAGATTACGATCGCGTATTACAATCAACCGCAAAGCAAATCGGTAGTTATTTTCTCGATGCGGGGAATGAAGCTTTCCCACCCTCAGATCTGGCTGATTATTCGGCTGATGGCTTACATCTGAATAATTTGGGTCATGCTGTATTTGCCTCTTATGTGGCAAACAAGATGGTCGATATAGGTATAGAACCTGCGCCTGCACAAGCTCAGGGTGGTAATAATTTCCAAAAAGAAACGCAACCATTACCTGGTGGTTTTTTGTATATCGATCTCCTCGATCCACTCACTTTCGGGCGAGTACGATCGATCGAGACCAAATGGGTAGCTCCAGGACGTGCGAGAATTGCGATCGTCCGTCCCGATGGGCGAGGTGGCTATGAAGCCATCTATCGGACTTCGATCTTGAACGTTACGGCTGGAGTTTCCCGAATTAAGGTGCCCAACTGGTGGGTGCTGGATGACGATCGATTGGCTGTATGGACTGAAGGCAACTGTTTGGGTGGCTACGAACTCCCACCAAACACCAGCGGTCATCTAGCAGCCCCTCAAGGTCATATCATCCGAGACATGACTGCAAATCGCGGTCGCTTGGCTCACCAAGCTCTAGCAATCTACACCATTCCTTAACGAATTAACTATTTATAGCAGTCGCCAGATCGCTCAGGACACTCTAGATTCAGTCCGTGAAGCGAAAAGTGCGGTCTTGGGGTTTCCCCGTCTTGACTCACCTTTTTTGACGGGGAACCCGTCCAAAGGTGAGTCGCAAGTGGAGCACCTTTTCAAGACAGGCGGACTTTGCATCACTAGCGACGATGTGCGGATGGAACCTTTGCTGAGGTCTCCTCGTGCTAAGCGTTCCACCAAGCAGCGGCTCGCGCTCCTCGGCTTTGCCGAGGGTTTAGCGAATCAAGACAAGACAAGACAAGACACAATCGTTGTGTCCTAACAGCCTTGGCGATCGCCATATCATTAATTATCGATTTTATGAGTGCTGTAAAATTCTGTTGGGCTAGGGAAAATTTCAAAAATTTCATCCATACTGCTCAACTCGAACAAAATTTTAATTTGGCGATCGATCGAACAAATGGATAATTGACTATTAACTTCGCGCACCTTTTGAGAAGCCAATACCAAAGCTGCTAATCCAGAACTATCCATGAAGGTGAGATTTTGACAATCTAGCAGTACATTACTAAATCCAGCATTGGCAATTTCAATAATCTCTCGTCGCAATTGGCTACAGTTAGTTACATCCAGAACACCAGTAGGTTGAATGACTTTGACAGGTGCGGCGCGACAAGTCACCGCTCCAGTAGTTGGTTGGACTTGCGATGTCACAGGTTGCAAAGACGATCCTATCGCTCGTTCGAGTTCTTGAGCGTATCTAGTTATCATCATTGTCTGTTTTTCTAAGCGGGTAGAAATCGCCTCACGCAGTTCTCCTGGCGTAAATGGTTTAGTGAGATAATCATCGGCTCCTAAAGACATGCCTTTGCGGAAATCGGCTTTAGTCGCTCTAGCAGAAAGAAAGATAAACGGAATTTTGAGCGTGTCGGGATCTTGACGCAGCGCAACTAGCACATCATAGCCATCGAGTTCGGGCATCATGACATCGCAAATAATTAGATCGGGATGATGCTCTTGCGCTAATTGCACGCCAATTCTGCCATTTTCGGCTATTAAGACATCAAATCCTTCTAATTCTAAAATTTCTTGAATATTTTCACGAATTTTAGTGTCGTCTTCGATCGCGAGGATAGTAGTCATAATAAATACAAGTTTAGTTTATAGTTAATTAAAAATCTATTACATTAGAAATATGAAAAAAGTTCAATTCAGTTCATAAAATGACTTATCATCGGTTTTATCGCATTCTAAGTTGGCGGAAACCTCCGGCGCACAAGCTGCTGCTTTAGCAATTGGTAAATTGACAATAAAATTGGTGCCAACACCAATCTCACTAGTTATGCTAATCGAGCCACCGTGGAGATCGACACATCGTTTGACGATCGATAAACCCAACCCAGTTCCTTGAATGTTATTAACATTGCTGCCGCGATGAAATGCTTCAAATAAACTGACGCGATCTGCTTCAGAGATCCCAATACCACAGTCGCTAACTCGAAAGGTAATATTGCTGGTATTAACTTGGATATCAAACTCAATTTTGCTATCAGGGAATGAATATTTGATACCATTTGAGAGGAGATTAGTCAAAATTTGACGAGTTAATTTTGGGTCGAGCCAGATGAGCAATCCATCGCTAAGATCGATATTTAAATCTAGACTAGATATTGTCATTACAATTCTATTTTCGACATCTTTGCTAATTACCAATTCATCGACTAGATCCTGACAAAATACAATTAAATCAAAAGCAGATCTTTTGCAACTTAGTTTGCCAGCATCAGTTTGGTTGATAAGGAGAATATCTTCCAGCAAAGTGGTCATGTGTTTGACTGAGCTTTGAATTTGTCTGAAATGTTTGCGTTTTTTAGTAATATCTAGCTTGTGGTCATAATCTTCCAACAAACCAGCAGAGGAAGAGATAATTCCTAATGGCGTGCGAAACTCATGAGATGCTGTGTTAATAAACCGAGTTTTAAGTTCGTTGAGTTCTTGTTCTTTAAGCAATTCTTGATGAGTTTCTAGTTGTTTTTTGGTAATTGTAGCAGCCTGTTGCTTCGCTTTGGCTAGGGCAATATTTTGCATATCTAGGCGAAACAACAGATCTTGCGTCGGATCGCGATCTAAAGAGTCAGCAAGTTTCAAAGATAGTCGATCTTTTTTTGTTGGGTCTCTAATTACTGGAGAACCGAGGAAGAGAATAATACCTGGTTCAAGATTTACCATTTGTCCTTTGAGTTTTATTCCAGTATATCGTGAAATTATTAAAAATACTGAATCTTGCTGAGATCTGATTTGCTCAAAGTCTGAACTAATAGCTGGCTTTTTTATGATAAAATGTTCGCCAAATTTGTTGTTTCCTTCAGGTGTACACGGGTGATTTTTCTGTAAAATTGGACCGAAATGAGTAATGTTAAGATCGCGATCGATCGCCAGATGAAAAGGGAATAATTTTGCAAATAGATCGGGAGACAGACAGAATCCAGGTGCCATACATATACTAAACTAAACTCATGACATAAGGTAAATTATGATTCAATCTGCATTGATTCGATCGCTTTGCAGATCTGTTTGGGCGTAAAAGGCTTAGTTAAATAATCATTCGCGCCTAATTTTAGACCTTTTTCGCGATCTTCATCTGTAGATTTTGCAGACAAAAAGATAAATGGAGTTTTAATGGTGGCTGGATTTTGGCGGAGAGAAGAAATTACGCCATAGCCATCGAGTTCGGGCATCATCACATCACAAATTATCAAATTAGGTTGTTGCTCGATCGCAAGTTGCAAGCCAATTTTACCGTTTTCCGCAGTTAGGACATTGAAATCTTCCATTTCTAAAATTTCTTGCAGATTTTCGCGAACATCATATTCGTCTTCGATTACTAAGATAGTTGTCATAAAGTTAGGGAATAGGGGTTATAGCTTTAATTTAAAGGTAAATTGACAATGAATGTTGTGCCAACATCGACTTCGCTAGTGAGATCGATCGTGCCACCATGTAGATCCACACATCGCTTGACAATGGACAAACCTAAACCCGTTCCAGGAATATTGTTGACATTGTCGCCGCGATGGAAGGATTGAAATAACCGAACTCGATCCTCAGTAGAAATGCCAATTCCTCGATCGGCAATTTGGAATGTAACTAATTTGGTAGTAAATATAATATCAAACTGAACTTGGCTATCACCCAGAGTGTATTTAATGGCATTAGAGAGCAAGTTAGTCAAAATTTGACGAACTAATTTAATATCCATAAACACCAAAAACTCTTCCCCCGCGCAGATATTTGCATCAGTATAAGTAATAGTCAAGTTAAAGCGACCTTCAGCATTGCTACTAATTTCGATTTCTTCGATCAGTTCGTGACAAAAAGCGATCGGATCGAATGACGAACGCTTGCACTCTAGTTTACCCGCATCTGTCTGATAAATTAACAAAATATCTTCTAACAGTGTTGTCATATGCTTGACAGCAGATTGTATCCTTTGCCAATGCTTGAGCTTTTTGGGTCGATCGAGTTTATGATCGTAATCTTCAAGTAACCCAGTCGATGAAGAGATAATGCCTAAAGGGGTCCGAAATTCATGGGAAGCAGTAGTAATAAATCGAGTTTTCAACTCGTTTAGTTCTTTTTCCTTAATTAATGCTTTGCGAATTTCGATCTTCTGTTTAGCTAGCTTATCCGCCAACCTTTTACTATCTTTCAAAGAAGTATTTTGGGCTTGGAGTAAAAATAGGAAATCAGCAAGCGGATCGTGAAGGGCAAAATCTGATACTTTGAGCTTAAAATCAGTCATCGCAGTTGGATCTGTAATCCACGGCGATCCTAGAAAGAGGATGACCTCTTCATAGTCGACAAAAACTATTTGACCCTTGAGTTGCATCCCATTGTGGCACGATTCTATTAAGAATAGCGATCTAGGATGAGCACGGATATTGTCAAAATTGGCTTCTACATTTGGTCGTTTAATAATAAAATGTTCTTCAAAATTCTTACAACTTAAAATATCAGGATATAAACGTTTAAGGATAGGTCCAACATGAACGATTTCTAAGTCGCGATTTATGACAATGTAAAATGGAAAAATCGTCGCGAACACATCAGGCAGTGGTGCAAAATCCGGTGTTGATACATATTCAGCAATAGTGACATTTTCTGAAAAATTCATTGTGGCATGACCTGTCTGAGATCGCTAGAAAAAAATAGTGAGTTGAAGTTTCGATTAGTTGTTATTGCTATAAAGAAATTGTTTGAATGGGCATTTAGGTTTATGGCCGATCGATAATTCCTGATGGTCGCTACCTCGATCTTTGCTATTGGTGAGCTGAATATCAACATCGGTATCGAATTTTTCCCCTAAACCTTTGAGCATTCCCACTACCATTGGTGTTAATCCAGGCCGATCTGAATAGTAATGTAGTTTGAGTGACTCCTGTTCTAGATCGGAACAGAGAAAGCTAGGTGGTTGCAGTTCGGGAAAACTTAAACCTACACGGGCATGAAGATTGTCAAGATTTTGCAGAAATTCAGGTAAATTATCACCTGCCATTTCTAGGAGCGAGCCAAACCCTTCACTCGCAGTAAAGAGCAACCAATATTTGCCAAATGCTTCTAAAATATCTGTTGCTGGCATTTCCATGACAGCACTAGCCGCATCGACGAGTCGATAGGTGATCTCATCTGGATAGACATCCATGCTAATAAAGGCTTCGATCTCCACTTCTGCCTTGACTTTAATTTTCTCCCAGGTTTCTTCATCATATTGGCTGCAAACCATATCTTCTAAGCCTTTATTCACCAATCCAAACATCAGCACTAGCTCCTTATGGAAAGTGGGTAGGTATTTAATCTAGCTACTATTTAGAGTACCCAGAATCCGTTCAGAGATTAGTACGCTCGTTGCGAATGTATCGCTTTTTGATTTATTCCTGAGCTGCTACCAGACTCATCAGCGCAATTAGCTCGGCGTTGTAGTCGATCGCGTACTCATTTGTAGCGTAAGATTTGTCATCATCCAGATAGCTGAGGATGCCGCGATGTTTGGGCGCAAGTCCATCTTGAGCATCATTGTTAGCTCCACCGACTAATAAGCCAGGAATATCGATCTTACGAGCGCGAGCAAAAATATGATTGACATGTCGAACTGGGTGGGTACCGATGCCAGTTACAAATGTTTGGTTAAATGGATTGCGCCCTAGTAAATAATCAATTTGGTCGATCGCGGCTTGGCGGTAGGCAGTCCCATCGGTCAATCGATAAGCTAATATTAGCGTCAGCCCATCTGTGGCTGTCATCTTGTTCGATCCCCAGATAAACCGATGATTTGCCAGATGATAGCCACTAGTTGAGACTTTTTTAACGAGTGCATCCGCTCGGTTGAGAATTTGCTGGGCGATCTTTGCTTTAATCTGGCTGGATTGGGGAATTTGGCTCTCACTTAGATAGTTGGCTATCCCCAGCGCGGAAGGATCTTTCCACTCAAATAGAGTGTAGTCAAATTTGGGTAAGTGCTGAAGAAAATATCGATCGAATTGGCTCTCTCTAGTGGTAATAAATAGCTCTGCTGCTGCCCACAATCGATCGTCGGTGTCGATTTTTAGGCTGGGTTCGGTATCAGTGGCGGATGCTAGATATTTACCAGAACCGCTATCGTCCCCATCAACCCAATCTACTTTCATCATGGATTGAGTCTGAAGATAGTCCCAAGCCCGTCGAGCTGCTTTCAAATACAGAGTAGATTGTTGGGGCTGTAGGGGAGCATATACCCGTGCCGCGATCGCCATTGCTGCGGCAAATTTCGCCGTCTCTGGAGTGGAGATGCCATAAATAAAGCGGGGTAGGCTATCTTCATCCGGCGCAACGATCGACGGCCACTTTTTACCAGATAGTTTACGATAAATCGCTCCATCCAATCGCTGCATCGACAACATCCAATCCAATCCCACGCGCATTTCATCGAGTAAGTCGGGGATACCATTACCACTTTCGGGGATAGTTAATTGGCGATCTGGGAATGCTTTGGGGTTATTCTCATATAGACTCAATAGTCGCCCAGTGGTGACTGCTGTGGTGCTGACATATTTGCCGTAATCTCCCGCATCATGCCAGCCACCTGTAGCTGGAATTGTTTTACCAGCTTGGTTTATAGGATCTTTGTGGGCGATGGCACCATCCCGAAGATGACAAGGCGCGTGGCGAATGCCTGTAACTGGATCGTCGATCGCGACACCACACCGTTGGAGATAATAGGATCGAAGTAGTTTAATTATTGGCTCTTGATAGACATTGGATGCGATCGAAAATGGATAAGACTCAATCGAGCCAGTGCGGAGAAAGTATTTACCTTGCTGCTGAATCTGGCTAAAGTCAATGGTTTGCAATCGATCGTTACTATCTCGATCGCGTACTGGCTGACTGGGGATAATGATTTGCACTGTCTGTTTGGTGGTGCTATCTACTAACTCAATTGGTTGCTTTGAGGTGTCACTGTTGACTAACAAGGCAACTTTTGGGCTATTAGGTAAATAACCTACCTGATTTACGACAATCTTGGCTGACGCGGCGGCGTGTAATTGAGTCCAATTTCCGCTAGTAATTATCAGGGAAAAAGCACCGACGAGGATGACTAGGAGACGGTGCGATCGATTCATCATAATTTTGTCACATCAAATTTAACGCTGTTTTCCCCCAATATTTTCTCCTGTGAATCAGTAACTCTAACTAATAGTTGATAATTACCACTCGCTAAGTTTGGAAGATTTAGTTTTTTAATCTGTTTACCACTATCTGGAATAATAGCGATCGCAATCGAGTCTTGCTCGATTATTTGATTGACTCGTTTTAATGTATACGTGAGTACCGCATTGGGCATCGATTTCCATAGATCGTTAATTAGCCATAGTTCTACAGGAATTGAATCACCAACTTTCCACTGTTGTTTAGTTAAAAAAATACTAGGTAAAATCGGTTGATAGGCACGTTTTAACATCTCGTAGCCTGGTTTCGTCTGTCGCCAATAGTCTACAATCCCCCAATTAATAGATGGCCAATCTTCGACAAACATAAACTGAAAAATCGCACTAACTGGCTGATAACGTTGTCTCCGATAAGATTCAGCGGCAAATTGAGTAAGTTGGGCTTGATATTGTTGTGTATTGTCGATTAACTCTTGGGTAGTTTTGCCTATTGGTACCTTGGCAATATTAAATGTTTCATGTGGTTGAAAATTATGATATTTCCATTTTTCTAGTTTGGCTGGAGTATTGGGGAATAGTTCGGCGGCTGTGAATATTCGTTCTAAGGAACTTAGATTCGGTAATGCTTGTGCGCCAAATTCGGTAATTAAGGGTTCTTTTGTGGGTTTGCCATAGTCTTGCCATTTTCCCGAATACCAACCGTACCAAGGGTGTTCTTGAGTGGTTGAGGCGAGATGTAGATGACGGGTGGAGTCGCGGGAGCGCAAACTGTTGTAAATTGTCTCGTCGAGGTAGCGATTTTGCTTGGGATTATAATCGGGATATTTATCTTTCATCCAGGTGGCATCCCACGGCGGTTCATTGTGAATGCTCCAGGCAAAAATTGAGGGATGGTTGTACAGCATTGTCACCATATCATTCGCCTGTTGCGTTGCTTCGACAACAAATTCGGAAGTATCGCTATAGCCCCATTGCAAGGGGAAATCTTGCCAGACTAATAAACCCATCTCATCGCATAAATGATAAAATTCTTCGGCTTCAATATGAGCGTGAACGCGGATGCTATTAATATTTGCTTGCTGCATCAGCTTGAGATCGATCGAGTATTTCTCCCGTGTCATCTCACTCAACCATTGAGAAGCGATATAATTAGTACCGCGCAAGAACATCCTTCGTCCATTCAATTCCCATGATTGAGATTGAGGATTGCGGCGAATTGTCCGAAATCCAAATGTGGTACTCGATCTATCTAATAATTTATTCTTAACTAATATTTGGGTATTTACTCTATACAAGTCTGGTTTGCCATGTTCCCATGTCCACCATAAATGTGGATCGGGCTTAGGTAGATCGACCGCGATTTGATTCGTACCTGGTTTTAAAATTTGCTCCTGAATTATGGGTGTATCGATCGTATCCTGAAAATTAATTGGTTGGAGTTGCAATGATAATTTGACTGCCTGCGGTTTGGCAGTGTGATTAATAATTGTCAGATCGACATGGGCGATCCCATTTTGCAAACGACCGTCTAATTTCGGGGTAACTTGTTGTTGAGTAATTGCGACTCGATCGGATATTTGTAGAGATACAGGTGCCCAAATTCCGCCTGTATTCTGTTCTTGTCCGCGTACCGACCATGCACCACCTGGGCGGGTATCATGATGATTTAAAACACCTTTAATAATTCGTTTGTGCAATGACCAAACTTTCTCTGGTTCTTCAACTGGACTATTCACTTTTACTACTAAGATATTCTCGGTCTCATATTTTAGTTGCTCGGAGACAACAAATCGGAAGGGTTGAAAATAGCCCTCGTGAAATCCTAAATAATGACCATTGAGCCACACATCACCAGTATAATCAACACCATCAAAGACTAATTGAATGACTTTGCCTTTTAAGGATCGATCGATCTGAAAATGACGACGATACCAAACGACTCCAGATAGATCTTGCCCTTGCAAAAACCAATTACCAGGAACTTGGATCGATTTCCAATTACGGTCATTGAATGTTGGTAGATAAGCATTGTCTGGTTGCAGATGACCTGATGCAAATTTCCATTCGCCACCTAATAAAATTGAGGCTGGAATAGTTAAACTTGGTTTAGTTTCTAGCTGTGCTGGATTGGCGACGGTAGGGGTAGAATGAATTGCGATCGTCAAACTGATACCGAGGATGAATAGTAATGCCCAGATCGATCGAACAAATGGGAATCGTCGGAGGAGAGAATATAAGTTATGTTTCCAATTAAAATTCACGATCGATCTAATTCCTTGGAGGATGCTTAAGAATTTGAGTTACTGCGTAGATCTATCTACCCACCCCGCCCTACGGGCACCCCTCCGAGGAGGGGATTTCCTCCCTCCCTTTATAAGGGGGATTGGGGGGGGGTAACAGATATCAGTCGAAGTCAAGATTTTTGGGCTAAACAGAAGGTGAAGCCTACCCACCCATCCACCCTAACCCTCCTTCGGTTGCCAAACAGCAGCCCGAATAACTACCGATAGTAGCAACAAATTATAAATTGCCCATCCAGCATTAATCGCATAAAGTGGCACATCAGTTAGAGTACCCATCGCAAACCGAACTAGACACCAAAGGATACCCAAAATTGTCAAACCACAGACAATTAATTGAGGCATCACTAGATTGAGATAAATTCCTGATTGGCGTTCCTTGGGAGTGACTTTAAATTTAATCGATCGCTTGGTAAAGACACTCAGTACTGCTTGAATAAATAGAGGAAATAACGCGATCGCATATTGTTCTGCTCGCCAGACTTCGCTGGCAGGAATTCCCCATGTCACCATTAAAAACGTCAGGCGATTAATAATAAATGCAGGTGCAAAATGGATGATGAAATCTGCCCCGTAAGTATGAATCGGTGTAATCCCAGTAAAGAAGAAAATAATCGGACAAGCAATCAAAATAACAGTAGCAAAGCCCGAAAAGTAACTGTACATCGTCTGAAAATACTGGAGCCGTTGCCAGAAGCTCAGTCCGGGCTTAGTCCAGGGATTTTCTTGGACTAATACCTGAATCGTCCCCTGTGCCCAGCGGAGCCGCTGTTGGAGGGTAGAAGCGAGGTCGTCGGGTGCCAATCCTTCGGCGAGCAGTTCGTGATGATAGACTGATTTCCAGCCGACTCCATGCAGCCGCATCGCGGTATTCATATCTTCAGTAATACTGCTACTCGACATCCCGCCAATCAGTGTAAAGTCTTTGAGTAAATCTTTATTTTGGGCGACAGCTTGGCTGAAATATTTTAGCCCCACACTTACTAGAGCTTCGCGACGTAAAATGGCATTAGTACCTGTATAAAAAGCTGAATTTAAACCATCTTTACCTTGTTGAATTGGGCCGTAAAAAAGATGGGCGCGATGTCCATAAGGATCGCCCGCTGGGATATTATAGAAATCTTGAGGTGTTTGGACTAGGGCGATGCGATTGCTGTCATAGTGACCAGTCGCGAGATTGTAACTATAGAAATAGGGTAAAACTCGCTGGAGAAATTGCGGTTTGGGGATATGATCGGCATCGAGAGTGAGAATAAACTGTCCGGTTGTATCGCCAGAAAAAAGAGCGTAGTTGATATTGCCAGCTTTAGCATAATGCGGTTGACCCTGTGGTTTGGGACGGGCAATATAGCGACAGCGAGTAATTTCGGTAAATTCCAGCTCTTTTTGTTTAATTGCGGCGATTAGTTCTTGTTCTTCATTATTTAGTCGCTCTCGGACGCTAAGATGTCTTCCATGAGTGAGGGTCATAACTTGATGGAAGACTTGCAAAAAGCGATCGGATGTATTTGGCTCATTCCGTTCTGGAAGCGTAGCGACAAATGTTTCAGCGGCTTGAGTGTCGCCTGTCAATTCGCGAATCTGTTTGAGTCGTTCTCGTAATTCTAATCGCTCGAATTTAATCCGTTGTGCTTCTACTTGGAGTGGTGCGGATTGTAGGTCTTCCAAACAGAGTTTTTGGGCGAGAGTTCGCATTTCTAGTGAGTTGCCATCATCGAGGATGTATATCCGCAATTTGGTGATGGGATAATCGATGGCGAGGGCGGCTCTAGCGGTCTGTTCGACCATTTCGGGGGGTTCGTTGTAGCAGGTGATAAATACGTCTACTGTGGGCCATTCTGTCTCTGGTAACGGTGGATTTAGGTAGGGTAAGGATTTGATTTGGCGTTCGAGGGGTCGCCACAAGCCGATCGTAAACATGGCTCCACCGATATAGCTATATATTTCGGCACATAATAAGGGAATCGATAGCCAGAGTGCTTGGAAGTCGAGGGAGTGAAAGATGCGCCAGTAGAGGTACCAAGCACCTAAAATCAGGTTGATTTCGGCGAGATAGCGGAACCACAGGGTGCGTTTGCTGAGGTGGGATTGGGAGTTACCTGGGAAGTTTTGGGTTCGATCGATCGTCGATGTAGTCATAATTTGTCACCCTTTTAATATTTTATTTTTTGAATTTATTAACATCGTGTCGAGAGTATTTGGAAAGTTGTCTTTGATACTCGCAGTTGGTGTAAATCCCCCAAACCCCCCTTTTTAAGGGGGCTAAGAGCCGGATTCAAAGTCCCCCTTGGAAAGGGGGATTTAGCGGATGCAATCACGCGGAGGATACCTGGCGCATGTGTTGCACCAAGCAGGGGGATTTCTAGGATTGTCGCTACAGCAAACAACCCCTATAGAACGATCGGACGATCGCCTCTCGCTCGATATAATAAACCTTCCAAAATTGAGGCATTGGTATTGATGTCGACGGCATCATTTTTACCAAGCTTTGGATTTTCATATAGTCCTGTAAAATAGCCTTTTTTGGGGTGACTGAGGTTTTGGAAAGTCGATCTTAACTTTTGGGCATAAGTATCGTCCGGCATCAGAAAACTCCAACCAAAAGCTGCTTTGGTACTAGCAAATTTGTATTGTGGATAAGACCGATTACCATCAGCGATAGCTTCCCAACTTTTGCCATTAGCATAGACACTGTAATATATAAAAAATGGTGGTTTGCGAATGGAGTCTTCATTCACAGCAGTTAGAATCCCGGTGCGTTGAAATCGCTGCGCCTGAACTTTAAGTAAGTTTTGAACTTGAGGTTTTACCTCATCATTCCATCCAAGTTCTAATCCCCAGAATAGGTAAGGATCGTTTGTGAGATAGTTACTAGCTCCAGAATTTTTGAGATTGCGCCGATCGACTTGTAAGGGAATTCCATCGATCTGAACTGTTTCGACAGGTGGTTTATCCAATGCCTCAACAGCCTGCAAATTCCAAAGTTGTAAGCTTCTAGCTGCATATTGTTCGTAACCTAATCGTCCCTCCTGGAAGTAATTAACTACCCCCTTTTTAGCTGGAATACCACCATAAATTAGACCGTTTCTAACTAGTTTTTGGAGATCCCACCGAGCGACTATTTTATTCACTCGATCGGTATATTCTGGATACTTAGTTCTCAAAACGTGCAATCCTAGCAAGAACCGACTCGCATCCAATCCCGACCAACCGCTACTCCCTTTGGGATCGGGAGTATTATTGAGCTTCCGCATTTGGGTGGTGGTGGTGCTATAGGCTTTATTCGGTAATTTAGTGCTGGGTAATGGCATAGTTTCCAAGGTCGAAAGGAATGTTTTTGCCCACTGGTTGAAACGGTCTGGGGAAATTAATCCCAATTGTCTGGCAGCGTGGATGCCCATGATGGCACTGCCTTGATCCCACCAAGTCGTCCAGTTATACTGGTCGGTGGAATTGACCAGACCCGTCTGCTTTACCAAATTACGCTCGAAGTATTTCCAGGCGATTTTAGCGGCAATTCCATCTAAGTCTTTTAAGGATTGGTTTGTTTCCGGTATCTTTGGTTTCGTGTCTAGCGGTTTTTGTTCTATTTGTCGTGAGATTATTACATTTTTAGGTGCTACAGCTCCACCTTGCTTTGGGACTTTAACAGCTTGAGGCGATTTCGTTGTACCTTGATTTGTGGTAGTTGCAGCAGCTTTTGGAGCTTTTGGCAGGATGGGTGGTGGCGGTGGTGGCGGTGGTGCAGATGTGGGTGTATTTTCCGCTGGCGGTTCTTGATATCCAGGGGGTAAAGGCTGCTCCTCGCTAAGTGGTGGACGACTCCCAGGAGGCAAAGGATCGCCTAGTTTGGGTAGTGCTGGCGGTGGTGGTGGTGGCGGAATCAATGACACTTCAACGGCAGTAGCGACGGCAGGTGTAGATGATATCCAATAGCTACCGCCGATTTCCGCCACAAATTCAGCGGTTTGACCGACTTTACGTGGTAAACCTTGTCCCGTGCCAGCCGACACAGCTTGCCACCAGGGAGTATTCATGTCGGTGTTGGGACGGATGAGGGATTTGCGATCGACTGATTTGAATAGCAGAGCCTCAAGTATCATGCTATTGGTACTACTGGTATAAGTTGTAACCGTCGTCCCCGTTTTGTCGTAAAAGCCCTCATAGTAGCCGTTGTAAGGATCGTAGAGATCGAGAGTGGCTCGCCAGAGTTCGAGCGCGTAGGGATCTTCAGGGAACAACGCATAGGAAGCAATTGCCGCAGCAGTACTAATCAACCGCGCATCGGGCATCGATTTACCATCGTCACCCAGTGTTTCCCACGCGCGACCTTTACCGATCGCGGTACTATGCAGGATGTACGGTTTAGACTCGATCGCATTAGTGGTAGAAGTAGTCAAGACATTGGTGCGCCGATAGCGTTCTGCTTGGGCTTTGAGTAGTGGCACGATCAATGCTCGCATCTGTGGATCTAGACCAAACTCCAAGCCGTAGAGGAAAAACGGGTTGGTAACAGTTTTGTTATTCTCTAGTGAAGTTTCTTTAGATTTGACACGTTGGACTGGTACCTGAAAACCTTCCAAAGAACCCATCTGATATTGTCCGCCTACCGCCGATTTATTCACATCAAATCCCCAGAGCTGAAATCCGCGTGCCGCGTACTCTTCATATCCCAGTCGGGTTTCCGGTTCTACCCGCGTCAACATCCGCCCATTGGCATCTCGTTTGACAACCGAACTATAGAGCGAACCATCGCGTACCACCCGTAAATACGACCAATCGAGCATAATTTTCTCGATCGCACTGGTATATTGTGGATAGCAAGTTTTCAAGCTATACAGAGCAGTCAGCAACCTGCCGACATCTAGAGATGACCAGCCCGTACCATCGGGGGTAGGATTATTGCCATAATCTACTAGTTGCATCGATTGGCTATTGTAGCTACGGTTGGGCAATTCGCCTGTAAATAGGGCGATTTTGGGCAGCATCCCCAACACCTTGCGGATGCGAGTATCGAATTGGTCGTCGGTTAACACATCCAGCCGCCGCGCCGATTGCAGTGCCGCCAGATAATCGCCCAAGCCCCACAGTGTCGAGCCTTTCATGAAATTGCGATCGTTTGGTAACCCCGTCGCTTCCATATTGACTTCAAAATATCGCCAAGCAGCTTGAGCGTAACGCTTTTCAGGCACACTTAGCGGCTTAGTTGGACGGGGACAAGTAGTTGCCCGCAGATTACCTACAGACGGAATTAAAGTCGCAGGTGCGGCAGATATTACTGGAGCCGTCGAGACTGTTGGTACTGAAGCAGTTGTAGATGCTGATGCGATTGGAGCTGGTGGAGTTGTGGGAGGTGCGCCACCGCTAATTAGTGGACGATTGCCCCTAGCTTTGTAATAGAGAATTTCTAAAATCAACCCATTAGTATTGCCTGTGAGGGATTTATTCGGCTGCTTAGTGGCTTCATAGAGTCCAGCATAGAAACCATTATTCGCCGGATCTTTGAGGTCTTTAACTGCATCAAAAATCTGCTTGGCATACTCATTATTTGGATATAAATATCGCCACCCAAAGGCAGCTTTAGTACTGATGCTCCGAAATTCGGGAATGGGTTTATTTTCATCTGTGATTGCCGCCCAATTTACTCCGTTTGAGTAGACTGTATTGTAAATAAAGTAAGGTGCTTTATCGAGGTTATCTTCAGATACCGCCGTGAGTTGTTTGGTATCTTGATAGCGACGTTTCTGGACTTCTAAAACTCTGGCAGCATAATCGCCGATTTCGCCTTGTAAGCCAAATTCTAGCCCATCGAGAATATAAGATTCGCTGACTACATAATTATTCGCATTGGTGGTTTGATAGTCACGAATATCTACTGGGATTTTCACTCCATAAATATCGATAAATTTAAATGGTTGAAAGGACAAGGCTTTAGGTGCTTTAAAACCCCATAGTTGATAGCCTCTAACGGCATATTCTTCATAACCGAGTCGTCCCTCTTGGACTAACATGGTTTTACCATCTGGCTTGACCATTGCACCATAGAGTTGCTCATCTTTGACGGATTTTGCCACCTGCCACTTAGCAACAACTCCAGTCAACCAATCATTATATTGAGGATGGCATGTACGCAGCACATGAAATGATGCCAACATCCGCCCGATATCTAATGCCGACCAACCAATACCACGAGGGGTGGGTTTATTACCATAGTCCACCATTTCTCCGGTCTTGGCGTTATATACTTTATTGGGTAAAGCTCCATCAAATAGTTGAATTTTTCCAATCCCTATCAAAAATTTATTGAGTTTTTGGTCGAATTCTGACTGGGGAATGATATTCAGCCAGCGGGCGGAATTTAGTGCCATTAAGTAATTGCCTAAATCCCAAAGGGTACCAGATGGATATCCGCCTGTGGAGTTGGCAAATCCTGTTTCTGGTTGATAATTGGCTTTAAAGTATTGCCAAGCAGTTCGAGCATAGCTTTCTTCCTCGGGGGTGAGTGGATCGATAATTGCACTGCACATGCTAGGTTTGGCAACGGGGTTTTGTGCCATGACTGATTCGGGTGGGAAAAATTGCAGTCCAAATTGCAAGCTGATTCCGACTAGAAATAGTGCTGTCCATTTTACCCATTTGGGTTGCAGTGTATGAAAGTTATCGATCCACATTTAGTTAGGAATTAAGAATTAAATAATATTTTTGGTGATGTTGCAAAGATCTACCCACCCGCACTATAAATGTGCTGCTCTACGGGCACCCCTCCGAGGAGGGGATTTTATCCCGGAATTTTGTAGGTTGGGTAGAGCGTAATACGAAACCCAACATCCAGACAATTGCTTGAGGCGTGCGTTGAGTTGAGGCACGAAACCCAACCTACAGATCTCATTAACTTAAATTCATCAGAGACATATATTCGATCGTTAAATGGAGATTGTTGGTGGGGGCGGGCGGGTTCGATCGAGAGATGACATAATTAAGCCGAAATGGTTGCATAAATCCGCTCATACAGATTTTGGTGTCGTTCGTTATTTATCGACAGTTTTTTTCGGTGGTTTTACGCCCGCCCAGATCGTTAATGGCTTGCCAATTTTTTTGTAGAGTAAACTCTGTAAAATCACACCGTTGTTATTGGCTGTTTGTGCTTTATTGGGTTCTTTTAAAACTTCATAAAAGCCGTTGTACCAACCACCTTCAGCATTAAGATTGGTTTGGACAAAGCCAGCTAATTTCTGCGTATAATCGCTGTTATATAATACGTGCCAACCGATCGCAGCCTTAGCACTCAAAAACTTTAATTCAGGATAATTTTCACGCTTATCGGTGATATTTGCCCAGGGTTTGCCATTGACAAAGAGAGAATTATAGACAAAATATGGGGCACGATCGAGATTATCTTCGGTCGCGGCTGTCAATTGGTTGGTGGCTAGATATCTGGCTTCCTGAGCAGCTAAGACTCGATCGGCATAAGCTTTTGGTAATGCTTGAAATCCAGTTTCAATCCCGTCGAGAATATACGGCTCACTGAGGACGTAGTTATTTGCGCCTGAATTGTCAAAATCTCGTTTGTCGTAGGGTACACCTTGACCGTAGATGCCGATGAAAGCAGTATTCGATCGAGTATCTAGAGCTTTGTTGACATTCAAACCCCACAATTTCAGACCGTAAGCGGCATAACTTTCATAACCCAGGCGACCTTCTTGGTTATATTCTTCTTTACCTTTAGTAACGGCAGTACCGAACATTTGACCATTCTTGACCAATCGCTGTACTTGCCAATATTTCCAGACTGCTTCGGTTTGGGGTTTTAGATGGGGATATTTGGATCCGACAATTTTGAGCCAGATCGCCATTCGTCCGAGATCGATCGCCGACCAGCCAATTTCCTGACGTTTGGTGAGTTGTCCGTAGCCGACGGGGATGAGAGTTTGGGAATTATAGACTTTATTGGGTAGTTGCCCTTTGTACAATGGCAGAGTTGCTAAAGTTTTGAGCGTTTGGCTGATTTTAGATTGGAATTCGGCAGCCGAAACCAGACCGAGTTCTTTGGCACTGACTAGCGCAGCGATCGCGGCGGCTTGATCCCACATCGTGACCGACTCAAACCCGCTGACGCTATTAACTAAGCCAGTCTTCGGTTGCCAATTTTTCTGAAAATATGCCCAAGCCTGACGTGCCATGAGCATTTCGGCTGGGGTCAAAGTGCTGGCAGTTATATTCATTGGTGCGAGTCTAGCGGACATCTCGACTGGTGGTAAGGATACGCCAGGATTGACGATCGAGCGAGGATCGAGATTCGCTAAGAGTTTGTCCTCTGGTTTCATCCCATCATTCTGGGGCGTAGCAGTTTTAGATTTAGCAGCCAATGAAGCATCATTTTGATGGAGATAAACTGATAAACTTTCCAATCCCGCGATCGCCAGAATTACCGTTACTACTCCACCGACAGCAGAGAGCATCGACCAGCCCAATGGTGGTGGTTTAAAATCAGAACTCATGACTTATTTACTCTGGTAGCTTTCTGATTTATTATTCCCACTAGTTGCAATAAGTACACACCTTGATTAATTTGAGTCTGCCATGCTTCGATTAAGGAGTGTTTCGATCGTCGCTACTAGTTGACTGAGTTTGACAGGTTTAGCCACATAGCGATCGGCTCCAGCATCTAGGCATCTTTGGCAATCGTCGGGCATGGCTAGGCTGTCAAAGCCACGATCGGCATCGTCGCGCACTCTGGGAGCTGGCGAATGCGTCTAGTTGCCTCAAAACCGTCCATCCCTGGCATCTGAATGTCCATCAAAATCAGATCGATGTGCTGCACAATGATGGATACAGATCGATCCCCACAACATTTGACCATTGAGCAATGGTACGACTAAATTTGCCTGTACCTGAAATTTGCCTAACAGCTCGATCTCATCATCATGCTTGGCTGCGGTAATATCAAAGTCGATCCCAGTCATACTACATGGACAATCTCGCTCATCCCGTTGTACCAATCCGTAGGCTTTGACGAAATGGATACTCCCGGGATGAATAACTCGAAATTCGGTATCGAATTCTGTCTGTCCCACGATAGCTTGTGCTAAGAGATCTTCAGTCGCAGCGCCATGTCTGAAGATCGTCAGCGCGGTAAGCGTCACCTTCGATCGCCCCCCAGCATAGATCGCGATCGTCGTTAGCTGTTCCAGCAGTTGGGCGTTTTCTGCTGCTAAGTGGGCTACCTGAGCGTTTAAAGCTTTAGTTAAATGATATTGAAGACTTTCATGAGTAACTAATCCCATCAAACAATTGAGATCGTCCACAACTGGTAAATGACGAATCTGGTGGCGATCGAGTAGATCGATGGCTACAGATATATCTGTAAAATCTGCGACCATCAAAGTGACGACATTTGTTCGCATCACATCGCGGATCGCGAGATTACCTAGATCCTACCGCTCGGTACTGAGCCTGAATAGATCTCGTTCCGTCAGGATGCCGATGAGTTGTCCGTTCTCGACGATCGAGATCCAACTCGATCGCACTTGGAGCTGTAATTTCGCCGAGCGACTGGTATCTCTTCCCACACAACAAATTACCCGAATCCGAGCGTCTTGTGTAGATCGATCGCCCCCAGAGACTACCGACAACTCACGCATTCTACTTACCCGCGATTTCAGTCTCCAGACTACTGGCGTTAATTTGGGTATCGATCTGGGCACCCTGTAAAGGTATAGTAAGCGAGTAATTTCCGATGAATACCTATTCCATCCTAGTTGTTGATGATGAACCCGATAACTTTGACGTGATCCAATCACTGCTGCCTGGAGAAAGTTACAAGCTACATTATGCTATTAGCGGCGAACATGCGCTCGCTTCGCTAGATAAATTCGACCCTGATGTCATCTTGCTAGATGTGATGATGCCCTGTATCAATGGAATTGAAGTATGTAAACAGATCAAGGCGATGTCTAAATGGCAAGCAGTACCGATCGTCATGGTGACAGCCTTATCTGGTAAAGAAAACTTGGCTCGCTGTCTAGCCGCAGGTGCTGATGATTTTGTCAATAAGCCCGTTAATGGAATTGAATTGCGGGCGAGAGTCAGCTCGATGCTGCGAATCAAAAAACAACACGATCGGATCCAATCTTTCTCCAAACTTCAGCGGCACAATATTCATTCCTTAACAAATGACTTAAATGAAATCCGCTTAGATTTAGCTGCCGAGTTTTCCCGTGAATTTGATTACCCGTTGGATATTATGACGGAGACCACCGAACATCTGATCGATAATCTCGATCGGTTGAGTACGGCAGCTATTATTCATATTTTGGGACAAAATAATCGCTCGACATTACAATTACGTAAGTTAATGGAAAAATTCTGGTTCTATCTACAACTAATAGTGGAAAAGCCAGCATTTAATTATGGTGATGCCTCGATTCCCAAATCGATCTTCGAGCAGAGTTTGCAAAATCGATTTCAGGGAGCAGTAATACCTAGCCAGATAATTTGCGAAATTGAAGATGCACGATTAGCTGTCAATACCAATCAGTTTCAATGGATATGTAACGAATTAATCGAGTATGTAATTGGTAATATCATACCTAATACTCGCACGAGAATTTTTGGTGAAGTTATTGACGATATGTTTCATTTTTCATTAACAAATTATCAGCGAGATGGAGAGAATCCCTCGATTGTCGAAATGACAAAATCGATTCAATTAAACTCATCGACATATGAAGAGCGCGAACTAAAAATAGGTTTGAAAATTGTCAAAAAGCTTATCAATAATTATGATGGGGTATTTTTATTGTCTAGCCCTAATGAAGCCGAAACCACAGTTTATCTGACTTTACCATTGGTACCAGAGCGATTACCAATGACAGGATCGCTGCTGAAAACACCTACAGTGCTTGGACAAAATTGAGGTCGATGGGTTGGCTCAAATCTTGCACCAATGATAGGAACTATTTGCATTGCCAGCCCCTGAGCTGCAAATAGTTCTCGTTTACTCTCAATCTCTAACAGCAATAGACTGACTGCAATTTTTAGGAGTAGCTGCTATGAAGTATTTACCTACACAAACGCTCTGGGGATGGAGAATCGCCACGATCTCTCGGGTTTTGGTTCGGCAGAGATTATTTTGAAGGAGCTGGAAGTACCAACTCATAATGTTTTTAAGTCATAGAGTCTATTGTAGCAGCGGATCGCGCCCACGAGGGCATCCCAGTTGTACGACAAGTAATTTTGAACGATTGAATGGCACTGATATTAAGTCAGAATAGAAGAGTCATGTAACGATCGACCAAGGTGACTCCCAAAGAAACTAGAGAACTGAAAGATGGAAAGAGGTTACTCCGAAAGGATCTGACTTTTGATTGGAAGAATGTTAATGTCCCGTTATAAAAACGACGCTAATTTGCGAATAGTAAATAGTTCACAAATTAGCGTCGTTAAGGTGCGAAGTGTGATAAAAATCAGTGAATTATACCTTTGGCGACATTAATTTGCGAATAGCGACATTTAATGTGCGAAAGTACAAAAGTACAACCTACTTAGGAGCGTGTAAACCACATTCCTTCTGAGTAGCTTCCTCCCACCACCAGCGACCTTCGCGTTCGTGTTGCTGGGGGAGAGTAGGCTTGGTACAGGGTTCGCAACCGATACTGACAAAGCCGCGTTCGTGGAGCGCATTGTAGGGCACTTCGAGCGCACGAATATACGTCCAGACATCCGCAGATGACCAATTCGCTAAGGGGTTAAATTTGACTAGCGGATGGTCTAGTGTCGAGAAGGCACCATCAGCTTGAATGACGGGGACACTCGCACGCGTCGAGGGACTTTGATCTTTGCGTTGTCCGGTAATCCAGGCGTCGAGGGTCGCCAATTTGCGCCGTAGGGGTGCCACCTTCCGCACGCCACAGCATTCTTGATGTCCATCTTCGTAGAAGCTAAATAAACCTTTGGCTTTGACCATGGCTTCGACAGGAGCCGCTTCTGGATACACCACATCGATCGCGATATTGTAGTGCTTGCGAACGCGATCGATAAATTGATAGGTTTCGGGATGAAGCCGACCAGTATCGAGACTAAATACTTTGATATTGGGGTTAATCTTGAATGCCATATCGATTAAGACCACATCCTCAGCCCCACTGAAGGAAATGGCAATATTATCGAATAGGCTCAATGCCCGTTTGATGATTTCTTGGGGACTTTTTGTACTTAGTTCCCCATCTAGGGTGGAAAAATCCAGTGCCGTAGTCGCCTGAGTCATGGTTATCTGCTCTTGAAAAATTAAGGATCGCGCTCAGCGCATGACGATATTTTACAAGAGAAGTGTAGCGCGGGGAGAGTCTGTGGCTGTCGGGTAGGCTATGCCAACGAGCGATCCTGGGAATGCGGTTGAAAAGTAGGGGTAATTAATGAATTACCCTTACTGTAAATTTACACGCTCATCCGCTTTTCTAAATATTGACCGATCGTTACTTGTTCGCCAGCGCGCGAGATGATTGTTTGGCGAGTCCGGTATTTTTCGCCCACTAGCTTGACTTCTTCTTCAAATACCGAACCTTGATATTCAGTTTTCAGACAGAGGGTATCGGGCTGGGGGAAATGATAGATCGCCGTAATCGGCTTGGGTGTCGCAAAACCGCGATCGCGATATAAGATGTTGCCCAAGGCTCCAAATAACGTATTCCCTCGGGAAGCTTTTTTGCCAGTGATCGAGTCTTTACTATCCCACTCGATCTTGCTCCCACAGGTCAGTGCTAGTGGATCTAAGCCGTGTAATTCTGCTAATTCTTGTAACTCTGGGCAACCTGCGGCGAGAAATTCGATCGCGATCTCACTGACTACTTCTTGGGTATCGCCGTCGGGGAGCGTATAGTAACGGCGTTCGGATAACCAGTTTCCAACCGAACTGCGAAAAAATTTGGCAACGAGCAATTCTTCAACGGTGGCGGTAGCTGACAAGTCTTGTAAGCCTCTGGTCATTGGCTTGGTCCTCACAGGGTTGATTACACAGATTGGGGTTTGGATTCAAAACCCGCAATATTTCTTAATATAACTAAAATATTGCTAGTCCGACTATATCGATCGATACAGAAATTTGCGCGATCGCCTGTAAACCGATGATGAGTATAGAATCGATCGATTTGAGCCAGCCAGCATGAATTGACGGGAGGAGCCGAATAGTGCTAATCATCATCTGAGTGAAAACTCACACTCGATCGTCAGCAGCCCCCCACCATTAACCGAAATCCGCCGAACACTAGGATGAGTGTTCGACTTTGAACCAAATCGCTCTACCACTACACTATACCTGGCTCTATGAAATTAAATTGGCTCCTCACTGGACTGATGAGCGGCGCGTGCTTACTATCAGCCGCACCAGCCCAAGCAAGCAAATTTACTGGCTGGGAATTTGACGCCAGTCGCAATCAATTAAACTTTGGTACCGACAATGGAGTGCAGCCCAAAGCAACGCTGCTCGATGGCCCCTACCGCGTCATCGTCGATCTACCTGGCACCAAGATGATGGCGGCAACCGTACGGAAGAAATTTGGGGCGGCGGTGCGCGAAGTCCGTATCGCTCAATCCGACGCCAATAATACCCGACTGGTACTGGAACTCGCACCTGGCTATGGTGTCAGTCCACACAATATTATTATTCGTAGCGATCTACCGTCGCGATGGTCGATCAAATTACGATCGATTCAGCGTGGTGTTTCGACAGCTAGTACAGGCAGAGTCCTCCCCGTTGCCATCAGTCCGATTATCTTTGCGGGGGTAGTACCCATCGGACGGGAAATGCTCGCGCTCAAGAGCCAAATTCAGGCTTTGGCGGCGAAGTATGATTACCTCTCCCCAGGGATGTTTTTTATGGAGGTGGAGACAGGCAATTATTTAGATATCAATGGTGAGAAGAGTTTTCCGGCGGCTAGTACGATCAAGTTACCAATTTTGATGGCTCTGTTTCAAGCTGTCGATGCTGGGAAGGTGCGGATGAATGAGAAACTTACCGTCAGACGCGATCTGATAACTGGTGGTTCGGGGGAACTCCAAAATCGTCCTGGGGCAAAATTGAGTGTGTTGCAAACAGCTACCAAGATGATCGTCATTAGTGATAATACTGGGACGAATATGATTATCGACAGGTTGGGTGGGCGGCAGGCTCTCAATCGTCAATTTAAAAATTGGGGATTGCGAAAAACAGTAATTAACCGTCTTCTCGGTGATTTTAAAGGCACAAATACGACTAGTCCCGCAGATTTGGTGAGAATATCTGCATTACTTGCCAAGCGGCAATTGATTACGGAATCTAGTCGCAGCAAAGTTTTGGATATACTCAATCAAACTGCAAATCGGAAGCTTTTACCAGCAGGTTTGGGCAAGGGTGCGGCGATCGCGCACAAGACGGGAACGTTGGGGCGATTGATTGGCGATGCGGGTATTATTGAGATGCCCAATGGTAAACTTTATTTGGCGGGAATTTTTGTAAAGCGTTCTTTTAACGATCTTCGTGCCCGCTATTTTGTGCAGGCGGTATCGAAGTTGACTTATAAATACATTAACGATCGACAAATTAGTAAGAATTAGGTGTTAGGTTTTAGAACTGTAGGGTGTGTTAGCGTTGGCGATAGCCTGCCGTAGGCACAGCGTAACGCACCAACTAGGGATTGGAATGATGCGTTACGCTGTGCCTACGCACCCTACATCAATCGAGATTTAGTAGGGTAGGCACTGCCAATTGTCTAGATCTTAGCTAATTCTAATATTATGAATATTTAGATCGATCGCTAAAACACTCACAAATTTTCATCGTTTCCTCTATTAAAAATGCTGCAAATTATTAGAGCTGCAACTGAGTCTGATTTTGATGATATCCTCGATCTTCAGTCTCGGAATTTGTACACGCATCTATCATCACTAGAATTAGCAGGTGGATTTGTGATGACACCATTTACACTGGATTTACTGAGGCAATTGCTCGATCGATCTGGCGTATTTGTTGCTGAAGATGAGCACAAGATCGTTGGTTATTTGTTGGCGGGTGATTGGGAGTTTTTCTCGCAGTGGGAAATTTTTAGGGTGATGGTGGCACGGTT
Source organism: Chamaesiphon sp. (assembly GCF_041738855.1). Taxonomy (GTDB): domain Bacteria; phylum Cyanobacteriota; class Cyanobacteriia; order Cyanobacteriales; family Chamaesiphonaceae; genus Chamaesiphon. The sequence continues at coordinate 96,756 of NZ_JBGSPA010000131.1, read as the reverse complement.
GCCGGAGTTGCGGTTTCGGGGTGAGCAAATAACTAGCGATCGCAGTTTTCAGTATGGGCCGATTTGTATCGATCGCGCTAGCCGTGGTAGCGATATTTTCCCGCAGTTATTCGAGTTGATGAGATCGGATTTTGCACCGCAGTTTCCAATTGGGGTGACTTTTATTAATAAGTTAAATCAGCGATCGTTTGCAGCGCACACGCGGAAGCTCGATCTAGAAATTATCGATGAGTTTGAGTTTAATGGGCATGATTTTTATACTTTGGCATTTTTGACTGAGGCTGTTGCTGGTGAATGGTGAATGGTGAATGGTGTGAAACTCGATCGCGATCGAGTAATACATAGCCGATAACGGGGCATATTAAGGGGGAACCGCTGTGGAGATCGCTTTGAGATTGAGGCGGGGTGGCGGTAAATGACGAGCGAATCGCAAATTTATGACGATCGATAGTTTGGGATGGAATCTGCGTGGATATCGGATAACTGAGGAACTGGATCGCGATGCCAAAACTGTCGTGTATCGAGCGCGGCAAATCGCTCCGCAGTTGGGAGCAGAGTCCCGCTCGGTAGTAATCAAACTATTGGTATCAGCATATCCAACCGAGCGCGAGTTGCTCAATTTTCGGCATCAGTATACGATTGCCAAAAATCTCGATCTACCAGGGGTAGTGCGGCTGGAGAGTCTGGAGGCATACGAGTCGGGCTATGCGCTAGTGATGGAGGATTTTGGGGGGGTGACGTTGGAGCGGTATCGGCAACACCATCGCTTGTCGCCAGTCGATGTCCTCCAGATCGCGATCCAGCTTGCGGATACTTTACACGCACTCGGGCGCGAACGGATCGTACATAAGGATATCAAACCTGCCAATATTTTGATAAATCCCGAGACTCGGGAGGTAAAGCTGATTGATTTTAGTATTGCGTCCCGATTGCCGCGCGAGACTCCAGAATTGGTAAGTCCGAGTTTGGTAGAGGGAACGTTAGCTTATTTGGCTCCAGAGCAGACGGGGCGGATGAATCGAGGACTTGACTATCGGACGGATTTTTATGCGGTGGGGGTGACTTTATATGAGCTGCTGACGGGGAAATTGCCGTTTGAGGAGGCAGATCCGCTCGATCTAATTTACGCTCATCTGGCGCGGGTGGCGGTGAGTGTCGATCGCGTCAATCCCGAAGTACCTGTGGTAGTCGCCGAAATTGTTGCCAAACTGATGGCAAAACAGGCGGAGGATCGCTATCAAAGTGCCTGGGGCATCAAATATGACTTGGAGCGGTGTCTGCACCAGTGGGAGACGACAGGCACCATGGTGGTGTTTGAATTGGCACAGCGGCATGTGAGCGACAGGTTTACGATTCCCGAGCGGCTGTATGGGCGGGAAGGTGCTGTCAAGATGTTACTGGATGCGTTCGATCGGGTGGCGGTAGGGGGGAGTGAATTGGTATTGGTGGCGGGATGCTCGGGGATTGGCAAAACTGCGGTGATTCAGGAGATTCACCAGCCGATTGCGCGCGCACATGGTTACTTTATCAAAGGAAAATTTGACCAATTCAATCGCAATCTACCCCTATCGGGCTTCGTGCGGGCTTTTCAAGATCTAATTACACAATTAGTTAGCGAAAGTGCTGCTCAGTTAGCAGCATGGCGGGAGAAAATTTTGGCAGCAGTGGGCGCAAATGGGCAAGTGCTAATCGCCGCAATTCCCGAGCTGGAGCAGATAATTGGCTCTCAACCTGCGGTGGCGGAGTTGTCGGGCATGGCGGCACAACAGCGATTTAGTTGGGTATTTCAAAAGTTTGTTGAGGTATTCACGACACCCGAGCATCCGTTGACGATCTTTTTGGATGATTTGCAGTGGGCGGATGCGGCGTCGCTAGAGTCGATCGAATTGTTGATGGCAGGTAGGGGTTATCTATTGATTTTGGGGGCGTATCGGGACAATGAAGTATCACCGAGTCATCCGTTGATGGTGACGATCGATCGTTTGCAGCAAGCTCGAACAACCGTGCAGATGACTTTGGCACCGCTGACATTTGACGATCTCGATCGATTGGTGGCGGATACATTGCGGTGTGAGCGATCGAGATCGCAACCCCTGACGGAATTAGTCGCGCTCAAGACTGACGGCAATCCCTTTTTTGTCACCCAGTTTCTCAAGGCTTTACATGCGGCAGGTGAGATTTGGTTCAACGCTGATGGCTATTGGGAGTGCGATATCGTCCGCATTCAAGCGTTGGCTCTGAGTGACGATATTGTGGAATTTATGGCGGCGCAGTTACAGCAGTTGCCACCCGTAACTCAACATGTGCTCAAGTTGGCTGCATGTATCGGCGACAGGTTCGATCTGGAGACACTAGCGATCGTCTCCGAGCGATCGCCATCAAGTGTCGCCACCGCCATCCAACAGGGTTTAGAAGCTGGATTAATTTTAGTTGGTACTCAAATTTATCAATTCTGGCAAGCGGCAACCGCCCCTGCGCCCCTGGTGCCGCTGCCGAGTTGGCAGGGGACTGAAATCGCAGCGGGAAGCGGATTTCGATTCTTACACGATCACGTCCAGCAGGCGGCATACTCACTGATTCCCGCGTGTCAACAACAGCAGACACACCTCCAGATCGGCAGATTATTACTTGCCCATACACCACCCGCACAGCAGGAAGCAAGGCTATTTGAAATCGTCAATCATTTTAATACTGCGATCGATCTGATGCAGACGCCAGCCGAACGAGTGCTGCTCGCGCAGCTCAATCTCCAGGCAACCCAACGAGCTAGAGCGGCAACTGCTTATGCTGCTGCATTTAGTTACGCCGCGATCGGTACTCAACTGCTAACCGCAGCAGGTTGGCAACAGCAGTATCAGCTAACCTTGGCACTACATGAAACCGCTGCTGAAGCTGCCTTGCTGATGGGCGACCTCGAATCTGTCCCAAAACTGGTAGAAGTGGTGTTGGAGCGTGCCCTGACCCCACTCGATCGCGTAAAAACTTATGAGACGATCGTCCAATGGCATACGCTCCAAAAGCAATATCAACAGGCGATCGAGCGGGGCTTAGAAATCCTCCACCAATTAGGGATTAAACTATCGCCCCATCCCCATCAATTCATCCCGCTCCGCTCGGTAGTTTTAACTAAGATTGCCTTGTGGGGCAAATCGAACCAACAGTTGCTAGATTTGCCAGAGAGTGTCGCCCCCAAGCAACTAGCCACACTGCGAATTTTGGATATCTTGCTGTTGCCAGCGTTCTTTTCGAGCCAAGAGTTGCTGGTGGTGTTGGCAACAGTCGGCGTGCGGCTGACATTGCAACAGGGTAATTCGGCATTGGCGGCAAGTTTTTATGCGGCTTATGGTGTGGTGCTGTCTAGTATGGGAGACTTGCAACAGAGCTATCGGATCGGACAACTGGCGATGGTGTTAGCCGATCGATTTACCAATTTAGCAATTAGAGCACAGGTGCAGGTGACGGTACCTTGGACTGCTCAACCTTGGCAAGAGCATTTACGGGCGACGATGCCGATTGTGGATGAGAGTCTCACCCTGGCGATCGATAGTGGCAATCTGACATTTGTTTGTGTCAATGCGGGGATGTCGATCGCGCTGCGGTTTTACTGTGGCATTCATTTGGATGAAATCGGTACCAAAATCCACGAGCTAGCAGCCCTCATCGCCCCATCCAATGATGACAGTAGCAAGCAGTTTTTTGCACTGTTGCAGCAAACGATCCTTAATTTGCAACAGCTATCTAGCGCACCCGCCCAGATTGTCGGCGATCGCGAGAGCTTATTAGTCGCCCAATGGCAAGCCACCAATGAGGCTACGCTGTTATCAGCTCTGTATGGCTTTAAGACCTACCTAGCCTATCTATTTGAGGATATCCCCACTGCGCTGATTTATAGTGATGCACAGTTGCCCTATGAAGCCACTGGAGTGGGATCTTACCGGATTGCGCCCACTTGGATGTTCGATGCGCTGACGCGATTAGCCGCCTATCCCCAGCGCGATCGCCAGACGCAAACACAACTACTCCAGCGAGTCAACTATACTCAACGCCAATTATTAAAACGCGCTCGGTTAATGCCAGCCAACTTTCAACACAAGTACGATTTAGTTGAGGCTGAAAAATGTCGAGTGTTGGGCAATTTTACCCAAGCGATCGACTTATACGATCGGGCAATTGCCGGAGCCAGAACTCATGAATTTATCCAAGAAGAAGCGATCGCCAACGAACTGGCGGCTAAATTTTATCTGGGTTGGGGCAAAGCAAAAATTGCGGCAGTCTATATGCAGGCGGCATATTATTGTTATGTATTGTGGGGAGCCACCGCCAAAACCCATGACTTAGAACGCCGCTATCCCGAGCTGCTGGTGCCGATTCTCACCGCCCAACAGCTAGAACTCAACGACCTCGATACACTCGCCAAGATTACTACTGCTGCCATCTATCCCCCGCGTCAACGTACCCAAAGTTTCGATTTAGCGACAACGATCCAAGCGGCGCAAGTATTGTCGAGTACGATCGATCTGACCGAATTAATCCGCCAATTGAGTGAAATTTTGCTCACAAATTCGGGTGCCCAGACTTGTATTTTAGTCTTACCAGATGGCGATGCAGATCGCTGGCAGGTTCGCTCTCAAAGTGCGATCGAGCCTGATGGCAATTCGACAACTATTCAACTTTCACAACCATTAGTAGATGGATTTGAATATCCCGCCAACTTGATTTATTGGACTAAAAATACCCGCCAAGCGAGCGACTTTGATGCGCGCCAACCGCTAGAGATTCCCGACTTGTATTTGCTCAAATATCAGCCTGCTAGCGTCTTTTGTCTACCGATCGGCACCCAAGAACGCGTCTTGGGGATCGTCTACTTAGAACATCGCCAGACACCAGCTATTTTCACCGATCCCAACAAAACCGTCATCTCCTTTCTGTGTACCCAAGCTGCGATCGCGCTAGATAATGCCAACCTCTACCACCAATCCCAAGCAGCAGTGGCAGATGCCAGACGCCAACAGAGCTATTTAGCAGCACTGCTCAACAATATCCCCCATCGAGCTTGGCTCAAAGATCGAGATTCTCGATTCATCGCTGTCAATCAACCGTTTGGGGATTGTATCGGACATCAACCCAGCGAATTTGTGGGCAAGAGTGATTTGGATTATTTACCATTAGCATTGGCTCAAAAACATCAAGCTGATGACTTGTTGGTGATGACATCCGGTCAACGTCAAATAGTAGAAGAAAGGATCGTCAATGCTTGCGGCGAACAATGGCTAGAGACGATTAAAACACCAATCCGAGACAGTCACGGCGAGATTACGGGTACCGTCGGGATCGCCTTGGATATCACCGATCGCAAACTAATGGAAGTAGCCCTCCGCGAGTCCGAGGCGCGTTATCATCAACTAATTTCCAATGTCCCTGGCGCGCTCTATCAGTTCGCGGTGCAGGCGGATGGCACCTACAGTCTCAACTATATCAGTGCCAGATGTATCGAGCTGTTTGAGCTGTCGCCCGCTGCGGCGATGGCAGATATCGATCGCATCTTGGGACAGATCGTCCCAGCAGATCGGCGCAGTTTCGAGCGATCGATTCGACGAGCGACTAGACTGGGCAATGCTTGGGCGTGGGAGGGACAGATCTTGACCCCTTCAGGACAGCTCAAATGGATGCGGGGGGAATCGCGACAGACACCGATCGCCGCTACCGCTGGCTCGATCGCTTGGGACGGCATTTTGATGGATATTACCACTCGCAAGCAAGCCGAAATCGCTCTCCGCCAGTCCGAGACTCGATATCAAAAGTTGGCTGACAATATTCCTGGGGCGATCTATCAATTCCGCTTGGCACCAGATGGCAGCATGAGTTATCCGTTTATTAGTTCCGGCTGTTGGGAGCTATTTGGACTCTCCCCAGCCGCTATTGTCGCCGATGCCGACTGTCTAGTGCGGACGATCGATCCAGCCGATGTCGCTATCTTCCACAGCAGCATCGCTATCTCTGCCCAAAACCTCACTCCCAAATTTTGGAAAGGCAGAGCTGTCCTTAGTACTGGCGAGCTGAAATGGATCGAATGTGTCTCTCGTCCCGAACGCCAACCTGATGGCTCGATCGTCTGGGATGGGGTGATCCTGGATATTACCGCCCAGCAAGCAGCATTGCACGAGCGCAAACAAGCCGAAATCGCCCTAGCAGCATCACAACAAAAAAATTACAATTTGATTCAGTCGATTAATGGCGTCGTCTGGGAGTACGATCTGATCGCCAAGCGATTTAATTTTGTCAGCGATCGCGCTGTCGCCATCCTAGGCTATCCGATCTCCGCATGGTTTCAAGTCAACTTTTGGGATCTACACCTCCATCCAGAGGACTGCGATCGGACCCGCGCCATCTGTAAAGAGGCGATCGCCAACCATCGCAACTGTGAGGTGGAGTATCGGTTAATTGCCGCTGACGGTCGGATCGTGTGGATTTATGATACTTTTACACTTATTGACGATGCCGATGGTCAACCGATCGCCACTAGTGGTTTATTTATTGATATTACCGAACGGCAAGCCGCGTTGCACGAACGCAAACAAGTCGAGATCCAGCTCCAGCAGACCAACCACCGTCTAGAGTTGACCAATTCCGAACTCCTCCGTGCCACCCGTCTCAAGGACGATTTTCTCGCCACTATGAGCCATGAGCTGCGCACTCCCCTCAATGCCATTTTGGGGATGTCCGAAGCCCTCCAGGAAGAAATCTTCGGCACGCTCACCTCGCGCCAACTCGACTCGATTTTGACGATCGAACAAAGTGGCGCACATTTACTCTCATTGATCGAAGATATCCTTGATGTCTCCAAAATCTCCGCAGGTAAACTAAATTTAAATATTAGTGAAGTTGCTGTAGCCGAACTATGTCGATCGAGCCTGATCCTCGTCAGACAACAGGCGATCGCCAAGCAAATCCAGATCGATACCCATTTACCAGCCGCGATCGATCGGATCTGTGTAGACGAACGCCGGATGCGCCAAGTGCTGATCAATCTCCTCAATAATGCGGTCAAATTTACCCCCAACGGCGGCGTCGTCATCCTCTCAGTTCGCGCCGTACCGCTCGAAATCGATCGTAAAGCAGGCTATTGGCTGTGCTTCTCAGTCAGCGACACGGGGATCGGGATTGCCGCAGCCGATCGATCCAAACTCTTCCAACCGTTTATCCAGCTCGATAGTAGCCTCAACCGCAAATATGCAGGTACTGGACTGGGTTTAGTCCTCGTCAAGCAAATTGTCGAATTACACGGTGGTAACGTCACTATCGACAGTGAAGTAGGTGTCGGTAGCTGTTTTACCGTCACCATCCCACAGGAGGATCTTCCATGGCGATCGATGGTTGGCATTAATATCAGCCAATAATTAGACCATCTTGCATCACAATTATGCGATGGGTTTGGGCGGCAATTTCCGGTTCGTGGGTAATAATGACGATCGCAATGCCTTGCTGGTTAAGATCTGCAAACAATTCCATCACATCTTGAGTTGTATGGGTATCTAATGCTCCAGTCGGTTCATCTGCCAGGAGCAGTGCGGGTTGATTTACCAACGATCGAGCGATCGCTACTCGTTGTTGTTGTCCGCCAGATAATTGACTGGGACGATTGAGCAATCGATCGCTCAATCCCACTTTAATCAATGCTGCTTCTGCCCGTTCTCGCCGCTCTGCTTTAGAAATTCCTGCATAAATCATTGGTAACATTACATTTTCTAGTGCAGTAGCGCGCGGTAATAGATTAAATTGTTGAAAGATAAACCCAATCCGTTGATTGCGGATATAAGCTAAGTCATCATTCTCTAATGTTGTCAGATCCAGTTCTTCTAAATAGTAATCGCCATCGGTCGGTCGATCGAGACACCCAATAATATTCATTAATGTTGATTTGCCCGATCCAGATGCTCCCATTATTGAGATATAATCTCCCTCCTCAACGTGCAAATTAATTCCTTTGAGTACGGGAACTTGGACTTCACCTAGCTGATAGGTTTTAATAATATTTTCCATCTCAATCATAAATAACCATCCATGTTATACATGCCAGTAGAGTTAATAAATCTCGATCTCGCTCGTACTGAAGAGCGTAAGCTGTCGAACATTTAGATCGCATATTAGATTTTTTGAAAGCGGGGAGGAGGTAAGTAAATTAAATGAGTAACAGCTTAAACTATCCAATTTGATTGTATTCACCTAGAAAAATAGTTTTTCTAGGTGGATAATAAATATGCGATCGATCGGCTCGCAAAAATTTTCAAGAACGAGTATATACTAATAGTTTTTGCCAATACCAAACAGGATGCCGATATCAGCTTGTCGATCGCTGATAAATCCGGCATTAATCCGTAACGTTCCGGTTAGACCAAAAGGTGTACTGGCATCAATCCCACCTGTAACTAGGGGATTAATTTTGGTGCCATCTTCATAATGTACGATGATGCCCCCACCGATAAATGGAGTGAAAACGATCGGTAGATCGTTATTGGAGATCGGCTGATTGAATGTCAATGCAACAGAGTTAGAAGAAACCGAACTACCAAATATTGTCATCGCACCATGTATCGCTAGATTGTCAGTTAAAACCTGCTTATTTAGTAATGAAAAACTGCCTTGTGATAGAGAAGTAGTGCTCCCTTGAATGCCGATATTTCCGCCGAAGCCAAAATAGCTGCTTTGTTTTGGTGTCGGTGGGGTAGCATCTTGCGGCGGTGGTGGAGTAGTTTCTGGAGCTGGTGTTGTGGGCTGAGCATTGGTAGCAGGAATATAGATCCAGCCAATTAGGACAATTGCGATCGTATTTACCAACATCTGGGCAAATATCCGAGCAATAGGACTCATATTGTTAAGGGTGAGGTGAATGTTGGTCGTAAGTTTGGCTGAGCAATTTGTGGCGATGTGCATCTATTTGCGTTCCTAAAAATTTAGTTGAAAGTTAGGCTGTGGGTAGATAAACACTGGTTTTTCAACATCAAGTCCAGTCACGACTTGAATTCGATCTATTTCAGATCGATTACTCAACTAGCACCGTAGCTACGCGCAAACTGGCCAGAGCGCGATTGTAGTTCAGGATCGCGGAGACCCGATTACCACGGGCTGTAGCCAATTCGGTTTGGGCTTGGATGACATCAGTTTGAGTGCCAATGCCTGCTTGAAAGCGCAGACGGGCTAGTTTGAGACTTTCTTCTGCCTGTTGAAGCGATTGAGTGGCAGTAGTAATATTTTTTTTATTGGTGCCGAGGCTGTAATAGGCTCTTTCGATCTCAAACCGAATTTGATTGCGCTGAGTTGTCAACTGGTTTTCATTGATTTCTTGGTTGACTTTCTGCGTGTCAGAATTTGCTCTGGCAGCACCACCATCCCAAAAACTCCAACTTAACTGTGCGCCCACACTATAGCTATCTTGGGCGGAGGTCGAATCAGTCAGGGTTTTGCCAAGATTGTAGTTAGCAAACAGGCTCACCTGGGGGGAATCAGCAGCCTGGAGATCGTAATAGGCAGTGGTGACATCGCCACGCAGCTTTTGTTCGATGCGGAGCAAATCTAGTTTGCTAAATTTCACTTGCCCTTCAGCCGCCCGCACGCTGCTGCTATTACGACCTGCATCCAAGATGATATAAGTGGCTTGGAGTTGTCCTTGGACATTTGAATTGGTGCTAGTTGTTGCTTGAGTACCAAAGATTACAGGCGATCCCTGATTTTGCAGGGTACTTGTCAAGCCTATTTGTAATGCTTGATCGGCTTGTGCCGATCGAATTCCAGCGGTATCTCGATCGACCGCCAGACGTGCCACTTGGACATCGCGATTATTCCGAAAGGCGATATCGATCGCATCTTTTAAGGTCAAAGATTTTGTGTTGGTAATTTGAACATCAGCACCTGTTTTGGGGAGGTTGAGATCGTTGTTAATCTTGCCAATGTTGCTGGGAGTATTTTGAGCCAGGAGCATCGATCGATCTGGTTGTAGTCGGCGAGCGTCAGCACTGGGTATGCTTGCGGCGGCGGCCATCCCACTCGCACTACTCAAAATCAAAGCTGAAATAACACAAATTGCTTTAAATTGAATCGCTCTTTGTTTAGTTAAATTAGTATTCATTTTTTGCAATCGTAAATTCAATGCATAAGTTGCAAATTCAATTTAAAATCGGCAAGCTCAATCCAATTTTATTGAATTTTTTAATTTCTATAATTAATCCATACAGGATCGCCATTCGATAACTTTCGTCAGGAAAAAATAAATTTAACGATCGAGCATTATATACCAAAGGCAATCTTTCGAGCAAAGTATTGTATGTTGCTTGCAGTCGAATAAAATTATCTGAAGTGATGTTTGTAAATCCTTGATTGTGGAGTGAAGCGATCGCTGTATTGGCGAATTTATAACCAAACTGACGATCGACTTCGGTCGAGCAAACAATCTCGATTTGATGTTCTTGATTGGAAACAAGAATGATTGCCAACCAAATGTCATTTGTGCGCTCGGCTAATGACACCTTGGCATAAGCATCGATCGATATTTTTTCTACATCGAGTGAATATCTTAAAATCTCATAAAGATAACTTTCTATTGAGACACAATCAAAAATATTTATCATATTTTGCGTTAGGATTATCTCATTTTTTTTGAAATTCGGATAAATTATCGATTTCCAAAGTGCTGGGTATAAACCATTCTGGGTCGAGTCGATCGGCAGTAAAAAATCTTTCGGCTGCTGGTTGAAATACTTGTTTGCTATCGCAGATATTCAATGATGGCTGCATCATGAGGCTCAATACTATTAGCAACTGTGGATAATTATTATTCATTGTTTTAATCACTGCGTAAGGCAACAATCGGATCGAGTTTGGCCGCATTTTTAGCTGGAATTACACCTGCTAACAATCCCACCGCAGTCGATAAACCAAAACCGATTGCGATCGCATTGCCCGAAACCAAAAAAGCAAACTTAAATGCTGTAGCAGAAACGAAAGTAATACCAACTCCTAAAATGATACCGATCGATCCACCCACTACCGAAATAATCACTGACTCCGTAAGAAATTGAGTCAGAATAGCACGATCGGTTGCGCCCAAAGCTTTTCTAATACCAATCTCTCGCGTCCGTTCGACGACAGAAACTAACATGATATTGGCAATTCCAATTCCACCTACTACTAGCGAGATTCCAGCGATTGCGATAATTAGCGTTGTGAGTAAGCCAAAAATTGTGTCGAATGTTTTGAGGATATCTGCTTGATTAGTAATTTTAAAATCATCATCTTCAGGTGTATCGATGTTATGACGCAAGCGCAAAATATTAGCAACTTGAAACTTGACTATTTCTAGTTGCGATTCATCGCGACCTTTGATATAGATGCCATTAATTGAAATCCCCATCAGCGAATTATTCCCAACGATTCGAGCCGACATACTCGTCAGGGGAATATACACCGCGTCATCCCGATCTTGGGGGCCTTGGGAACCTTTGACTTCCATTACCCCAATGACTTCATAGATTTCACCCTGAATCCGAATCTTGGTACCGATCGGATCGACATTGGCTGGAAACAGATTTTTCTGGACTGTGGGCGCAATTACGGCTACAGATGCCGCCGATTTTAGCTCTTCATCGTCAAAAAATCGCCCCGATTTTGGGAAAGTATTCCGCGCCTGTGAATAGCTCAAGTCGGTACCATACACCGTCGTCGAAGTATTCTTCTCGCCATAGACTACTTGGGTATTCCGCTGTAAAAAAGCCGAAACAACTGTTGCGCCAGGAGCTTGTTCGGCGATCGCTTTAGCATCTTCCCAATTTAATGTTGTCAAAGAGCCTTGTCCCTGACTGATTCCACCACTTTGAGCGGCACCAGCCATCACTTGCAATACATCCGTCCCCAATCCCCGAATGCTATCAGCCGTTGATTTCTGTACGCCTTGCCCGATCGACGAAATCCCAATCGTCGAGGAAATCCCAATAATTACCCCCAGCATTGTCAAACCACTGCGGAGTTTATTACTCCACAAGGCTTCGATCGCCATCTCTGATATTTCCCAGGTCGAAACTTGGTGCGGACGCTGTTTGAATAAAACCATAATGTTGAATAGTGAATAGTGGATAGTGAATTAGGAACGCAAGCGTCCCTCGTCTTCCCGTTTCCCCCTCCTCTTTCCCAGGCGGAATCTGAGATTTACTGCGACGGACGTGGTAACGATATACCCCCACCAGATTTCTGCTCGGCTGGCGGACTGAGCAACACCTGCTCGTTACCTCGAAGCCCTGATTTCACCTCGGTTTGCTTGCCGACAGTCACACCCGTTTGGATCTGGCGAAATACGGATTTATTACCCTCGCCCAAAACGTATACGCCAGCACCCTCAGCCTGTTTGACCACCGCAGCGTTGGGCACGAAGATTGCATTTTCCAACTGACCGACGGCAAAATCAGCTTCTACATTCATCCCTGCCGCTAATTTGGTGGCTGTCGCAGAGTCAATAGACACCCGCACCTCAACACTAGTAACGTTTTGAGTCACTTTGGCTTGAGGGGCAATTTGCTCGACTTTGCCTGTAAATTTCTCGCCAGGAAAGGCATCCGCTTTAATCGCCACCGACTGTCCTAATTTGACCTTGGCGATTTGCGATTCGGAGAGATTGACGACTACTTGCTGGCGAACGCTAGTGAGCATCAAGATGGATGAAGACGAGGCTGAAGCTCCCCCACCACCTGCCATCGAAGGGCTGACAAAAGCACCCACATCGGCATATTTTTCCAGCACGATCCCATCAAAAGGAGCTAAAACCTTTGTTTCTTCGATCTGATTTTGAATTGTTTTTAAAGACCCTTGCGCAGCTTGTACCTGAGCGATGGCTTGGTCTATCTCTTCTTTGCGAGTACCTGCCTTGAGTACAGCGACCGCTTGGACTTGTTGCTCGACTTTGGCCTTAGCTTGAGCGATTTCTTCTTTCCGCGCACCCGCTTTGATTAAGCTCAGAGCCTCCGCTTGCTGGGCGACCTTCGCTTGGGCTTGGGCAATCTGTTCTGGTCTAGTTCCCGCTTTTTGGAGGGCTAAAACTTGTTGTGCCTCCACAACCTGATTTTGAGCGACATCTCGATCGGCGCGTTTTTGCTCTAGGATTTGCCCAGAAATCGCCCCCGATTTGTACAGTTGCTGATAACGCTGCCAATCCCCCTCTCGCTGTTTGAGGGTTGCCTGGACTTGCTGCAACTTGGCAGTAGCTTGAGCGATTTCTTGCGGACGATTTCCGGCTTGTAATTGTTGGAGATTGGCTTTGGCTTCGGCTAATTGTGCCTCTGCTTTGGCAATATCTTGAGGGCGATTTCCAGCTTGTAATTGTTGGAGATTGGCTTTTGCTTCGGCTAATTGTGCTTCTGCCTTGGCAATATCTTGAGGGCGATTGCCAGCTTGCAATCGTTGCAGATTTGCCTGCTGTTGCAATAGTTGTCCTTGGTATTGCACGAGTTGACCGCGCAAGTTGGAGTCATCCATGACCGCAACTACCTCACCTTGCTTGACTCGATCGCCTTCTTTGACTAGTAAGGTTTTAATAATACCAGCGGTTTTGGGGCTAAGATTAATCGATTGATAGGCTTTGACGGTACCATTGGCGGTGATGCTCGTCGGCACGGTTTTGCGCTCGACGACTTGGGTTAATGGTTTAGTGGCTGAATTACTCGGCAGTGATTCCATCAATTTCGATCCCAATCGATCGGGGCCACCTAGCAACATGACAATTGGGGGCAGAATGAACAAGAGCCATTTCCATTTCCATTTCAACCAAGGGGGCTTGGCTGGTGACTCACCAACGGCTGCGGCGACCGGATCGCCAGTTAACAGATGTTCTGATTGAGATGGCTGACCAGTCGTAACAATAGTGCCAGTCGTTGGCGTAGCCTCCGCTTTGCGGAATCGATGTTCTAGTGGCGATGGCTGGCTAGATGTGGTCTTAACAGGCGTGTTGGTTAACATATCTTCCTGATTCATTAGATTGTAAGTACTTACTTATTAACTAACTAAAAAAATATCTGGATCTAACAATTACCACCAAAATATGGCGATCGAATTGTCATTAAAAAAGGGACCAATTAGAAGATAATTATCACTAAAAGAGAAGTGCAACTATCCTCTATCCTCTAATCAGGTGCAATCCCGATCCACAATGTTTCAAGCAGATTGTGAATAAAGATATCCGGCTCGATCGATTTAACCTTGGGTAAAATGAACGCAAAAGGTAAGGGGATCTTGTTGGCAATCGCGCTAGTCATCGCATAGTTTTGGATCGCACCGACGATCGTATGCGCGACAGTCATCGAATCACAGGGTTTAAGAAAACCTGCGGCGATCGCTCGATCGAGATATTCAGTAAATAACTGAGTATCTCTAAGTGGTGGCGGCACCATCGGCGGCAGAGATGATTTTGTCTGAGTCATCATCATCATCACTCGTGGCATCACCTCTTGATAAAATCCCACCATCTGAGTGCAGATATCGGTTAATTCCGAGCGGATTTCAGCAGTCGGTGTCTGACTAGCCAAAAGTTTGACATACTGGGGTGTTTTGGAAATGCCGATAGCGGCGAGAAACAAAGCTTGCTTGGTGATAAAGCGTTTAAAGATCGATGCTTCCGAGATGCCAGCTTTTTCGGCGATCTCTAGGGTAGAACCACCTTCCCCTTGCTCTAAAAAGACTTGCCGAGCTGCTGCCAAAATTTCTTCATTGGTGATTTTGGGAGGGCGAGGCATAAGTAAGGAAGTGACTACTCCTTAATCATAGAACTGCATCGATCGGAGCGTCAATAGACCTCTGTGGTTCGTGGCGCATCTTACTTGGTAGCCGTCCAGTTTTTCCGCCCGATCGGTAGATCGGCAGTGCCTTTCATAGTTTGCCCTGTAAGCGTACCCGCAAAACTAAACTTCATGCTCCGCATTTTGCCAGAGAAAGACAATTTACCGTCATTGGAGATCGTGCCGGAGATCGGCATATCCCCGAATGGCAAGCCTTTCATCGTACCTGTGAGGACATTGCCTTTTTGAGCAAATATATAAGTTGCGGCTCTACCTTCTTCGCTCAGTAACACTTTCCAAGTACCTGCGACATGGGGTGTTTTGGTGGTAGTAGCTGTGGCATTCTCAGCTTGAGCAACAGTTGCTTTCCGCAGAGGCGTTTTGGCACCAGCCATGCTGGAAAACAAGATCGAGCACACAACGCTCATTGATAGTAGCTGGAAGGATTTAGACATAGTTCATCTCCGCTGCGTAGCTAGAAGTATTAGTTTCAAAGACTTGAGCTGTGGTTATGATTAATAAGTAATTACTCACTCACTTACTTACTGAGTGTAGCTAAGTACTTAATGGACTGTCAAGTAAGAGTTGACGATGCTCAAAATTTGTATGGTGGTCAGCAAAAGCGCAAGAAATTTTCGTTTAAAAGTGTAGGAATCAAGGCTCAAGGACGAACTTCGGTGCTGAAGACAAACTATCGCAACACGGTAGAAGTGCTGAATTTAGCTGATGAATTCGCTAAAGACGTGATGCAACCAAGTGAATCTGATGATGATGAGCCAGTCCTGATTCAACCTCAAAGTGCGGGACGACACGGGTACCCACCTCAAATATTGTCATGTAGGAGTTTTGCTGATGAAGTTAGGCAAGCGATCTCGCTGGTGCAAAAATTGCACTCTGAAGGTGTGCCATGGAATGAAATAGGGATTATCGATCGAGTGAAATTTATGGGGGAAACAATTTACACTCAATTTCAAGCGGCGAACCTACCGATCGAATGGCTGAATAAAGATGCAGCTAGCCGTTCATATCAGCCTAAGCCCGATAGCATCAAATTAATGACGATGCACTCCTGTAAAGGGCTAGAATTCAGCTCGGTCATTATTCCTGGACTGGGATACTTGCCAAATCAACATAGTCCCCCAGCGGATGAAGCGCGACTGCTGTATGTGGCGATGACTCGATCGCGCATTCTTGCTCTTCTGTTGGTGTATCCACCGATACGATCGCGGCATTAGGGCGAGGACGCGCCGCAAACTCATCCCATGCTTCTTTGTCATCTCGGCTCTCCCTTGACGATAAAATCATCTGATGATCGATCTACACACACTACTGACAATCTGAGTTTTCAGCAATTGCGATTCGATCGCAGTGATAATATTTTACAAACGCGGATCGATCGGTTCGCTTTCTAATGCTAGTACGCCAAATACGCATTCATGTACCTGACGTAACGGTGACTTAGCTACAAACTGTTCCAACGCCTCCACACCCAACGCAAATTCCCGCAGTGCCAGATTGCGCTTCGCACCCAAACCGCGCTGGCGCAGCCGCTCTAGGTACTCGGGGAGATCGTATTCGGGGCCATAAATAATCCGCAGATACTCAGAACCGCGTACTTTAACGGCGGGCTGGATTAAGCCTTTACTACCAGTATCGATAAACTGCATCGGTTTGACTACCATCCCCTCACCGCCTGATTGGGTTAAGGATTCCCACCATTTAGTTGCGGCTGTTACCTCCTGCTCGTCTTGGAGGTTGACAGTGCGATGTGTAGTGGCGAGGAAGATCGGATCTGACTGACAGATTTGGGTGATTTGATTCATGTGCCACAGATGATCTTTGTCCACATGTACCGCGCTCTCGGTTGCCATAATATGGAACGGTGCGAGTTGGAAATCCGCGATCGAATTCACTGTCCAACAGTAGCGGCGGTAAGCCTCGACATACTTGTGTGCCAGACTCGATCGTACCTGCAATCTGTCCAATTGGGGGGCGACGGCGACACCGCGATCGAGTGCCTGTTGATATAGTTGCTGGGCATAATTTAGACTGTGATTAGCGGCAGCACCTACAGGCGCATATTGAGCGTGTAGCAAGCCTTGCGCTTTGGCAGACCAAGGCATCAATTCGCAATCCAGGCATACCCAGTCAGTCTCCAGGCGTTGCCAGAAGTCACAGGCAGTTAAAGCGGCTCGAACGCGCTCTAAGAATGCGGCTTCGAGTGTGGGATTGTCAAAAAATCTTCGCCCCGTGCGGGTATAACAGATGCCGATACCTTCACCTGTTATCCCAAATCGTTTCTCGACGGCGGCTTCATCTTTACAGATAATTATGACCGCCCGCGAACCCATGTGTTTTTCTTCACAGACGACCTCCTTAATCCCCATCAGTCGATAATACTCGAAGGCTTCGGTCGGATATTCCAGATATCCTGGCAGCTTGGAAGTCGCAACGGGGGACATGGTGGGCGGTAGGTAGATCAGCCATTTGGGATTGGCGGCGAACCTGCTCATTACTTCTAGAGCCGCGATCGATCGATCTGCCTGAATGGCAATATTTGGTTGGAGGCGGGTGGTAATAAACCGTTTGCCCAAGACATCGGCGATATCTAAGATATCATCATTTTCTTGTTGCGCCGTGCGATCGCTAGTTTCGATATCCAGTGGCTTAATTGGCTCATAGTACACCTTCGCCGCAGGTACTTGGACGATCTCGCGTTCGGGATATTTCAACGCCGTCAGCTTACCGCCAAACACGCAGCCAGTATCGATATCGATCGTATTATTCAGCCATTCTGCCTCAACTACAGGCACATGCCCATACACCACCGTCGCCGCACCGCGATATTCCCGCGCCCAGTTCGCGCGGACGGGTAGCCCATATTCGTCGATCTCGCCCGTTGTTTCGCCGTACATCGCAAAAGAGCGGACATGACCGGAAGTGCGCCCTTGTAGCTCTTCCTTGAGTCCAGCATGAGCGATTACCAGCTTGCCATCATCGAAGATATAGTGACTGATGAGCGAGTCGATAAATTTGACGAGTTCGGCACGAAACTCGGTTTGGAGTGGTTCGGGGATGGCTTCGATTTCGGCGACAGTGAGTTCTAAACCGTGATTGAGTTTGACATTTTTACCACGTAAATAGCGCAGCAATTTAAACTCATGGTTGCCGCAGACGCAAAGCGCACTCCCTGCCGCCACCATATTGCGGGCGAGTTTGATCGAGTCGAGATTGCGGATGCCGCGATCGACCAAATCCCCAACGAACATCACCTGGCGTCCGGTAGGATGTTTATAAGTCGGAAACTCCCAGCATGGCGGTTGTGGTTCTAGATGTGGTGCGTAACCCAACTGCTTGAGTAAGATTTCTAGCTCGTCGCAGCAACCATGAATATCACCGATGATATCAAATGGCCCCGCTGCTGTTTTACGATTGTTCCACAGCGGTTGACGATCGATTTCGACGTTATTAATTTGTTCGACATTAGATAGAATATGAACGTAACGAAATTCTTTATCTAAATGCCGGAGCGACTTCTTCAGATTTTCGGTATGTCGTTTGACAACGTGGATGCCAAAGTCTCGGTTCTCGCGCTGTTGATTGCGATCGTGACACAATTCGGCTGGTAGATTAAAGACGATCGCCACCGCAAAGCAATGGTAATCCTTGGCTAATTGTAATAAGGGTTTACGATCTTCGGGCTTGACATTGGTCGCATCGACAACCGTCAATTTCCCACCTTTGAGCCGTTTGGCAACGATATAGTGCAGCAATTCAAAGGCATCAGTCGTCGCCGCTTGATTGGTTTCATCATCACAAACGATCGATCGACAATAATCAGATGAGATGATTTCGGTAACCAGAAAATGCTTACGTGCAAAGGAAGATTTCCCCGAACCGGATGCACCGATGAGGACGACTAGAGACAGCTCGGGGATATTTAATTTCATACTTTATTATCTCAATTCTCGTATCGATCGCACTAAAATGGCGTGCCCTGATGAAAGCGGATTATCCAGCCGTCAATCTATCGAGACCAGATCGAGCTTCTGCGTGCGTATTCGACAATCCCATTATCTATGTATCGATGTATGTACAAGTGCGATCAATTAAGCTGGGAGTAACTCTTGGAGTTTATTAACCAGCCTGAAGCAGCAAACCTAATAAGATTTTAGCACCGGACAAAGGAGTATCAAGATGTTTCGATCTTGCAAAGTAGCACTCCCTGCACTCGGCAGATTTTGCATTCGCTTAACAGTTTGGCGCACCAGATCTCTTGCAAGCTGCTTCCGCTTCATCAGCAAGCCGCGAAAAAGGGGCTGGGCTGGTGCTGTACGCAAAGCCTTTAACGATTTCGACCGAAAAAAATATAATTGCGACCGCTACCAGAATATTGACCCCTACACTTTGACCAGTTTTTTTAGCTAGATCTTCTCTCTCTTTGTCGTTCACGATTAATTTCTCCAAATTGTATTTATAGCGTGCTATTTATATTTCCGCACGTTTGCGATCCAAATCAGGACACTTTCAGAAATATTTTCCAAAATCGCACTGTGCGATCGATTTCACAGAAAAGCCGATTAGACCTAGTCGGCTTTTCTGTGCTCTGTTGACTTTATATTTGACCGCACTATCATAAGTAACCTGAGCCGTGTTTTTATCGAGCAACCGAGCGCAAAATTTTGGCAGTGGTAATACAGCATCTATTGATTGGCGATCGATCGCGAGTGTATCCTGTCTTTGGTAAACACGTCCATACCTTCCAAACTCAAAGAAGTCATCCGCGATAAGTTCATTCATCCGCTGAATATTAAAGCGAGTTTCTTCTTCCCATAATTCTGATTCCAAGCGTTCGAGAATTTCTCGATCTTCACTATTGATTTCCATCATTCAAAATTCGTATTTGAGATAATAAGTCGTAAAAATCTGGTGGCCAGGAAAAACTAAAGCTATCCCATAACGGCTATTTAAGATTCCAGGATACTTATAAGCATGAGATTCGCCTTCTGGTGCCATCACAATAATTTCGCCCCGTAAAAGTTCTACCGATTGTGGGGATAGCTGCTGTGAAAGAGGGTCGTCAAGCAACCCCATCTCAATAAGTTGATGATAGCGATCGATCGACCATTTGTAAGCAGTAATAGTCATATAGTTACCAGCTAATGTCTCAAATTTAATCTAACATCACCTACCCTCATCAGACTGATGTTATCTTACTACTTAAGGGGCATACTACTCTTAGTCGCAACTATTCGTGCCTCGGTTTCACTCTCCATGAGCTATTGCATCAACCCCACTTGTCCCGCACCAGCCAAAAATAGACCCGATACCAACTTCTGTCTAGCCTGCGGCGCGCAACTATTCCTCAAGGATCGCTATCGCGCCCAAAAGTTACTGGGGCAAGGTGGATTTGGCAAAACCTTCAGAGCAGTTGATGAATATCAATCTCACCAGCCATTGTGTGTGATTAAGCAGTTTATTTTTAGTCACAACAATCCCAAAATCAGACAAACAGCTCTAGATTTATTTTATGAAGAGGCAAAACATTTGGAAAAATTGGGTAAACACGCCCAGATTCCCGAGCTATATGCTTACTTTGATATTAAGGGGCAGCCATATCTAGTTCAACAGTTTATCGATGGACGAGACTTGCAGCAAGAAGTAGCGGCAGATGGCGTGTTTAACCAAGATCGAATTAAAGAACTATTATTATCATTGCTACCAGTTTTAGATTTCTTGCATCACCAGTCACCACCCATCATCCATCGCGATATTAAGCCTGCTAATATTATCCGCCGACAGGGCGATCGCGAGTTGGTGTTAGTTGATTTTGGAGCAGCAAAACAAGCAACTCAAACGATGCTAGCCAAAACTGGCACCGTCATCGGTAGTCCCGAATACGTCTCTCCAGAACAAGTGCGTGGCAAACCAACATTTGCTAGTGATATCTACAGCTTGGGAGTTACTTGTATCTATTTGCTCACTCAAGTTTCACCATTTGACTTATTCGATCTGAGTCAAGATGCGTGGGTGTGGCGAGACTACTTAGTTGACAATCCAGTTGACGATCGATTGGTCAAGGTCTTAGATAAAATGATTAATAATGCGCTGTCGCAAAGATATCAGTCAGCAGCGGCAGTATTAGCCGCACTGGCAGAAAATAGCCGCAACCAGACACTCGATCGAGTGCGCGATCGTCTCGAAATTAATGTTACTAAACAACCGATTGAGTCACCACAACAAACCGTCTCTACCGATCGCGATCGTCCGACCTTACAACCATTTGGATTTGAGACAGCTAAACTAGTAAATGCGAAAACTCTGTGGGGGACTAATAAGCTAATTGTCAAGAAATCATCAGGGCAAGCCACCCGTTTCTTTCAAGATCTAGGTAGTGGGATCGATCTTCAAATGGTCGCTCTTCCTAGCGGCACTTTGATGATGGGCGCACCCGAACTAGAAGCAGGTAGTAGCGACTCTCAACGACCCCAGCATCGGGTCGATATCCCGGCATTCTACCTGGGCAAAACCCCCGTCACACAGGCTCAATACGAGGCGGTGATGAGGAGTAAACCTGCGTATTTTCAGGGGGGCGATCGACCTGTGGAGACGGTATCCTGGCATGATGCGGTAGAGTTCTGCCAGGAATTATCCCAATTAACCGCTCGCCATTACCGACTCCCTACCGAAGCCGAATGGGAGTACGCCTGTAGAGCGGGGACGACGACAGCCTTCTGCTTTGGCGAAACGATTTGTCAGGAAGTCGCAAACTATCGGAGTGAAGAAACTACCGTTGTCGGGATTTTCCCCGCTAATGCCTATGGGCTGTGTGACATGCACGGCAATATCCTAGAGTGGTGCGCGGACAAATATCATGGTAACTACATCGGTGCGCCAACGGATGGTAGTGCCTGGACTCATGACGCCAACTCAATTTATGTCCTGCGCGGCGGTTCCTGGTATAGTAAATCAAGTTACTGTCGCAGTGCAGCGCGAATCTACTATCAGCCCAATTACCGCTGTGCCTATTTTGGGTTTCGTGTGGTCTGCGATCCGACTCGAAATTAATCAAAAATCCTTACTCATATCTTGTAACACGAGAGAATTTTGGCGTTGCTGAATTGAGGTATGATATAGCGATTACCTCCGGTAGGCTACGCCAACGAGAGCAAGATCGAGAGAGTACCGGCGATTATAAGGTATCAGCAAACGGCTTCACTAACAATAATGTTAGCTCCAATTTTCGATCGCACCCCAAACTCTACCCCAACTTACTACTACACGGGTGATTGTCCTCACGGTGGCGAACTACTAAAATTGCCGCGAACTCAGGGAGTAGAGCAGCTAGCGCATAGTTTAATGGTGGAATTGGCACGGAATGAACGATATCACAGTGAAGGTAAGATGTATGGTGTCTTGTTAATCCAGACAAATACAGGTGAATATTGCTCGATTAAAGCTTTTTCAGGATTGCTAAATGGTAAGGCGGTTGTAGCTGGATGGGTACCGCCGATTCCTGGGCGCGATCGAGTGGCGATTGCCGAAGCTGCTACGCTAGCAGATCTAGCGACAATGAAGCAGGAATTAATAGATTTAGATCGAAGTGTCGAACGAGAGCAACATCAATCATTAGCGGCGGAATTTGCAGATAGACTGGCAAAATTAGCGATCGAGCATCGTCAGCGCAAGGCATGGCGACAACAACAGCGCGAACGATTTGAATCTACCCTCGGCAAGATCGAACTAGCAGTAGCACTCGACCAACTCGACCAAGAAAGCCGCCAAGACGGACGAGAACGTCGTCAACTCAGACAAGAACGTGACGCAATTTTACAGCCACTACAGGAGATTTTAGACCACACTGATGCGCGAATTAGAGAGTTAAAACACCAACGCAAGATGCGATCGCGTCAACTTCAGACGCAGATGCACGATGCCTATCGGTTGATGAATTTTTTGGGCACATCTAGCTCGTTGCGGGAATTGATGCCTGCGGGGATTCCGACAGGTACGGGCGATTGTTGTGCGCCGAAGTTACTTCATTATGCAGCCAGCAATCAGCTCAAACCGATCGCGATGGCGGAATTTTGGTGGGGTGAAGCTAGTCAGGATAAGCGTCAGGGGGAATTTTATGGGGCTTGTGAGGAGCGGTGTCAGCCGTTGATGGGGTTTATGTTGGCGGGGTTGTCGGTGCAGCCTGTTAGTCTGGATTTAGCGATCGTGTATGAGGACGAGTATCTAATGGCGATCGATAAACCTGCGGGATTATTATCGGTACCAGGACGGACGATCGACTTACAGGATAGCGTGTTGACTCGGTTGCGGGAATTATATCCCGAAATTTATAGCGTTCATCGACTCGATCGAGATACTTCGGGGATATTATTATTAGCGAGGGATAAATTGACTTATCGACATCTGAGTCAGCAGTTTGAGACTCGACAGGTACACAAGGTGTATGAATCAATTTTGGGCGGGAAGATTGAAGTAGAGCAAGGATCGATCGAGTTACCATTGTGGGGCGATCCACTCGATCGACCGCGCCAAAAGGTAGACTTTAATCAAGGTAAATCCAGTTTGACAAAGTTCCAGGTATTGGGGCAAATCGACGGCTACACGCGAATTGAGTTCATGCCTGTCACGGGACGATCGCATCAATTGCGCGTCCATGCAGCCGATGCTCGTGGGCTGGGTGTGACTATTTTGGGCGACGGGTTGTATGGTTGTCAGGCAAATGTAAAACGATTGTACCTACACGCACGAGAACTGAGTTTTACACATCCACACACATTAGAACGAATTTCAATCCAAACTCAATGCCCATTTTAGAGCTGACGGATGGGAGCGATCGAGCTAAAACAAAGATGTAGCGACGCTGACTAAAGTAAGAACTTGTGAAGGTGTCTAAAGATCGATCGTTATTAGCCATCATGACACAAGTAGGAGAACCAAAGGCTGTCAGAATCGAAGTTTGATTCGGAGCATAGTTTTCTCGACTACATTAGATAATATACCCAAACTGAAACATCGATTTCTTGTAAGTTTTAAAATCCTCAAACAGTATTAAATAGCGATCGTCATCATATCGCCAGACGATTACAGTAGTTGATTTATACCACTTTGCCAAATTGCATCTGCCCCAGTAAATTCCCCTAACCCATATTCCCTATTCCCTATCCCCTAATTCTGTTAGAGTGAGATCTGAGAAATTTAAGTGTTGCAAACCTAGCATGGCAGAAACTCTATTTTTTAATGCCCTCCGTGCCGCGATCGATGAAGAGATGGCGCGGGATTCAGCGGTATATGTCATGGGTGAAGATGTCGGACATTACGGCGGTTCGTATAAAGTCACCAAAGATCTCCATAAGAAATATGGAGACATGCGGGTACTAGACACCCCGATCGCTGAGAATAGTTTTGTGGGAATGGCGATCGGTTCGGCGATGACGGGATTGCGCCCGATTATTGAAGGGATGAATATGGGCTTTTTGCTCCTGGCGTTCAACCAGATTTCCAATAATGCGGGAATGTTGCGGTATACCTCTGGCGGTAACTTTACGATTCCGTTGGTGATTCGAGGACCTGGTGGTGTGGGCAGACAACTAGGTGCGGAGCACTCTCAGCGATTAGAGGCATATTTCCAAGCAGTGCCGGGACTAAAAATCGTTGCTTGTTCCACCGTCCGTAATGCCAAAGGATTGCTCAAATCAGCGATTAGAGACGAGAATCCAGTGTTGTTCTTCGAGCATGTCTTGATGTACAACTTCAAAGAAGACATCCCCGATGAAGAATACCTGCTCCCCCTCGATAAGGCTGAAATCGTCCGCCCTGGCAAAGATGTTACCATCCTCACTTACTCGCGGATGCGTCACCATTGTACTCAGGCGATGAAAATATTGGAAACTCAGGGTTCGACTTGCGATCCAGAAATTATCGATCTAATTTCACTCAAACCATTGGATCTGGAGACAATTGGCGCATCGATTAAGAAGACGCATAAAGTCATCATCGTCGAAGAGTGTATGCGGACGGGTGGCATCGGTGCCGAGCTGACTGCTTCCATCAGCGACCATTTCTTTGACGAGCTAGACGCTCCAGTCTTGCGGATGTCGTCAGAAGATATTCCGACACCTTACAATGGGAAATTGGAGCATCTGACGATCGTGCAACCACCCCAGATTGCTGAAGCGATCGAGAAAATGGTGGGTGGCAAGCTGTAATAGCAGGAAACGGGAGAGAGTGAGCTAATCGCAGCTTGTGGCTCCCAGATCCCAATTAAATTAGGTTAGTCAATTTTCAAATTTTAGTCCAACTACCTGGAGTCAAGGACTCTCAACCAGCAGAACGAGTTTTGGGTGGTACCGCCCAGCTAGAGTTTCGCGAACAAAAAGCTGGGACGGAAGGACAACTGAGTGCAGAGCGAACCGCACTCCAAGCATCCAAGGAACAACAAGCGATTCTCAAAAAGTCTAAATCTCCAGACCAACAAGCGATTTCCCAAACTCAAGCCGCGATCGAGCAGCAATATAATGAGATTAGTGAACTATTTGATAAAGCTGCGATCGCTGGTGGGCATTTTAAAAATACTAATGCACAACCATTATCCGGTCAAGGCTGGGAAATCGCGATCGAATTAAAATAACCAAACTTTTAGATTTATTATGCAAAAACAGCGAGTTATTTTAGGCTTAATTCTAGTCTTAGTCATCGCTGCGATCGTCCTGCTATTCAGCAAGCCGCTACGCTTGGGATTGGATTTGCAGGGAGGTTCGCAACTTACGATCCAAGTAAAACCGACTCCAGATCATCCAGATATTACGCCATCAGATCTCGATGCCGTCCAAAAGGTGATCGAAAATCGGATCAATGGCTTGGGTGTCTCCGAAGCTCTGATCCAATCGGCTGGCAACAATCAGATTTTAGTCCAACTCCCTGGCGTCAACGATCCGCAACAAGCTGAGCGAGTCCTCGGCGGTACCGCCCAGCTAGAGTTTCGCGAACAAAAGGCTGGAACAGAAGGACAACTGGGTGCAGAGCTAGCGGTACTGAAGGAAGCTAAAGATAAGCAAGCCGTCCTCAAAAAGTCTAAGTCTACAGACAAACAAGCGATCGCCCAGATTCAAACTACGATCGAGCAGCAATATACTGAAATTGATAAATTATTCGACAAAGCCGCCATCACGGGTAAACAGCTCAAGCGCGCCAATCCCGAACCAGTAGCCGCTGGAGCTTGGGAAGTATCGATCGAATTTGATAATGCTGGTGGCGATGCTTTTGCCAAACTAACTAAGAGTCTAGCGGGAACTGGTCGATCGATCGGTGTTTTCCTTGACAATGACCCCATTAGCACCCCGACAGTCGGCGCGCAATTTGCAGCGACGGGGATTACTGGCGGTAAGGCAGTCATTACTGGGAATTTTACTACCGAAGCTGCCAACGATCTTGCCGTTCAACTCCGAGGTGGTTCGCTCCCCGTTCCGGTAGAGATCGTCGAAAACCGCACGGTTGGGGCGACATTGGGACGAGACAGCATTCAGAGCAGTATCTATGCTGGCATCGGCGGATTGATCCTGGTGGCGATTTTTATGGGCGTCTACTATCGATTACCTGGGTTAGTCGCAGACTTTGCGCTGGTAATTTACTCTATCCTGTCATTAGCCGCTTTCAATCTCCTCGATGTCACCTTGACGCTCCCAGGGATTGCGGGATTTATTCTCAGTATTGGGATGGCTGTCGATGCCAACGTGCTGATTTTCGAGCGTACCCGCGAAGAATTACGGACGGGCAAAACTTTATATAAGTCGGTTGAAGCTGGATTTCACCGCGCTTTTGACAGTATTTTGGACAGCCACGTTACTACCCTGATTTCCTGTGGAGCGTTGTTTTTCCTCGGCTCGGGATTGGTAAAAGGATATGCCGTGACGTTGGCTGTAGGGGTAGCAATTAGTTTCTTTACCTCTTTGACATGTACTCGGACATTTCTGCTGCTATTGGTGTTAGGTGTTCCGGCTTTACGTCAAAAAACTCAGTTATTTGCGCCCAATTTACCCAGCAATTTAGCAACTAAGTAAGTCAAATCAGATCGAGCTGAAATCTATAACTATAAGTATTATCCCCTATGAGAAAATTTAGTGTTACCAAACAACGCAAATGGTGGTGGATGCTATCGGGCGCGGTCATTTTGGCTGGGATTATTTCGATGATTGTGTCTTGGAATAATCCCCAAATCGGGTCGCCTTTACGTCGAGGATTGGACTTTACAGGCGGCTCAAAATTGCAGTATGAACTTGACTGCTCGATCGCCAATAATTGTCAGCCGATCGATATCGCTGCTGTCCGCGAAATAGTCAAAAATCAGGGGATTATCGATCCGATCATCCAGGTTGTGGGCAGGGATTCTACTGGTTTATCGATTAGAACCAAAGATCTCAAAGTTGAGGCTAGAACTCAGCTAGAATCTGCCCTCTCCGAGAAAATTGGTAAATTCGATCCCCAAAAGACTCAAAATGATACCGTTGGACCGACACTAGGTGCCGAATTATTTCAAAATGGCTTACTAGCGATCGTCATCTCATTTGGATTGATCTTGTTGTATCTGACTTTCCGTTTCAAATTTGACTATGCTTTTTTTGCCTTTGTCGCGCTGTTCCATGATGTACTTGTTACTACTGGCATTTTCTCGATTTTGGGTGTAGTTGGTGGAGTGGAAATCGATAGCTTATTTGTGGTGGCAATATTGACAATTATTGGTTTTTCTGTTAATGATACCGTCGTTATTTACGATCGGATTCGTGAAGTTATTAGTATTAGTCCCGACCAACCGATCGATAAAATTGTCGATGATGCAGTCAATCAAACTATGTCTCGATCGATCAACACCACGCTGACAGTTTTACTAACGTTACTTTCGATCTATTTATTCGGTGGTGATACGCTCAAAAACTTTGCCCTGTGTCTGATTATTGGTTTTACGGCGGGAGCCTACTCCAGCATCTTCATCGCCAGTACCCTGTTTGGCTGGTGGCGCGAACGTCATCCGACTACAGCCAATCCCGCTATGAGTTCTGAATCTTAACCGACAATCGATCCATGTCCAGATTCACACCTCCCGAATACCCAGAGTCAGAGTTAGATTTAGCAACCCGACTCGACCCGATTTTTAAAAACCAGATCGATCGGTTGTACCATCTGAGTAACTACGGTAGGTGGTTGACACTCGGGTTGTTGTGGCTGACAGTTGGGGCTTATAGCCTCTATGAGCTGCGTTATCCCATCGGTCTGCTCCAAGAATATTTTACTTGGGCGGCTCTCAAGTACGGACTCGTCTTCCAACCCATTCCCGCACTGGGATTGTGTCTGTGTATAGGGATGACGGCTAGTGCTTTGGTGCGGCAAAGTCTCAATTCGATCTGGGGGATCTCTAAACTAGAACGACAGCGATTAAGTCAACAAGTCGCGCAGATTCGGAAGCAAGGTAGTTCGCATCCACTCTGGAAATGGGTAGTAAGATCGGTGGATAGTTGATGGTGGATAGTAGATAGTGGATAGTGGATGGTGAATGGTGAATAGTTGAGTTGTGGGAGCGGTATTTTTGACTTACTTCAGCTCAAGAGCGATCTCCGATAATAAATAATTACCAAAAAATAGGGTTCTAAATCCCTTTCATCCAAACCTCGCCGTCTTAATTCGCGATCGACTATCCACTATCAACTCTCTAACAATCTTCATGTCATCACCCACCCTCGACTCTCAGCATCCCCCAGCACCCAAACTCATTGACGCTTGCGTGCATTGTGGTTTTTGTCTGTCCACTTGCCCCAGTTACCGCGTCTTGGGTACCGAAATGGATTCACCACGGGGGAGAGTGTACATGATGGATGCTCTCAACCAGGGCGAAATTGAGCTGACACCAGCGGTTGTCAGTCATTTCGATAGTTGCTTGGGTTGCTTGGCTTGCACCACTACCTGCCCGTCTGGAGTCCAGTACGATAAACTGATCGCAGCAATGCGTCCCCAAATCGAGCGCAATTATCAGCGTCCGCTCGTCGAGCGGTTGTATCGACAATTTATTTTTGGGTTATTTCCCTATCCCAATCGACTGCGATTATTACTGATTCCATTATTTATCTATCAGAAACTTGGTCTCCAAAAAACGATCCGAAAAACAGGCATAATTGAAAAAATATCGCCACATTTAGCGGGAATGGAGTCAAATCTCCCCGAGTTATCTTTGAGTACATTTCAAGATACTTTACCAGAATTGATTCCCGCTCAAGGTACGCAAAGATATCGAGTAGGGATGATTTTGGGCTGTGTCCAGCGGCTATTTTTCGATCGCGTCAATCAAGCGACTGTCAAAGTGTTGACAGCCAATGGTTGCGAAATTGTCATCCCTCCAGCTCAAGGTTGCTGTGCTGCTCTACCACACCATCAAGGGCAAGAAGAACAAGCCAAAACACTTGCCAGACAAATGATTGACAGTTTCACCGCTACAGATGTCGATGCGATTATTATCAATGCTGCTGGTTGCGGACATACACTCAAAGAATACGGCGAATTGCTCAAAGACGATCCAGAATATCTCCAAAGAGCGATCGATTTTTCAGCTAAAGTCAAAGACGTTCAAGAATTTTTAGCTGATATCAAACTGACTACGCCATTATCACCGATCTCGATCGAGCCGCTGACCTTGGTTTATCAGGATGCCTGTCACTTATTGCACGGTCAAAAAATTAGCAGCCAACCGCGTCAACTCCTCAACCAAATCCCCAATATCACCCTCACCGAGCCATTAGACGCGGCACTCTGTTGCGGTAGTGCTGGGGTTTATAATATGCTCCAACCTGAGACAGCCAACGAACTCGGTCGTCAAAAGGTGAACAACTTAGTAAATACTGGCGCGACTGTGATTGCCTCAGCCAATCCTGGCTGTACTTTGCAAATTGCTAAACATCTGGAGCTGCAAGGACATCAGACTCAGATCCTCCACCCGATCGAACTGTTGGATTTAGCCATCAGAGGGGTTAAATTAATTGATAATTGATAATTGCTGATTCACGCGGCGGTTCCCTCCAGATCTCGCTGTGACAGCGACGCATCGAACGGGAGGCTCCCTCCCATTTGTGTGCGTCAAGACAAGACAGCGATTCGCTCTGGCAGTACATCAGACGATCGCCCAATTGAGCCAACTTCCTCAAAAGAGCCAATCCCTCGTAAAATGGTGGAGACAAGAGCTATATAGATTAGACCTCCATACTCGATCGCCAATGACTAGTCACCAGGAAACTTCTCCCACCACTACCTTCGAGCTGGTAGCCTATCTCGCCGAGCGTCAACCGCAGATCGAGGCAGCCTTAGACGCGGCGATTCGTCCTGGCTATCCAGATACCATCTATGCCGCGATGAGGTACTCCTTACTAGCGGGTGGCAAGCGGTTGCGTCCGATCCTCTGTCTTGCTAGTTGCGAAATGATTGGGGGAAATACCGATCTAGTCATGCCGATGGCTTGTGCGCTGGAAATGGTACATACCATGTCGCTGATCCATGATGATTTACCAGCGATGGATGATGATGATTATCGGCGGGGTAAGTTGACAAATCACAAGGTCTATGGTGAAGATATTGCCATCCTCGCTGGCGATGGCTTACTAGCCTATGCGTTTGAGTATATAGCTACCCAGACTCAGGGGGTCAGTGCTGACAAAGTACTCCAAGCGATCGCCCATTTAGCCAGAGCAGTCGGTGCCAATGGTTTAGTCGGCGGACAAGTCGTCGATCTCGAATCCGAAGCCAAACCCGATATTTCGATCGAGACACTTACCTACATCCACAATCACAAAACAGGTGCCCTCCTCAAAGCCTGCGTCGTCTGTGGCGCAATCCTCGCTGGAGCTACAGCATCAGAGATCGAAAAACTTGCCAAATTCGCTCACAATATTGGTTTGGCTTTCCAAATTATCGATGATATTCTCGATATCACCGCCACTGGGGCAGAACTTGGCAAAACTGCAGGCAAAGATCTCGCATCCCAAAAAGCCACCTATCCCAAACTTTGGGGACTGGAGGAATCCAAACGTCAAGCTGATAAACTAGTAGCTGAAGCTAAAACTATTCTCGATGAGTTTGGCGATCGCGCCCAGCCGCTCCAAGCTCTAGCTGACTATATTACCGCTCGTAAAAATTAGTCCAGTTGCCAGCAATTCGATCGATGATGCGATCGCCTAAAATTAGCTCGCACAGCAAGTTAGAGCTGAGCCATCAGCGCGGTTTGCACCAACTACAACAAGTTTAGATCGATAGGTATTTTCATGCTAATTGTTAGCGATAACTTAACACCTTCCCTCACTCTAGGTCATTTACGTGGTTAGT
Source organism: Chamaesiphon sp. (assembly GCF_041738855.1). Taxonomy (GTDB): domain Bacteria; phylum Cyanobacteriota; class Cyanobacteriia; order Cyanobacteriales; family Chamaesiphonaceae; genus Chamaesiphon. The sequence continues at coordinate 65,578 of NZ_JBGSPA010000131.1, read as the reverse complement.
CAAGCAACCCCGATCGTTAACGACATCGTACAGATTCTGGATAATCGCATTTTGATCGTAGCCATTGCTGCGTGTACGATCGCGCAGGTACTCAAACTGATTATTGATGTCATCTCCAATGGCAAATTTAGCGTCAAAGTATTGACAACTACTGGTGGGATGCCTAGTGCTCATTCGGCATTAGTTACCGCTCTAGCGGCAGGGGTCGGCGAAAGTTTAGGTTGGAAAAGTGCTGAATTTGCGATCGCGACCATCTTGGCGGTTGTCGTCATGTACGATGCGGCTGGAGTCCGTCAAGCCGCAGGCAAACAAGCCCGCATTCTCAATCAAATGATCGACGAATTATTCTCTGATGACCATAAGTTCAACGAAGAAAAACTCAAAGAATTGTTAGGACATACCCCTGTCCAAGTCATTGCTGGTTCGGTACTAGGTATCGCAGTCAATTGGCTATTTACAGCGATTCAATAAATCGCGCTCGCTAGGCGCGGTTATCGCTCCTTGACGATCGCTTCCCCAGCAGAATATCGGACTCGATCGCGGCGTTATTCAAAAATACTTCGTAAAAATTACCTCCGCTTAGTTAACGGTAGCAAAATTGACTGAAATTAAATTTGACAATAGCTAGCTTTTTGCGGTACAAGTATAGATGCAGCTATCCCCAGCACATGGCGTAACCAATTTAGGACGAGTATCGAACGGGAAGCTAATTTCAATTAAGCATTAAAACAATTAAATCTTTATCTATGACTCAGCAAGTGCTTCACCCGATGGTGAAAATGCAACGTCAAGTCGCATCTTTGGTCGCATCCAAGATTCTCAGTCCGAGCGATCGCATTTGGAAGATTGCCTTCCTCTACGGTGACAAATGGCAATACTGGAAAAATGAATTACTAGATTTTGGATTCACCCTCCAAGATCCCGTCAGCGAATTAATCGAAGTTGAAGCTTGGGACGAAGATTAAGTTAGCTGCAAGTTGAAATTTGACAACTGGACGATCGTTCAAAAACTAGTCAGCGATCGATTTTCATCCAGCAGTTTTGGTGTAAAAAGACTGATTGAGACGATCTCATCAAGTAGATGGGCATTATTAAATATGAGATATCGAGTAGGGTGGGCAGTGCCCACCAACTAGGTTTCAGGTATAATTTATTTTATAAATAATTGCACCTACCTACTTAAGTTCTACTCGCTCGACTATTGCCGATCCAGTATAGTAATCCTAAACGGTCGGCTAAATTGATGTAGAGTGTGTTATGCGTTGGCGGAGCCGCGCCGAGAGGTAATCGCCGCATGAGCACCAGTATTCGATACTTAGACGGCACTTACTCCCGCTAAACAATGCCGGATAAATTCCTCACCGAGCTGCTCGATTCACACATCGATCCGATCTCGATCGATCGCTTGACTAGCTACATCGAACGTGCATTGCAGATCCCCCAACTACGGCAAGTCTGGGTGAGTGGTGAAATTGCTAGTGCTACCTTTCATCCATCGGGCATCTACTTTACCCTCAAGGATAAAGTCGGCAAAGCCGCACTCCCTGCCGTTGTCTGGAAATCTCAAATCTCAGAGCTGGAGACAAAGCCCCAAATCGGGATGGAGGTGCTCGTTTTTGGTCAGCTTGCTGTCTACGCTCCACATGGTAAATATCAATTTCAGGTGCAGCAAGTTCTCCCCATCGGTGAAGGCTTGCAGGCTCTGAGATTACAGCGGCTCAGACAGCGGCTCACAGCCGAAGGGTTGTTTGATGTGGAGCGGAAGCGATCGCTCCCAGCATACCCGCAGACGATCGCGGTCGTCACATCGCCGACGGGGGCAGCTTGGGGTGATATCCAGCAGACGCTGCGATCGCGTTATCCTGGGGTATTGGTATTGCTATCACCAGCGACGGTACAGGGGGAAGCAGCTCCCAGATCGATCGATCGGGCGATCCAGCGGGTGCAGATTGACGGTCGGGCAGAAGTATTAATTGTCGCCAGAGGCGGCGGGGCGACTGAGGATTTGAACTGCTTCAATAGTGAAATTGTCGTGCGTGCGATTGCTGAGTGCCCGATCCCAGTGGTGACTGGGATCGGGCACGAGCGAGATGAGTCGCTAGCAGATCGCGCAGCAGATGCGCTCGCCGCTACTCCCACCGCAGCGGCGATCTTGGTCGTCCCCGCTCTCACCACCGTCGTGGACGAGCATCGAGCGCGAATCGAGCGACTTCAAGCCGCGATGAAACGAGTACTCGCCGCCCAACAGGCTCAGTTGAGTCAAGTGCGGATGCGGTGCGAACGCATCAAACCAGATCGGCATCTAGCAATCGAAGCCGAACGGCTCAAGCACCTCCAGCAGCGGCTCAGGCGCGCTATTACTGGGAGATTGGAGTCAGCGCAGCAACAACAGTTGCGACTCTGTGCGCGCTGCCAAGCCCTCGATCCGCGCTTGGTATTGCAGCGGGGTTATGCCCTAGTCCATCAGCAGGATGGATCGATCGTCCGCGATGCTGCTGCGGTAGTTGTCGGCGAGGAGTTGTGCCTACAACTGGGTCAAGGGCAAGTAAATGTAATCGTCATCAGTAGCGATAATGGCAAAAAAACCTAGCTGGAAGTACGAGCAGACAGTCGATCGAGTTGAGGAAATCTTGGCAGAAATTGAAAGTGGTGAGTTGGAGTTGAGCGAGGTAGTCAGTCAATTTGCCGTAGCGGTGGAGTCTTTGCAGCAGTGCGAAGATTTTTTGGCACAGCAGCGGGAGCAGGTCGAATTATTGCTAGAGAATTTGGGCGATATCTGACCCGATGGGCTTCCCTGCTAATTTGACATGTATGGCAACCGCCAGTGCGATTCAGACAGTACAGCGATTTCAATCGCTGCCAGTGCTGCAAAGTCCGCCTACGCGGACTAATACTAATTGTGTCTTAACCGCCTTGGCGACTGCTATACAGATTGTCGTGACACGGGTACGATCGCTCCCTTAGCAACAACAAGAGCCTGCATGAGCAGGCTCTTGTTGGAGTGGATATATAGCGATCTGAATCGAAAGACTATGCTTCCTCGCCGCTAGCGGCAAGTGCCGCCGCCGCTGCTTTGGCTGCTTTTTTGGGTGGATCGAGTTTGAGGCTCAAGTAGCGGATGACATCTTCACTTAGACGCATCGCTCTTTCTAATGGGGCGATTTCTTTGCCAGAACCAGTAAAGTTGACTTGAACATAGATCCCATCGCGGTTCTTGCCAATGAGATAAGCAAGGCGGCGTTTGCCGCGTTGTTGGATTTCAATGTCGGTAGCACCATTGGTTTCAATGATACTCCGATATCGCTCGATCGATTCGTTGGCCTGTTCATCCGATAAGTCGGGACGCAGGATGTACATGATTTCGTATTTATCGCTCACAGATTCTCCTTATGGACATATTGGCTTCGACGCAGTTCACCTCAGTGACGGCAGAAGCAAGGATTTACTATCTTATCAGCAATTGAGCCGATTATAAAACTATTGAGTCGATCGCTTACAACTCAAGCGCATCATTTAGGCGATCGACAGCATCGAGTTTTAGCTAAACCATTTGTGGAGATGAGTGTCTTGGTGTTCGAGATGGGAGACAATCCACCAGCCACAAGTGGTGAAGCTCAGTAGCAAACAAGTGGAGAGGAGGTAAGCACTAGAGATTGCACGAACTATCGCGGGTGCTGAGGCAAGGTCGAACATGGTTCATTCAGCTCAAGGCTGTTGAAGTTGTTGGTGAATTACTGCATACCTGTAATTCTGCTACTTACTACGCCAGAGCGGCAGTGTTTTCCAGCACTTTAATGAGATTTTGTTTGTGCTAAGCACACTCGAACGACGCAAATAGTAAGTAGATTGAGGCTAATTCCTGAGCCGATCGCGTGATGAATTGGTTGCCAGAGGCTAACTTTATTCATGTCAATCGCTCGATCGGATGAATAAAATCGGATTTGTTCATTTCGACCCATAGCCATTGTACCTACATTTATTAAGCAATGGTTAAGAAAATTTGCGGATATCCGATCGGCTACCGATCCAATTGCCGCCAGGGAAGGTACGGGGAGTGATGATATAGTAGTCGCCACATCGGTTAAGACACTCTAGATCTCAGTCCGCGTAGGCGGACTTTGCAGCACTAGCGGCGATTTTAATCGCTGTGCTGTCCTAACTGCCTTGGCGGTTGCTATAAATAGTCCGGTATAGATCCCATGCCAACTACTCAGACGCAACCTCTCTAGTTGCGCCTCAAAGCCAATCCACATCCTCACGATCTAGACTCCCCCGATCGCGATGGCTACCTGTAGCGGTAAACTATTCTTTAGTTCTTGAATAGGAGTCATCGGTCGAGTTTCCTTAGTAACGGATTAGACCTATCTATTACAAAATGCAATACATTTTGCACAACCAAGCGATCGTTACTGAGATAACTTGTGTTTTGGGTGGGGCGTATTCTGGTATTATAGTGAGACAGTAAAGTTTTATAAACAAAACCTGACAAATATCAATTTATCCTTTAAGGAGTCGTAGTATTTATGTCTATTTCACTCAAGTCTGCTCAGTCAATTTTTGCAAACACTCTAATTGCTGATGCAGTTCCCGCCGTTACCGCAGCCTTCGACCAATTGAGCGTCGAAGATCAACTAGCTTTGCTTTGGTACGCTTACACTGAAATGGGCATCACGATTACGCCAGCGGCGACAGGTTCGGCAAGTATGGCACTAGCACAACCCCTGCTCGACCAGATCAAGGCGATGCAGCCTGCGGATCAGACTCAAGTAATGACCGATCTAGCCATGCACACCGATACACCGCTTTGTCGGACGTTTACCGCATTTCGGATGAATACCAAACTGGGTTTTTGGTATGAATTGGGACAAATGATGAAACAGGGTATGGTCGCACCGATTCCGGCTGGCTATGTCCCCTCTCCCGAAGCCACTGCCTTGCTCGAAACCATCAAGCAGCTCGATGCCGGACAACAAATCACGGTACTGCGGAATACAGTAGTCAACATGGGTTACGATCCAGCACGCGGACAAGACTATGACAAACGCGAAGCACCATCAGTTACCCCTCGCGCTTTTGCCGATCGATCGCGTGCAGCGATCGAAGGTGTAGACAACTACACCGTTCTGAGCTATATCGACAACATGAATGCCTTTGACTTCATGGCGGCATCGAGTTTGTTTGTCGAAGAAGGTGCGCTCCAGCCGCCATTCCAAGCTCCAGTCGTCGGCCCAGCAGCAATCCTCACTTACATGCGTGAAGAATGTGTAGGCTTGAAAATGTTACCAGAGCGCGGTGTCGTCGAGCCGATCGATGATGGCTATACTCAAGTCAAAGTCACGGGTAAAGTCCAAACTCCCTGGTTTGGTGCCAGTGTCGGCATGAACATCGCTTGGCGGTTCCTGCTCGATCCTCAAGGTAAGATCTTCTTCGTCGCGATCGATCTTTTAGCTTCGCCAAAAGAGTTACTCAACTTACGTCGTGGCTAATTGTTACTAACTCGATCTGGTGCGTTACGGCTTGCCGCCTCACACACCCTACGAGAGGGTGCCTATGTATAGGCACCCTTTTTGCATCCATATACAGCTACAAATCACGAGCTACGCAAGCGCATTTTTCGCGTCCAGAATAGTAATGCGATCAGCACAATTAATAATGGGATGGCAAATAGATATCGATCGGGAGACTGGATCGACTGTTGATAAGTAGCCATCAACCAATCTCCTCCAAACAACGATATCGTTGCACCGAGAGCGATAAATGGCCCCAGCGGGAGGGGTTCGATCAGCTTATTGGCTCCGGCTTTGCCACCACTTTTGAGCGTGGAGTAGCCAGCCACAGCCATAAATCCGCCGATCGCCAATACCGATGCCAAACCTCCAGCTAAGAGGACAACTTTCCAGCTACTCCAAGCTCCCACCATCGCCATCAATTTGGCATCACCGCCACCTTGAGCGGCTTGACCCATCATCATACTACCAACAATGAGAATGATGTCATAGATCCAGATCCCCAGTACCATCCCCAAAATACCCTGGATCAGATACTCCTTACTGCCTACGATCGAATGATTGTTATCGAGATAACCTGCTACAAATTGAAAGACTAATCCCAATACTAACCCCGATTGGGTGAGGGGATTGGGCAACGTCATCGTGTCGAGATCGATCAGGGTGAGTGCCAGCAGCCAACACATCAGCAGCGAGTAGCCGATTGTCTGGATCGATAGTCCGAACCGATTGTAAACAATTACAAAAATTACCGCCGTTAACGCTTCGATCAGCGGATAACGCGACGAGATCGGGGTGCGACAATGGCGGCATTTGCCACGTAGTAATAGCCAACCCAAGATCGGGATATTTTCACCCATGCCTAATTGGTGGAGGCATTTGGGACATCGCGACGGCGGCCAAATCACGGACAAGCCAGCCGGAACGCGGTACACGACGACATTGAGAAAACTCCCGATCGCCGCACCCAACCAGAAGATAATTACTTGGACGATCGTGTCATAAATATTCACTACTATTAAGATGCTGCCAACGGCTACAGAGATAGACAACCTAAATCTATAATTCCCCAGTCGTAGCCCTGATGCTCCATGTCGGCTCTTTGGGTATTGCCGCCGATTGAAATCGGGGCTAATGATGCAAAGTCCGCCTAAGCGGACTAAGAAATCAGTCCGCTTAGGCGGACTTTGCACTCCGAGGAGTGGTTTTAACCACTTTGAGTGTAGAGCAACCAGAGTTAATTCATCTCGGTTTCCAATTGGGTAACTGAGACAAAACACTCTTCAGGTAACAACACTGGACAACTGCTAAAGATCAATTTGCCGCGATAATCGTGTTGATTCATAGCTACCCCGATCGGTTGTCGTCGTCGATCGCGATCGGGGTTAATCTGGCAATAGAAACTATAAATATCTTTAGCAGCCCTAAGGAGAGCTGGATCGTACATTCCATAGGCATCTGGCTGGGGCATGGCAGTAGCTTTAACTTTGCGCGGCTCAAATGTAAACATGGTAGTTACTCCTAAAATTACCTGGAAATATTTTAAGAGAGATCGGGTGACACTAATGGTAACTCGGGTGGGAGCCATCGACACTCGCAGATTTAGCTGGATCTGGAGTGCAGATCTGGGTGTAGGAGTGACGATCGGACATCGATAACTAGGCTTACTCTAGGGCGGCAATCAAGACTCGACCCATCTCCTGACAGCCAACTACAGTCATATCTGCTGACATAATATCACCAGTTCTGTAGCCCAGATCCAAAACTTTTAACACCGCGCGTTCGATCCGATCTGCCGCAGTTGATTTGTTCAAGCCGTAGCGAAGTAGCATCGCTGCACTCAGCACTTGTGCTAGGGGATTGGCTTTGTCTTGTCCCGCGATATCTGGAGCCGAGCCATGAACTGGTTCAAATACCCCCAACCCAGTCGCACCCAGACTCGCCGAAGGTAGCATCCCGATACTGCCCGTCAACATGGCAGCAGCGTCAGAGAGGATATCACCAAACAGATTGCTGGTGACGATCGTGTCAAACTGTTTGGGGGCGCGGACTAGCTGCATCGCGGCATTGTCTACATACATGTGGGTGAGTTCGACATCAGGATAGTCTTTTGCCATCGCGGTGACTCGATCGCGCCATAATTGAGAGACTTCCAACACATTTGCCTTATCGACCGAGCAGAGCTTTTTAGCACGTTTGCGGGCGGTTTCAAAACCAACTTTGGCAATCCGATCGATTTCACTATCTGTATATGCCATCGTATTCACCCCGCGTTTTTCACCCGTCTCAGTTGTGAAAATTCCCTTGGGTTCGCCAAAATACACCCCACCCGTCAGCTCTCTGACGACCATCATATCCACCCCCTCCACGATCTCCCGTTTGAGGCTAGAAGCGTCGATCAGCTGGGGTAAAACTGCCGCAGGTCTGAGATTGGCAAATAGACCCAAACCCGCTCTCAAGCCCAATAAACCTGTCTCTGGGCGGAGATGACGCGGCAAGTTGTCCCACTGATAACCACCGATGGCGGCAAGTAAGACCCCATCACTCTGCTTGCAGGTGTCCAAAGTCGCTGCTGGCAAGGGTTCACCTGTTGCCTCGATCGCCGCACCACCAATTAAAGCCGCTGTAAATTCAAAGTTGATATCTTCTTGTGTGGCTACCAACTTCAGGACATCTACAGCTACTGCCATAATTTCTGGGCCGATCCCATCCCCAGCCAATAGTGTGATGCGATAAGTTTGAGTCATAGTGCTTGCCTTGCGATCGAACACTAGATATTTTACTGGCGATCGCGGCACAGTAGATCGATGGCTTTTTAGCTTAACGTCCCTGTAACACTCGATCGACTGTCAGATCTAGATTCTCCAATACACTTGACTCTATTTTATTATCTCCCGCAAATACCTTCTCTTCATACAAACCCTCTATCCATTCCAATACTGTCACCTTTCGGACGATCGGATCGACGATCCAATATTCGGCAATGCCCCTAGCCGCGTATTCCGTGCGCTTGTAACGATAATCTCTTTTTTCTTGGTTCGGGCTGACAACTTCCACGACGAGTAATGGTGGCGGCATATCCATCAACACGATCGATCTAGTCGCTCTCTCCATTGCCGTCGCTAATTCTTCAGACAACACCAGTAAATCTGGTACTCGCACGGATACTCGCGAACCACTTACCGCCATCTCTGTCTTCATCGTCAACCGATAGGCTGGAATACCCAACTGGCTGAAATATACGAACAGAAACGCTGCAATGCGACGATTGATTTCGCTCTCAGATGGCATATCGATTAGTTCTCCATTTTCTAGCTCATATAACTTATCCGTACCATCGTCATAGGCAAGGAATTCCGCTAGTGTCATTTTCTCGATCGCAACTGTCATCTGTACACCTCTGGCAAGCATATATTTCAGGATTCTAACATTTCCACTCGTTGGCTACCCGAACAGAACTCGAATGGATTCGATCGCTCGAAAAATAGGGTAGGGGCAATTCATGAATTGCCCCTACCCTATTTTTCGAGAAATATCCCCACCATCTACACAGACTTCGACTTAACACCTCTCAGCCGCAGCTTCAATGCAGCACCTCCGCCGAAACCCGCCAATGTACCCACGATCGTCAAGGGTTCGGGTACTGCTGTTGCTGAAGGAGATCCATCAAATTGAACTTCTGATAAACCTATGCCCAAGCCTTGGTTACTCAGCACGTTAAACCTGACATAGGATGCACTAACTGGCGCAAAACTGAACCGCTCTGGCGATTCGGGTCCAGGATCCTCTCCAGCCGCAAACTGAGTAGGCGCATCTCCTACCACGGTAAAATTAATGCCATCAGTTGAGGTGAGAACATTTACACCCTTAACACCAACTAAGGTGTTGTTGTTCCAATTCCACACACTAAGACCAGATAGGCTATAAAGTCCATTTAAGTTAAAGGTAAAGTTACCCGTACTAGCCGGATTCAACCCACTAGTCCAGGCATTAGCAATTGAAGATTGAGAGTGAGTTGCTGTTAGACTGAGGGAAGATAACCCTGAGCCGTTGGCTATATTATTTATCTCAAATCCCGAAGAGCCTGTCATGTTAGTTGAAGCCGTCACTCCGTTAATCAATGCGGCTTGGGCATTTGGAGCATTTGCGATCGATAGAGCTAGAGTAGCTAGCCCTAATGCAAGATTTTTGTTCATTTGTACTATTCTTTAGTCGATATTCGGGGTTAAATTAGCTCTATGAAGAGCAATAAATTTCGACATGTATCATATCGATTTATTGAGAATATGTTACACCAGTTATATCGATTCCACAATAACAATATTCACACTCATCTAAAAATCGTATCGACAGTTCAGATCTAAATTCCCGAATAACTCGATCTGCATAGACACGAGCTAAACTGCTAAAATCTTGGCTATTGCCAGTACCGATCGCCAGACTCCAACCCTCTCCAGCATGAACCACTCCAACGAAGATGCCACCCGCGTGCGGGTACTTAGCGAAGCCTTGCCCTACATCCAAAAATTCGCCGGACGTACCGTAGTGGTCAAATATGGCGGCGCAGCCATGAAAGATAGTTCTCTCAAAGAGGATGTAATTCGCGATTTAGTTTTTATGTCCTGCGTCGGCATTCGTCCCGTCTTAGTTCATGGTGGTGGTCCCGAAATCAATAGTTGGCTAGAAAAACTCGGCATCGAGCCACAATTCAAAGATGGTTTGCGCGTTACCGATGCGGCGACGATGGACGTTGTGGAAATGGTTTTAGTCGGACGAGTGAATAAAGAAATTGTCTCCCTCATCGCTCGTTGTGGTGGTAATGCCGTGGGGCTGTGCGGCAAAGATGGTAACTTAATCGTGGCACGTCCTGACGGTCGCGAAGGGATCGGATTTGTGGGTGAGGTGAGTGGTGTCAATGTCGATATTCTCAATACCTTAGTCAAGAGTGGCTATATTCCCGTCGTCTCCAGTGTCGCTGCTGATGAAAACGGACAGGCATATAATATCAATGCCGATACGGTTGCTGGTGAAATTGCGGCTGCATTGGGAGCCGAAAAACTGATCTTGATGACTGATACGCCAGGGTTGATGCGGAACTTCAAAGATCCAGATACTTTGATTCGTCACTTAGATATTTCTGGAGCGCGCGCGCTGATTGAAGATGGTACCGTCAGCGGCGGGATGATTCCGAAGTTGACTTGTTGCGTTCGCAGTCTGGCTCAAGGTGTCAAAGCCGCGCATATTATCGATGGACGATTGCCGCACTCCCTCTTACTCGAAATTTTCACCGATAATGGTACTGGGTCGATGATTGTTTCTTCAGCGACGATGTAGCGGGGATCTACCGTGTATGCAGAAGCCCGTTTAAGTTGTTGCGTCGTCTATCTTGTGCCTATGGCAGGATAACTCAAGGAGAAGCTCTAGGAACAGCCCCAACCCTCCTTGGAACCCACCCCCAGCCCCTCCAAGGAGGGGAGTAAGAGGGAGAGAGGAAAGCCCCATCTGCTTTGTGCAACACATTTACACTTATTTTTTGATTGTGACTTTTGATTCTGATTACCAGGCTGGACAAATTGCCTTCGAGCGGGGAGAGTACCGCCAAGCTGTCAGTTGTTTATTGGCTGCTGTAGCGCAAGTACAGCCAAATACCCGCATCGGTGGGGAAGTACAAGTGTGGTTGGTGACAGCTTATGAAGCTGCGGGGAAAATCCCTGAAGCCAAGGCTCTATGTCAAAAACTCGCCAGCCATCCCGATCTCGATACTCGCCAAGCGAGTAAACGACTGCTGTATATCATGCAGGCTCCAGAACTGATCCGGCGCGATGAGTGGTTGACCAAAATTCCTGACTTATCGCATCTGGAAGGGGGCGATGATAAGATGGCTGTCAATCGGACGCCAGCTCCATTATCACCGCCCCAGCCGCGATCGATCGATGAAAAATATGCCCCTGTAGATCTGACTCAGGTCAATACTCAAGATAATAACTTTATCGCGATCGCGCTGATGTTGACGATCGCGGCTCTGTGTGGATTATGGCTACTAGCGAAAAGCTGAACTATCCAGAGACTGAAGTGGATAGTGGATGGTGGATGGTGAATGGCTGGAGTCAATAAAATACCACCGATCGATCGGTGGTATCTAAGTAAACAGTAGATTAATCGACTTGACGATTGCCGCTAGGCGTTCTTGTTGCCAAAAATTTCGGTTTTGAAACTATCAATCTCATCAGTTAGTTCCTTCCGAGTGGAGGCTTGGAGAAGATAGCGATATACAAACCAACTAGCATACCCAATGCCCACTAATTCAAAAGTAGGTGCAAGTAACGGAATTTCATTCACAGCCGATAGAATTGCCAAAGTCAGCTTGACGCCAACGATAATCCCCAAGATTAAGCCCACAATAGTGACAGCACGCTTGTTGTTGGCGTAAGTCTGACCCAAATAAGTCGGAAACTCAGCCAAGATATCAAGAGCTTGTTTCACGCCGTCGGGTAAATTAACTGTATAGCTTTCTGGTGAAACTTGAGTAATGGAACCATTGCCAGCGTTTAATCCCAGGGGATTTGCTGGGATATCAACGGTGATAGTTTCGGCAGATTGAGTAGATTCTGGTGTATCGCTCATAATTTATTAATCCTGATTTCAAAATTGACAGGGATAGCAGATGGTAACCCACTTGTGCTGAGAACAGCATTCGGGACAAATACTCTTGCCGATTTTATCAGTTACGGCTGAAGGATCATAGTGTGAAGCTAATTCAATTATGAAATAATTATGTCAATGTCTAATTATTAGCTGTGCCACTTATACTATTTGTAGATGCCATCTGTGATGATTTATTGTCAAGCTTGGCTAATTATAAACGATCGATCGCTCAAATTCGATCGACCGATCGACCGATCGATCGCTAAAATTGTCACAATGGCTATAGTCACAATCTAGACACCAGCCAGAGCGACAGTGGCTAGTTGACGAGCTGCCAGCGTACTAAAATCTTGACTCCAAAGTAACTCACACGAGTTGTTGGGACTTTCGACTAGTTTGACTTTATGTAGCTGCGCGCCTAGCTCATGAATCGGTTGCTCGATGAGATAGCCGATATACACAGCGATATTTTCAGCCGTGGGGACGACTTTGGCAAAGTGGGCGATGTCTTTGTTCAAGAAGGTGTGATCTAGCGGTTCGACAGCATATTTGTCTACTAGCTCGTGGAGTTTGACCAAATCGACAATCATTCCCGTCCGGGCGTCGATTTCGCCAGTGACGGTGACTTCGAGGTGGTAGTTGTGTCCGTGTCCATTTACTCGCGCGCACTTGCCATAGATCTCACTATTTTGGGCGAGAGTGAGGCTATCTAGCGCGAGACGGTGAGCCGCGCTAAAGTGAGTACCGATAGTCAGTGAGGCTTCCATGTCTTTACCTGTATATTCTGCAAAAAGTTCGGGATGTTCAAATAGCTGAATGCGGACGAGCGGGAGGTGAGGAGCCAATCGCTGCCAAATTACCCTAGCAATATTTTCGGTGGTAGGCAGCGTTGTCTGAAATTCCGACCAGGTATCATTGAGAAAGCTGTAGTCTAGCTGGGAGGTGACTTCTTTGCTGATGACGTGTTTGACATCGGAGAGGTTGAGCACCATCCCATAGTCATCGATATCGCCATAGAGCGAGATGTACAAGACGTAGTTGTGTCCGTGTCCGTACGGCTGGGCGCACAAGCCAAATTTGACTTGGTTCTCCGCCGCGCTTAATTCTGGCAACCAATAGCGGTGGCTAGCGGAAAACTGTGCGCGACGGTTGATGATACATTTCATGAAAATTTACATAACGTGATATTTACTAGGATACTGTGTTTAGAATACGGACAACATATTTCCTCCTCAGTGAAGAATTAGGCATCCGGTGTAGATGTGGATGGTGGATGGTGGATAGTGGATAGTGGATGGTAAATAAATATTGTCTATTTTTTGGGTGAGAAGGGACTAGCTAATTCCCTCGCCACTACCCCCTACCCTCTGTCTTGATGCGCTAAACCCTCGGGGAACCCTACGTATCGCGCATCGCTACCCTCTACCCCCTACCCCCTAAATACTATGGAACGCGGTTTAATGTGGCTCCCGCTGCTGGGAGCATTTATCTGGTTGGCGAGAGCGGGTGCTAATGAGTACCAGAAACTTGAAGCCTACAAACGCTGGGCGGTAGGATTCGATCGCTGCAAGTATGATATCTATGCTGTGATGGGACTCAAAGATCGAGAAATTAGTTGGGGTAAGCCCACCAAAGCCGAACCGCAAGATCTTCAGACATTTAATCTCGATCGAGTCAAACAGATTCACTTAACGGTCGATCGAGTTACCATCGATCTAAATGATTTACCTAATAATGGTAAAAAGATCGATCTTCAGTTTCAGCTCATCGATGGGGACGACATCAATATTCCATTTACTGAAGTGCCAATGGCGGCTGAGTGGGCTGAGTTTCTGAGCAAGGCGATTGCCTCAACTAAATAACCTAGCTAATTTAGAGTCGGCACTGTTTGGTTCACGCAATAATTTGTAGATTTAGAGATCTCACTCAAGCTAGATTTATTATTCTGCACTAATAGTCAACTCATGCAGATTCCAGAATGGGCCAGCAATTGGTGAATAATCAATCCCTTTAACTCGATTTTTGACAGCCGATAATGATAGAGGATTGACTAAATAAATACATGGTAAGCTTGCTTGAGTGACTTTTTGAGTCTCGATATAAATTTGCCGCCGCTTTTCTTCATTTAATTCTTGTGCCGCTTGAATATAAAGCTCGTCGATTTTCTTTTCCCAATCAGCTACTTGACGTCCAGTAATTTGTTGTGTGCCCTGCTTGGGTTTGAGATTGAAAATATGCGAACCGCCATCTACCGACCAAAAATTGGCTCCATCATTTGGTTCGATCCCACCAGTGAATCCAATTAATAAGCTATCCCATTGTAATGAGCTATCAATTCGATCGAGTAACAGACTAAAAGCGATCGGTGTAAAGTCTACTTCAATCCCAATTAGAGCTAAATCTTGTTTTATTTGAGTACCCAAAGCTTCGCGAATTTTATTGCCAGAATTAGTGATTAAGCTAAATCTGACTGGATTGTCGCGATCGTCAACAAGTTTATTTTGGTCATTATATTTAAACCCAGCCTCTGCAAATAGTGCTTTAGCTTTTTGTGGGCTATAATCATAAAATGGTAATCCTTGTTCGCGTGATAAATAATAAGGACTAGGCACAGAAATCGGTGAATCTTGAGGTGCGCCGAGTCCGCGATAGATATTATTTATCATCCGCTGACGATTGATGCCATAAGCGATCGCCTGACGAAATTTGATATTATTAAACCAGCGTGATTCGATCGGATCGACTAGTGGCTTACCATCTCGTTCGCCTTGATTTAGATTGAAAGACATGAACGTAGTTCCGGTTGCTGGCCCACCATTATAAATTTTATAGTCACCTTTTTGTTCTTCTTTTTTAAGTAAAGAAAAGAAATCAGGCGAAACACCATAAGAGTCCAAACCACCCGATCTAAACTGAACTAGCGCGGTATCTGTAGATTCGACAATTTGCCAGATTAATCTCTGGATATATGGCTGTTGCTTCCCATTGGAATCTTTACGCCAATAGTAAGGATTCTTTTTAAAAACCAGCCGTTCTCCAGGTGTATAGGAGTCGAGTGTGAAAATGCCATTGGAAACTAAATCTGCTGGCTTGGTGTTAATTCCCCAAGTACTGAGAAATAGCGGTTTGCCCTTTTCATCTTTTTGGTCGATTGTCGGACGTAATTTGTGAGCTGGTAAAATACTAATTCCTAATGTGCGGAGGAAAGGAGCAAATGGCTCGGGGGTAATGAACTCGATCCGATCGTCAGCTACTTTTTTGACTGTAGGTAGTTTACGATTTTTCCCAATTTTGAGGATGTCGCGTGTATCGGTAGGGATCTGTTCGTTGAAATAAACTTCATTAAATGTAAACAACACATCATCGGTGGTTAATGATACACCATCTGACCATTTTAAGTTTGGTCTGAGTGTAAAGGTCACGGTCTTTTTATCTGAAGAGATGACCCAGGATTGGGCTAAGGCTGGCACGATCTCTCCTTTGCCATTTTCGGTAATTAATCCCTCACCGACGTAACCAAAAATATTGGGTGATTCATTGCTCAATGCGGCATTAAAAGTTTTGGGATCGCTGAGAATGGCTGATACTAATTGGTTAGTAGTTTGGGCGGAAGAGGAACTAATAAGTTGTTGGCAGCTACTAATCCCAATGGCGATCGCTATGACAAGTACTATTAGCGATTGTCGTTGCCAGTTTACAAATAGATTTTTTAACATAATTAGATTTAGAAAAATCTGAGCGGGGGAACTAATGCTCTAAATAATATGGGAGTAAATTACGATCGTGTCGATCGCTCAGATTGACAGTCAAGCAGAATGCTGAAAATCGAGCTGTCAGCTAATCTAACATATCTTACCTCGACCTCAAGACCCGATCGCCGTTTTGATGGAGAGCTGCTGACTGAAACAGATCGCCAGAGCTAAGCGACCAGAAATGCGTTCCGAAGGCGCAAGCGGCAGTTAATTTAGAGTGGGTGTTGTGGTTAAATAGGATGGGTTTCGATCGCGTAGGATCTCCGGCAAAGCAGCAAGCTCAATTTAAAATCAAGCTAGAAATGACGCTGGATGGAACCTTACCTCAAAATTTACACCCTACCCCTATTTTCCTAAGATCGTGAACTTGCGCCTTTTAATTCCATTTTTTGACCCCACAGTAAAAGACTGGTCGTTAACGGCAAGATTGATGCGGTGGTTGACTTTTCTGTGGCTGGCGATCGGCATGTTCGTACTATTCTCAGCTTCCTATTATCATGGGGAAGTCGAGAAAAAAGATGGCTTGTACTACATAACGCGTCAGCTTTTGTCGATCGCGATTAGTTTGGTAATATTTAATGCGATCGTTCATTCACCATTACGCAAACTGCTCAAAGTTGCCCAGTGGATCTTATTGGGGATTTTGGTGTTATTGTTGTTGACTGTCTTGACTGGTATGGGTCAAAATACAATGGGTGCAACGCGATGGATTGCGATCGGCCCCATCCAACTGCAACCATCAGAACTGATCAAACCCTTTTTGGTATTGCAAGGCGCAAAGCTATTTGGACGGTGGGAGCAGTATTCGATCCGAGTCAGAGTGACTTGGTTGAGCATCTTTGCGATCGTGTTATTGGCGATCCTCAAGCAACCGAATCTCAGCACCACATCCTTGTGTGGGATAGGGTTGTGGTCGATCGCTTTTGCTGCTGGGCTGCCATTGCGCTATCTGGCTGGCACGGCCATTGGTGGGGGACTAGTCGCAACGATGAGTCTGATGATGCACTCATACCAACGATCGCGAATGCTGTCTTTTCTCAATCCGTGGCAAGATGAACGCGGTGATGGTTTTCAGCTAGTGCAAAGCTTACTCGCGATCGGCTCTGGCGGTGTCTGGGGCAACGGGTTTGGGTTGTCTCAACAAAAGTTGGACTATTTACCGATCCAAGATACCGACTTTATCTTCTCTGTTTTTGGCGAAGAGTTTGGACTCGTCGGTGGAGTGCTGCTACTGAGTATCGTAATGAGCTATGCCACTTTGGGTTTGTCCATTGCCAGTCGCAGTCCAGATCCCGTCCATCGGCTGGTGGCAGTTGGCGCGACGACGTTTATTGTGGTGCAATCACTATTTAATATCGGTGTGGCGGCGGGGATGCTACCGACGACTGGTTTACCACTCCCGATGTTTAGTTATGGGGGTAGCTCGATGATGGCATCGTTGATTCAATCAGCACTGGCGATCCGAGTTGCCAGGGAGTCAGCCGCAGCAAAAGTGATTCCAATCCGACTATGATTTTTCGGATTATGCGATTGCACAGATGCGGTTGCTGGCGTGAAGCGTCGTCTTTGCACTACTAATTACACTCGAAATCAGTCATTCAGACGGTGATTAATTTTGCGATTTGAGGTATCCTCTACTGGGTCAAAGAGTATTTTTCCCATGCCCCCAATTACCAAAGCGCAACCACAACTAGCATTCCTGCCCCCTAGATTTAATGTGTGGGTGTTACGGCTAGTTGCTTGGGTATTGCCTTATTGGTTGAAGTCCAAACTGAAGATCGCCAACATCGATGTGACAGATATCGATCGCTTGGTAGAAGTCTACAAGCAGTCGCAGATGGGTAGGTTGCGGTTGATTATCGCTTTTCGGCATCCGAGTAGCGATGACTCTTTTTGTATGGGCTATCTATTGACAAAGCTACTCCCGGATGCGGCTCGGAAGCATCGGATTTTATTGAAGTCGCCTGTGTTCGCACACTTTATCTACGACCGGGGGATTCCATTGTGGGCGGGGAAGATTGTCAGTTGGTTGTATCCCAGACTGGGAGGGATACCCATCCATCGGGGGCGCGTTGATAGTGCGGGATTGAGGACAGCCCGAGAGTTGTTGGTCAATGGGCAGATGCCACTGGCGATCGCGCCAGAAGGGGCTACGAATGGACATAGCGAACTAGTGAGTCCGTTGGAGTCAGGAGCGGCTCAACTTGGCTTTTGGGCGATGGAAGACCTGATTGCAGCGGGGAGAGAGGAGGACGTTTTGATTATTCCGATCGGGATTCAATACTACTACGTCGATGAGCCGTGGTTGCGGCTAGAAGAAACGATCGCGCAGTTAGAACAGGATTGTGGCATGAGTATCGATCGACATGACTCGCGGGTAGCGATCGGTCAAAGCGACCCACGACCGATGCAGAAGTTACTCTATGACAGGTTTTATCGGCTCAGTCAGTATCTACTCTACCAAATGGAGAATTTTTACGCTCAATTTTATCAGTATCAAATCCCCGAGCGTCCGCCAGAAGCACAGACGATTTCGCGGACGGAGATCTCTCAAAGACTGCAATCTTTGCTAGATTTTGCCCTGCAAGTATCCGAAAGTTATTTTAATCTGCAACCCAGGGGTACCAAGATCGATCGCTGTCGGCGGATCGAGCAAGCCGGGTGGAATTGGATTTATCTCGAAGAGTTGACCATCCCTACTAATATGTCGCCAGTCAGCCGCAAATTAGCCGATCGCATTGCCAGCGAAGCCGATCTGCGGATGTGGCACATGCGGCTGGTCGAAAGTTTCATCGCCGTCACTAGCTCTTATGTCAAGGATCGACCGACAATCGATCGCTTTGCTGAAATCACCCTTTTGCTGTGGGATTTAGTCGCTCAGATTAGAGGTGAAAATGCCAAACGTCCGCAACTGGGCAAGCGACGGGTACAAATGACGATCTGTAACCCGATCCCGCTCTCTGATTATTGGGATCGATATAAAAGTGGTCGTCGCCAAGCGAGACAAGCCACACTCGATCTCACCCAAGAATTACAAACATCGATGGAAGGGACACTCGATCGCGGCTGGTAATTAGAACATAGCAGCCGAGGCGGTAAATTGGTTTTCCGATGCTAGCAGTGGATCTCGTCTGCTGATTGGCTTGTAACCACCAATAATCGATCCCCAATCGACCTCAATAAACATTACAATTTAATTAACAAAATTTAATTACCCTCTCATAGTTCTGGCGTTATCCATGACCGTAATTCCGCCATCATCAGTGTCTCCCATGACACCATTATTCTCACGGCTAACCGACAAGCTCAACCGCCTCGACCCCTCTCCTGGTCTAGTGGTGATGCTACTATCCGTACTCATTGGGGGCACGGCTGGATTGGGAGTAGTTTTATTTCACTATCTGATCGATCGATCGCACAGTTCCTCTCATACGCTGATTGTCGATCGGCTCAAGGGGTTGCTGCACATTCAAGGGACTTGGATTGTTGCACTAGTGCCGATCCTGGGGGGGATTGTCGTCGGGATCATGCGGTGGTACTGGCGAGATTTCGGTCCGAATATGAACTCGATGATCGCGGCGACCCAATCGGGCAAAAAAGTCTCTCCCTGGCGGGGATTGGTCAAGATGGTGGCGGCGTCGGTATCGCTCGGAACTGGTGCATCGCTGGGGCCAGAAGGGCCGAGTGTGGAAATTGGCGCAAATCTGGGGATGTTTTTGGGACAGGCTCTAAATGCTTCCCAAGAACGTCAACGTTTATTGCTGGGAGCGGGTGCAGCAGCAGGGATTGCCGCCGGATTTAATGCCCCGATCGCCGGAGTGTTTTTTGCCCTAGAGTTAGTGTTGGGTACGACGTTTGCGACTTCGGCAGTGAGCGTGGTGGTATTGGCGGCGGTAGTTGCATCGCTGGTCGCTCAAATTGGTCTAGGAGCGCGTCCGGCATTTGCACTACCCGTATATGAGGTAAAAAGTTTATTCGAGTTGCCCTTGTATCTGTTGTTGGGTGGGTTGGCGAGTATGGTTGCCTTTGCATATACCCAGACTGTAGACTTTGCGCGGGAAGCCTTCCAGGGGAATGTCAGTTCCTTGTCGTGGTTGGGCAAAATTCCTCGGTGTCTGACGCCAGTAATTGGTGGGGCGATTGTCGGAATTGTGGCTTTGAAATTCCCTCAAGTTACTGGCATTGGCTATGAGACGATCGAAGCGATGTTGCAAGATGTTCAGTTCTCGATCGTGCTACTAGTATCGATCTTGGTCGTCAAGTTATTGATGACGGCGGTGAGTTTGGGCAGTGGTTTAGTGGGTGGTTTATTTGCCCCATCGATGTTTTTGGGTGCGACGATGGGAGCGATTTATGGTAAATCACTGGTGCTATTATTTCCTAGTCTCAGCGGGCTGATTGCTGCCCCGCCAGCATACGCCATGGTCGGAATGGCTGCGGTACTAGCTAGCAGTGCTAGAGCACCACTGACAGCGATCCTGCTGATGTTTGAGCTGACTCGCGACTACCGGATCGTCTTGCCTGTGATGGCATGTGTCGGGCTGAGTATTTGGGCGATCGAACGGATGAACCCTAAGTCAAAATCGCCAGATAAATTGGATAAATTGGCCCTGAGCGTGCAACCAGATCGCTATCTAGCTAGCCTCCAGAATTTACAGGTGCGGGATGCGATGGATACGCACTATCTTCGGTTGTCCGATCGGTTGGATATTCTGGCGGCTGGGTTAAAATTGACGCAAAGTAATTGTCACAGTGCGCTCGTGATTGACGATCGCGAGGAATTACTGGGTATTATCACACTCCACGATCTGAGTCGGGCAATTTCTCAAGCCGAAGCTTCACCGCAACCCAGTCGCTTATTGACTGATAATTTGAGAAGTATTTGCACCAAATATTTAGTTTATGCCGACATTGACGAGCCGATTATTGAGGCGATCGATCGGATGGCAGCCAGAGGTTTACACCAATTACCTGTGATCGATAAGTCTCAACCAGATCTGGTAGTCGGGATTTTGCAACAGGATCGGATCGCACTGGCTTGTAGTATCGCATCTACCCGTCAGGCTTTGAGTAAGTACGATATCCTGCCTGCAAAGCTCACCCAATCACTCGATCTTACTCCTCAGTAGTCACTTCGTTCTAGTTCTAATCAATCGTAGGGTGTATTCGCGCGCATCAGCTCTACTGGAAGGCCAACGATTGTGTCTTGTCTTGACTGAAACACATGCGGAGGGAACCTCCGCGTGATTTCAGTCGCTGTCTCGCTAAACCTTCGGGGAACCCGTAGACGTTGGCGTTGGCGTAGCCTGCCGTAGGCATACGAAGTTCGGCGTGTCGTTGGCGTAAACCTGCCGTAGGCACAGACGGAGCGCGAGACGCTGCTTGGTGGAACGCACGCTGAGGGAACCTCAGCGCGATTCCATCCGCAAATCGTGGCTAGTGATGCGAAGTCCGCCTACGCGGACTAATAAACTAGTCCGCGTAGGCGGACTTTGTACTCTGAGGAGCAATTTTAACCGCTTGGGCGATCTAATGTAGCAGTCGCCGTATCGGTATGTACAGCTCCCCGACTTCTTAGAGAAATCGGGGAGCTAGATCGTAACAGCGACAATATCTTCACCGGCGTGATGACTGCTATGTCACGATCCTAAAGAGATTCAAATACTGCGGTAAAACCTGGGATGGTCAGACATTCGTCGGTGAATTCTTCAGCATCGCTGACATTTTCGATCTGATATTCCATAATCCGGCGATCGTCACCATACATTTTCTTGGATGAAAGCAGAGTGCTGGGATATCTAGTAGCCAGATCTTTGAAGATTTTACTACTAATGCCCCAGTCTTCAGCAGAACATGCGATCGTAATCCGCCACATAGTTAGGTTTTAGGCTTTAGGTTTTAGGGAGTAGGAGTGATAAAGGGTAGTAGGTAGGGTGGGCACTGTCAACTGTCAACTGTCACCTAGCCTGTATTCCGCATTCCAGCAGCGATACCATTGATGGTGAGCAATGCACCGTCGAGGAGTTCCTTCTTGCTGTAGCGCGAGTAAATCATTCCGGCTCCACCATGTTGGCGCAGACGCTTGAGGAGCGAGACTTGCAGGAAGCCCAACGGGACGATGCTACCATTGCGGAGTTGGATCGATCGCTGGAGTTCGGGATTGTCATCGAGAAATCGTTCGTGTCCAGAGATGCGTAATACCAGATCGCTGATGATCCGATATTCATGCGCAATCCGATCGAATAAGATCTCAAACCGCGCGCGATCTTCAGGCTGGGAGAGTTCTTCCATGTAGTGACGAGCGATCTGGAGATCGACTTTGGAGATCGTCATCTCGACTTTGGAAATAGCCATCCGGAAAAATGGCCATTTGCGGTAGAAGCCTTGGAGCAGTTCAAAGTTTTCGATCGGCGATTCGGCGACAAATTCTTCAAGTGCAGCACCAACGCCATACCAGGAGGGCAGGAGGAACCGACTCTGCGTCCAACTAAATACCCACGGAATGGCGCGGAGACTGGCGAGATCCCGCTTACCACCGCGACGCGCGGGACGGGAACTGATTTGGAGATGACTGATTTCATCGATCGGGGTAACCTGATGAAAGAAGTTGACTAAATCGGGGCAATCATACACTAGTGCCCGATAGTGACGACGCGATCGATCCGCCAGATCTTCCATGACCTCGTTCCAAGGTTCGATATCATCGATCCCGCCAGCCATGAGGCTGGTTTCGATCACAGCACTAGCGACCTGCTCCAGGTTGTAGAGCGCGAGTTCTGGCAAAGAATACTTAGATGCGAGCACTTCACCCTGCTCGGTAATCTTGATCCGACCATTGATACTATGTCCTGGTTGCGCCAAAATCGCCGCGTGGGATGGCCCACCGCCACGTCCGACACTCCCACCACGTCCATGAAAAATCCGCAGCTTTACGGCGAATTTCTCGGCGATCGACTGAAGAGCTTTTTGGGCTTTGTGGATCTCCCAGTTGCTACTGAGGAAGCCAGCATCTTTATTACTATCGGAATAACCCAACATCACCTCTTGGAGATTGGGTACCAATCCAGGAATAGCATTAGCTGGTGTTGGCTCATAGCCACCGGCGATCGCCGCTCGATATAATGGCGACTCAAATAGCAACTGCATTACTACTGGTGCTTTTTTGAGATCTTCGACTGTTTCAAATAGTGGCACTACCTGGAGACTGGTAATCCCTGTGGCGGGGTCGTACAGACCAGATTCTTTAGCCAGCAGCATGACTTCGAGGATGTCGCTGGCATCTCGATTCATACTGATGATGTATGTTTGGCAGATTTCGGGGCCAAACTCTTGATGTAACCTGCGGAGCATCCGAAAGGTTTCGACTGTCTCGACAGTTTTGGGTGAAAATGGGAGTTCGCCAGGGATCAGTGGGCGACGGGTTTGGAGTTCGCGCACCAGCCATTCGACGCGCTCGGCTTCGGATAGATCGTGATACGATCGCGGCAAGACCTGAAGATAGTCAGCAATTTCGGCAATCGTATCGGCGTGACGGCTGCTTTCTTGACGGATATCTAGTTGGGCAAGATTGAAACCGTAGATTTCTACTTGACAAATCAAGGTTTCTAGGGCTTGGCAAGTCAGTCCGGTTTGCTGCAAGCTAAGGCGAATCAATCCTAACTCTTTGAGGAAATCTGCCCCAGAGTGATAGCAGGTATGGGGGTTGAGTTCGGTCTTGGGCAATTGCAGATTGTCCCAATTAGCTACTTGACGCGATCTGTCGAGGGTATTTGATAGCCGCTCGATCATGTAAGTAAGCTTGAGGCGATATGGTTCTTGGCGGTAGCGGATTGACAACCGATCGTAGATTTCGGGGAAATGCGACTTGTCTTGCTCTAGTGATTCTAGTAATGCTGGTAGGACGTTGCTCCAGTGCAGCGACAGACTCAGTGAATTAGTCAAGCCTCGCGCCGATTTGATGTATTTTTTGAGGACGATGCCGCGTTGATAACAGGCAGTTTCCCAGGTAATCTTGGGCGTAACGGAAGGGTTGCCATCGCGATCTGACCCTACCCACGAACCAAACCGACAGAACCGATTATTGGGTGGCTTGAGATGGGGAAAAGATTGCTTCAGAGCCAGATGCAATCGCTGCGATAGTTGGGGAATCGCATCGAACAGCACTTCCTCAAAGTAGTGCAAGGTATAATCTACCTCATCCAAAACTGTTGGTTTAAATTGGTGCAGCTCGTCTGTCCGCCACCAGAGCAGGATCTCTTCTAAGAGCTGTTCCTCTAGTTCGGTGACTTCCCACGAAGATTCAATCCCCAGCCGTGCCATATCCTCCTCGGCTCGATCGAGTTTTTCGAGGATTTTAGCGACGCGGCGTTGTTTGTCGCGAATTGTGTGCCGGACGATTTCAGTAGGATGGGCGGTAAAGACCAAACCGATATCCAACTCATCAAATAGTCTTTGTACCTGCTGTGGTGGTACTCCTGCTGATTTGAGCTGTGGAAATAAGGCGGCAAATGTCCCCCGATCTTTTTGAGGTTGGGCAGAAGCTTGCCAATTTTTTTCGAGTAACCCAGCACCTAGCGCAGCAATATTCTCGGATTGGTGGCTGGTTGCAGCAGCGGGAAAACTCGGTACTGGATACTGGATCGATGACAACTTGAGTGCGAGCTTCTGTTCGCATTGCTCGTAGTGTTGCTCGACAATATTAATCAACTGAAAATATAACGCAAATGCCCGAGCAGCGCGGATGGCATCTTTGAGATCGAGTTTTTCGATCAGTTGATGTACTTCTTGAGATAGGGGTTCTGCTGCGCTCCCATCCGACGCACACATCTCCCTGAGTTGATTGAGTAGATTGACCAAATCTTGTCCGCAAGCATCTCGCAGTACTCGTTTCCACAGGTCTTCCATCACCTTGAGTCGATGGTTTAGTAATAAATTGGCTGGAGTTAAAACCATCAATTCTGTTTCTGAAACATGGGTTAACGGATACATATTACAGTTGCTCGCAGTGTGAAAAGGGGTGAACTACCCAAGGTGATGATGGTGCCGCGAACCGTGTATTGCAGCGGCACCATCATCACCTCTCGATTAAAATTTCTGGCTTGGCGCGGCTGTCTACGGACGCACCTGTCACTCACAGCCTTGGCTGCGTCTCGATCGCCGTTTTTTTTTACATATCTACCAGACATCAATGCGGCGATCGGTTAGGCAGACAGTTTTACCCAGAGCGCGATCTAGTTGGGAAACCGCTAACATTATACCAAAGATTTGGGCTGCGCCTGCTCTGCCGTCAAGTCCAATCTCGATCGGCTCAATATCTGGATACACAGATCGTACTTATGATTCGAGATCGATCGAGATTTCCGTAGTGGGGTTAGTGGGGAAATGCAGTACTGGCAATCGATCGCCGCGAAAGATCTCTTCACTCATCACTCCCAACTGGGTCAGGAGTCTCCCAGTCGCTACCGTAGCAACGATCGCTCCCAGCCACGGGGTGGCAGCCAGACTGACTAGTAAAGATGGTGACATTAGTCGAGGGGGCTGTGATGCTAAGGGTGTTGACATGACAGTAAATTCTAACTTGGATAAATAACTAAAGATCGAGATCTCGGACTTGCTGTAGTGGGTTAAATCCAGAGCAGATGCTGTTGATATCATAATCGAGTTGACATGCCCGTGGTTGTCACGATCGACACAGCAAAGTCCTCACAAGTAGGGGTGACGATCGCGCAGGGTGCGCGAGTGACAGATGTTGCGCCCTCAAACTAGACATCCGCTGCGAATACTCGCCCCCAATGGCGATCTGAATTTAGCAGCTCACCCTCTACCCGTATTGGTTTTAACGCTAAATCGCTATCACTATCCAGCGCAAATCAAACCGAGCGATCGCCTAAATAAAAAAAAACTATCAGCAATGTTAATTGTGGTGGGTAGTTACGGGTAATTTAAGAAGGAGAGCCATTAGATATTTAAATAATTCGGATCGAAATCGATCGAGGAGTCCTCAAACGGTCTGCGAGAAATTTCCCCTCTTTGTACTCTCTAGTACATTATCCCCCGTCTTCGCTGCTTTTCGTTAGTGGCATATTCCAGGCTATGAGTAACAAATTTATATGCTTAATCGATTAAAGAATCTATTCCCAAGGCGTGGTAGTGGAGTGGCAATCGAACTCGGGTCCGAACGGATCAACATTGCCCAACTCCAAAAAAAAGGTGCCGATCTAACACTTACAAAGCTATGTTTTGCTGAGGTTCCTGAAGGAATTTTTGAGGAAGGGCGAATTGTCAGTCCTCAAGAACTAGGTGATTTGATTCGGGCGACCCTATCTGAAAATAACATCAAAGCTACCCATGTCGCTACCTCAGTACCGATGCGCGAAGCAGTGATTAGATTGATTCCACTCCCCGCCGAACTAAACGATCGCGAAGTGCGAGATCTGATTCTCAATCAAGAAGCAGCACTATATTTACCATACCCGCGCGAAGAAGTCGATCTCGACTATCAAAAGCTCGATCTAGTCACTGACGAAGACGGATTGGATAAAGTCCAAGTGATGCTGGCTGCCACTCGCAAGGAAGTCACCGATAGCTACATCGAAACCTTCCAATATGCGGGATTGCAAGTAAAAGTACTAGAGATCAGTAGCTTTGCCGTCCTGAGGACTATCAAAGAACAACTCCGCCAATTTGCTCCCCAAGAAGCAGTAGTGCTGATCGATATTGAATTCGACTGTACCGAAATTGCGATCGTCGTCAACGGTATCCCTCAATTCAATCGTACCGTCCCGATCGGCACCTTCCAACTGCAAGAAGCCCTCAGCAGTGCCATGAATCTGCCCTCAACTCGGAATTCCGAAATCCTCCAAGATATCACCATCCCCGATATCCCAGTGAGTAGCATGGACAATCACAGCCAAGCGATGACGAGCATCAATCCTGGCATGGCAGCCATGATGCGGATCTTGGCAGAACTAGCTGATGAAGTCCGCCGCAGTATCGAGTTTTATATGAGTCACAACGGTCAACAACTCAAACTCGAACAACTACTCCTCGCCGGACCAGGTGGTGGCTTGGGACAACTCGACCTCTTCTTCACTCAGCGATTGAGTATCCCCACCACTCAAGTCGATCCCATCGGCGGCTTGGGACTGGAGCCAGAAATGGATATTCCGATCGGTCAACGCCCCGGACTAGGAGTAGTTCTGGGATTAGGAATGCGCGATATATAACAATATGTATAGTCTAGATATCAATTTACTGCGCGAACGAACTGAGTACCAAACAGGGTCACAAAGCGAGTTCGTCAATGACACGCGGATGGCACCTGCCAAATACGGCAAACTGCCACTATTTATCGGCGTCGGTGCCGCAGCTCTCACTCTACTGGCTTGTGGTGCTGGCTGGCTGATCTTGGATCGGCAAACCAGTCAACTCGAAGCCAAACAGCGAGACTTAGACCAAAAGCTCGGTAGTCTCAAGGTTCAAGACGCTCGGCTCCAAGAACTGAATACCCAGCTCAGTCAGATCGAGGGTGAGACTCAATCACTAGCTGGCGTCTTCAATCAAGTGCAACCCTGGTCGGCTGTCTTACAAGACTTGCGTGAAAGTATCCCTCAAGGTGTACAGATTGCTAGTGTGACCCAAAGTGAGTTCAAGCCCGTAGTTCCAGCGACTCCCGTACCTGCGCCTGGAGCACCAAGCGGTGGTTTGGTCAACAAAATCTCCACTCCTCCCAATCCTGAAGCTAGCCCCAAACCTGCGACACCGACAGGTAGTCCAGTGGCTACAGCTCCAACTAGCGTACCCGTAGCCCCCACGCCTGGTAATAGTGCTACTGTCGCTACTCTCCCCGCCGAGATTCCGACTGCCAAGCTGGAGATTATTGGGACTGCCAAATCTTTTGAGGAAGTCAACAACTTCATGTTGACACTCAAGCAATCAGCCTTCTTCAACCCAGACGAGACACAGTTGATGAATGCTAATTTAGTTGATGGTGTCACACTCACTGCACTCGGTCTCGATGGCAAACCGATCCCTGGAGCAACTACTTCGGACAAATCACGCCAGTTTGAGCTACCAAAAACAGTTGCTTACACAATTCAAACTTCACTCAAGCGCATTCCGGCGGCGGATCTGATGAGTGAGTTGGAGCGCAAAGGAGCTGTCGGATTGGTAACTCGACTCAGAAGTCTTCAACAACAGCAGGTGATGCCATGACATATAGTAGCGATTTGATCGAGAGCGATTTGGTCAGCAATACCTCTTTTATAGCTGCGCCAGCATATCCATCCATCTTTGGTATTACATTTAATCCGATCGTCAGCGGTCTATGTATAGCTGCTGTGGGTGTCGGTATTTCTGGATACCTATTCATGAGTTTTTTGCAACCACAACTGACCAAGAATCAGGAGCTAGAAACTAAGCTAGCTCAAACCGAAGACCAGATTCAACAGCGGAAAGATAATGCAATTAAAATTGCTGCTGCCGAACAAAAGCTCGATCGAGCTAAAGCCAAAAAGCAGATTGTGATTGGATTGTTTGCAAGTGATAAAAAGCTAGATACACTCCTCCTGGATCTGAATAAATTGGTGAATATCCGGCAAGGAGAGCTGCAAAAATTTAAACCAGATCTACCTGTAGCTGGTACTGGTAGTAGTGGCGCGGCGATCGTCACCGATAGTTCATTAGGTGCAGCATTAAATAACAAAATTAAACGAAAAGGGATTGATATTGAAGTCAAAGGCAACTTTGAGCAAGTCCAATCGATCTTACGTACGATCGAAAGGTTGGATCAATTACTAATTGTGAAAGATTTTAAAGCGGCAATTCCGGTGGAGGGTCAGAAGATAGTGCTCAATGCTCAAGGTAGACCCGTCCCTCAACCCGAAGCCGCAATTAAAACATCGTTTAAAATCCAAGCTTTGATTCCGATGAACACCGCCGAGCAAGCCGCTGCCGCGCCACCACCTGCACCCGCAGTCAAAAAATAACCATCCCACATCAGCTCGACAGCCAAGTGGGAATGCGGTGAGATCTTCAGCTAATGAGATAACATCTTTGACCCGCACGATCGATCGCCAAACCAAATTAAACACCCCGTAACTATTTTCCTGGAGTAGGAGATCTAAAAGTGAGCACAACTAAACAGATTATCACCAGTATTGTCATGGGTAGTGCCGTTACCGCGCTATCAGTAACTAGCGTCCAAGCAGCACCCCAACCCACTCAAGCATCCAAGTCAACACCCAGCAGCGATTTACTCGCTCAAACCGCACCCCTGGTCCCCAATCCGAAAATCACGATCGAGAACGCACCAACGATGCCCCGTGCCGTTGCGCCACCAGTCGGGGATATCAGCGTATCCAATATCGACGCAGCAACCCCCCAAATCGATCTTAATTCCACTACGCGGATCAATATGGTCTTGAAAAACTCCCCCGCACGGGAAGTTTTGGAATCATTGGCGCGATCGGCAAATCTCAATCTAGCTTATGCTGATACTTTGAATGCTGATGGCAAAGTTAAAGCCGAAGCGACTGTTTCGCTCAACCTTCGCAATGAACCCGTTCAAAACGCTTTCAACTACGTTCTTCAACTTAGCGGTTTAGAAGCAAATCGGATTGGTAACACCATTTTTGTTGGCAGTCGCTTGCCCGATTCTGTGCGCGAGACGATCGTTCGTACCTTGCGGATGAATCAAGTAACTTCGGCTGCTGCTGCCAATTTCCTTACCACTCAGGGTGCCGAAACCCAAATTGCGATTACCAAAGTTGCGCTGCAAACAGTCGGCGAAGGTGCTGCCGCCCGTACGGTTGAAACTAGAACACCAACAATTCTGGCACTCAAAGCCGATGAAGGCAACGGCCCACTCTTGCTCAAAGGCTTGGCTGTTAGCACTGACGAGCGGCTCAATGCGGTCACACTGATCGGCTCTGCGCGTAAAGTGGCAATGGCAACTAGCATGTTGACTAGACTAGATGGTCGCCGCCGCCAAGTCGCCCTCAATGTCAAAATCGTGGATGTCAATCTCTCCAACGCCAACTTGATGAACAATAGCCTGTCCTTCAAAGTGGGCGATGGCTTCCTGTCTGTCGATAAAGGTGCCGCTGTGTACAACTATGGTGGCTATAACCCCCCGACTAATAGTCAAGTACTTGCTAGCCCCACTACGCCTCCCGTTGTGGCACTCAGTCTACCTGGTGGTAACCAGCCGTTCTTGGACTACGACCCCAATGCAAGTTTGAGTAATCAAACCAGTGGTAATAGTGCTGGATTGGGTAATAATGCTCGTCCGAATCTGGGTACTATCGCCAGCCCCTATCAACCTGGTGTGACTGCGTACACTCCTCCTGGCAATGCCACAGTAGTAGCACCAACATTTAATACAGCAACACCAACATTTAACACTGGTTTAACTGCGGTAGTCAGCCCTCAGACAGGTCAACTCATCCAACCAGGCGGACAACTTACTGATGGTTCTGTCATCAGTCCAGCAACAGGTCAACTGGTACCACCTGGCGGACAACTCACTTTTGGCTCGGTAACTCCTGGCGGCCCAGCTACAGTCACTTATGGATTGCCCCAAAACTATCAAATTCCCACTAAGTTCCTCTCTACTCTCCAAGCTCAAATCATCAGTGGTAACGGCAAGATCCTAACCGATCCGACTTTGGTAGTTCAAGAAGGTCAAAAATCTACTGTCAATCTTACCCAAGATGTCTTTGGTGGCTTCAAAATAAATACTGTGGCAGGTACAGGGGCGACGGTCAGTACCAGAGAGCCAATTATCAAGCAAGCTGGTTTGAGCCTGGAAATCTTGGTCAATCGGATTGATGATAATGGTTTTATCTCTGTCGGTGTCTCGCCAACTGTATCCTCAATCGGTAGTACGCTTACTACTGCTGATGGTGATATCAGTTTGCTGCAATCACGAACGCTCAACTCTGGTGAAATTCGCTTGCGTGACGGTCAGACTCTGATCTTGTCAGGCATCATCCAAGAATCTGAACGTACCAGTGTATCCAAGGTACCAATTTTGGGTGATATCCCCATCCTTGGCGCGCTCTTCCGCAGCACCAACAAAGCCAATCAACGTCAAGAAGTAGTGGTACTACTCACACCTCAAATCCTCAATGACAACCGAGGTCAGGTCAACTACACGCCAGGAGTCGATGCCAGATTGATGCTTGGGAGATAGCACTTGAGTAAGGGTGCTGGTACTAGCCAGTTATTTGAGTGGCTGCGGAGATCTACCCACCCCACCCACTCAAGCAACTTATCGGTGCCAACCTGTGGGTTTAGGCTGTAGATCGATCGAGGTTTAGGAATTAGCAATTGCTCCCAATCCTCATTTCTGAGCGGCTAGACCCATGTTTTGTCAAAAATTTACCTAAATTATCCGCAAAATCATCAAAATCAACATAAATTACAGCTTTGAACGATCCAGATCGGGCTTGTAGACCTTAGAATAATGCAGTGGAACTAATATTGCATGAGAGTTTCAGCAGCTTGATGGCAAACTGAACTAGCAATTACAGCTTGTAAAGGCAAGCCGTCAAGTAGCGAGAACACATGTAAGCTTGAAGTACTAAAGACAGTCTGAAGCATAAATCAAGATGCTCCAGAGTCATTTTCAGCCTGAGAGTATCACTTTCCACTATTGGCGATGGCACTGACTCCACCAAAGTCACTTTGCCATTCCATCAATAACCTCAACAATGGAGATCTACACATGAATAAAGGTGAATTAGTCGATAGAGTAGCAGAAACAGCTAGTGTAACCAAAAAGCAAGCTGACACAGTTTTGTCAGCAGCCTTGGAAGCAATCATGGAAGCTGTATCGAAGGGTGACAAAGTTACGCTCGTCGGATTTGGTTCCTTTGAACCCAGAAATCGTCAAAAACGTGAAGGTCGTAATCCTAGAACTGGTGAGAAAATGGAAATTCCGGCAACCAAAGTACCCGCATTTTCTGCGGGAAAATTGTTCAAAGACAAAGTTTCTGCTGACGACTAAACCAATTTAGCTGAATTTAGATTCGGAAATATGCCTTGAACCGACCACAACATGGGGGGAACCCGACCTGGGCAGCTACGGTAGCGGACTGTCCCCCCTCTCTGATCTTAGATTTTTCAGCAAGTATCAGTCCGCTGGGACCTCCGCCCACGGCACTTGCTGCCATCAAGCTGCATCTACACCAGCTCGATCGCTATCCCGATCCTGACTATCCCGAACTCTGTGACGCGATCGCATCACACCACCACATCGATCGAGACTGGGTATTACCTGGCAACGGAGCCGCAGAATTATTGACTTGGGCGGGTTGGGAGTTGTCCAAACTCACCACTACGCTGATCCCGACACCAGCCTTTGGCGACTACTGGCGATCGCTCCAAACCTTCGGTACCAGAATCATCGCCCGATCGATGATGATGGCTGATGGTGAAATTGGCGATCTGGACTTTGCGCTCCGCCATCTGCCCCAGGAGATCCCGCATTCACTCGGATTGATTGTCAACAATCCGCACAATCCTACTGGGCAAATTTACCCACAGGAGATGATTTTGGCGTATTTAAAGGAATTTGAACTAGTTGTAGTTGATGAGTCCTTCATGGACTTTTTACCCCCCTCAGAGCAACAAAGTTTAATCCCGTTCATCGCCCAGTATCCCAATCTA
This sequence comes from Chamaesiphon sp., assembly GCF_041738855.1. GTDB lineage: Bacteria > Cyanobacteriota > Cyanobacteriia > Cyanobacteriales > Chamaesiphonaceae > Chamaesiphon. Next base: position 33,003 of record NZ_JBGSPA010000131.1, on the reverse strand, counting down.
GTCATCTTGCGATCGCTCACCAAATTTTATAGTTTGCCAGGATTGCGGCTCGGCTACTGCATCGCGCACCCAGACAGATTGCGCCTGTGGAAAAGTTGGCGCGATCCCTGGCCCGTCAACACCCTAGCGGCGGCGGCGGCGATCGCCGTCCTCCCCGATACCGAGTTCCAGCAACAGACTTGGAATTGGCTGGTGCCAACGCGTCAGCGATTGGCGGCAGGGTTAGCACAGATAGCTGGCTTACACCCTTATCCTGGTGCTGCCAATTTTATCCTAGTCAAATCCGATCGTTCTGCTGTGGACATCCAAACCGCTCTGCTGCAACAACACCAAATCCTCGTGCGCGACTGTCTGAGTTTTCCCGAACTTGGCGAAGGGTTTTTTCGAGTAGCTGTGAGAACGATCGCGGAAAACGATCGCTTAATCAGTGCCTTGCGATCGCTTTAGTAGATTACATTCATGCTGACGATCGACCGATTATAAATCTCGATGTGTAAATGCTTTGGGATTTTCGCCTGTATAGGTAGCGGCGATATGTCCGTTACCAGTAATTTGATACTTATAAGTCACCAATCCTTCCAAGCCAACTGGCCCGCGTGGTGGCATTTTTTGGGTACTAATCCCGACTTCCGCACCGAAGCCATACCGAAAGCCATCGGAGAAGCGGGTCGAACAATTGTGAAAGACATTCGCAGCATCGACGCGATCGCTAAATACTTTAGCAGTAGTCAGATTTTCAGTGACGATCGCATCTGTATGGCGCGAACCGTAAGTATTAATATGTGTAATTGCCGCTGCGAGATCGGGGACGACTTGGATCGCGAGAATCAAGTCGCTATACTCAGTTGCCCAATCAGTGGCGATCGCCAAATCGACAGTTAGATTTAGTTGATTCCCCAGGATTTGATGCCCGAGTTCGCTGAGGCGGATCTCGACACCATCGGCTTGTAATTTAGCGACAATAAGTGGTAAAAACTTACTCGCGATCGATTGATGAATCAACAGGGTTTCGATCGCGTTACAAGCTGCCGGATACTGGGTCTTGGAGTCGATCGTAATGGCGATCGCTTTATCAAAATCAGCCTCATTATCTATGTATAAGTGGCAGATCCCGTCTGCATGTCCGAGGACAGGAATTTGAGTATTAGCTTGGACGTATTGCACAAATTCGTTGGAACCACGCGGGATAATCAGATCGATATAACGGTCTAATTTAAGCAGCTCGGTAGTTTCGGCACGAGTAGTCAGGAGCTGAATTACATCGGGATCTACTTGCGATTGAGCCAATCCAGCTTTGATGGCTTTGACCAATACGGTACAGGACGCGATCGCTTCCCGTCCACCTTTCAACATCACTCCATTACCTGATTTGATTGCCAAGCTAGCAATCTGAATCACCGCGTCGGGACGAGCCTCAAAAATCACCCCTAAAACACCAACAGGACAGACGACACGCTTGACGATCAAGCCCGCATCTAGTTCGCGATGAATCTGGATTTGACCCACCGGATCGGCGAGTTTAGCCACATTACGGACGCCGACGATCGCACCTTTGAGTTTAGTCGCATCTAGTTTGAGGCGGGCATACAACGCTGGGGCAATTTCGCCTTCGGCGGCTTGACAGTCGGTAGCATTTGCCGCGATGATTTCGTCGGCATGATTTGCTAGCGATGTGGCGATCGATTCGATCGCGATATTCTTAGCTTCAGTAGGAAGACTCGCTAAATATTGAGCGGCTATTCGAGTTTTCTGAGCGATTTCTGTCAGCATGGCATTTTAGATGGTGGACAATATGCACCCTACTTTCTTCTGTGTGTTGCGTAGTCCTTTACCCTACCCCACCCCTTCTAAAGCGGAGGGAGCGAAAGCTTTACAAGGGGGGTTGGGGGGGTAAAAACTACGCTTCAACGCCAATCGGTGCATACGTGTTAGTTTTTGAAGGAAGTTAGAGGGATAACTATTTCCGTCGCGATTGAAGTTCGCGATAGACATCGCGGATACTGACGCGATGGTGAGCCAGCGCGACCAGAGTATGATAAAAAAGATCGGCGACTTCGCCTGCAATTTCATTGGCGCGATCGTCTTTACATGCCATGACTACTTCGACGGCTTCCTCACCAATTTTCTTGAGAATTTTGTTGTCCCCACCTGCAAATAAGCTGTGGGTATATGAACCGATCCGAGGGTTGTCTCGGCGATCGCAGATCGTCTGATATAGGTCTGAGAGGGTATCGGCGGGTGGTGCAGCGGTAGTAGTGGCAATTTGATGGAAGCAGCTCCGCGCACCTGTATGACAGGCGATATCGCCGACTTGCTCGACGCTGACTAGTAGCGCATCACTATCGCAATCATACCGAATATCCTTGACAAGCTGAGTGTGTCCGCTCGTTGCCCCTTTGTGCCAAAACTCCTGACGCGAACGACTCCAAAACCAGGTTTCACCCGTATCGAGCGTCTTTTGCAGCGATTGGCTATTCATCCATGCCATCATCAGTACCGTTCCATCCAAGTAGTCTTGCACGATCGCGGGCACTAAACCACGATCGTCGTACTTAATCCGGTCGATGGGGACGGCATGAGGAAGATCGATCGATTCATCAACGGACATGAGGTTAAAACTCGAAATAGTTAAGATCTAGTGGTCATTAATCCACGCTAGACACATTTTACCATTTCGACGTTCGCACATTAAGCTTAAATCCTCATGCCTAAAACCTAAAACCTAAAGCCTATTAAACTGCCTTGACTTCAGCGATCGAGATATCTTGCATTTTCCCAGCAAAGTCATTATCGGGAGTGAGGAACAACATGCAATGACATTCTTTGCGTTCGCGCATCGGGACGCAGGGGCAATTCCAGAAAGCAGCTTTGACTTCAGCTTCTTTGTCTTCATAGTGACGGCAGGGGCATAGTGGCGAACCTAGCTCTTCCTTATTTTTTGCCAATCCCTTAATTACGACAGCGGTGACCGATAGGTCTACACAAAAGTAGGTCTCTGTATTTTTGGCATAGGTTTCAGAAAAATGTCTCATCGCTTCCAGCGATTTGTCGCTAGGTTCATTCGATGTGTTGCTGACTTCCTGGGTTGCTGCTGGATTCATGACCATCAAGTTGGGGAGTGAGTGATTACTTGTTCTAGCATTTTACCGAAAAACTTGGCATCTGGCGATTGGATGTTAAGTTGTGACTAGTTTTGCCGATCGAACACTCTTTTAGACCCGATCTTTAACTCTAGCGATCGCGCTCATCCACAGCCTTGATGATTAACTGATAATTGCAGCTAGACATAATCCCGATCGAGCCAAAATCTCAGCCGATCGTCAATCTAAATAAATAGGATGAGTTTGACCATATCTGTCGATCGACTGATTGCTTCGTTCGCGACATCATCTATCATTATTTTAAATTTAAGACTAAGTTTTTAGTATATGCAGCTCATAATTGAATTAGATATCGAAGCTACTCGTCAGTTGGAAGCTATTCAAGACCACACAAATCAGGACTCCATGCTAGTGATCCAGCAAGGAATCAGCCTTTATTACCAACAGTTGCAGCCGCATCGTCAATTTTATATTGACACAAAAAAACAATATGAGCTAATTGGTAGCAGTGCAGCAATTACCAGCTCTAATTAATCAAAATATGTGGATCTCGGTCAGTTTCCCCAACCTCAGTGGGGAATTTTTTTGAGGTGACGGATTGACTACAATTTGGCAACTCGATAATGTACAATGGCAATGGCAGATATCGAGATCGTCAACCTCGCTTATGAACTCACCCCAAATCCCCGCAGATCGACTCTCTACATATCTAGAGGTGGCAGCAACAGCAGCTTTAGCCGCTGGAGAAGTATTACAGGCTTGTTGGGGTAAGTTGGAATCGATCGTCGAAAAAGGTCGCCCAGGGGATCTGGTGACAGAAGCCGATAAGCAAGCCGAAGCCGTCATCTTAAAGATCCTCCGCGCACATTTTCCCGAGCATTCGATCTTGGCGGAAGAGTCGGGTCAATATGGCGATCTCGATGCTAAGTATCTGTGGGCGATCGATCCGCTAGATGGAACGACCAATTATGCCCACCAGTACCCATTTTCAGCAGCTTCGATCGGATTACTGATCGATGGTGTACCGACGGTGGGCGCGATTTATGACCCCTTCCATCGCGAGTTATTTTGCGGCGCAGTGGGACTGGGCGCAACTTGCAACGCTCGTCCCATTCATGTCTCCAAGGTCGATAAGCTGGCTCAAAGTTTGCTCGTGACAGGTTTTGCTTACGATCGCCGTGAAACCCCAGATAATAATTATCAAGAGTTTTGTTACCTCACCCACGTCACTCAGGGTGTCAGACGCGCGGGAGCCGCATCGATCGATCTGGCATACGTCGCCTGTGGCAGGTTGGATGGCTATTGGGAGCGGGGACTATCTCCGTGGGATTTGGCGGCTGGCGTGGCGATTGTCGAAGCCGCTGGTGGCACAGTTACTGCTTACGATCTGACTGGATTTGATATTCGGTCGGGGCGGGTTCTGGCAACTAACGGACAACTGCACGCCGAGTTGAGTCAGGAGCTACTCCACGTTGCCCAGATCGAACCTTGGTCGTGGTTGACGCGTTAATTTGTGAACCGCTCAGCAGCAATTGGCGCATCGCTGCGCCTAACACACCCGACAATTGTGAGCACACAAAAACGGCTGGTAAGATTCTTACCAGCCTGTGAAAGCTTAAACCCCGATTTCCCTTAGTAATGGTGAATTTACAGTTAGGTCAGCACTACTAAAAAAGAATTATTAAAATTCGTGTTGCTATACTTAAAGAACTTAAATCAGCGCCTTGAATCTATATACATAATATATGGCAGCTTGGCGATGCAGAACATCAGCCATTTGATGTAAGTTGCTGTTTGCTGGAGATGCCCCCGCAACCGATCGCTCGGTCGGGATCGGTTGTGGTCGAAACAGGCTCCACCATTACGTCGAGCGGACAAGTAGCAGTTACCAAAGAGTTGAATCAGCGATCGCCTTTGTGGTGGCGATCGTTAGGAGATCGATTTTCAGTCAATTGTCTAAGATATTTGGCTTGTCGGTCGCGGGCGATCGCCTCTATTCTCAACCAAGAGACATCGAGCATCAATCCTGAAAATCCCAACGGTGAGGAACCAAATACTCAGATGAGCATCACGATCCTAATTCCTCAAATTGTTGCCAACACATCAACAATGCCCGTGGTACATGAAAACACCCTTTCCACTTGCCTCCTTTGAGATCCAATAACACTTCCCCCTGACGGTTGAGATAGCCAAACCACTCGCCATGTTCGGGATCGGCAAAGTGCCCCCAGGTATACTCATGCACGCGTTGATACCAAGTCCAACATTCCTCTCTCCCAGTCAGCCGATAGCCCATCGCTAGGGCGACGAGCGTCTCGACATGTACCCACCACAATTTTTGGTCCCATTCCAGTTGTTGGGGTGGATGACCATTGGCATCCATAAAATAATAAATCCCGCCGTAGCGATCGTCCCAGGCAAAATCGAGAATGTTTAAAACGACATCGACGGCTCGATCGACTGTCGTTAGATCCTGACGGCGGTTGGCGAGATCCATCATAAACCACATCGCCTCGATGCCATGTCCAGGGTTAATCGATCGACCCTCGAAACAATCGACATGACTACCATCAGAAGCGATATTTTCGTACATTAACCCGCTCTTTTTGTCAAGAAAGTCATTCATAACCTCCTCCACAGTCAAATCCAAGACTCGATCTAATTCCTCGCTCGGTAATAGCCACGACATTTCGAGCGTCAGGTTCGCCAAAATCATCGGTACGGCTAGGGATTTGAGCGATCGCGTCCCTGGATAGGTTTTGTTATAGCGACCCTTGGGGTCATCTTGACGGCGCAAGACGTTGTGATATGCTTGAAGTGCGATATCTTTCGTCCAAGATTCTCCGTCAGCGAGGGCATATTGACTAAAAGCCATCGCCGCAAAACAGTCAGAGAAGATACTGTAAGGCTGGGTGAGGGGTCGTCCCGCGCGATCGAGTGCAAAGTACCAATTTCCCTGCGGATCGCGTCCATGCTCGGCGAGGAAGCTGGCACCGTGTCCAGCGATCTTGAGCCACTCGCTCCGCTGCTCGACCCGATTGTACAACATCGAGAACGTCCACACTTGGCGATTTTGGAGCCAGATAAATTTATCTGTGTCGTAGACTTTGCCCGATCGATCGAGACAGGTAAAATAACCGCCTTGCTCCCAATCGATCGAGTGTTGTTCCCAAAATGGGAGGACGTTATCGAGCAAAGTGTCTCGATAGAGCTTGGCCAATTCTTGAAAGTTGTAGTTCATCCTGCCAATATTTCCTAGAATTAGTTAGATTTTTCCACTAAATGAGCATAATAAGAGCAGATCTATCTTTTAAGTATATTGGAGGTGTCAAACATGAAACTAAAATCTTGGGTATTGATTATCGGTATGGCAGCGATTGGCATCGTGGCGAGTGGTAGTATCGATCGAGCTAGGGCGGTGACTATCACCCTCTACGATGGAGCCTCCGGTTTCACGCCAGATGCTTATACAGCTACCCCATACTTTTATTTTGGAAATGAGGGTGGTTCGCAAAGTGTTGTAGGTGGTGCCACGCGACTAAATACTAGTGCTGCGGAACTGATTCAAGATGGCTATTCTAACTACGACAACCAGGGTCAACTAGTCAACGGATCGTTTCCGATCTTGGATAATAATGTTGGCTATACACTCAGCTTTACAGTCAAGGTCAACTCTCAAACTAATAATGGTACGAATGGCGACTATCGCGCGGGTTTTAGTGCGATCGTCTTAGGGAGCAACAAGCAAGGGATCGAGCTGGGATTTAGAAATCCCAATACGCAAGATCTCCCCAATATTCCCGATATCTTCTCGCAAGCCAGTGCTAGCTTTAACACCCTGGGCGAACAGAATGCCAATCTGGGCGGCATCCTCGGCAGTCTGACTAAGTACGATCTCCAAGTTTTGGGCAATAATTACACCCTCACTAGTGGCGCGAATACGCTCCTGAGTGGCTCACTGCGGGACTATACTGCGGCGATAGGAGCATTGAGTGGAGTCTATCGGACTCCGAATCTGATTTTCTTGGGAGATAATACCCAGTCGGCTGGTGCGAGTGTGGACATCACCAACATCGCCCTGACGACCAACACTCCGGTGCCCGAGCCAAGTAGTACGATCGGGATCGGACTAGCGATCGCCTTTGCAGCTAAACTCAGACGGAAATTGAGTAAAATCGATCGTCAAGTCACCAAACTATTGAAGTAAATAGGCGATCGTTGTTAGTGTTATAACTAGGATCTGACAACTATTTACCCCGCACTGATTTGGCTGACGCTTATTTATTAGTATCTCATGGCAGTCGCGATCCGCGTCCGCAACTGGAGATCGATCGACTCTCACACCAACTCAGCTTATGGCTCCACCAAGCCGCGACTGACGACTCACCCATCCTCGTAGCGACAGCGCAACTCGAATTAGCCGAGCAACCTTTACATGTCCAAATTTGTGATTTTGCACTTACTTGCGCTGCTAGCGGCATCTCTCGGATCGCGATCTTGCCACTATTTTTAGTTCCTGGCGTGCATGTGATGGCTGATATTCCCACCGAGGTAGATCTAGCCGCCAGCACTCTCTGCAATGCTGTCTCAGAGCCACACCACAGCATCGAATTAATGTTGCTGCCGTTTCTGGGTGCCGATTCAACTTTTGCAAATTTGTTCGCGCAGAACCGTTCGAGCTTGCCAGAGCGGGCTATGATGCTAGCCCACGGTAGTCGTAGAGCAGGTGGCAATGCAGTCGTCGAACAACTCGCAAGTAGTCTAAATTTGAAGGTGGCTTATTGGTCGGTGGCACCGAGTTTGAGCGATACAGTAGCCGTCTTAGTGGCGGCAGGTGCCACCGAAATCGGGATCTTGCCCTATTTTCTATTTACGGGTGGCATCACTGAGGCGATCGCCACAGCAGTGGCACAATTGACAGTACAGTTTCCACAGGTACGATTGAGCCTCGGCGCACCAATTGGGACTAGTCCAGAGTTGGTCGCTACCATCGGTCAAATCTTGCAATCGATCGCTTCCTGAAATTAGTGCAAAACCCAGACAGAGGACAAGTGACGCAGACAGTTGGTAAAGTTTATTTAGTTGGTGCTGGCCCTGGCGATCCAGGCTTATTGACCCTCAAGGGTAAAGTATTATTGGAAGCTGCTGACGTGGTGATTTATGATGCCTTGGTCAGTCCAGAGATTCTGGCGATCGTTGCTGCCCATGCCGAGAAAATCGATGCGGGTAAACGCATGGGCAGACATTCGCTGCTTCAGAATCAAACTACAGAGTTATTGATCGCCAAGGCTCGCGCACATGCTGTGGTCGTGCGGCTCAAGGGTGGCGATCCATTTATTTTTGGGCGGGGTGGGGAAGAAATGGAAGATCTGGTAGCGGCAGGCATCCCAGTTGAGGTGGTGCCAGGAGTCACTTCAGGTATTGCCGCTCCAGCCTATGCTGGCATCCCGCTGACACACCGCAATTATAGTTCTTCAGTGATTTTTGTCACCGGACATGAGATGGCTGGCAAATACCGTCCTGGCGTCAATTGGAATGCGATCGCCCAAAGTGCCGAAACGATTGTCGTCTATATGGGCGTCCGCAATCTCGATCGGATTACCCAGGAATTGATGGTGGCGGGATTGGCTGGCGAGACGCCGATTGCGCTGGTGCGGTGGGGGACTACTCCCAATCAGCAAGAACTGATCGCGACATTAGAGACGATTGTCGATCGCGTTGAAGTCGCACAATTTGGTGCGCCGTCGATCGCGGTGATCGGCAATGTGGTCAAGCTCCACGACATCCTCGGTAACTTGCACCCATCGCCAGTATCGATACTCTAGTTACCAAGATTGACGCGATGCTAACTTTTCACAATGTGCTTGAGTCTGATACAGAAATAGTTCGCGAGGATCGGCGGCATTAGTCAGGGTAGGGACTAAGTTGCGGGCTTGAAGTGCCATGTGGACTTGGAGATGAGCGACATAATCACTCATTTCTTCACCTGCTCCGATCTGATTATTTGGGGCAGTGTAGCCGAAATTGTTCTGCATCACCGATCGCTCTGTTAAAATTAAGGATGAGAGATTAACTCTCTGTTCAAAAGTTATCACACCCGCTCGGCTTTGGTTTCGGCTTCGCAACGAAGGTTAACAAATCGATCTCCCCAAATTACTGGATTGTAGCGATAATTACGGTAATATTATCACTCCCACCATGCTGCTTCGCGGCATCTACGAGAGCTTGCGCGGCAAGTTCTTCTGTCTCGGCTTGAAGATGGATGGCGATTTCATCGTGGGGGACTTCTTCGGTCAGACCATCACTACAGAGCAAGACGCGATCGCCAGGATAGATATCTTGAGTTTGAATATTGATCTGGCGCAAATCGCGCCGACCCAGACAGTGAGATAAGACGTGGCGGAGTGGATGTACCTTGGCTTCATCCGCATTGAGCTGTCCCAATTTCATCGCCCGAGCGACCCAAGTATCATCTTCAGTGATCGGGTCTAATTTGTCACCACGGAGCCGATAGAGCCGAGAATCACCAACGTGAGCCGACCAGACCGTCTCATCGCGGAACAAAATCATCACCATCGTGGTGCCCATATCGGCGCGTTGGGTGTTCTGTTCTTGGTCGGCAACAATGGCATCATTGGCGGAAATGAGAGCTTGAGCGAGCAGATTTTTGGTGTCGGGTTCGCTATCCCAATGTCTCTCCAAGTAGGTGTGAGCTGTCTCGATCGCGATCCGGCTGGCTTCCTCACCACCAGCATGACCGCCCATTCCATCAGCAACTATAAAAAATCGTCCTTCAGGATCGATATGATAGGCATCTTGGTTGGCACTGCGGACCATCCCTTTATCTGTAAGACCTGTGAACGACGATTTCATAATCTAAATGCCTGTACCGATTAACAATCCAAAATTTTAAAACAGACAGATGGAGAAAGTGCGATTTGTCGGCGGAGAGCGCGAACAGGTTACCAACAAGCCTTATCACTTCAGAGAAATTGTCAAGTGCTTGCCATCGTTAGTCTCATAATACCCAAATTGGTACCGATCGTTAAACTATGACATCCGGTCTTGACGATCGAGTTTCCGCAGTTGCCGAAACCAGACTACCAAGCTAATCAGCGCGATCGCACCAACTACACCAGCCCCAGTCGTGTATCCAGTGACAAATAGCATCGTAGCAGACAATGTAAATGTCGCAACCAAGATGGCGTAATTTGTGTTTTGCTGCATCGCGGCGAGGCGGCGCAAATAGCGATCGGTTTCGCTCGATCGGACGCGGACGCGGATGTCGCCGCGTTCGAGTTTGTCGATCGTGTCTTCGAGGCGGCGGGGCAATCCCAGAGCGGAAGTTCCGACTTGAGCTGCTTGTCTACCGATTTCGGCGAGAAATGTGTTGGCGTCTGGGGTGCTATTACCGTTACTATTCACAATCTGAAACGCAAAGGGCTGGGCGGCTGCCATAAAGTTAAAATCGGGATCGAGTCCTTTGCCGACGCCTTCGATGGTGGAGAAGGCGCGCATAACGAAGGTGAAGGTCGCCGGAAATCGGAAGGGCTGTCCGTAGGCGATATCATAGAGATCGTCAGTAATCTGGGCGATCGATTGACCTTCGATCGGTTTGTCGAGGAAGTTGTCGAGTAGATATTGGACTGAGCGACGAATTGGATCGGTATCCGCTTCGGCGGAGATGGCTCCGAGTCCCACCAATCCCCGCACCACGCGATCGGCATTGCGTCCGGCGATGGCGAGGAGGGTATCCATCAGTTTTTCTTTGGTGCCCGGTGCAATCCGACCCATCATCCCAAAATCATAAAAGATTAAGGCTCCGGTGGTGGGGTCGATCGCCACATTTCCCGGATGCGGATCGGCATGGAAAAAGCCATCGGTGAGGAGTTGCTGGAGATAGGCGGTGGCACTTTGACGGGCGATCGTTTGGCGATCGAGTCCAGCCGCTTCAATTCCTTCGTAGGAGCTGATTTTAATCCCTGGTAGATACTCTAGCGTCAGCGTCCGCGTGGAAGAATATCGCCAGTAGACACGAGGCACCATGACCCAATCTTGCAATCGAAAGTTCCGCCGGAAGGTATCAGCATTTTGACCTTCACTGATATAGTCTGTCTCTTCCCACAAGATTTTACAGCACTCATCATAGATTCCGAGCCAATCCCGCCCATTCTGTCCCCACTTGGGGTGGTTTTGAAAATACTTGGCAATCCCGCGCAGGATGTCGAGATCGATCGTAAATAATTTGTGCAGTCCAGGACGTTGGACTTTGACAACGACCTCTTCACCTGTAAATAATGTGGCGAGATGAACTTGCCCCAAACTAGCTGCGGCAAGTGGCATCGGATCGAAATTCGCAAATAATGCGGGAATACTTTTACCCAAATCCCGCTCGATAATCTCTTCTACCTGTGTGTAACTAAATGCAGGTACCCGATCCTGTAACTTCGAGAGTTCTTCCACATACTCGACCGGAAATAAATCGGCACGAGTCGAGAATAACTGCCCTAACTTGATAAAAGTCGGCCCTAATTCCAAAAACGTATCCCGAATCCAAATCGCCTGTCTCCGGCGTCTAGCGGCTTGTTTTGCCTCAGTGTAGCCACTAAGATAGCTCCACTGCTTGCCGTCTAGCCAGGAGCCACTCAAGAAGGTGAGGAAAAACGACCAAATATCGATCGTCCGCCGTCGTTTGGAGTAGTTGGTGCGGTTCCACCGATAGGCACGGTGCTGGCTATTGGGCTGAGGTTCTGTCACAATTGGGGGCATGGAATTAACTGACAATGGCACGGTAGCCTCAGGCGGAATAGACAACTGCTGCGCGACGCGATCCTCTGGTTGAGAGTCGCCGCTAGACGGTGGCAAAGCTTCGGAAATAGCAGTCACTGAATTTATCTTGGTTGGTTGCTAGATGGGGTGGTTTACCGACGCGATTAACTTTGATGCCGATGTCTTTGGATTTCGGCACGGAGTCTAGCAATCTCAGATCGGAGTTCGTCGATCGTTTCTTGGATGTCCACGGTTTGTCCGTTGGGGGCTACTGTAGTAGTATTCCCGCCTGCGTTGGCTGTCTCTCGGGCGGCACGCTCGATGACTTCTTGGGTAAAGTTTCGGAGTTTTTCACCCTGTTCGGCGTTGATTTTACCGAGTTCGCTTAGGGTATGGGTTAAGGTCTCGCCGAGTTTGTCATTGAGGCTTTGGGCTAGGGCGCGACCGACAAAAAAACTATTTAGTACATTTTTGGTCATAGTATCGATAGCTACGATTAATTGTGCGTCCGTAAAGAATTATAACGCGTTGACTGTGGCGGTTGGGGCTGTCGATCGGTGTAAGTTTGGGTGAGGCAGTGGTGGCGATCGGCGTGGCGGTGGCAAATAAGACCTTTCGTTTTGAGAGTGTTGAAGAGCCATAAACTTCAGTTAGCCAATTGTAAAGGATGCTTGGGTGGGGTCAAGATCGATCGCGGCAAGTAAGTTGATGGGGATGACTTACGCTGTTGCATCGCTATTTTGCCAGATCGACTCGCTCTGGCGTCTACCTCTTTTGGGATAGAACCATTACGGGAGGTCTCTCTCATAGGAAAGTTGGCGAATAGTTCTGATTAGAGATTGAATGGTCTAAATAAGGCGAATCTAAATTCTGCCCCCAACTCTCGATCGAACGATCGAGTATTTAACTTCAATCTGGTACTCATAGGAGAAAGCGATGTTTGCAATTAGGTCACTTTTTCATAGCCATGCCACCGATTTAGTAGCTCAAGTTCAGACAAATGTAGCTTTTTCAACGCCGCAATTCTTTACAGCCTTGGTTGCGGGTCTATTTTTGACATTTGGATTTCAGATGCTGCTGACCAACTTATCGGTAGCGGCAGGTATTTCGGTATGGAGTCTGGCTCCTCAAGACGATAGCGATTCTAATTCTAGCTCAAGTAGTCATCTGCCCCCGATCGGCACAGCAGTCGGAGTCTGGACAGTGGCGACCGTCAGTATCGCCTTGTTCTTTGCGTGTTTGCTAGCGGCAAAATTGAGCCTAGTTAATAGCGCGATCGTCGGTGCGACACTGGGATTGACGATCTGGGCGGCTTATTTCTCGATTTTGATCTGGATTAGCTCGACGACTGTGGGTTCGCTGGTCGGCTCAGTCGTGAGTACTGCCACTAGAGGATTTCAGACTGTATTCGGGACAGCGACCGCCGCACTGGGTGCGAAGGCAGCTAGCTCTGAGCTAGTGTCATCTGCTGAAGCCGTAGCCGCCGCAGTCCGTCGCGAAATGACTGCATATATCGATCCTCAAGATGTCCAGTCATCATTCCGAGATCTGATCGGGACAGTAAAGCCCCAAGAACTAGATCTCCAGGGGATTAGAGCCGAGTTTGAAAAAATTCTCAAAGACTCAGACTTTGCCAAAAATGTCGATAAGGAAAATCTCCCGACTCTCAGTCGCGAAACCTTTGAGAACTTACTCAAAGAACGTACCGATCTCTCGCCTCGCGATGTCAAAAAGATCGTAGACGAACTCGATCGCTCTTGGAATGGAGCGGTGGGTGGTGTCTCCAAAGGTGGCGGACTCAGCGAACTGATGAATCTCGTCAAATCTGCCAGACCGCAGGATCTCCTCTCTGGTGACTTCTCCCAGCAGCTCGATCGCTATGTCAAAGGTTTGGGTCAGGGCGAGAATTCGAGCCAGTTGCAGCAAGCCCTGGGTGCAATCATGGGGATTGTCATGGGTCGGGTGGACTTATCCGATCTCGATGTTGAGAAAATCAAAAGTCAGGTTCAAGGTGCTCAGTCACAGCTCAAGAGCCAGGTCGGTAAAGTAGTCGAGCAGGTACCAGGACAAAGCGGTACGCCTGGTATGAGTGTGATTCGATCGGATGTCGAGCACTATCTCCGCGATGCTTACTCTTGGCAAATGACACCCGAGCGGATCGAGCGGGAGTTTCGCGATGTCCTCTACGATCCTCAAGCTGATGCGCGCACGATTCGGCAAGGGATCGAGACGCTCAAGCCGGAAGAATTCACCGCCATCCTCCAGTCGCGCGGTGTCTTTACTCAGTCCAAAATCGCTGAAATCTCCGCAGCGATCGATCGCGTCCGGCTTGCCGTATTGGCAGAAGTACGCGCTCTAGAGTCCGCAGGCATGTTTGCCAAGACACAGGCGGCGGTCGATCGCTATTTGAAGACGACGCCCAAAGAGCAGCTATTTGCGAATACTGCCGCTCAAGACTTCAAAACTCTCCTCACCGACGGCGATGCCGACCCGCAAGAGTTACACGATCGCTTGGTTCGACTCAAAAGCGATCGCTCGATGAATGGTTTCCAACAGCGTACCGATCTGACTCCAGCGGAAAAAGCCCAAATCGCTCAGAGCCTTGCGCCGATCCTCGATGTCGCGATCGCCGATACCCAAGGACTCCAAGCAGGCATCACCACGCGGGTCAGTACTCAGTGGCAGCAGGTGCAAGACTACCTCCGCAACACTGGCAACGCCGAACTCAACCCCGAAGGCATCAAGCGAGACTTACAGAAGCTCCTCGATGACCCTCAAGCAGGTATTCATGACCTCAAACAGCGGGCAGCTAGTTTCGATCGCGATACGCTAGTACAGCTCTTGAGTCAGCGCAAAGACATCAACCCAGACCAAGTTAATAGTATCTTGGACGGCGTAGAGTCCAACTGGAAACAGGCGACACACGCGCCCGCCGCGATCGCTGACAAAGCCAAAGCCCAGTATGAAGATACCACAGCGGCGATCGCTGACTATCTCCGTCGTACTGGCAAGTCCGAACTCAATCCCGATGGTATCAAACGCGATCTGACGACACTGCTCCACGACCCCAAATCGGGACTAGAATCGATCCGCGATCGCTTGAGCCAAATCGATCGCGATACCCTCGTCAAGCTCCTGAGCCAGCGCAATGACCTCACCGAAGACGAAGCCAACGCGACGATCGACCAAGTACAGGATACGATTCGCGGCGTCTTGCGGACTCCTCAGCGGCTCGCAGTCCGCGCTCAAGCCAAAGTCAAAGACTTCCAAACTACCCTCGAAGACTACCTTCGCAACACCAACAAGCAAGAACTCAATCCCGATGGGATCGAGCGCGACCTCAAACTGCTGTTACAAGATCCTCGGTTGGGCTTAGAGCACCTCGGCGATCGCCTGTCCCATGTCGATCGCGCTACGATTGTGGCGTTGCTCTCCCAGCGGCAAGACATCTCCCCCGCCGAAGCCGAACAAATCGTCGATCGCGTCCTCGCCGTTCGCGATCGCTTGGTAGGGCAACTAGACGCCATCAAAGCCAAAGTTCAGTCCGTCATCGATGGCATCTTGGGCAAAGTCCGCGACTACCTCAATGCCCTCGAACGCCCCGAACTCAACTACGACGGCATCCAGCGGGACGTTCGCACCCTCTTCGACGATCCCAATGCTGGTTTCGAGGCTCTTCGCGACCGACTCTCACATTTCGATCGTGATACCCTTGTTGCCGTCCTCAGTTCGCGCGATGACATCTCCCCCGCCGATGCCAACCGGATTATCGACAGAGTAGAAGGAGTCCGCACCAACGTCTTACACCGCGCCGAGCGGATTCAAGACCAGATCCAGACCCGCCTCGCCGACGTCAAGCGTCAAGCCCAAGCTCAAGCCGAGTCAACCCGCAAAGCCGCTGCCACCGCCGCCTGGTGGTTGTTTGCTACCGCCTTTACTTCCGGTATCGCTGCTGCTGTTGCTGGCGCGATCGCCTAAATTGGTAGAGGGTAGAGGGTAGAGCAGAAGGGAGGAAGATCGGCAGTAGCTGCGATCGCGTCGAAAATTGCTACAACCAATGACCCGAATAAAGTCCGATCGACTAACTCCCAACTCAACCCTAAAATGGAGCGAACGCCGCACCCCGCATCCCACAAACCATCCATACGCAGGGGAGTTTGAGGGGCGATGCGCGCATCGCTACCGCTATGCTGAATACCAGTAGTCAGACATAAAGCCCAACCCAAACTCACGTTAAGTTTCTGCATCAAAAGATAAGCGATCGCCGCTAGTTCATCTGATAATGTTACTAAAGCTCGACAACTCCAGCGATCGAGCCAACTACTAACGAGGACAATCTCATGATCGAACGTGGTTCTAAAGTTCGGATCCTTCGCAAGGAATCCTACTGGTTTCGGGAAGAAGGTACTGTAGCGGCAATGGACAAAAGCAGCATCATCAAGTATCCAGTCATCGTCCGCTTTGACAAAGTAAACTATGCAGGCGTCAATACGAATAACTTCGGATTGCACGAGCTACAAGAAACAGCAGCTCCGACCAAAAAAGCTCAATCAACAGCATCATCTGGTGGTAAGCAAACCACGGTCGAGCCAGCCACCCGCCGGACTGGACAAGGCGACATGAAAACTGATGTCAAAGCTGGTGCGCCCGAAGCACCAGGGGTAGACGATACTACTGTTGAGGGTGCTCCCAACCAAGGTACAGAAGCCAGATAAGCTTAGTTTCAAGATTTTCATTAAGCGGCAGGGGCAATCGATCGACTGCCCCTGCCGCTTTTGTACTGAAGCTCTATCTTTTGGTAGAGCTATGAGTCTATCTTTAGGAGCTATAAATTAATATTCAATGTAGATATAATTCAGGATGTACTTAGAACGGATTCAGCAGCTAAAGACTGAACTAATTAGCATCATGAAAAATATCATCTCGCGCTTTAATAAATCGTTTTTTAGAGTAGTAATGAGCTGCTTGGCAGTCCTCCTATTAGTTACCACTACTGCCTGTAACGGTACAAATATGTCGGCAAATACCGATAAGCCAGCAGCTACTAACCCAGCAACAGGCAAGGTTGATAGTCTCTATAAGCCGTTGACACCGCCAAAAGGTGGGATGAATAACTACAGCGATGTCGATCCTAGAATGGATACATCTGAAGCCGCTGCCAAGACCGATCGACTCATCAAAAAGACTGATGACTTAGTTCAAAAAGATACCAATCCCTTTAAACAAATTCGTAAGGAATTTGATGATAAAGGAGTTCCCGAAAGAGCGGCAAATATTGCTAAAGATGTCAATCGCTCTGCCAAAGAAACAGCCGACGACGTTGCCAAAGGTACTGAAAGAGGATTCGACAACCTCAAGAAAAACACCAAATCATTTGTAGAGGATGTCAAATCAGCAGCAGGTGACGTGAACCAAAAAGCACAACAGCAAACTGAAGATGTCGAACGCACTATTCGCAAAAATAGCTAACCCATTGAATAAATCGTCTCAAAACATGATTATTCAATCTGTTGGGGAGAGAAACTTAGTAAAACCGCTAATTTCTACCCCACCGATCGCCCAATGTGAAATCAGTGTGATTATTCCAGTCAAAGACGAAGCTCACCACTTAATTGCCACTCTGGCAGCCTTGGCTAGGCAAACTTGCCTAGCAGGTCAACCACTGTGTCCGCGCCAGTATGAAGTCATCGTCTTGGCAAATAACTGCACTGACAACTCTGCGGCGATCGCCCGCCAGTTTGCCAGGGAGCATCCACATTTAGCCATCCATGTCGCGGAGATGACTTTACCACCAGAGCGCGCATATATCGGATACGTCCGTAAGTTATTGATGGATGAAGCGTACCACCGCCTGATGGGATTGGGTCGCCAACGCGGTATTATCGCTTCGACAGACGGTGATACGCAGGTAGCACCTACCTGGATTGCCGCTACCCGTGCGGAGATCGCCACTGGGGCTGATGCTGTCGGCGGGCGAATTTTGACCGAGCGTCAGAGCCGTCACGCTCTCTCGCCACAAGCGCGCACTTTCTTTTTACAAGAGGTTGGCTATCGGTTCTTGGTAGCGGAGTTGGAGTACTATCTCGACCCCGATCCATACGATCCACTCCCACGCCACTATCAGCACTATGGTGCGAGTCTCGCCGTCACGGCTCAGATGTATGCCACAGCGGGTGGGCTGCCACCAGTAAGAACGCCGGAAGATGAAGCTTTTTATCAGTCTTTGCTCAGAGTCAATGCGCGGTTTCGGCACAGTCTCCGCGTCCAGGTGACGACCTCCGCTAGAGCGACCGGACGCTCTCCGGTGGGATTAGCCAACCAGTTGACCAAATGGAGCGAAATGCCTGGTGATGCGGCTCTCAAAGTCGAGCCAGCAGCGGCGGTCATCTCACGGTTTCGATCGCGACGCAAGCTGCGGTTGGTATGGCAACGGCTATCGCAAGGGCAGCATTTGTCACTACCAGAGATCGAGTCACTAGCAGACAGACTAGGCGTGACCAAAGACTGGTTGCTCATCGAATTGTTTCGACCTCAAACTTTTGGCAGACTCTTTGAGAAGGTGAGCCAACATCAACAGCAAAGTTATCTCAGTCGCTGGCCGCTAATTGATGTCCAAACAGCAATTATGGAGCTACGGCAATCGAGAGCAATGCGGATCGAGTCAGGGGCATTGCGGTCGATCGCACATTTTAATTATTAATTATTGAGGCAAAAATGTTTCTGCAAAGTAAAAGTTCTGATGCCATAGTTGAAGTCGAGGATCTCGAAACACTGTTCAATCCACTCAAAGATAAAATTCATGGAAAAATTCAAGAAGGTCAGGAAGAACAAGATCCTGAGCCTTTTGCTAAACAGGATTTGACATTTGCTTCAGGTGAAGAGTTACCTCGCTGCTGGATCGATCCCAATTATCGAACCGCTGAGTAACCGATATATCAGCGGATGAACCCGAACCTTCATCAAATACTTATCCATCCACATAACTCAGTATCATCAGGTAAGCACTAACCACCATTGAATGTTTATTTGTACAAACAACCCAGTTGAATTCTTGATTCAACTGGGTTATTTGTGTGGATAGTCGAGCCAGTTACTTACTTGAGTATCAAAGCGATCGCTGCTTGAGTTTGGGGTAGACTATCAATCACGATCGCCGTACACAACAACATCATGTACAAGATCGAATACTTAAACATTGATTTAGCCACACTCTTCTCAGTTGGAGCTTGCAATAACTTCCAAGCTTCATACACAAATACACCACCCAATCCCACAGCCGATATTCCATACACGATGCCCGCTCCACCCAATGGATAAATCAATAACAGTGTAGTGGGGATGAGCAAGAGTGTATAAATCCAAATTTGTTTCGCTGTCGCCGCCTCACCGACAACCACAGGTAACATCGGTACCCCAACTTTGGCATAGTCATCTTTGAGCATCAGTGATAGTGCCCAAAAATGAGGAGGTGTCCAGATAAAGACGATCGCAAATAACACCCAAGCTTCGATACTCAAACTATTGGTTACCGCTGCCCAACCAACTAATGCTGGAATCGCACCAGCCGCGCCACCAATGACGATATTTTGGGGCGTATGGCGTTTGAGTAAATGGGTATAAATTACCATGTAGAAGGCGATACCAGCCATCGCTAATAAAGCTGCTAGGAGATTGGTAAAAACTGCCAAAATCGTAAATGACAATCCAGCCAAAACCGCCGCAAAAATCCCTGCATGGACTGGTTTGATTCTACCTGATGGGATCGGGCGACTACGAGTCCGTTCCATCGCATAATCAATATCTCGATCGTAAATACAGTTCATCGCTTGAGCTGAAGCTGCGGCAAACATCCCCCCGATGACTGTCACTAAAAACAAGACTGGATCGGTTGCTCCATCAGATGCCAACCACATTGCCGCCGCAGTTGTAATCAACAGCAATGGAATGATTCTCGGTTTGGTAAGTTGATAATAACTCTGAATAACTTGAAGGAAATTTTGGTGTTTAGAATCGCCAGATCGATCGAGAGTCTCTTGCATATTTAGGGAGTGGGGATGTTTGACCGCTGCGGCAGGAAGGGGAACTGAGCTAAAATTGACTGGCTAGTTGCGATCTTTTGAGTCGCCATGATAGTACAGTAATGACAACCAATGTACCTAGTAGAGTTGCACCGATCGATTGATGGGCAACTGTCAGCGTTTCTACTTGCAGATGGAGCTTGAAAGTAGC
Source organism: Chamaesiphon sp. (assembly GCF_041738855.1). GTDB lineage: Bacteria > Cyanobacteriota > Cyanobacteriia > Cyanobacteriales > Chamaesiphonaceae > Chamaesiphon. The sequence continues at coordinate 12,904 of NZ_JBGSPA010000131.1, read as the reverse complement.
CACACCTAGCAATATTTGACCGATTAATAGTCCTCCAACCAGTGCAGCTAGTTTATAAAAATATTTGGGTAAATCTCGACTGCGCCAAATCGCGACTGTCACAGCCACACAGCTCAGTGTAGCGGGAACGACGCCAATAATGTGACTGTTCATGACCGTACACAGTTCGGAGTTACCAAAACATTGATGCAATGCCCATCTAGAGCCAACTAATCCACCAATCAGGCTCTGTACATAGATACAAGTCGCCGCAATCAATGGCAGCCAAACAGGCAACTGCACGACTGAGCGATCGGATGACCGATCGATTGGGAGCAAGCAGGTACCGATCGTCAGTAAAGTGACAAAGAATAACAGTGCTGTACCCAGATGTGCAGTCACAATGTCAAAGCGTAGCAGTTCGGTGACAGTAAATGCACCCAAGGCTCCTTGAATTAGGATCAGACTCATGGCAAAAGTAGTCGCCCCGGGCAGCCAACGCGGCAGTTGGTGCCGAAACCACCACGCTGAGCTAACGAGTAGCAACGTACTCAGCCCGATTAATGCCGCATCGAGGCGATGAAACCACTCTAGGAATACCTGAAGATTCATCTGCTGGGTGGGTACGAGTTGCCCATAGCACAATGGCCAATCAGGACAAGCCAAGCCAGCATTCATCACTCTGGTAGCACTACCTACCGCCATTAGTAACAGCGTGGCGATCGCGATCTTCCAGATCGATCGCCGGATACGGGTTTGAATGATGATATCCCCATTGTTGCTGCGGGAGCGATCTTCACGAGGATGTTGAGGGATAATTGCGGAATCTGACATGGTATCGATCGCTGAGTTAGGTTGCTTATTGTCTGGTTCTAGCTAATCTAGCTCACTCCTTTCAAGCTAGCATTAATACCTATTGACAGTTGGGCACTAAAGTGTGGTTTTGCTCGAGAAACTACTACTAGTCAACAGTGCAAACCCCAGTGATGTTTAGGTTAGAGCATCAATCGCTCCAGATCCCAAAGAAAATATTAAAGATCTTCGAGAGCGAAATCTCATCCGAGTCGCGTAATTTTCAGTCGGGGTCGAATCCCAAAGAAAATCTGAAGAAATGCAAATAAGTGCCGATCGATCCGATCGGCTACGGTACCTTAGTAAAGGTGGCAACGGAAACTATATCCATCCCGCTTTCGCTATTATCATAACTATCTAACTAAATTTCTAAGTTCGGCTCATCGCTGTCACTAAAGTGCTGGTTCTTACGTGTTCCAGATTACTAGTCATCCACCCGCTGTCAATCTTACTCCCCTCAACTGCCGCGATCGCGATCGCCGCTCAAATGATACAGCTAGTCGGATTTCCGATTTCATCAACTCTTTTCCATCCCCGTAATACTCCATGAATATTCCTAGCTCAATTCTCACGCTCCTGCTGGGTATAGGACTAACCTTAGTCAGCCTCTGGTATGGACAAAATCATGGCTTAATGCCCGTTGCTGCTTCCGAAGAAGCTGCACACATCGATGGGTTATTCAACGCCATGATGACGATTTCGATGGGACTATTTTTATTAGTTCAAGGCGTCATCGTGTATTCGGCAATTAAATTTCGGCGCAAACCTGGAGAACTCGGCGATGGTGCTGCGATCGAGGGCAATGTACCATTGGAAATATTATGGACGGCGATTCCAGCCGCGATCGTGCTCTGGATTTCGATCTATAGTTTTGAAATCTACAACGAAATGGGTGGTTTCGATCCTGCCGCGAACGACATGCACGCGATGCACGGAATGCCTGCGGGTAAAGGGAGCGCGATGGCGGCCACTCTCGACGGGATGCCCAATACCAGCACGCTCATGGCACTGGGTGTCGGTGCTTCCCCAGCCAATCAAGGTAAACCCGCTGCTGTAAGTGTCAATGTGCTGGGACTACAGTATGCCTGGATCTTTACCTATCCTGACTCCAATGTCACTACTAGTGAACTTCATGTCCCTGTTGGCAAAGAAGTCCAGCTCAATATGAACGCTCAGGATGTGATCCACGCTGTCTGGATTCCGCAACTGCGACTAAAACAGGACGTAATTCCTGGTACGCCCACGCAGCTAAGATTTACCACGAACAAAGTCGGTACCTATCCACTGCGCTGCGCCGAACTCTGTGGTGGTTATCATGGTTCGATGGTGACCCAAATGATCGTTCATACACCAGAAGACTACGCTACTTGGATTGCCAGTCAGCAAGACTCGGCTCAAGCTCAAGCAGAAGTAGTCAAGCAGACAATCGCGATGACTCCTGCAAATCTGTCTACAGCTAGCTATCTGGCTCCCTACGCCACAGAGATGGGCGTAAAATCCGAAATGGTTCAACATCTCCAACATCATGACATGAGCAAGTCGATCGCTTCTGCAATCAAATAATAGAAAGGCAGTAGCGTGTCGAGCCAGTAGGGTGGGCACTGTCTTGTCTCCCTAAACCCTCAGACAAAGCCGAGGATCGGGAGCCGCTGCCCACCAACCAGGATCTACGCAATTATAGCTAGATACCCATGTCGATTTACTAATTATCAAACCCATAGCTAGACACAAAACACAGATTAGGTATTTTTCCTCAAGCCCAAAGCCTAAAACCTAAAGCCTAAACCATGACAGCAGAATTATCAATTCCCACCCAACGTCCACAGGAAGATGAGATCGTTCATCATCACCGTAACTGGAAAGATTACTTTACATTTAGTACCGATCACAAAGTGATTGGTATCCAGTATTTTGTAACTGGCTTTGTCTTCTATATCATCGGTGGTTTACTTGCCGAAGGAATTCGGACAGAGCTAGCTACTCCCGATCCAGATTTGGTCGATCCTGCTACTTACAATAGTATGTTCACCATGCACGGCACGATCATGATCTTCCTGTGGATCGTACCAGCCGGAACGGGTGCATTTGCCAACTATCTCCTGCCGTTGATGATTGGCGCGCGGGATATGGCATTTCCCAAGCTCAATGCTGTGGCATTTTGGATCATTCCACCCACAGGATTGTTACTGATTCTCAGCTTCTTTTTAGGTCCTGCCCAAGCTGGTTGGACTTCCTATCCACCCCTGAGTTTACTAACAGGTAAAGTGGGTGAAGGGATCTGGATTATGACTCTATTGCTGCTCGGCACATCTTCGATTCTGGGGGGGATTAATTTCTTCACCACGATTCTCAAGATGCGGATTCCGAGCATGTCCATGATGCAGATGCCTCTGTTTTGTTGGGCGATGTTGGCAACTTCACTATTGATGTTGATTGCGACACCAGTATTGGCTGGCGCACTGATTTTACTCTCCTTCGACCTCATCGCTGGCACAGCTTTTTTCAATCCAGTGGGTGGTGGTGAGCCTGTAGTTTACCAGCACATGTTCTGGTTCTACTCTCACCCAGCGGTGTACATCATGGTGCTACCCTTCTTTGGGGTGATTTCGGAAGTAATTCCCGTGCATTGCCGCAAACCGATTTTTGGGTATGGCGCGATCGCGTATTCTAGTATGGTAATTAGCTTCTTAGGCTTGATTGTCTGGGCGCACCATATGTTTACTAGCGGTACCCCTCCCTGGTTGCGGATGTTCTTCATGATTACCACGATGGTGATTGCCGTACCGACTGGGATCAAGATCTTTGGGTGGCTAGCGACAATGTGGGGCGGAAAAATCAATCTCAATACGCCAATGCTGTTTGCGATGGGTTTTATCTCCACCTTCGTGATTGGTGGGATTACTGGCGTCATGTTGGCAGCAGTGCCTTTTGATATCCACGTTCACGATACCTACTTTGTCGTTGCCCACTTGCATTATGTCCTGTTTGGTGGCAGCGTCTTTGGGATTTTTACGGGTGTCTATCACTGGTTCCCTAAAGTCACCGGACGACACATCGACGACACTTGGGGCAAGATCCACTTCGTGCTAACTTATTTCGGTTTTAACGCAACTTTCCTCCCCATGCACATACTGGGATTGCAAGGTATGCCGCGTCGGGTTGCGATGTATGCACCAGAATTCCAAAATTTGAATCAATTTATCACCTATGGTAGCTATGTGCTGGCGATTTCGACTCTCCCCTTCATAGTGAATGTGATTTACTGCGCTTACAAGGGTAAGCCAGCGGGAAGTAATCCTTGGAATGCGTTGACTCTTGATTGGCAAACTACTTCACCCCCAGAAATCGAGAATTTTGAGGTTTTACCAGTGTTGACGACTGGTCCTTATGATTATGGTGATACTGAGGAAGTTGAAGAGCCAGCCAAGGTATTTACGACTTCGGGCTAGTTGCGATAGCAGTTGGCAGTGACAATTATTCCTGAGCTGGTGCGTTACGCTCCGCATTCGCGCAAGCGTAACACACCCTATCATTACTTGTGGATTGGCTTGCTTTAGATCTACCCACCCCACTGGGTGGGGAACCCGACCAGCAACCCTGCGGGCACCCCTCCGAGGAGGGGATTCTTAATCATAACCCCTAATATTTATGCAAGGATCTATTTCCGACCAGACGCAAATTAATATCGAGAGTGCTACCCATGAGAGCCATCATGACGCGCATCCAGATTTTCGGATCTTTGGTTTGATCGTGTTTCTCGTAGCTGAAGGGATGATTTTCCTCGGATTGTTTGTTGCCTACTTCGCATTTCGATCGATGGCACCCGAATGGCCGCCAGCAGGTACACCCAAGCTCGAACTCCTGCTACCTGGAATAAATACCGTTGTGCTGATTGCCAGTAGCTTGGTCATCCATCAAGCCGATACCGCTATCAAAAAGAATGATGTCAAAGGTTTGCAACTGTGGTTTGGAATTACTGCCCTGATGGGGATTTTGTTCTTAGGCGGACAGTTGTATGAGTACAGTCATCTAGAATTTGGTCTTCGTACCAATTTATTTGCGAGTACATTCTACGTCTTGACTGGATTCCACGGCTTACACGTTACTGTCGGCGTATTGTTGATTTTATCAGTACTATGGCGATCGCTCAAACCAGAACATTATGGCACCAATAATCATTTTGGTGTCGAAGCTGCTGAGATTTACTGGCACTTTGTCGATGTAATTTGGATTATTTTATTCATCCTATTATATCTAATTTGATCGTCTCCAATTTTCAATCGCTAAAAAGTCGTAGATCTAGATCGATCTACGACTTTTTATTTCCATAATCTGAGCTTATTTCCAAGCGCGTATTTTACTTGAAGCCTAAAGCCTAAAACCTTGCTTGGTGAAACACATGCGGAGGGAACCTCCGCGTGATTTCATCCGCAAAACCTAAAACCTAATTTAGCCTTCCTTCTCAGCCAGACTCAAACCAGCGGCAAACTCTTCACCATAGCCTTCTTCGCCGTGCTCGTTAATGTCCAAACCTTGATATTCAGCTTCTCGCCGTAATTAAACCAATCAAAATCGCACTTAGAGGAGTCACAAAACCAGCCGCAGGTGTAATCCCAACTAAGCCAGCCAAGAAACCACTCGCAATCCCGACCGCCGTAGGCTTAGCCCGCAATACCCACTCTAGGATCAGCCACATCAAACCGCCAGCACAGCTAGAAACCGCAGTGGTGACAAATGCCACGACAGCTAAACCATTGGCACCGAGGGCACTACCGCCATTGAAACCAAACCAGCCGAAGAATAGTAATCCGATGCCCAACAGCACATACGGTACATTATGCGGTGCTGCTGGTTGATTGGGGTAGGTTCTGCGCGGGCCGATCGTCCAAGCCGCTACGACAGCCGAAACACCAGAACTGATATGAACGACCGTACCACCAGCAAAATCCAAAGCACCAAGGTTGGAACCTAGATAACCTTTACCCCACACCATGTGAGCTAGAGGAGCATAAATGACTGTAGACCAAATCAAGATAAACCAGAAGTAAGCTTTGAAGCTCATCCGTTCGACAATTGCCCCAGAAATTAAGGCGGGGGTGATGATGGCAAACATCATCTGATAAATCATGAACAATTGGTGGGGAATTGTTCCAGCATAACCGATCGGATCGGCCCGATCGAAGGCAACATTATTTAGCCCAAACCAGTTGAGGTTACCAATAAATGGATTGCTGGCGAATACCATTTTTGCCGCATCAGTGGTGCGGAAATCGGCACCGCTAGCAGTCGATCCATTTTCGATCTTCAGCAAGATTTACTAAGGCTGCTCGATCTTGCGATCCATACCACCTCTTGGCTCTGTGCCATAAATTGAAGAGTTAGCAGAAGGAGTTGATTGGATCGCATACTCAGGGTAAGCTGGCATACCATGTTCGTGAATGTCGATGCCTTCGAGTTCTCCTTCCTGGGAAACGCGGAGTGTGCCAGTCAGATTGACGGCAGCCATTAACGCCATTCCGAGCGAAAAAGCTGAGAGGGTGACGATCGCACTACCGATAAATTGGGCAGTCAATACCTGCATCCTACCACCATAGAGTAGTCCTTTAACCAGCAATGGAGCCGAATTATCGGGGGCGAATGCTCCGCTGGCACCAAATTCACCTGTCGCGAATAGTCCGAGGGACAACGTGCCCCAAATCCCGCAAAAGCCATGAACGGGGACAGCACCGATCGGATCGTCAATTCGCAGCCATTCCAAGATATCGATCCCCCAAACCACGACCGCACCACCGATGGCACCGATCGGAATCGAACCCGTGGGATTTACCCAATAACAGGGACAGGTGATCGACACCAATCCAGCTAGGAAACCATTGACTGTGTAGCTAAGATCCCATTTCTTGGTCTTGGGATAACCGACGAACATAGCTGATAGTCCACCCGCACAAGCGGCGAGGGTAGTATTTGCGGAGACTCTTGCTGTCCCCTGAAAGTCCATTGCTGACAGCGTAGAACCAGGATTAAAACCATACCAGCCAAACCAGAGAATCAGACCGCCGATCGCGGCGATCGTCAAATCGTGAGGTAGCATCGGGCCGCCACCATCCCGCTTGAACACCCGACCGAGGCGAGGCCCCAGGACGATCGCACCAGCAAGCGCGATGATCCCACCGACGGTATGAATCACCGTCGATCCCGCAAAGTCCCGAAAACTCGTACCCACAAAGGGTAAAAAATTGTTCTCACTACCCATCGATACTAAAAATCCATCTGGCCCCCACACCCAATGTCCGATAATCGGATAGATGAAGCCAGAAACACCAGTACTGTAGAGCAGATCGCCAACAAATCCCGTCCGACCGAGCATCGCCCCTGAAGTAATCGTCGAGCAGGTATCGGCAAAGGCGAATTGAAACAGCCAGAAAGCTAAGAAGGCAACACCTGTGGATTGATAAGTTGCTGGCGCACCTTGCAAGAAAAACCAATTACCGCCGATGAACCCATTGCCAGTACTAAACATAAAGGCAAAACCGATCGCGTAAAACAGCAGTCCGCACAGACAGGTGTCAACGATACACTCCATCAGCACGTTGACAGTTTCGCGCGATCGAGAGAATCCCGCCTCCAGCATTGTGAAACCAGCCTGCATTCCAAATACCAAAAATGCTGCGAGTAATGTCCACAACGTATCGATCGGATTGACAATATCATTTGCCTTGACGACAGGATCTGCGGCGATCGCTGGCGCACCGACAAAATGCGCGACAATCGGTATCGCCACGAAGGCTAGCACCAAAATAGCCACAAACTTAGAAAATAGCAACAGATAACCATATCTGCGCCATTCGGGGTCTTGGAATCTTTGACCTCCCAACTACCGATCGAGCAATATGTGGTAGCAACCTGAGATCCCGATCGTGAAATAAGGCTCTAGTAGAACTGCCATTTGGAGTCGCACAGGTAAACCTGAAAACCATTGCTACAAGCTAGCTGAAGCTGAATAAATTTAAGATTACGCAAGCTAGATTGAAAAAAATGTGTTCTTAATTACATTTCGATCGAGAAGTCAAAGATCGCCTTAGTTGTAGTTAGTCTTTGTCTAGATAAGTGCGATAGCCGATCTCTGCTAGCCTAGCTTGTTTATCCAGCACCATTTCTTTGAGGCTTTGTCGATAGGAAATGACTTGAGCTAACAGATCTGGATCTTGAGTTGCCAGGATTTGGACGGCGAGTAGTCCGGCATTGGTAGCATTGCCGATCGCGACTGTCGCAACGGGAATACCTGCGGGCATTTGGACGATCGAGTACAGTGAGTCTACACCCTGCAAGGTCTTGGTCTGAACGGGTACACCGATCGTGGGTAAGGGGGTGAGAGCTGCGACCATGCCTGGTAAATGAGCCGCGCCACCCGCACCCGCAATAATTACTTTTAAGCCCCGCTGGTGGGCTGTTTGAGCGTATTCAAACATCCGTTCGGGGGTACGATGTGCAGAGACGATCTCAACTTCATGCGCGATTTCAAATTGTTCGCAGATTTCGATTGCGGCTTTCATCGTCGGTAGGTCAGAATCGCTACCCATAATGATGCCAATCAGGGGAGATGTCATAGTTTGGAATTGCTGGATAGTTTCTCAAAGCTATGAGCATCATATGGTATTGGCGAACCGAAATCATTATTTAAAAACAAAAAAGACTAGGCTGTCTGAGAGCCTAGTCTTTTTTGTTGAGATTGGATTTCTAGATCGAATCCTCAGATCTTAGAGACCACCACTCGCTTTTGGATATTCTGAGCTACCGCCATCAGCTTTACGCTGAGAGTAAATCTCTTTGCTATAGTCAGATGTGCCGCCGAGTGACGATCCTGGATATGCTTCCATTCCGTGTTCGCTGATGTCCAATCCTTGGAATTCTTCTTCCGGAGTAACCCTAATGCCCGTGGTCGCTTTCAGAATTGCCCAGAAGATTAGGCACAGCACAACTGTTGCTCCACCAACTGACAATATCCCAATTAGTTGATGACCCAATTGCTCAAAGCCACCGCCAAAGAAGGTTCCAAGTTTTGGTGCAGGGGTAACACCAAAAGCGTCTCCCTGACTGAATAAGCCGACTGCCAGAGTTCCCCAAATCCCATTGACTAAATGCACAGCAGTTGCGCCGACAGGATCGTCAATTTTGATCCGATCGAAGAAACTAACTGCAAATACAACCAAGACCCCAGCCACAGTACCAATAATTGCGGCGGAGGGCACGCTAATCCAAGCACAGGGAGCAGTTACAGCTACCAGCCCTGCCAAGATCCCGTTGATAACCATCGATAGATCTGGTTTGCCGAGGACGAGCCAAGCAACAGCTGTAGCGGCAATCCCACCGAAAGCACCACCAGTATTGGTAGTCACGGCAATATGTCCGATCGCTGCTGATACACCCATTGTCGAGCCAGGGTTGAATCCAAACCATCCGAACCACAAAATCAAGCAGCCCAGGGTCGCAATACTCATATTGTGACCTGGTATCGCATTGGCGGTACCATCATTATTGTATTTACCAAGTCTCGGCCCAACCATCCACGCCCCAATCAGCGCAGCCCAGCCGCCAACGGAGTGGACAACAGTAGAACCAGCAAAATCATAGAATCCCATTTTTGCCAGCCAACCACCGCCCCAAATCCAATGTCCGGTAATCGGATAAACGATGCCGACTAACAATAAGCTAAAAACTAGGAAGGAGAGAAATTTAATCCGTTCGGCAACTGCACCAGACACGATCGTGGCGGCGGTACCTGCAAACGCCAGTTGGAAAAAGAACTTAGCACTTAGAGGTACTCCTGTCCAATTGAGCGAACCAAATGCTCCCTTGTAGGCATCACCCATAGCTGGACTATTGTCCGCGCCTGTCAAGAAGAATCCTTCGGTACCGATGAAGTCATTACCTGTGCTAAACATCAAGCCAAATCCCAGCACCCAAAAAGCGACGCTGGAGAGGGCAAACACGATGAGGTTTTTTGCCAAAACGTTGACAGCATTTTTCTCGCGACAGAATCCAGTTTCTAACATGCAGAAACCAGCATTCATAAAGATGACTAGCATCGCTGCAACCATCACCCAAGCAGTATCGAGATTGACCTTGAGTTCTTCCGCCATTTTAATCGCATCTGGCGGGGCTTTTTGTGCTACGGCTGCAACATTCCAAAAAACGATAATCGCTACAGTAATCGGCAAGCAATTTCGCCAAGTGCCGGATAGTTGTCTATACCAATTGACAGCAAACAGCTTTCTCAGCAAACGATTAAAGCTTTCTTCTGTAGATCTTTGTTGTTGCTTTGTGTTTATTTTTGAAACCATCAGTAATTTCCTATTTTTCGATAGAGTCGCAGAATATCTGTTTCTCAGGAGACACTGCGACTATTAAATTAATTAACCCAATCCGAACTAAGTTATTGTAGTGTGTTCTGAGTATGTTTAGAAATTTATTGATTTAGTCACAGCGTTCGTCTAGTGTATTTAATTAAACAGCGGACGAGATCGAGAAATGGTCAAATTGGATACAAATTGATATATTAACGATCGAGAATGTCCAGTCGCCTACGATCGATAACCATGAAGGATTACAAAATTACTAATGCTCGGATTCCTGGATATCTGGGGATGCAGCAGATCGAGATCGGCAATGGCAAGATTGTCAAAATTGCCGAACGACTGGCGACAGCAAATTTACCAGGTGTAGATGTCGAGGGCGATTGGATTTCTCTGGGTGGGGTGGATCTTCAGATCAACGGAGCGTTGGGATTGGCGTTTCCCGATGTGCGAATGGAGGATTTGCCTCGGCTGACACAAATTTGTGACTTTCTCTGGGCGCAGGGTGTAGACGGATTTTTACCAACGATCGTCACGACATCGATCGACAATATTCATCGATCGTTAGCCGTCTTTACCGAGTTCATCAAACATCAGCAGCCAAATACATCTCAAGTACTGGGCATCCACCTAGAGGGGCCATTTCTCAATCCGCAAAAACGGGGTGCTCATCCTGCCGCATATCTACTGCCACTGACGCTAGATGCTGTCACTTCAGTTTGCAGTAAATATAGTCAAACTATCAAAGTAATTACCCTTGCTCCAGAATTAGACCCGACAGACACGATCGTTCCTTATTTAAGGTCTTTGGGTATTATTGTCAGTCTGGGGCACTCTCAGGCGAATTTTGCCCAAGCCGAACAAGTATTTACCAGTGGGGCATCCATGGTGACTCATGCTTTTAATGCGATGCCAGGATTGCACCATCGGGAGCCAGGGTTATTGGGTGCAGCTCTCACACAGCCACATGTTCGATGTGGATTCATCGCTGATGGACAGCACGTTCACCCAGCGATGCTAAAGTTGCTCGTAAGAGCGGGTAAGTGTAGTGAAGGATTATTTCTAGTCAGTGATGCTTTGTCCCCCCTGGGTTTGCCTGATGGTAAATATCCCTGGGATTGTCGGGAGATTGAGGTAGTTGATGGGACGGCGAGACTGGCTGATGGAACGCTTTCGGGGACGACTCGATCGTTATTAGTTGGAGTACAGAATTTAGTTAGATGGGGGGTTTGCGACGTGGGTAATGCGATCGCACTAGCGACAATATCCCCACGTCTAGCTCTGAGACAGCCTGCGGCACCTCAAATCGAGATTGGCGATCTGTATTTGCGCCAGTCGGCAAATTTGCTCCGGTGGCATTGTGACTCACGTGGAGAATTAAGTTGGCAAAGATTGCAAGTTCCTTAAATTAGAGCTTCGCAGATTAAATCGGGGTCAATGTAAATCGCTAAAATATGAAAGTCTATATTATTCAAAATAAAGATGGCGAATTTGCCAGTGTGAATTTTGCTGTTGCTTCTGACGGTTTTCGGAAAATGGGCTGGGAGATTGTCCCTTTTAGTAGACAAGACAATACCCGCTTATCCGATTTAGCGTCAGAAGATGTGGTGGTGGGATATGTCGAAGATGTGAATGCCGCTCTATCTCAATTAGGTTTCCAATCGCCAGTTGAGATTAATTATCCAGATGAATTAGCTAGCTTTTTAGGTAGAAAGGTGTGGAAATCGCAAATTAACTACATCGCCAAACATCCAGAGCTATGGAATATTTTTATTAAACCTGCAACTTTAACTAAAAAATTTACAGGACGCTTGGTTCGCAGTCCTAAAGATTTGATTAGTTGTGGGGACGAATCAGAAGATACTGAAATTTGGTGTTCGGAGCCAGTAAATTTTTTGGCAGAGTGGCGATGTTATGTCCGCTATGGCGAGATTCTGGGCGTGAAACATTACTTCGGTGATTGGCGGGTACATTTCGATGCCCAAGTTATCGAAAAAGCGATCGCGGCTTATACTTCGGCACCAGCGGGTTATGCTGCGGACTTTGGGGTGACGGATAAGGGCGAAACTTTATTAATTGAAGTCAACGACGGATATTCGATCGGATCTTACGGGTTATTTTCGGCGGATTATGCGCGGTTATTAGCATCTAGATGGGCGCAAATAACTGGCTCTAGAGATTATTCAATTTATTAATATATCCGATCGAGAAAAGATTTGTTAAGCAGCTAGCTTAGGGCGGAGAAAGTTTTATGAAAAGTTAGGATGGCTGCTTAGTCATAAAACGGATAGACCAATAAAAGAGATTGGGGCTAGGATTTTACTAATTCCTTTATCAACGATAGAGACTACGCTTGATTTAGTCAGAGAAGCAATGGAATCTATCAGTTTTATCGATGTGCTCACCTGGACTAAATCTATTTTTGGGTCTTCGATGCTTTCCCGCCGAAGACATCTGAATTCATCCTCTAACTCTGACACAAAACCTTCATGAAGTCTTGCCCTATCTAGAAGGGCAAAATGAACATGCTAGGCAGTGCCCACAGACCATTTGTGATTTAGTAATATAAATATTTTAGGTAATTAGGGCTTGCTGAAGAAGACTATAACCCGCGAAGGGAGACGAATTCAATCGATAACGGGAAGAGCGAAGTCCCAGAAAATTAGCTAAGATCGGTCTAAAGCCTAGTCCAAGGTGTTAATACTCATGTACCGACAAGT
>NZ_JBGSPA010000119.1:0-24209 GCF_041738855.1 Chamaesiphon sp. | reverse complement strand
TTAAATCAATGTTTTTTCAACTATTAATGATATTGATGGTGGATTTTAATGTGCCAAAAATTGAAAAAATTCTGCTGTTAGCCTAAAAGTGTTGAAATGCCTGAGTTTGAGGAGACAAAACTTCATCGAACTCAGGTTATTGGTGTCGGGAAGATTTGGAGAAGGCTCAGGAGTTGATGCTCGATCGATTGCGATCGACTGGTCATCTATTATTGGTTCACTGGATTGTCGATGCTAGGGTACTACCATTGACTGGCGATGAGGTACATGATGCGTTCTTAGCACTCGTACCTACTCGGCTCAAGCATGTCAAGAGTTTGACAGAACCAGAATATCGGTTAGACTTGTTTGAAAAAATCTAAATTGATGTGCGGTAAAATAAGGTTAATCAATGCTATTAGATTTTAATTTGGTAGGGTGGGCACTGCCCACCAACACATCATCGCTCAAATTCGATAAGTATTGAATGTGTCCGATCGATCGTTTATGAGTTATTACTTGTAGTGAATATATGTGGCGAAGGTGAGATTTATCTCGATCTCCTGGTGAAGAAATGGCGATCGCGGAGCGTGCCGGAGGTAATCGAAATAAAGCAGTTTAAACTCTTATTGCTACGGCTCTGAATGGTCTGTGGGCAGTGCCCACCGTACTTTTCTACTTTTCTACTTTTCTGTCCCAGAATGCCAGAATCAATAAGTATAAGTCAATCGATCGCGCCATCATTCATACCCGATCGTCTTCACCAGATCGATCCCGCACTGATGTTAATTATCAGCGCGCCATACTTTAATTTGACGATCGCCACCAGCAGTTATAAATCCTTGTCCACTCGGTTGAAAGGCGATCCCTTTAACGGCACCTTGATGAGCGATAAAGCTAGTAATTAATTGCTGGGTAGTGACATCCCAAAGGTTCACCATCCCATCTAGAGAGCTAGAAGCGATCGTGGTACCATCGGGACTAATTGCCACTGCTAATACCTCATCCTGATGCCCAGATAAAGTGTGATGATTTGATGAACCTAATTGACGAACGCCCACAGTGCGATCGCTACTACCACTCACAATTATTTTGCCATCTTTACTAATTGCCAACGCATGAATCGATCGCTCATGTGCCTCAATTGTCTTGAGCAATTTTTGCTGTGCCAAATCCCAAAATCGTAGTGTGCGATCGGCACCCGCACTGATTAAGATTTTCCCATTTGGCATAAACTGCATCGCCAACACTGCTGCTTGATGTCCATCGAGAGTATAGATAATTTTACCGCGCTCGGTACTCCACAATCGAATGCGGCGATCGGCACTACCACTTGCCAAGATGTTGCCGTCGGGACTAAATTGAACGCTATAAACAAACCCCTGATGACTATCTAAACTACTAAAATCAGTGCGTAATTCTTGGAGTGAGTTATTGACTGATTCTCTGCGGCGCAGTTGGACGCGTCGCTGCTTGTCTCCACTGGCGATCTGACTGGCATTGGGACTGATGGCGACTGCATAGACTGAGTTATTGGCACGATAAGTTGCGATCGGTTGTTGGGGCATAGTTAAGTTCCAAACTGCCACAGTGCCGCCATCATCGCCACTGATGAGATACGTACCATCGATCGATAGGGCGATTGTCTCGATCGGTTTACGGTGCCACTCGACTGTCGATGTACAGATCCAGCGATCGTTACGCTCAACTGGAACAATCGCTGGAGCGATTAGCGGCGTAGTTATCTCAATTGTGGAACGATAACTCGATTCAATACCGCTAGTTTTGGTGGAAATATTACTCGCTGTAAGTGTAGCGATCGCCTCAAGTGCCGCTTGGGCTGTCGGATAGCGATCGATCGGTCGCGGTTGAATTAATTTATCGATAATTTCACCCAATTTGGGGGCAATTGAGTCAGCTAAACTAGTTCGCCAGATCCATTGGCTCTGAAGATCGTCAAATAGATCTAGCGGCGAAATTCCAGTCAATAAATTGAGACAAGTCACCCCCAAACTATACAGATCGCTCGACACAAATGCTCGACCCCATCCTTGTTCTGGTGCCATGAATTCCGGTGTACCGATCGTCGTGCCCTGCGGTGGTTGCTGCTCTTGCCCAGCGACTCCACCTACCACCGTCATCTTCGCCGCCCCAAAGTCTACTAGATACAACTGGCGATTGTCAGTCCGCCGAATGATATTTTCAGGCTTGACATCGCGATGAATAAATCCGTGGCGGTGGATATAGTCGAGCGTCGGTAAAATTGCGCCCAATAATTCCCAGATTTGAGCATCTGTGAATTTCCCCTGTGCTGCCAACTCAGTTTTGAGATTTTGACCATCGATAAATTCTTGTACCAAATATTGACGACCATCTGAGGTGATAAAGTAAGCCAATAACTTGGGAATATTGGGATAATCTAGCTGCTCTAAAGCACTTGCTTCTTGCGTAAATAATTCAGCCGCTTTCTGCGCGGCATTAGTCCCCTCCACCTGGGGGAAAAATTGTTTGATAACGCAAAAAGGTTTCGATGGCTTGTCCTCGTCGATCGCTTTAAATGTGCGCCCAAACCCACCTTGACCGATCGGGGCTACCGCCAAGTAGCGATCGCGCAGTCTCAATCTCCCGCCACAATTTCGACAAAAGTTACTCTGAGGCGGATTTTCAGGGCGTAAGCAATTAGGATTGAGACAGTAACTCATGCAGCTCTGATTTAGCCTGTCGAACTTACATCAATTTTAGTCTACTTATTGGCAGTCGCGAATACTTGTTGCCACCACAGATGCAATGGATAGTATAGGATTGGCATCCATAAGCCGCTTAGGAGCGCGGAAATCAGTACGGTCGTCCATTGATTAGCCCACACATGACTGAAGCCCTCAAAGCTGGTTTCGACCGACTGGGCGATCGCCACCTCAGCTAAATACTGTAATCCAGTCACTGACTCGCTGACAAATGTCAACAGCACCGTCGCGATGCTTACTCTCAAGATTGTATCTTCCAAATAGCGGTGCTTGTGTAGCCAGAAAGTCAGGACACCCACAGTAGTCAGACTCAGCACATGCGTCGGCATCGTCCCCAGTGTAACGGCGGCGGGAAAAGTCATCGCATCCTGAATCAGTCCCAGCACTATCCCCGCCGTCGCCGCTTGCCAGATCGATCGATGCAGACTCCACGCGATCGTCCACATCACCAGCCAACTCGGCCCTACGCCCAAAACTTCCATCCCTGGAAAGCGAGTCGGCAACAGGATCAGACATAAGCCGACGGAACCACCGATGATGAGCAGGTGCAGTCCAGTCCGAGTAAGTGGATGTAAATTAGTAATATTCATGACAATCCTTGTGGACGGTGAATGGTGGATAGTGAATAGAGCACGATTGTCGATCGATCGGGTGAGATAGGGAGTAAGTAGTTATGCAGAATTAAATATGAGATATCCAAAGACAGACGATCGAGCACACCATTCACTATCCACCATTCACTATCCACTATCCACCATCAATCAGCGTGGTTTCGCAGGTAATTTCGGGGGAGTAGCAGGTAGGGGAGTAACAGGTGAGGGAGTACTTACTACTGGTACCACGGCACGGGGATCGTGGGGATGAACCGTGACCCATTCGAGTGCAGACATCGGCGCGGTAAACTCAACGATCGCTTCTGGTGCTGGGGATTTATTGAGATTGATTTCAACCACTCTCCCGACTGCCAATCCGGCTGGAAATAACTTGCTGACAGCCGAAGTCACGACGACATCACCTTTTTTGGCAGTCGGACGTTTATCAAAAAACTGTAATACGGCTTGATTGGTACGAGTTCCTTGTAAGATCCCCATATTTCGCGTCCGACTAATCGTCACACCCATGCGACTACTAGGATCGCTCACCAACAGGATGCGACTGGTATGAGGTGAGACACTCACGACGCGACCGACCAATCCACCAGTCCCGACGACGATCTGGTCGATCGCCATCCCGTCAGCACTACCCCGACCGATGACGACCTGCTGCCACCAATTGTCCGCACTGCGGAGGACGATCGGTGCGAGGACGCCCTTGGTGGGGACTGCCGCGCTATAGTTAGCGAGTTGTTTGAGCTGTTGATTTTGATACTTCAACTCTTCCAGCTCATTTTGGAGCTGCTCCACGCGCGCAGTCTTGAGGTAGTCAACCTGCCGCGCCTGGGGCTGAAATGGGCTAGACAGAGCATTGTAGACTTCAAATACGAGTGCATGTTGAGTCTGCAACAATAAATAAGTACCGCCGACGATCGTCCCGCATCCCAATAACTTCAGGGCATTTTTGTCCCACCAGCGGCGCAAAGTAAACATATTTCGGTGCTTGTTGTGTGTTGCTTGTTGTGTGTTGGTGACGATCGATTGGTTACTCATTTCCTAGCTTCAAATTGCGGAGTTCGCCCTGTCGGGTTCCCCGACCATGAAACGAACCCAAGTTAGATATCTAGGGTGGTGAGTGAATGGCGATTCGCGATACGTAGGGTTCCCCAAGGGTTTAGCGAATCAGCGACGCATCGACTGGGAGGGAACCTCCCAGTCGATGCGTCAAGACAAGACAGTGGATGGTGATTTCTTGGCTAAGAAAGGAATAGTTAAAAATCAGGGTGGCAGGGACATCTAGATATTCCCGCCACCCATCTACTTGACTAGAGACTGCGCGATCGACCGCTAAAGACTCGCTCCATGTGCTTGAAGTTTTCGAGGACTTTTCCAGTCCCCAAAACGACGCAGGTGAGCGGATCGTTGGCGATGTGAGTCACGATCCCAGTCTCATGACTGATCAGGGTATCGATGCCTCTGAGCAGCGCACCACCCCCAGCCAACATGATGCCGCGATCGATAATATCCGATGCCAACTCTGGCGGTGTCCGCTCCAAGGTGCGCTTGACAGCTTCAATAATCACCGAGAGGGGTTCGGACATACTCTCACGGATTTCCGGACCTTTGATCGTTACTGTGCGGGGCAATCCCGACAGGAGATGCAAGCCGCGAACTTCCATGGTAATGTCATTGTCCTCGGGCGTCGGATAAGCAGAACCAATTTGGATTTTGATCTCTTCGGCTGTCCGTTCCCCAATTACGAGGTTGTGGACTTTCTTCATATAGTTGACGATCGAATCACTCAATTCGTCACCAGCAATCCGCACGGACTCACTGATCACCGAACCTTGCAAGCTCAATACCGCTACTTCTGTAGTCCCGCCGCCGATATCGATAATCATGCTCCCAGTCGGCTCTGCCACAGGTAAACCCGCACCAATTGCCGCTGCGATCGGTTCGTCGATCAGCAATACCTCACTAGCACCTGCTTGGAGTGCTGCGTCCATCACCGCCCGCCGTTCTACCGCCGTGACTCCACTCGGAATCCCGATCGCTAGCCTGGGTCTGATCACGTTGCTCCCTTCATTGGCACGTTGAATGAAGTGTTTCAACATCATCTCCGCCGTGTCAAAGTCAGCAATCACGCCATCGCGGAGTGGACGCACCGCGATCACATCGCCAGGGGTTCTCCCCAACATTTTTTTGGCTTCGACACCCACAGCTAGTGGCATTTTCGTCTTTTGGTCGATCGCCACCACTGAAGGTTCTGCCAGAACGATACCTTTGCCAGATACATAGACCAGTGTATTGGCAGTTCCCAGGTCCATACCCATATCCCGGGATAAGGAAAAGCGATTGAAAAAACCCACGAGCTTCATTGCCCCCAAATTATAAATAATGGATTAAATATGCAGTTAACCATAGTGAATAATCATATAGGTTTTATCGATCGTTCCCCGTTAGCGATCGGTTATCGAAATCGCTAGGTAATGATTTTTAGTCTACAGTCCGATTTACTACAGCTCTACAGGTGGTAAAAACCTCACCTTGTTCAGACAACGCTTCGTTCCACTGCGTGAATCTTATTACGTTTTGCTTCGTTCGTCTAGTTGCGATCGCCCACAGATTTAGGTTAATGACTAGATACTGGTGATATGCATAGCGGTAGGCGAAGAGAATTTGTGAGTTGCGGTTTTTTCTAGTGTGGGCAGAACCCGGATCTGGGGGTACCGACCCCCAGACCCCCCGCTGAGGAGCGGGACGCCGCCCCTCAGACTCCCCTGCGTATGGATTACTTGTGTGTAGCGTGGTGCGGAATTCGCTCCATTTTATGTTTTAGTTAGAAGTTATTCGATTCGGTAGATCTAAAGATCTGATACTTCGTTACGCTCATTGCATCACGCTGCACGAATGAATAGCTTGTAGCAATTTTCTCAACCTGAATTGAAGTCCTGGCAAAAATCTGGTAATCAGTTTAGTCAATATCCCAGCTCACTTGGGCAGATTCCCATTCAGTCAGTGATTCTCGCGCTTGTAGCCACTCTTGGGGGATACCTGCGTCGCCTACCGATAGAGCTACGATACCACCGACGATCGCGCATGTAGTATCGCGATCGCCTAAACCACTCACCGTCGCCCACATCGCCGCCTCGAAGTCATGCAGGTGCCTCACAGCACACCAGATCGTAAATGGTACGGTATCTGGAGCCGATACCATCGTCCCATTGCCCAGTACGGACACGGCGGTAGTGACGCTACATTCGAGCGGTAATTCACTCGCTCTTTTTATCCCGCTTTTGGTATCGCTATCGGGGAGTAACCCGAGCAAATAAGTAAATAGTTCTTGTGGCTGAGAGTGGGTAGCATCGCGATGATTCCACGCCCAAGCTGCGGCTAGAGCGATCGCTAATGCGCCGACTTTGCCCTCCAGATGGCTGTGGGTAACTTCTGCTGAAGCTACTGCTTGAATTTGCAACTGGGCTAGATCTTCAGCGTAGAAGCCGCCCACAGGTGCCACCCGCATCGCAGCCCCATTGCCATACGAACCCATCCCGTCAAATACCGCTGGCGCAACCACTCGCCAGTCCTCACCCTTGCAAAATTCACGGAGGATATGATGCGCCATCCCACCATAGCCGCGTCGCGGATTGCGGCGATAGTTATTCGCAAATCGACTGGCTAAATAATCGCGATCGATCTCGCCCCATTCTCGCAATGTTTCGACAATACCGATCGCCATAATCGAGTCATCAGTCAAGTACCAGGGCGGTGCGGGTAAGGCTTGGAGATCGATCGCCATGGACATATTTTCGGTATTCCCAAAAAACATCTGCCCAAACGCATCGCCAATTGACAAGCCTGTTAATGCTAATTCCGCCCGAGTCAATGGTTGCATCTGCTATTAATTTTTAATGTACTTTTCAAAAATGTTACTAAAGTCGCGCTTAGTATATCGTTCTAGCATGGTGGCATTCAGATTAGTGAGCATAGCATTGTAGTGCCTGACGATCGTTTCTTCGCTCTCGATTTTATCGATTTTATACATTGAAGATACCGACTGAAGACACAGCAGGGCATTATCGCGGGCGATCTTTTCTTTACTTTGAATTTTGCCGATCGTAATCAATACTTTATAGATATCTTTGAGTGCTTCGATACACTTTTTTTCCAAATCGATGCTAAAAGGCGGCACACCTTCTAATGTAAATTTGAGTTCGACATCTAGATCGATCGTGCCAGCAGTCTCGATCGATACTTGGGATACTTTGTGGCTAGAATAGTCATACCGTTTGACTGCTCGCTTGCTAGAGATTGCCGAATCGCCGTCAACATGAATCAATGCTAGGTTGGTGAAGCAATATTCATCCTTTTTGGACTTAATTAAGAAAAAGATCTTTTCGCCATCCTCATGAAATAGATAATCATCGGCAGCTACCTTATCGTAATCCGCTGGAGCGACAATAATCCCGATATCACTGATGCCTAGAGCTTCTGCTGCAATTCTTTTAAACATTTTGTTACCTGCCAGTTCGTATGTCTAAATATACCCTTTTAAACTAGAGATAATGCGATCGCGTTATTTTCTAGATCGACTGCAATTTCAGCGATGGCAATCCTGAATCAGACCCTTGAGTATCAATTGTGGTGCGTATTGTCAAATCTCGCCAATTTGAGCTTTGACACTAGCGTAGAGTTCTTTAAATAATCGCTGTTGCACGTTGTGATCGACGATCGCCAGTGGATAGCCGACTTGATGACGGGTGAGGGGCAGGATCTCACCACTGAGAATTAGTTTAGTGTCGATCGATCTCAATTCTGGTACCCACTCGCGGATATAGTCGCCATCTCGATCGAACTTTTGGGCTTGAGTATAGGGGTTGAAAATTCGCAATGGTTTGGGGTCCATCCCGCTCGATGCGCTCCATTGCCAGCCGCCATTGTTTGCAGATAGATCGCCATCGATCAGCCGCTGCATGAAGTATCGCTCGCCCCATTGCCAGTTGATAATCAAATCCTTGGTGAGGAAACTAGCGACGATCATCCGACAGCGATTGTGCATCCAGCCAGTTTGATTGAGTTGGCGCATCGCAGCATCGACGATCGGATAGCCTGTTTTGCCCTCACACCAGGCTTGAAACTGATTTTCATCATTTGTCCAGGGAAAGTGCTTGAAGGGGGCGCGGTAAGCCCCCTGGGCGAGGCTGGGAAAATGATACATTGCCTGTTGATAGAACTCTCTCCAGGCGATTTCCTGTTGCCAGGTGGTAATTCCCGCGCGGGCTTCGTCGCTACGAGCATCCGTCATCGCAGCGGTTGTCGCCGCCCACACGGTACGAATCCCGATCGTACCAAATTTCATCGCCGCACTGATGCCCGCTGTACCTGCGGCGGCGGGATAGTTGCGTTGTTCGTCATAATCAGCGATCGATCGATGGCAAAATGCGGCTAGACGCTGTGTGGCTGCACTGGTGCCTGGGGCTTGGGCGAGGGGATGCTCCCAGATATATCCCAGATCGGCAGCAGTGGGCAGATCGATCGTCGGGACTTGCGCTAGAGCTTGCTGCTCGGTGGGAGTTAGTTCGCTACTTGGTAATTTTACTTCTACTGGCTCTGGTTTCGCTTTGAGCATCCAGTTCCGCCAGAAAGGTGTATAGACAGTGTAAGGCTGATTATTGCCAGTCCTGATGCTGGTAGGATCGTGGAGGAGCTGATCCCAATTAGTATGGACTTGGATGCTTTGCGCTTGTAAGGCTGTGGTGACGCGCTCGTCTCGAGTTTGGGCGTATGGATCGACATCATGATGCCAGTAGACTGCTGTGGCTGAGAGGGCACTAGCTAGCTGCGGGATTTTTTCAACCGGATCGCCATCGAGAAATAATAACTGACTCCCCGCCTGACGGTAGTCCTCAGCCAAGGCTTTCAAGCAGCCAACTAGATAAGCAACCCGTGCTGGAGCGACACTATCATCGAGAATCGATCGATCGAAACAAAAAACACCAATCACTCTCGCTTGGGTCAGACTTGCTTGCGCTAAACCGATACTATCGGAACTACGAAGATCGCGGCGATGCCAAAATAAAACCAGATCTGACATGAAATTTAGCTTATCTAGAGAAAGTTGGATAGCTTACAAGCTGGGTAAATAATAACCCAACATCCCTGTAATTACTGGCGGGGATGTTGGGCTGAGCGCAATGCGAAACCCAACCTACGGATGGCTTTGCTGATTTTACACCTCAATAACTTTGAGCTTTATTTACCGTTATTGACCAGAGAGGCAAAGATCGAATTGACACCTACTGTCGAAAGATTGCCGATCGCTTTCGGAACACTGCCTGCTAAAGCACCGATCGCGACATTAAACAGTTTGGCGGGTTCCAACTCGTCTTTGACCAAATCCCACAATTGTCGAACTTCACTAATATGTAGGCGGTTGTCTTCTGTCAGTGCCATCACAATTTGATTGCGTAGCGATCGACCTTCGGTAGACATCAAGAATTGTAATCCTAATTGGGCAGTAGGGAGCAGGTCGAAGTTATTATCGCTCCGTGCGATCCCGATCATGTTTTCCAAGCGTTGCCACTGGATTTTGCCATCTTTGACGATGACTTCAAGTAGGCGACGCCGCATTTCTGGTGTTTCGCCATTGAGCAGTCTTTGAGCAACGTAGGGATAGCCAATTTCAACAATTTTAAACTCGGGATTGAGGCTCAGTGCGATCCCTTCTTGGGTAACGAGGGAGCGAATGATCAGCGAGAATTGAGCGGGAATGCGGAATGGATACTGGAACATCAATTCCGAAAATTCATCGGTAACTGTTTTAAAGTTAAAGTTGCCAACATTTTCACCGATCGCATTACCTAGTACCCGCTCTAGGGCGGGGATAATTGGTGAAATATCGATATCTGGTGTCAAGAAACCCAGTTTCACAAAGTCATCGGTAAGCGATAAATAGTCTTTGTTGATTAGATGCACCACCGATCCGGCGATCGTTTCTTTGGTATGCTGGGTGAGTTGATCCATCATCCCGAAATCGATAAATGCGATCCGTCCGTCAGCGAGGGCAAATAAGTTGCCAGGATGGGGATCGGCATGAAAGAAGCCAAATTCTAACAACTGTCTCATCCCAGAGGAGACACAAGCTTTAATCAGTTTATCGCGGTCGAGTCCGACTCTTTTAATTCCTTCTAAATCGGTTAATTTAATCCCATCGATCCACTCTAAGGTAAGAACGTTGCGGCTGCTGTACCGCCAATAGATCGATGGCACTTTTACCCCAGGATCGTCTTGAAAGTTGGCTGCAAATTTCTCAGCATTCCGCCCTTCATTTTCGTAATCGATTTCTTCAAATAGCTTAGTCCCAAACTCATCAACAACAATCGTCAGATTGTCGCCCAAATTTAACGGTAAGAATGGTTTGATCCAAGTAGCTGCCCACCGCAATAAGTACAGATCGCGGGTAATAATCGGCATGAGATTGGGTCTTTGAACCTTAACCGCTACCTCTTCACCACTATACAATCTTGCTTTGTAAACTTGCCCCAAACTCGCAGCAGCAACTGGACGCGGTGAGATTTCTTGATATAGTTCTTCTACCGATCGCTTGAGTTGAGATTCGATGATTTGCATCGCCAACTCATTATCAAAAGGTGGGAGTTGGTCTTGTAATTTGATCAGTTCGTCTAAAAAGTCTTGTCTGACTAAATCGGGACGAGTTGACAGCGATTGCCCGACTTTAATATATGTCGGTCCCAACTGGGTGAGGATTTCGCGGAGCTGATTTGCCCGCTGATTCTTATTTACTTCAGTATTGCCAATTGATCGATCGAGTAGTAAACCAATTGCGAATCCTGCAAACAACCAAACGACCGTCAATGCCCGCCAAATAACTAACCATGGACGCCTATTGTAGTAACTGGAAATTGCTTGGGGATCGTAACGCCGCAGTTGGGCAAGTGGTTGCTGACTCACGTTTTGAAACTGTCTCCTACTCGATTGATTCGTATTATGATAATTATTGACTGATGAAGTTAACTTTCGTTACGTTATTCCATATTATCTTAACTTTCTCGCCGCAAACAGTGAGGTTTTCCTTAATATTAGTATACAAAAGTATATAGTCGATTGCAATAAGGCGATAACCGCACCAACATCGCCAACACCTAAACTCAGACCCTATTACCTCATGATAAAGGATACAATTGGCTGGGAGAGGGTGGAAAGCACACCATCTGCGGGGAAAGCCGCGATCGACTGCGAGGAAGCGCGGAAGGCACGATCTAACCCGCTCCCATCCCACCCCATCGATGCACCATTCACTATTCACCTAGACATCTAATGTAAAGGTGAATGGTGGATGGTGAATCAACACTGTCTATTTCTTGGGTGGGAAGGGAGTAACTTGACACTGGGAAGAAAATAGTTGTAACCATGCAGAAATTACTAGTTACTGGGGCGAGTGGCTTTTTGGGTTGGCATCTGTGTCAACTGGCGCGCTCTGAGTGGGAAGTAGTAGGAACTTACGATCGCCAACAGATCGAGATCTCAGGCGTTGAGATCCAGCAACTTGACTTGACGGATCGCGATCGAGTAGCACAGGAAATCGATCGGATCGCACCAGATGCGATCGTCCACACTGCGGCAGCATCTAGCCCAAATTTTTGTCAATCCCATCCAGCCCAATCTTACCAAATCAATGTATTAGCAGCCGATCGACTCGCTCAGATCTGTGCGTCGGCTCAGATTCCGTTTGTCTTTACATCTACCGATCTGGTGTTTGATGGTACACAGCCACCGTATCTAGAGACAGCTCCAGTCTCCCCGATTAATACCTATGGCGAACAAAAAGTCGCCGCCGAACGAGCGATCCGGTTAGCCTATCCGCAGGCGTCGATCTGTCGAATGCCGTTGATGTTCGGGATGGCACCACCGACGGCGAATAGCTTCATCCAGCCGTGGCTGAAAGCCTTGCGTTCGCAGGCAAGTTTGCAGTTATTTACTGACGAATTTCGGACGCCTGTTAGTGCTCTCACCGCCGCTCAAGGCTTGCTGATGGCGATAAATATCCCAGGAATTTTGAATTTAGGCGGTAGGGAGCGAGTTTCTCGCTATGAATTTGGGAGGTTGCTAGCTGAAGTATTTGAGTTTGATTTATCGTTACTCTCGCCGATCTCCCAGCAAGATTTACCGATGGCGGCTCCGCGTGCGGCGGATGTCTCGTTGGATAGTACCAAAGCGATCTCGCTAGGATACAATATACCAACGTTACGGCAGGAGTTAATTACAATCTCTGCACAAATAGGTAAGTAACAGCCGCCAAGATTGGGCACGATCGTCAATTCAAACAGTTGAATATTAAAATAATTGCATAGTCAAATTTGACTCGATCGATTAATCACCGCTAATATGAATGACCAATTCGCGATCGTAGCGGTGTTGGCGGTGTTCCCAGAGATAGATACCTTGCCAGGTACCAAGTACCAATTTCCCGCGCATGATGGGGATTTGTTCGGAGGTATGAGTGAGGGCGGTACGAATGTGTGCGGGCATATCGTCCTTTCCTTCAGCAAAGTGGATGTATTTGCCATCTTCGGGGACTAGTTTGGCGAGGAAATTTGCCAAGTCGATTAAGACATCAGGATCGGCATTTTCTTGGATTACCAAACTAGCAGAAGTGTGTTTGAGGAACAAGGTACAAAGTCCGGTGGTAATGCCTGATTCGGCGACGATTTTCTCGATCTGGGTGGTGATTTTGACAAAGGATTTGGGGGTGCTGGGAATAGTCAGAAGTTTTTGGTAGTGAGGCATGATTTAATTAATGCACAGTCAATTATTCGGCTAGGTATGCAGCGATCGCACTGGCGATCGCATTATTACCATCAGTTGCCAACTTACTATTCAATCGAGGTGGCTGTAATGGTTGGTTGAGAAAGTCCCAATCAGTCGTGAAAAATTGCTCGGGACTGATTACTTGATGGTAACCATAATCTTGCATCCCATTGAGGATAATTGCCGACTCAGCAAAACCAGCACGGGTGAGCGAGACAATTGGAATTTCTAATTTTAAAGCTTCGGCATAGGTGGCATATCCTGGTTTGGAAACCACGCGATCGCACAATGGCATAAAATCGACTGGACGATAAGCTCGATCGCGTACCTTAATTAAATTCGGTAAATCTGGGGCACGAGCATCGAGGGTGATAAATTGATAATCTGGAAATTTCTGGACATTCTGATAGGGAATGGCATCGATACTCAATCCGCCAAATGTCAGTAGGATCGTTTGCGATTTTGGTTGAGTAAGCTGAAATTTGGCGCGGATGTCTGCAAGTGGATACTTAGGATCGCCGCCAGTCAAGCCAACATCTTCGATCGCGGGAAATCGATCCATCGACTCATGCAATGGTACGCGAAACAACCTGTCGCAAAGTCCATAACACTCACCAATCCAGTCAGCAATCGGCGTAAATTCTCGACCAAAGTCTCGATAAATAAAGTCCCAACCAAAGTTACCAGACATCCAACAGGGTACGCCTATCTTGTCAGCAATTAAAGTTGCTAATGGCGGTGCGTCTGCAAATACTAAACAGACATTGTGCGCTTGACAAAATGCTACTTCTTCGGCGATTATTTCATCCTTTTTAGCGATGAGATCGTGCCAGCGGATGAGAGTGGCATCCAGATTCATATTGAGACTATCAGTCTGGACTACGCCGACATCAAAGCTGCGCTGACGATAGCCAAAATCGCGATCGATATAGCATTCCAATAACCATCGGGGTGCAGTCGTCGCGATAATGATGTCGATCGAGGGCAGTAGCTGTTGCAGCTGTCGGGCGATCGCCGCAGTTCTCGCCGCATGACCAAAACCATGATCGGTAATCGCAATATAAATCGTCGGCTGCGGCATGTCAAGATGGCACTAGTGCTTTAGTTTATCATCTTACCCAAACATTGCACTAATTCATCAATTTCAGTAGTAGTGGTAAAATAATGCGTGCAAGCGCGAATACATTCAGGATCGACGATCGTCCGCAAGTAAAAATGCTGGCTCTCCAAAGATTGCACTAATTTAGCACGATCGCCTGCCTCGATTTGAAAAGATACTAAACCCGATCGTGGTGCCGAATTATTGAGACATTTAAGTCCTGAAACTTGTTGGAGCTGCTCCCATAGATAAGTAGCCAGCTCGACAATTTTGGCAGCGCGATCGATCGCATTTCCCCAAGCTTGGTGAGTCGCAATTGCCGCCCGCAAGCCAGCATAGAGGGGATAGGCAGATGTCGCCACTTCATACCGACGCGCATCATCAACTAGTGGCAAATCTGGCTGACTATAGTCCAAACTCCGCCACCCAATAAAGGTGGGGTCTAAACTTGCCAGCGCATCGGGATGAATATACAAACCTCCCACTCCTTCAGGGCCACACCACCACTTGTGTCCGGTAAATGCGTAAAAATCGATCCCCAATTCCGCTAAATTGAGTGGTAATAAACCAACTGATTGCGCGGCATCTACTAAAATCCGAATCGGTTGCGCCGCTGGATATTGATGGATCGCTGCGGCAATTTCTGCTAGTGGCAATACCTGTCCGGTATTCCACAGGACGTGGCTGAGTACAACCAATCGGGTTCGGGGTTGTAAATGTGTCGCAATGATAGCGACAGGATCGCCCGTATTGAGCGTTGCTTGGAGCGGGAATAAATCGACGATGACTCCAAAGCGACGACAGATTTCGTTGATACTGGCAATCACCCCAGGGTGTTCGCAGTCAGAGAGGAGGAGGCGATCGCCAGGTTGCCAATTTAGACCCCAGAGGGCGATATTACAACCTGCTGTAACATTTTCGGTCAGGGCGATCGATCGAGCTGTTACACCCAGCTCTGTCGCGATCGCCTGACGGGTCAAATTTGACTCGTGCGTCACCAATGCGCTAGTTTTGAGTCCAAATGGCCCCATTGTCTGGATCTGCTCGTATGCTGCCACGATCGCCGCCAAGGCAGCTTGCGGCATCGGCCCCTGTCCACCATAGTTGAAGTATGCTTTATTGGTTAAAGCCGGAAATTGGTGGCGGTGTGTATTCATCTGGAGAGTCGGAAGTTGGGGATTATGTCTATTTCTGGGGTGGGAAGGGAGTAGGATCGAGCCGAGTTCAGGAATTCAAATCTTTCGGTACCACTGTCACTAACCGATCTTTACCATCCCGCAAGATCCGGACTTGGAGCTGTTGCGCGACGTGACTATTTTCCATCACATCTTGCAATTGATTGGCATCGTGGATCGCCTCGCCATCAACTTCGAGGATGGCGTCACCACGCCGCATTCCGGCGATCGAGGCGGCTGTATTTGGCAACACGCGCACGACTAGTACCCCATTGACTGCGGGGATTTGGAACATCGCATTGGGATCGTTATTATTCTCGGTGGCGATGGCGGGTGTGAGGGTAACCATTTGGACGCCGAGATAGGGGTGTGCGACTTTTTCCCCGCGCGCTAGTTGAGTGTAAATCTTCTTGGCTTTGTCGATCGGGATGGCAAACCCGATGCCCATCGCATCTGCCCGAATGGCGGTATTGATCCCGATCGCCTCTCCTTGAGCATTGAGCAGTGGCCCCCCCGAATTGCCAGGATTGATCGCTGCATCAGTTTGGATGAAATCAATGCGTTTGTCGGTCATCCCGACGGTAGAGCTAGCACGTTTGAGCGTACTGACAATCCCTAATGTTACCGTATTGTCCAACCCGAATGGATTGCCGACGGCGATCGCCCAGTCACCCACTTTGACCAGATCGGAGTCCCCTAATTCCGCGATCGGGAGATTTTTCGAGCCGCTGATTTTGACTACTGCTAGATCGGTCACCGGATCGACGCCGCTGACTTTCCCCTCAAAAACCCGCCCGTCCTTGAGCGTCACTGTCACCTTATCAGCGCGATCGACGACGTGAGCATTGGTCAAAATTACCCCATCGCGATCGATAATAAAGCCCGAACCCTGACCGCGTAATAGTTGCTGCTGGGGTAATCCGGTCATCGCTTCATCCCCAAAAAATGGGTCGATCCGGCGGGTAATCGTCCGCTCGGTATCGATCCTCACCACTGCCGCTCCGACTCGCTCGACGGCTTTACTGACAAAGCTACTACCACTATTTTCCGCATTGGCGATCGCACTGACTGGCACCGCTGCTAGCATTGGTAACGGAAAAAAGGTCGCAATGACAATCGCGATCGCCGCGATCGCATAACCCAGTTTTGACAGTTTCATATTTTAGTCAGCGATTGTAATAACTCTTATTCCTTATTGTGCCAATTATTCATCGCAAAAAGGGGCGAAACATTTGTTTCGCCCCTTTTTTGAGTCAGTGACTGAGAACTAGATTAGCCGCGACCGCTAGGAGCGTTATTACGCGTGGGCGGTACTTCCGGTGGAATTGGTGCAGTCAGGATCGGGCTTGGCTTACACGGACAACCGACGCCACCACCAGCAATGACGAGGAACTGATTGAAGTCGTTACCTCTGCCAGAGATGCCGTCGTTCCAGCCAATTCTGACCCCCTGAGTGCCCAAGGAAGTCGCATCGTTGTCGAACCGCGCTAACTGTGCGCCGCCATTTTTGTCTGGAACCGAGTAGACAGTGGTGGTACCTTTACCTTTTTGAGTTGACTCTAGATAGAGGGTATAGGGAGTGCCGGACTTGAAGGTGAATTCAGCAAAAGGCTTGCGGACAGCTTTGCCAGCAGTACCGCGATAGTTTCTACCAGGTCGATCTTGCGCGCGACTCTCACCGATGAGGGGTATTTTCTCACCAGTGGCGAGATTGAGCACTCCAAAGGTCGATTGAGCTGAGTTATTGGAGCTGAGAAATTGAAACTCAATAATGGTATCTCGATCGAATTGAACGGTGCGATTATTGAATTGTTCGTCAGCACTAGCAGCCGACTGTACGAGTGTCCCAAATGCTGCTGTAGCGATTATCGTTCCGATAGGCTTCGCCAACGCGCTACAACCAATTAGCAGTTTCCGAAATGTGGATATTTTTGTCATTATTCCCTAGCCTAACTTTTGATAGTTAACGATCGATCCTGGCAGTCATCACCAGCAGTTTGCTGAAAGTTGCGGCAACAGAGCGATGATGACTCACTCTGTTGCTGAAACTGGCGATCGTGCTGATTCATTACATTCTAGTTACCACAGTGTGGTGTCAGCTCTTCGCGTAGCACTGTCGTTCTTGACGGATTCAATGAACTGTTGGGCTTCGGCTTTGGCGGCAGCAAGCTCTGCTGCTGCACTGGCTTCGGCGGCTCTAGCTGCTACCAATTCGGGGCGGTCTGTCGGCGGAGTGGCAGCAGTATCAGCATTGGGACAGCCGCAACTAGCGAGATCGGCAACGGCTTGACGACCGTAGCGAACGGGGCTGGTATCAGCCGCTACAGGTTGTACTGTTTGCGCTTGGGCAAGGTTGGCTACTGCGGCATCATAATTGCTCTGTGCCAGACTGATTCTAGAGGAGAGGGAGCCAGCCCGACCAGTAATTGCGGAGCTAAAGCCGCCAACGGAACTACCAGGGGTAAAGGAGCCGCTCGGAGAAGTCGATACGCCAGTACCACCAGCGTTGCTCTGATTGGTGGTTTGAGCGATCAGTAGGGTACCGCGATCTGCCCGCACAGCCTGGGTGTTGAATTGCGCGGCGGCACTAGCTGACGGCATGAACCCAGCCAGTGATGCTGCAACTACTGTACTACAGCCAACGATCGCTCTGTGGTATTTAGATATATTTTGCATTGACATCCAACCTTGTTTGATGGTTAATTATCGGTCATCGAAACGATTGTCAGCGATTCTCCACAGGAGAGGCTTTGCCAACGACATTTGCCATAGCTTACCAAATGTCGATCGGATTTAGAATCTAAAAGCTAAACTTGCGCCCAAGACGAATCTAGCTCCATCTCCAGCTCCAGTAATATCACGAAAAGCCGGAGTGATCACCAAGGGGAAGTTATCAAATGGTGCTACTGATACCCCTGCTGCCAAGTCTTGTCCCGTCCATTCGACGATCGCACTGATCGGTCTAGCCACCCGCACACCCACAGAACCAAACACATTTAGTCCTGTGCGATCGATACTAGCATTCCGATCGAATGGTAGGAATACCCCACTACCGACGCCAGCAGTTAGAGCCACCCGACTGAAGACATCATTGATATCTTCACGGGTGCGGAGGATCTTGCTACCGACTAAATAGTAAGAGTTGTTGGGGTAGTCAGAAGGTCCATTGCCATTGCTACCACCGCCAAACTGGATTTTGGCAAACTGGTTCCAACCGATCGCCACTGCGGCATCATCGCCGATCCGTTTGTGCAGTTTGGCACTAAAGCCACCACTCCCAAACCCAGCACTAGAGCCGAAACTGTTCAGACTGTACGATACTTCAGCACCGATCGAGTTGATGGCATCGCCCAAACCGATCCCGATCCCTGCTTCACCATCAGAAGTTTGGCTAAATCTAGTGCGACTTTGATAGTCTACCGAAAAGAATACGAGGTTGTTGTCCGCCCCAAATCCAACGGGGTTGAAAATCGAAAAGCTCGGGGAGATCTTGGGTTGGTAGGTTTCAAATTTTTCTCCAGCGGGCGTCTGATTATTCTGGATATTATTTAATTGATTTTGGATCTCCTGGTTGCCTGAATTGGCTGGAGCTGAAGGGGCTGGAGTTGGCGTTGCCGGAGGCGCATCGATCGGCGTCGGCGGTGGTGGTGGCACTTGGGCGAGGATGTCGCTAGCGACCAGGGGTGTTGCTGAGAACGCCTGGTAATCCGCGCTGGACAATAATTTGCCTAAACTAGCAGCGTTACCACCTGTAGTGGTAGGTGCGCTAGATTTGATTTCAGGGCTAGCGTGACTCGTCGATGCACTAAACAGCGGCATCAAACAGCAGCCAACGTACCACATTAATCTCTTCATGATTGAAATTTCCCGAATATTTTAAGGAGCTGATGCGTAAATTTTGGGTGCCTAGCTTGGATATAGTAGGAGATCTAACTGAAACGTCAGCTAAAATACTGAGTTAGATTTCGATCTTCAAAATACACTGTCGGTATTTTTCTAAATCCTAACATGGCGATGTTGAAGACCGTCAGCCATATTACTCAAGCTAGACTGGTTGCGAGTATAGTTTTGATGTTTATTTTGGACAAGGATATAGTCAATCGTCCGATCGTCAATTGCAAGATCGTCAGTTTCCTGATCGGGATCGAACGATGTTTGCTCGGGTCGGTCGAGACGAGCCTGAAGCTAGACGCGATGACTGCCAAGCTGCTCAGCAGATCGACTCGATCGTTTGAGCGATCTGAACCCTGCACCTATTTACTTACTGGTGAAAGCGATTTGCCACTTCAGCAAAAATACCCATCTTACGTAGATTCGGAAATTTACTAATTAAATTTAATGGCGATCGCGATGTGTGCTTGTCTCTAATTGTACCCACCAATTTAGCTCAGATGCCCAGATGTCAACAAGCTGTCAACGACCGTTTGTTGCATACTACAGACATTATAAATAATGATGAATACCATATTCTAATTGTTCCCACTCGCGCACTGAAATTAACACCAAGGCAAGAAAATATCTAGATTTTAGATAGTAATACCAATTTAAAGAATTAACACGACAGCTGTTTTCCCCACCCAGTGACGCGCGATACGTAGGGCAACCCGAGGGTTTAGCGACCCAAATCACGCGGAGGTTCCCTCCGCATGTGTTTGGGTCAAGACAGCGCGTCAAGACAACCTCCCATTGGAAAGGGGAGGAGCCAATCTGTCATTCAGCCCCTTTTATTTGGGATGAAAAAATAAAAAAGCTAAAATTGCCGCTGCTGGCGATCGGTCGCTAGTGGCGAATGTGGGATAATTTAGATCCAAGTGCCGTTTTTTACCAGCGGCTTGCTCCGATCGGGTTTCCCGCCCATGGCAGCAAGACAAGACAGGAACGGCGAGATCACCGTAAAATTAACCACAAAATGCCGACAGCGATCGCCGCCTCAACTATTAATTCCTTCCCGCTCACTGCGGTGGTGGGACAAGAAGCAATCAAACTCGCACTCCTACTGGCGGCTGTCGATCCAAATCTCGGTGGCGTGGCGATCTCCGGCGGTCGCGGGACAGCCAAATCCGTGATGGCAAGAGCAATTCACGCGCTCCTACCACCGATCGAAATCGCGATCGGCGGTGTGAGCAACTGCGATCCAAACCAGCCCAATGAGTGGGACGATCGATTAGCAGAGTTGCAAGCTCTCGATCCCACTGCCGAAATCCCCACCAAGATCGTGCCAGCTCCATTTATTCAGATCCCGCTCGGTGTGACTGAAGATCGCTTACTCGGTTCGGTCGATTTGGACAAATCGGTACGGGAAGGAGCCGCTGTATTTCAGCCAGGACTATTGGCTCAAGCGCATCGTGGCGTATTGTATATCGATGAAATCAATCTCCTCGACGACCAAATTTCCAATCTCCTCCTCAGCGTCCTCACCGATGGGCGCAATCAGATCGAGCGCGAAGGGATTAGCTTTCAACATCCCTGTAAACCGTTGCTGATTGCCACCTACAATCCCGAAGAAGGGACATTACGAGAACATTTGCTCGATCGGATTGCGATCTCGCTCTCGGCTGATGGCGTACTAGAAATCGACCAACGGGTGCAAGCCGTCGGACAAGCGATCTCCTATACTGATTCACCGCAAGTTTTCTTGACTCAGTATGCCGAAGATACCGACAACATCAAAACGCAGATCCTGCTCGCGCGGGAATGGCTCAAAGATGTCCAAATTACTCAAGCACAGATCGCTTATCTAGTCACCGAAGCTCTTCGTGGCGGCGTGATGGGACATCGCGCCGAGTTATTTGCCGTGCGGGTCGCCAAAGCCGCCGCCGCACTAGAAGGACGCACCAATGTCAATGCCGAAGATCTGCGCCGTGCGGTCGAGCTAGTCATCGTCCCCCGCGCTACCGTCATCCAAACCCCGCCAGACGAAAATAATCCCCCACCCCCACCACCGCCACCGCAGCAACCTCAAGACCAATCCGAGCAGGAGCAAGAAGAGCAGGAAGAGGAAGACAATGAGGATGATGAGCCAGAAAATGAAGACCAGCCAGAAGAGCCGCCCAATATTCCTGAAGAGTTCGTATTTGATATCGAAGGGGTGATCTTGGACGATACCGTCTTGTATTTTGCCCAAACTGCCCAACAGAAACAGGGCAAATCCGGCAGCCGCAGCATGGTATTTTCCGAAGATCGGGGGCGGTATGTCAAGCCAATTATCCCCAAGGGGAAAGTCCGTCGGATTGCCGTAGATGCGACATTGAGAGCGGCGGCACCTTACCAAAAATCGCGTCGCTTGCGTCAGCCCGATCGCCAGGTGATTGTCGAACCAGGCGATATTCGCGGTAAGAAATTGGCGCGTCGATCTGGCGCGCTGGTGATATTTGTCGTCGATGCTTCGGGTTCGATGGCTCTCAATCGGATGCAGTCAGCCAAAGGCGCGGTGATGCGCCTCCTGACCGAAGCCTACCAAAATCGCGACCAAGTAGCCTTGATTCCATTCCGAGGTGAGCAAGCAGAGGTATTATTGCCGCCGACGCGATCGATCGCGATGGCAAAACGCCGCCTCGAACGTCTCGCCTGTGGGGGTGGTTCGCCGCTAGCACACGGGTTGACGCAAGCGGTACGGGTGGGTGTGAATGCTCAAAGTTCGGGTGATGTCGGACAAGTAGTGATCGTGGCGATCACCGACGGACGCGGAAACGTCCCCCTAGCGCGTTCGCTCGGCGATGCGATCGATCCCGAACAGAAGCCCGATATCAAGCAGGAGCTACTCGATATCGCCTCGCGCATTCGGGCAATTGGGATTAAATTACTCGTCATCGATACTGAGAATAAATTTATCTCGACAGGATTTGCCAAAGAGCTAGCCAAGCAAGCCAATGGTAAATATCATCATCTCCCCAAAGCCACCGAACAAGCGATTGCGGCTACCGCCATGAGTGCGATCGGGGATATGCGGTAGTGTTAACAGTTGACAGTTGACAGTTGACAGTTGCGGATGCAATCACGCGGAGGAACCCTAGTGCATGTGTTGCACCAGCGTCTCGCAGAGAGGGTTTAGCGAGACAAGACAAGCAAACCCCTGCGCTTCGTTAAAACTTAATCAGGGTGCGAATAACGCCGACGTAGGTGGTGCCATTTGCGGCATTATGGTCAGGATTGGTAATAACTAACACGCCTAATGTCGTGGCGATATCTTCAGCTACAGGTATTCGATAAAATGCTTCCAGGTGCAGGGAGGTATCGGGGTCGGAAAATGACGCTCCATTGGCGGTAAATTGATTGTGAGTTACTTTGGGTGGTTGACCGATAATAATCCCCGCCAAGCTATTCTTACCGCTAATATCTACTAGCGATAGGGTAGCCGCCCAGTTGAAAATATTCGCACTCGGATTTCCAGGTAAATCCATTGCTTGGGCGCGGGTAAGTCCCGCCCAGCCGCCGAGATAAATGTTGGGGGAAATCTGCGCCGATGATTGTACTCCGAAGGCATCGGCAACGATCGCATTACTTGTATCATTGAAAGGGTCATTGGATCGATCGCTGCCTGTATTTGTATCGAGTCGATTGAAGGATTTAATGTAGTTGACACCGATGCCAAATTGGGGATTAGGTTTGTAGGTAATTTGAGCGATCGCACCATAGGAGCCACCGAACAATCCCCGATCGATCTCATTTGCATCATCGGCAAGATAACCCAATCCGACGGTAAAATCTGTCCCAAGTTTGTGGGTGATGCCGAACCCAGATCCTCGCCCTTGACGGTAGATCGGATTTCGCACTCCAAATCGTGAAATAGTGCCTTCACTACCACTATCTAAATGAGGATTTAACGGATCTCCAAAAGTAGCTAAGTTTCCACCCCTTGCTGTAGCAAATAATTCGGTGTTATTGTCGATCGGGAACCGATATTCTAAGCGATTGAGCACAATTTGACCGTTAGTATTGCCTTGATAAGAGATGCGCGTCATATCGCTACCCGTGACTCTATTTACGGCGGCAATGTCACTCTTTTGGAGCCTAACCCTGAGTCGATCGAATCCAGTGAAACTGGTATTAATATTCAATCTAGCTCGGTAGCCAGCCTGGATACGCCGATCGTTGTTATCCTCATCTTCGATCGGATTGCCGCCAATGCCAAAGCCTGTAAGCAATACCTCTCCCGATATTTTGGTGCCGAGTGGAAATTTTGTTTTTTCTGGTTGGCTATTATCGATTTTGGCTGGTGTAGATGAAATTGTATTGCGGTTGCTAGATATACAGTTTGATACGCAAGATTGTCCCCACACATCGATCTGTGAATTGGCAAATTGAGCTGAGAGTTTGTCCCTATTTTCTCGATTCCGCAAAGCGGACGCTACTCGAACGGGTAAGGTTACTAATTCTGGGACGAAATCTTTTTTTAAACTTTCGATCGCGGCTAGATTCGATGGTGAAATTGGTTGTTGACGATCTAATATGTGAGTGATGAGAGATTGGAGTGCGATCGCGAATTCATGGCGATTGCTTGGTTGTTTATCGATCGAATTAGCTGCGGAATGAGGACGCGAAATATATCGCTGCTGCAATCTTAGCAAGAGTGAATATTGACGAGTTGTAATTTGTAAATCTGATGATTGCGGAGCGTTTTTAGTGCTGACAAGTTGCGGGGGTGTCGAGGTAAATAGGGCTTGCTGAAGAAGACTATAACCCGCGAAGGGAGACGAATTCAATCGATAACGGGAAGAGCGAAGTCCCAGAAAATTAGCTAAGATCGGTCTAAAGCCTAGTCCAAGGTGTTAATACTCATGTACCGACAAGT
>NZ_JBGSPA010000117.1:0-58283 GCF_041738855.1 Chamaesiphon sp. | reverse complement strand
TTACTGGAGACACATTCATGATGTGGGTAATGGATCTCTGTCACTGGGTCGTTCAAGTAGTTCGTGCGCACCTCAAGAACACAAAGGATTTGTGCTGCTACCAAAACGCTGGGTTGTTGAACGCACTTTTGGCTGGCTATCTTGGTGTCGCCGATTGAGCCGGGATCATGAAGGTTTACCAGAAACTGCTCAGATGTGGATTTATATTGCGATGATTCGGATTATGGTTCGTCGTCTGGCATAATTTTATACCCCTCTTCGACTTTTCAAACACCCTCTAAGCATTAACTACTTTTTCTCTCAGATCGACGGAATATGGCTTCATTTTAACAATTGATATTTCTTGTATTACTGTATCTCATATTACTGTAAAGTGCTGTAACGCACCGATTTTTGCTTCGATTTAATACTTGTCTGCAAAGACCGAAAATACCTCATGACCTATAACTTCTTACCAACAAACAAACCCAAACCTCTCAAACTCAACCCATCCCCAATACTTCTCGTTTAAGAATTGCTAGCGACTGAAGTCGCCGCTAGTGACGCAAAGTCCGCCTACGCGGACTAATTAGTTTTTAGATTAACCGAGAAGTATTGCCACCGCGATGGCATTAGCATCAGCAAAAGCCGAAACTAACTATATGATTCGCGGGTTTTCCACCGAATTTCGCGATTTAGGTATTACTAAAAAAGATACATTTACTTCAGCATTGGCTAAAGCTAAAAATCAAAATTTCGGCGGTACTGATGCTAGTGTCGCCTATGATTGGATGCTAAAAAATGATTTTAAAGCTGATGTAATTTGTTTCTGGACAGATAGCGAAAGTTGGGCGGGAGCTAGACATCCTAGTCAAGCTTTGGCTGAATATCGGCGGAAAGTAAATCCCCAAGTTCAGGCGATTACATCACCCTACAATCAGCACAGATAACAACTTTAGTAGATCCTCAAGATCCGCTGTCTTGGGATTTAGGCGGCTTCGATCCGACGATGACTAGAGTCATCCAAACGATCGCGATCGGGAATGTCTAGCAACGTGCGCGATCGAGCGTAATAGCTGTTATAATGATACACTGTGGCTTTTTTGCTTACCACAATATTAATAATTAGTCAAATCGAGCGGATATAAGTTATGACCAAGCGTACTCTCGGCGGTACTAACCGCAAACAAAAAAGAACATCTGGGTTCAGAGCGCGGATGCGGTCGCGGACAGGACAAAAAGTGATCAAAGCCCGCAGAGCTAGAGGACGGCATCGCTTGTGTGTGTAGGTTAGGATCGCCAGATAGCAAGTGTCATTGCCTAGACCCCATCGACTCAGACGCAGGCAAGATTTTCAAAAAGTTTATCAGCAAGGTAAATTTCATCAACAGGTGCATTTGACACTCAGAAGTTTGCGACATCTGCCAAATACCGCGACTGAAAATCTACCTGCTACTCGGTTTGGGATCTCTGTCAGTCAAAAAGTGAGTAAAAAAGCAGTAGTTCGCAATCTGCTCAAACGACAAGTGAAAGCGGCTCTCCGTCAACTGTTACCGCAGATTACCAGCGGCTGGTCGGTAATCATCGGAGTCCGACCTTCAGCGCAGGGATGCGAATATGTCCAAATTTTGCGAGAATTAGAGCAGTTGTTGACAGCCGCAGAGGTACTTGATGGGAATTAAAGAAGAAACGTTTTATGAAGGTGGTCCACATATCGGGGATCTGATTTTTCATATCTTTTTAGCATTATTTGTGGTGTTTATCCCGCTAACGGTTGGCTCGATCGTTAGAGCGATTTGGTTGAGGTACAAAATTACCGATCGCCGCGTCTCAGTGACTGGTGGGTGGATGGGTAGAGATCGCACCGATCTTGTTTATTCGGAAATTACGGACGCCCTAACTATCCCCCGTGGGTTAGGATTTTGGGGAGACATGGTACTCACCCTTCAAGATGGTAGTCGTCTAGAATTACGATCGCTCCCTCGCTATCGGGAAATATATAATTATATCAACGAGCGAGTAATCGCCAAAAATGGACAACCGTTGTTGAGCGCGATCGAAAAAGCAGAAGCAGCCGCTCAAACTACTTAATTAGGGTTTAGGCTTTAGGCTTTAGGCTTTAGGGTTCAGGCTTTAGGGTTCAGGCTTTAGGGGTTATGGTCGATTTTTGACCCGACACCTAACACTCAACACCTAACACCCAACGCCTAACACCTAACACCTAACACCTAACACCTAACACCTAATACCTAACACCTAGCTCACAATGGACTTCGGAATCGGATTTATTTCCAACAACATCATGCTGCCGATCATAGATTTTTTCTATGGCATCGTGCCTAGCTATGGACTAGCAATCGTCGCGCTAACTTTGGTAATTCGGTTCGCGCTCTATCCGTTGGGGGCTGGTTCGATTCGCAACATGCGGAAGACCAAGATCTCTCAACCATTGATGCAGAAACGGGTCAAGGAAATTCAACAGCAATTCAAAGACGATCCGACCAAGCAGCAGCAAGCGATGAGTGATGTCTATAAGGAGTTTGGTAACCCGTTGGCGGGTTGTCTGCCTGTAGTGCTTCAGATGCCCGTCTTGTTCGCACTGTTCGCCACCTTGCGCGGATCGCCATTTTCCAATGTCGATTACAACGTCAACTTGCAAGTCTTACCCAGCGAACAGATCGCCCAGGTGCAGCCGCAGGTATTTAGTAGCGAACCGCATAGTATTTATTTCAACACCAACATTCACACGCCCGTGATTGCCAGTATCCCAACGGGGAATGTTGTCGGTGTAGGACAAAAAGCTCAGGTTGAGTTCAAAGGCATCGACGGTAAACCCTTTGGCGAACTAGCCGCACAGTATCCAGATTCCCAACTTACCCCCGAATGGACGGTCACCAAGGGGATGGAAAATGTTAAGGTGACACCAGATGGTCAAATTGAAGCGATCGCACCTGGAGATGTCACGATTAAGGGGACAATTCCTGGAATTGCTGCCAATACTGGGTTCTTATTTATCGATGCGCTCGGACATGTCGGCGCGATCGATCCTGACGGCAAAATCCATTGGGATATCATTGCGATGATCGTCTTCTTTGGCTTGAGTCTGTATGTCAGCCAAAACTTATCGAGCAACGCCTCCCCGACGCCAGCACTCGCGGGCGCAGGCGCAGGTGATACCAGTGCCGAAAAAGAACAAGCACAGCAAGCGGTCAATAAATTCACACCGATTATCTTTTCAGGGATGTTTTTATTTTTCCCACTCCCGGCTGGAGTCTTGATGTACATGGCGATCGGTAACTTATTCCAACTCGGTCAAACCTACTTTGTCAACCGCGAACCGCTCCCCCCAGAACTCCAAAAGCTGGTAGACCAACAAGAGCTAGCCAAAGCCAAAGAAAATACCGAACGCGAGGAAATCCCGTTCGAGAAGCCCAAGTCGAAGAAGAAAGCAACATAAATTCAGTGGATAGTGAATGGTGGATGGTGGATGGTTGAGGGATATTGGATCGCAACCTAATACCTACCTACCGACTATCCGATCCACTATTCACCATTCACTATTCACCAGTCACTATCCCCTCATGATCGACCAACGTCTAGACCGTGGCAAACAGTGGTTGGAACAACTACTGAGCCTATCAGGTATCGCGACTGCTGTAGATACCCAGCAACCAGACGGAGCTAGTGCCCCTAATTACTGGCTGACGATCGATCCGACCCCACTTACACCCGCTCAGAGCGAACTACTGATCGGTACTGAAGGTGCAACGATCGATGCGATCCAATATCTCGCCAATGCTAGCCTAAACATCAATCAGGAAGCCGATCTCCAAGCAGGTTACACGATCGAATTAAATGGCTATCGCCAACAGCGAGCGATCGCTCTCAAAGCAATTGCTGATGATGCCGCCACCCAAGTGCGGGCAAATGGCACCGAAGTCGTCCTGCAACCGATGTCCTCCGCCGAACGCCGTCAGATGCACACCTTTTTTGATAGCGATCCCAGTTACAGTGACCTCTCCACTTACAGTCGCGGACAAGAACCCGATCGCTGCCTAGTCGTAAAATTAGCCCAAGCACCCGAAGCGTAAGCAATCGGCACATAGGGATTAAGTCGCCCGATTACTTATTACTTATTACCTGTCACCCATTACTTACTGCCGATCGATGGAACCACTTTTTATTCCTCAACTAGCCAATCGACAAGATCGCACCCTGGAGATTATTGTCGATCGATCGATTCCTGAGTTTGAGACACTCACCCCTGTCAGAGGGAAGATCGTTGTCAAACATGGGGGGACATACTTGGATGTATCCGCCCAGACAGAGACGATTATCACCCTCAAATGCGATCGCTGCTTGCAACAGTACAACCACCGCCTGGTACTAGATGCCTCTGAAATTATCTGGTTGGAAGCCGAATCTGAAGAACCCGCCCGTTACGGGGTAGAGATCAAAAACGATCTCGAAGACTTGGTTGATTCTTTGCCACCAGATGGGCACTTCCAGCCGGATGTGTGGCTGTACGAGCAATTGTGCCTAGCCGTCCCACAGCGACAGCTTTGCAATCTAGATTGTGCGGGAATTGCCCCCATCCAGACACCGATCCCCACACCAGCTAAAACTCAAGTAGTGGACAATCGGTGGGGTATCCTGGAAACGCTCAAAGAGCGACTCGACAACAATTAAATTGGTGGATGGTACAATTTCTCGTCGATTGTTACTCAACTCATCCCCAACTTTACAAATATTTATCTAAATTACCCCAAAAAATGGGGATCGAGCTAAGGTGAGGTGGAGTCCGATCGAACCCTACATCTCCAGTATTTATGTCTCTACAAAGCTTTGGTGTGATTGGTTTAGCAGTCATGGGTGAAAACCTCGCCCTCAATGTCGAACGCAATGGCTTTCCGATCGCAGTTTTCAATCGAACGGATACCAAGACCAAGGAATTCATGAAAACCCGCGCCGTCGGGAAACAAGTCAAAGATACCTATTCATACCAAGAATTTTGCGCCGCCCTAGAAACTCCCCGTAAAATCCTGATCATGGTCAAAGCAGGTCAACCTGTTGATGACACGATCGAGCAACTGATCCCGTTTTTAGATAAAGGCGATGTCATCATCGATGGTGGTAACTCCCTATTTACCGATACCGAGACCCGTACCAAGTACCTCGAAGGGCAAGGATTTACCTTCATCGGCATGGGTGTCAGTGGTGGTGAAGAAGGCGCGCTCAACGGCCCTAGTATGATGCCAGGAGGCACCGAAACTGCCTATCGCAACCTCGAACCCATTCTGGTCAAAATCGCCGCTCAGGTAGACGATGGCCCCTGTGTCACCTACATCGGCAAAGGTGGAGCTGGCCACTACGTCAAAATGGTGCATAACGGGATCGAGTACGGCGATATGCAGTTGATCGCCGAAGCCTACGACTTGCTCAAAAACGTTGCAGGTCTAGACCACAAGCAATTGCATGAAGTCTTCACCCAGTGGAACAAAACCGACGAACTCAATTCCTTCTTGATCGAAATTACTGCTGATATCTTCAAGTATATCGACCCTGAAACCAACCAGCCACTAGTGGAAATGATTCTTGACGCTGCGGCGCAAAAAGGTACCGGACGGTGGACTGTCCAAAGTGCCTTGGAACTAGGCGTCTCGATTCCAACGATCATTGCTGCTGTAAATGCGCGGATCGTATCCTCAATCAAGACCGAGCGGGTCGAAGCGGCTAAAGTCCTGACGGGGCCAGATGGCAAGTTTACAGGCGATGTTCAAGTATTCATCGACCAGGTAAGGGACGCGCTCTATTGCTCTAAAATCTGTTCCTACGCTCAAGGGATGGCATTACTGAGTGCTGCTTCCAAAGCTGAGGGCTACAATCTCAATCTGAGTGAGATTTCACGGATCTGGAAGGGTGGTTGTATCATTCGGGCGGGATTCTTGAACAAAATCAAGGACGCCTTCAAAGCCGAACCAGATTTAGCCAATCTGCTCCTCGCTCCTGAATTTAGACAGACGATCCTCGATCGCCAAGCCGCATGGCGCGAAGTTATCGCTCAAGCTGCAAAAATGGGCATCCCCGTTCCGGCTTTTAGCGCATCGCTAGACTACTTTGATAGTTACCGCCGTGGCACGCTCCCCCAAAACCTGACTCAGGCGCAACGGGACTATTTTGGTGCCCACACCTACGCCCGGATTGACAAACCAGGTGCCTTCCATACCGAATGGGTGAAGGAAGCCTAATTGCTCAGGGGGTGGGGAGACAGGAGACGATCGATCTTTGACCGACTCTCGTCTCGATCCCCCACCTCCATCCACACGAGGAACAATGGCTTCCCATCTATCTTTTTACCCCTCTTTCCCCTCATCACAAATAGCAACTAGATATCGGTGTCACAGATGAGTAAACTAACTAGTTGACATATCGGCAAAGAAAGTGCATAATGAGATCTGTTGAATAAATGGGACTGTAGCTCAGTTGGTTAGAGCGCGCGCCTGTCACGCGCGAGGTCGCGGGTTCGAGTCCCGTCAGTCCCGTCCTAGTGAAAGTCAGATGTAGATAAAAGCTTCCGTTATTAAATGGGAGTTTTTGTGTTTAGG
Source organism: Chamaesiphon sp. (assembly GCF_041738855.1). Lineage (GTDB taxonomy): Bacteria > Cyanobacteriota > Cyanobacteriia > Cyanobacteriales > Chamaesiphonaceae > Chamaesiphon. Next base: position 51,699 of record NZ_JBGSPA010000117.1, on the reverse strand, counting down.
CGGTGCTGAATTTAAGTGCGATCGTCAATGCCCGAAATCTCTACAGAAAATCATCCCTGAATTCAGCACCGCCTATTTTGGCAGTGGTGGATAGTAGGATGATTTATAAGTTAGTAATGCCACGTTTGATGGCAATGACGACGGCTTGAGTGCGATCGCTCACTCCCAGCTTAGTGAAAATATTGTTGATGTGAAACTTAATCGTGCTCTCGCTAATACACAGATCGTTGCACATTTCTGGGTTCGTTTTGCCTGCGGAAATTAGCCGCAGTACTTCCAACTCTCGATCGCTCAATTGCGGTTGGGACATCCGCTCGGCTAGTTTGGCACCGACGGCGGGGGGAATATAGCGGTGCCCACTGTGGAGGGTGCGGATGGCATCGAGCAGTTCGCTCATTTTGCTGTCTTTAAGTAAGTAACCTTTAGCCCCTGCTTGCAAACCGCGAAAAATATCTTCATCGGTATCGTAGGTAGTCAGAATGGCAATCTGAGCATTGGGAAATTCTTGGCGAATAGCGACGATCGCTTCTACCCCATTCAGCTCTGGCATCCGCAAATCCATTAAAGTGACATCGGGTTGATGTTGGCGGAATAATGCTACTGCTTCAATACCCGTCCCTGCTTCAGCAATTACCTCCATCCCATCGGTCAATTCCACCATGCGGACTAAACCATTTCGCACGATCGCATGGTCGTCAGCAATCAAAACTCGAATCGGCGCAGTCATAGGGGTACCTGTACGAAAATTTCTGTGCCCTGTCCGGGTTGGGTCGTAATCCGCAGTTGACCGCCAATGCGGTCTGCACGTTCGGAAATACTAATTAGACCAAAACCTTCTGTCTGAACTTGTGGGGAGAAGCCACAGCCATTGTCTTGAATGCACAGGCTAACTTGGTGGGGACTATATTCGAGCTGAATCGTCAGCGTATTAGCTTGTGCGTGTTTGAGGGTGTTGGCGATCGATTCTTGACCGATGCGGAGGAGGTTGATCCCCACGAAATGCGATAACGGGACGGGTGCGCCTACGATTTCGATTTGGGTATGTAAGTCCGTGCCAGCAGTCAGATTTTCGACACAATCGGCAAGTTGCTGTGCCAGATCGGCAAAGTCTTCGGTTGCTGAATAAATCGACCATACCGAACGGCGGGCTTCACCCAGTCCCGTCTGGGCGAGGCTACTAATCCGATCGAGGATGGAGCGGACTTCGGGGGAGTGGTGCGGGTTCAGGTATTTGACAAGTTCGAGTTGGACGGAAATACCTGTAAAGGTTTGAGCGAGGGTATCGTGAATTTCACCAGCCAAACGGTTCCGTTCTTCATAAATTGCCGCTTGCTGGGCTTCTTGGGCAAGTCGAGTGAATTGGACTACCAGGATTACTTGATGCGCTAAAGCTTGGGCTAATTCGATCTGCTCGGTAGCGATCTGATGTCCGCTGGGCATCCGCACGACTAAGGCACCGATACACTTATGACCGAGCACTAGGGGTACATTAATCTGTTTGTACAGACTGTCTGCTGGCAGCCACTTGACATGTTGGAAGTAGGGATCGGTAAGCCAATCTTCGGTGATGAAATATTGTTTGTGAGGCGGAAGATCCTCAGTTGACATCATTTCAGGCGGGATGGGAAACCCATCAACTCCGAGATGATTTGGATATTGCTGCAATATTTCGGCTCGATTGTATGTTCGCCCATGCCAACTCATCATGCCAATGTAAGCAGTGTCGTCTGGGTGATACCAGTATTCGGCGAGGGGGGAGTCAAATTGCTCGGCGATCGCACCGAGTATTTGTCCTAAAAACTTCTCTAAACTTGTCTCTGTAGCTAGATAATCGAGGGACTTTCTCAATACTTCGTTGGCTTTTTTTAATTCGGCGGCACGAGCTTGCTCTGCTTGTAAAAGGGCTGTGGTAGTGCGATCGCGTTGAATCGCACTACCGATACAAGCCGCGATCGTCCTCAATACGGCAATTTCAGCCGGACTAATGCAAACAGGGGATTGGCAATAATCAAGACCTAACACGCCCCACCACTGCTCCTTCACCCGAATCGGCACAGCATAACTCGACTCGACCCCAATTGCTGCAAATGCGCTCCGCAGCGGCTCTTCCCATTCCGCCAGCAACCCACCAAATCCATCTCCATTGACGTAGTATCGTTCGAGGAATGGCTCGATGCCTGCGGTGCAAATACACCCCGACTCCAAGTGAGACATTTGGCTGACGATACCCGATCTCGTCCACTCATAAATTACAGTATGGTATGTGGGCAACGTCGCGGGAGACACGCAAAAATTTTCGAGCACATTAATTCGATCGCAACCCGATCCTTCACCCAGTATTCTCAAGGCAGTATCGATCGCCTCATCGAGGTTGTCGACGGTCAGCAAAATATTAGTAGCTGCGGATGCCGCTTCTAACAGCCGATCTCGACTTTGGTGCATCCAGTTATCTTCTGACTCCACAGATTGAGAACGAGCTGCCGAGTCATGAATCAATCGATCGTTTTCCTGTTGAAGTCGCACTATTTCTGCTGATAACTCGATTGTTTGCTGCTGGTATTGAGCTAACACATCCGGTTGTTCCTTGCTCGTATCCATAAGCGCATGTGTGAGGAATATTATCGAGGTTTCTAGCCCAAACCGAACCGATCGATCGCTTAGTTTTGACCTGTACCACAGTCTAGTTTATCCCCTGTCTACTGGACTAGTTGAGAACTAATCTAGGGCAGGGGGACATCTGGGTATAGTTGTTGTAAATTCAATGGAAGTTTATTTTTCAATCGATCTTTACCAAATCTGTCAAGACTCAAATCGGTGCGATCGCCAATTGCCAAGAATATGACGATCGCCAAATTTAATCGTCGCAACTACAATTACCAATCGCGTGGAGTAATCATGGAAATTAACAATGCTGTCGTACTCGTTACAGGTGCTAATGGTGGTATCGGTTCGCATTTTGTGGCGCAACTGCTCCAGTTGCAAGTCGCCAAGATTTATGTCTGCGCGCGGAGTATTAGCAAGCTCCAGCCTTTAGTCACTCTCGATCCAACCAAGATTATCCCGATCGAATTAGATGTTACTAATCCCCAGTCTGTCACGGCAGCAGCGGCAAGCTGTCCCGACGTTACCATCCTGATTAATAATGCTGGTACCTCACTAAATCACGGGATGATTTCGGCACCAGATCTCGAAGCAGCCAGAGCGGAAATGGACGTAAATTACTTTGGCATGGCGGCAATGTGTCGCGCTTTTGCACCGATCCTCAAGCAGCACGGCGGTGGTGCAATTGTCAATATTTTATCCCTATTAGGTAAAGTAAATTTACCATTTAGCGGCTCCTATAGTGCTTCCAAGGCAGCAGCGATTTCGATGACTCAGAGCGTTCGGGCCGAACTAGCCGCTCAAAACACGTTGGTGGTGGGCGTGATGCCAGGAACTGTAGATACAGATCTAGCTAAAGTATGGCCAGATCCGAAAGTTGCACCTGCCGAAGTTGCCAAAGCTGCACTCCAGGCGGTTATCGACCAGGCGGAAGATGTCTATCCTGGCGAACAGGCGGCACAGGTTTCGGCGCAACTACTAGCCGATCCCAAGGGGGTGGAGAAATACATGGCGAGTTTCTTGCCAGGGATGCAATTAGCAGGTACCAACGCTTAGAAATAGGCAAATGCGTAAGAAATATGGCGGTGGTGAATCGAGGGATGTTCATTTTTAGGAACTCCCAACTAAAATCTAAGATGGAGCCAATGCCGCACCCCATCCGATCGATTAATTCCCCCCGCTCAACCCTCATGCCCCACCCCCCACCAATTACCGTCGAATTTCGCGATGTCAGCTTCGAAATCGATCGCCGTCAACTCCTATCCCACCTCAATCTCACCATTTATCAGGGCGAAGCGATCGTCTTATTGGGGCGGAGTGGGAGCGGCAAAACTACTACATTGAAACTGATCGATCGACTCCTGACCCCCACCGCTGGATCGGTTTTGGTAGACGGTCGCCCTACTACCGATTGGGATGTCATCAAACTGCGGCGGCGAATTGGCTATGCGATCCAAAATATCGGCTTGTTTCCGCACTTCAATGTCAGCCAAAATGTCGGACTGGTACCTTCATTAGAAAAATGGCAAGCACAGCGGATTCAGTCCCGCGTCCAGGAAATGTTGAATTTGGTTGGTTTAGATCCAGACATATTTGCCCACCGCTATCCTCATCAGCTCTCTGGCGGTCAGCGTCAGCGAGTCGGGATCGCCCGCGCTCTAGCTGCCGATCCGCCGATTTTATTAATGGATGAGCCTTTTGGTGCCCTCGATCCGATTACGCGACTCGAATTGCAACAGCAATTTCAATATTTACAACAGCAACTCGGCAAGACCGTCATCTTCGTCACTCACGATATTCAAGAAGCTTTATTCTTGGGAACGCGGATTGGGCTAATGGCTGAAGGTAATCTCGTCCTATTAGGAACCAGAGAAGAATTTCTCGCATCTCAACACCCAGAAGCACGAGCTTTTATTGCTTGTTTGAATCCGTGGCAATATGGAGCCAAAGTATAATTGAAAGACCTCATCTCAGTCATCGATCGCTCTGCACCGGAAATCTTGCTACGGAGTGGCGAACATATTATTTTAGTGACGGTCGCGATGTTAGTAGCGATCGCCATCGGCATTCCATTAGGTATTTTCATTACCCGTAGACCGAGACTAGCTCCACCGATTCTCGGCATTGCCAATGCTCTTCAAACTATTCCCAGTTTAGCGATTTTTGGATTCCTGATTTCTGTGCCATTTTTGGGAGGGATTGGCAAAAATCCAGCGATCGTTGCCTTGATTCTCTACGCTTTATTGCCGCTAATTCGGAATACTTATATCGGGATTAATAATGTCGATCCAGCGGTGCGAGAAGCGGCTGTAGGAATGGGAATGACCGATTGGCAACTATTGACCCAAGTCGAACTTCCCCTCGCTTCAGGCGTGATTTTGGGGGGGATTAGAGTCGCCACAGTGATATCAGTTGGGATTGCTACGATCGCCGCAGCGATTGGCGGCGGCGGGTTGGGTGTGTTTATTTTTAGGGGACTGGCGACTGTCAATAGTCAGTTGATTTTGACTGGAGCGATCCCCGCTGCCGCGATCGCTTTAGGTGCAGATTTGGGATTAGGATGGTTGGAAACAAAGCTGACACAGCAACTACCTTTCTGGAGCAAGATCGATCGTCGAGTTGCTGTCATTGCAGGCATATTAGGTTTATTATTAGCAGGAGCGATCGGTATAAATTATCAACAAGCACCGCCGACAATTGCGATCGGTTCCAAGAATTTTACCGAGCAAATTATTCTCGGAGAATTACTCGCCCAACAAATTGAATCCCATACTAATATCAAAGTCGAGCGACAATTAAATTTAGGCGGTACATTCATCTGTCATGAGGCAGTTAAAGCTGGACAAATTGCTGGGTATGTCGAATATACTGGGACATCTCTAACGGCAATCTTAAAGCAGGAAGTCAGCAAAGATTCACAAGTAGTCTTCAATAATGTCAAGCAAGCATACGATCGCCAGTTTCAATTAGAGGTAATGTCACCATTAGGTTTTGAAAATACCTTTGCTTTCATTGTCAGAAATGAGGATGCCAAACGTCTCAATATCAAAAATCTGTCCGAAGCAGCACAATACACACCTCAAATGCGCGGCGGATTTGGATATGAATTCCTCGAACGCAAAGATGGCTATCCAGCCTTAGCTAAGACGTATGGATTGAAATTTGCTAAGACTCAACAGATGGAGTTTGGATTGATGTATCAAGCATTGAAAGATAAAAGCGTGGACTTAATTGCCGCAAGTTCTACAGATGGCTTGATTCCGATTTTGAATTTGGTTGTCTTAGAAGATGACAAAAAGTATTTTCCACCTTATCAAGCAGTCCCAGTGTTCAATCAAGCAACTCTCAAAAAATATCCAGAACTCCGCACAGCAGTCAACCAATTAGCGGGTTTAATTTCCACCCAAGATATTCAAAAGATGAATTATCAAGTAGACAATCGATCGATGCCTGCTGCTCAAGTTGTAAGAGCGTGGCTCAAATCTAAAAATTTAGTTTAAAGCTATCATCTTGATTAGGTAGAACTATGCTTAATAATTTTATTTTACCAGAATGGTTTAAAGCAACATCACAGCTAGAGAATGAATTATTGCATTTGTGGAATAAATCTTACTATGAATTATGTGAGGACGATTTTTTTGACAAAAGTACTCTAGTCAAAGGTGAATTAAAATCAGATACAGTGAAATTGCTGCAACTTCTTGATGGCGGCGAAAAGTATCGATAGTTGTTTAGAAGGAGCAGGAATCTGCGAAGGAAGTGTAGACAAGAGAGCAATTTTTAATTGGCTAATTATTGATATTTTCCCAAGCGCATATTATTATCGATTACCTAGCCTTATTTATACGGAAAAATTTGATATTGAAAACTGGACTTATTTTAAAGGTTAGTAGCCAAAAGTAGGGTAGGCATTTCCCACCACTCAACCCTAAGCAGAGAAGCAACTTCGACTTATTCACTCGATCGATTTAGCTGCATACTCGATCGCTATTTGTTCGATTGTTTCCAGATCGATCTAATTTAATTTACTCGATCGTATTGGTGATTTAAAGCTGCTGCTTCTAGGATCGATCCGCATCCAACCAACCCACCAAATCACCCATCTGATTAAAATCCAACAACGCCTCACCCAAATCATCCAACCGCGTTTCTAACTCGATCGATAAATTCCCCACCCGCCGATTTAACAACCGCAAGATCAAAGACTGAGCTTGCTTTAATTCACCTTGCTGTTCGATCTCTTGATAGATAACAGATTCACGCATCATCTCACTCCGAATTACTCGTCTAATCGTATCCCCCTCTAATTTTAACCCACCGAGAATACTTGTCGCCGCCATCAAGTCATTTTTACTAGCCGAATCTGGTAACTCATCCAATCTACTCACCACCTGTCTTAACATCCCCTCTAGCGCATCTGTGCGACTCAACACCGCATAAGGTAACAATCCTGGCGTAGCTAGAAACACCTCTGGCTCGACATCCCAAATCCGCACCACATTAAATCGACACTCCAAATTCTCTAATCTAAACATCGATTCACCCAATAACCAAGTCGCAAACTCAGCCGAGTAGTGTTCGACTAAAAACTTGGATACATTATCGAACATCCCGACTCCTCGATCGCTGGGTGAATTATTCAGCCTAATCTTAGCATCGATCGCATTGTAAAATTAAATGTTCGTAATAACAACAGATCGCATTTTATCATTCGATCGACTTTGGTATAATGATAGTAAGAGATCGAAATGTAGCGCAGTTACGGGGATTATGACTCAATCAAATAGCGATCGAGCAAATGCTCGGGTTAAGAGCGATCGCGAGATCGCCAAACGCGGACGGGATCTGTACGATCGATCGCTCCGTACCCAGGTAGAAGTACGAGACAATATCGGGAAGATTATCGCGATCGATATCATCACAGGTAACTATGAAATTGATGATAACTTATTGGAAGCTAGCGATCGACTCCTATCTCAATTTTCCGATGCAGCTATTTGGATCGAACGCATTGGTTTTAATGCTGTTTATGCAGTCGGTGGTACTTTAACAAAGGTAGAATTATCGTGATTAATGGCATTGTCATCGGACGACAACCACAGGTAAAAGTCATCATCAGAATATCCGGCTACCCAGATCTAGAAATTGGCTGTGTAATTAATACGGGTTTTGAAGGAGCTTTGGCTTTGCCTGTTGCGGCGATCGCGAAGTTACAACTACCTTATGTAGCAAGTGTCCATACAAACTTAGCTAATAATGAAAACATCATTACCCCAGTACATCGCGCTACGGTATTGTGGGATGAAGTGGAGCTAGAAGTACCAGTATTAGCAATGGGTATTCGTCCACAAATCGGCACATTGTTACTAAATAATAGCAACTTGAATATCGATTTTAGTGACGGTAGTATTCTCAGTATCGAAGCTTTGTAAGCAGGTAGGTGTAATTATTCACCATTCACTGTCTCGTTGGCGTAGCCTCTCCCTCAGGAGAATCGCGCTAAACCCTCGGGGAACCCTACGTATCGCGAATCGCCATTCACCATCCACCATTTACCCCCTGCCCTAGATATCTAATTTGATACTGGGAAAGGAGTATCTAAGGATGTGTAGAACCATCTGGCATCTTTGCTCCAGTCAACTTGGCACCATCTAGCTTGGTGCCAACCAAGATGGCTTGACGGAGATTGGCATAAGATAGATCGGCATTACTCAGATCGGCACCTGTGAGATTGGTATTGGTCAGATCGACTTGTTGAAATTCAGCAAATCTCAGATCTGAGTTGGTCAAATTGGCACCGCGCAACAAAGATCCTGTGAGCTTGGCATAAACTAGTTTCGCCCGAGTTAAGTTCGTACCAACTAAGTTAGTCCCGATGAGTTTGGCTCCGTACAAAGCAGCGCGATCGAGATTTGCTTTAGTCAAATTTGCGCCACTCAGATCGGTATCGCGAAATATGGCGAGAGTAAGATTGGCACCAGTAAAATTAGCTCCAATCAAACTAGACTGAGGTACAATCGCCCCTGTGAGTTCGGCTTTACTAAAATTCTGATAATTGAGATTGCAACCATCACAACGATTTTCTTTCAGTAACTTACCGCGATCGGATGCGGCAAATATGGCTTCCTTGGCGATCGCTTGATTTTTGGCAATTTGAGCGGGACTGAGTTCTTCCTCGCCTGGAGCGAGGATCTGAAGCCCGATGAGTACCAAACTCAGTAAGGCACCAACAGCAACGATCCAGCGCAACCACCGCAATTTTTTGGGAGGTTTGGGTAGATTAAATGCTAAGTTTAATTGAGGATGTTCGAGCGGTAAGTTGGGACTTAGATCGGGTGGTGCCAGTGGGACGGATTCACGACTGCTCATCAGTGCCAGCCGCTGCTGAGGATTGGGTTCGACCATTGATTCGAGCCAGAGCATCAGCTTTGGATCGGTATCCGCTGGGATGAGGTGTCGAAATTGCAGGTGATATTTTTCATCCATCAAGGATGGGGCTTGGCTGGTAGGTGTACCAGTAAGCAGACAGATCAGCGATATTGCCAGACTATAAATATCGGAGCTGGAAGTGATGCCCAGATCGAGTAGCTGCTCTGGCGGCATAAACCCAGGTGTTCCAGTCGTAGGCTGCACATCATTGTAGGGATAGATGCTAAAATCGACCAGATAAATCATCAACTCAGGAGCAGTATTGACGATGATATTTTCTGGCTTAATATTCTGATGAATGACGATTGGGATGAGCTGATGAAGATAGTTGAGGATCGCCAACACTCGATCTGCGACTAGACGAATATCTGAAGGTGGAAGTGTGCCGATATCGGCAAGCGAGATACCTAGCTGATACTCGCGCACGACACAAAATCCCGTTGGGGTGGTGAAGGAATTTAGGTAACGGGGAATATTCGGGTGGTCGAGCTGTTGTAAACGGGTGATTTCTGGTAAATAATGAGCATAGTCTGATGAGATGTCCGACTCGGGTAGATACCACTGTTTGATGACGACCGATCGATCGCCATTCAGATCTTGCGCCAGATAGGTAGTCCGATCGCCATTCCCTCCAGCAGACGGTAAACCACCTCCATGCGTGGACAATTGTGCGGATACCTGGTAACCATAGATATTCAAGTCAGGTAGACGATCGCTCTGGGCTTGCACAAACGACCCACTAACAGGTGCAGCATCGTCCAACTCATTCATGGCAGCATTTTGAATAGAGATATTTGTCTACTTTAATACATCCCTCATCGCGATCGCTTCCATCATCCGGCGGAATTGTGAGCGCAAGGGCGATCGCGGTGCGAGAGAAATGGGAAAATAGTTGTGTTACTCCCTCATCTCACCCTACCTCCGCTTCCCGATTCCTTGTCCTTTAATCCTCTGTCCCGATGCTATTGTCTCTGCGTATTCAAAACTTTACCCTCATCGATGAGTTGGAACTTGAATTTGGGGCGGGATTGAATGTACTGACAGGGGAAACTGGTGCGGGAAAATCGATTATTCTCGATGCGATCGATCTGGTATTGGGTGGCAAAGCTACCGTGCGGATGATTCGCACGGGGATGGAGAAAGCCACCATCGAAGGCACCTTCGATACTACGGAGCGCGTACGAGGATGGCTGATCGATCGCGAATTTGAGCTAACTGACGATGATACGGTGATTTGTAGTCGGGACTTGAGCTACAGTGGGACTCACTTGCGCTCGCGGCTGCGCGTCAATGGGACAATCTGCAATCGTCAGCTCACCCAAGAACTCCGCGAACTCCTGATCGAGATTACCGCTCAAGGGCAGACAGTGCAACTGACAAATACCATCCACCAGCGAGAATTACTCGATTTGTATGGCGGTACGCCCCTGATTCAACAACGCGCCCAGATCGCGACGATCGCTACTGCCTACCAGCAAGCTTATCAAACTTGGCTCGATCGCCAGCAAAACGAACAGCAACGCCTCCAACGGCTCGACTTGCTCGAATATCAAGCGCGAGAACTCGCTGAAGTCGAGCTAACTACCCCCGACGAACTCCTCAATCTCGAAACCGAACGCCAACGCCTCAGCCATGTCGTCGATCTCCAACAACAGAGCTACGCCGTCTACCAATTACTCTATCAAAATGATACAGGTGCGATCGCCGTTGCCGATCTCTTGGGCAAAGCCGAATCTACTCTCATCGATATGGTAGAAATCGATGCTAGCCTCCAATCCAGCCTCGATCTCGTCAGCCTTGCCCTTGCCAATGTCACTGAAGCGGGACGAGAAATCAACTATTATGGCGACGCACTCGAAGCCGATCCCGATCGACTCCTCGAAATCGAAGCCCGGATTCGCACCCTCAAGCCGATCTGCCGCAAATATGGCCCCAGCCTGACTGACGCGATCGAACACGAAATTGCTATTCAAACTGAATTAACCCAGCTTACAGCCGCAGGAGTATCCCTCGAAGAACTCGAACATCAAGCCCACGATCTCCGCACCCAACTAGCCACAGCTTGCCAACAACTTACCACCCTCCGCCAACAAGCCGCGATCGATCTCGAACGACATCTGATCCGCGAACTCAAACCCCTGGCGATGGATAAAGTCAAATTTCAAGTCAAAATCGCCCCTCAACCGCCCACAGCTACAGGTGCAGATAGCATCACCTTCCAATTTAGCCCCAATCCCGGCGAACCCCTCCAACCCCTAGCTGATACCGCCTCTGGTGGTGAAATGAGCCGCTTCCTCCTCGCCCTCAAAGCTTGCTTCTCTAATAATGGTGGCGCAGGTACCCTGATTTTCGATGAAATCGATGCTGGCGTATCGGGAAAAGTCGCTCAATCGATCGCGAGTAAGCTCCATCACCTCAGCCAGTCTCAGCAAGTACTCTGCGTCACCCACCAGCCGCTGATCGCCGCAATGGCCGATCGACATTTTCGAGTAGCTAAAGAAACGATCGGTCAAGATAATGGTAACTCAGAGCAGGAACGGACGATCGTGCGGATTGAGGAGCTACATTCCCAACAGCAACGCCGCGATGAAATTGCCCAAATTGCGGGGGGACAATCAGCGCAGGAAGCGATCTCGTTTGCGACATCTTTGTTGTCTCAAGCGAAGACTAGGAAAAAGGCTGTTAAACAGAGTCAGAAGTAGGTATTTGGGGAGATCGAATGCCGCACGATTGAAATCGTCGCTGGTGTTGCGAAGTCCGCCTTCGCGGACTGGGATTTCTTAACCCGCGAAGGCGGGTTTTGCATCATGAGCGGCGGTTTCAACCGCTGACTCATCTAAATTATGGTGGCGAATAATCTTCTATTTCTGGATCGATTTTTCTCACAATCTCTTGAGCGAGATCCTCATCCGTATACCAAATCGGTACATCTTCATCAATTTGTTGATAATATGCAGCTTGTCGATAACATTCGATCGCAGTTAAGATAAATCGATCGAGACTACTATTAATTTTGTGAAGATCGTCTACTTTGGGTCTAACCCACACAGATTCATCGTCCGGTAAGGTTCTAACATGAACTGTATATCCACAACCATCATGAAGAAAAGGAATCATATCAGGTTCCCAATTCCCAAATTCATGATATTCTTCTTCACCTATTTCATCGATTAGATCGGATCTCATTTCTCGATACATTTCAATGTATTCATTAATTCTATCCAGAGAAATTAAATCATAAGCTGGAACTAAATCATATGAATTATAGTTATCATATGCTAAACCTGTAACGCATGAGTAAATAGCAATCAAGGCTTCAGGGATTGGACGAATATCTATTAAATCTTCAATTTCCTTTCTTGAATACCCTTTTCCCAATGCTTCAACATATTCTGGCCGTGTAGATCCAATTAATTCGAGTAATTCTCTAAACAATGATTGAGTATCCATAGATTCTAGTAAATAGTACGATCGAATACCGCACGATCGAAATCGTCGCTCATGTTGTAAAGTCCGCCTACGCGGACTAATATCCCCAACCCGCGAAGGCGGGTTTTGCATCACAAGCAGCGGTTTCAACCGCTGACTAACCAAACTAACCCAAATCAGCCTCCAACTCCGCCAAAGCCACCGCCAAAGCCTCCTTCACCTTACTTGCATCCCGTCCCCCAGCCTGAGCCAAATTCGGTCGCCCACCGCCGCCACCGCCGCAGATTTTGGCGATATTCCCGATAAACTTCCCAGCCTGTAAACCCTTCGCATTTACCCCTTTACTAAAAGCCGCCACCAAACTAACCTTATCCGGTTCGGGAATTGATGCCAGGACGATCGCGCCTTCTCCGAGTTTATTTAATAACCGTTCCGCCGCAGTTTGGAGCGCAGTAGGATCGACATCACCCAGTTCGGCGATAATGATTTTAAACTCGCCGATCGATATTGCTTGAGTTAGTAATTGTTCTGATTTAGCGATCGCCAATTCTCCCTTGACTGTCTCTAATTGCTTCTGATTAGCTTTAAGTTCAGTTTGCATCGTCGAGATTCGATCGAGAATTTCTTCGGGTTTAGCTTTAAACCGATCGCTCAATTCTTTGACTACTTTATCCCGTACATTGAGATAATCCAAAACAGCATTACCCGCCACTGCTTCAATCCGTCGTACTCCCGCAGCTACACCCGCTTCGCTGACTATTTTAAATACACCAATCTCGGCGGTATTGGTGACATGAACACCGCCGCACAATTCCATCGATACACCAGGGAAATCGATGACACGGACTTCGGCACCATATTTTTCGCCAAACATTGCGACGGCACCTTTAGCCTTAGCTTCAGCGATCGGGATGACCTCAATTATGGCTCCATGCGCCTCAGTAATCCAGGTATTTACCAATCCTTCTACCTGTTCGACTTCCGCAGGTGTCAGAGCGCGGGGACAGTTAAAATCAAACCGCAATCTGTCGAATGAAACCAGGGAACCTGCTTGAGAAATCTCAGGATCGACCAGTTTTTTCAAGGCTGCTTGTAATAGATGCGTTGCCGTATGATTGGATTGAGCGCGACGACGACAAGCCGCATCGATTTGGGCGGTAATTGTATCACCTACCCGCAAACTTCCACGCTCGATCGATCCAAAGTGAACGAAGAAATCAGACTCTTTTTTCACATCATCAATGCGGACTAATAAATTATCCCCCGACAAGTACCCGCGATCGCCAACTTGTCCGCCAGATTCCGCATAAAAGGGACTTTTATCTAAGACAATTTGCACGCTCGTTCCTGCATCTGCTTCAGCTACCGATGCACCTGCAACTAATAAGGCGACAACTTCAGCCTGACTAGTAGCGTGAGCATAGCCCAAAAATTGAGTAGCATGGATGTGTTCGGCAAGTTTGTCTAAAGAACCTTGAACTGTCAGATCGATCGATTCTACCGCACCACGCGATCGAATTTTCTGGATCTCCATCTCGGCATTAAATCCAGTTTCATCAACAGTTAAACCCTGTTCTTCTGCGACTTCCTGAGTCAATTCCAGTGGGAAACCATGAGTATCAAATAGCGTAAACGCATCCTTACCCGAAATCTGCTTCACGCCCTGACTGAGCGCGTCCGCAATAATATTTGCCAGTAACTTCTCGCCATTTCCTAGCGTTTTTAAAAACTGGACTTCCTCCCGTTGAAGTTCCGCCTTAATTTTGTCAGCCTTTCCCCGCACATTAGGATAAGCAACTTCCGACATCGCGATCGCACTTTCAGCAACCTTCGTCGTAAATTCAGCATCAATCCCAATCAACCTGCCATGACGCACCACCCGCCGAATTAAGCGTCGTAAAATATAACCCCTCCCAGTATTTTCAGCCCGAATACCATCGGCGATCATGTGTACAACCGCCCGAACGTGATCGCCGATTACCTTCAACGAAGTCTTGGTTTTTTCATCACTACTAAAATAATCAATCCCCGCAATTTCCGCCGCAGTTTGAACGATCGGAAAAATCAGATCCGTCTCATAATTATTCGGCACCTCCTGAAGGATTTGCGCCATCCGCTCCAAACCCATTCCCGTATCGATGTTCTTATTCGCTAACGGTGTCAGATTGCCATCGACATCGCGGTTGTACTGCATGAACACCAGATTGTAAAACTCAATAAATCTGCTGTCATCCTCCAAATCGATATTGTCATTCCCCAATTCGGGATGGAAATCATAATAAAGCTCAGAGCAAGGCCCACAAGGCCCTGTCGGCCCCGACACCCAAAAATTATCGTCAGCACCCAATCGCTTAATTCGCAGGGGATTCACGCCAATTTTGTCCCGCCAGATTGCAAAAGCTTCGTCGTCATCCTCAAACACGCTGACAACCAACCGCTCAGGGGGAAGCTTAAACACCTGCGTCGAGATTTCCCAACCCCATGCGATCGCTTGTTCCTTAAAATAGTCCCCAAAGCTAAAATTGCCCAACATCTCAAAAAACGTATGATGCCGCGCCGTCCGTCCCACATTCTCGATATCATTGGTACGGATACATTTCTGGGAAGTCGTCGCACGGGGAAAATCAGGCTGACGTTGACCCAAGAATATCGGCTTAAATGGTAACATCCCCGCGATCGTCAATAATACCGTCGGATCTTCCGGCACCAACGAACCACTCGGCAACGGCTGATGTCCCCGCTGGCGATAAAAATCGAGGAAGGCTTGACGGATCTCGGCACCACTGAGTTTGAGAGCAGACATAGGACTTTAATATAGGGAGGCAAGTATAATAGCTATCTCTTTCTATTGTGCCATTTTTGGCTTCGGCGGTAACAATGGAATATCTTTCAATTGGTAGCTAATTCGCGTCCTCCATTTGGGAGCACTGTTAATGGTGTATGGCTCCATTGTCTGTAAATTATTTACAGGGCTATCCCAGTTGTCAACTTAGCTCAAAATGGACTATGTGCTTTGTGTCATACTGAGTTAGAAGAGTCACTAATACAGGTAGACCATATCATTCCTTTTACTTATGGAGGAGGTAATGAACGCACTAATTTACAACTTGCTCACGGAAAATGTAATCATCAAAAGTGGACAAATGTAAGGGCATGGGATTTAATCGAATATTTAGAGTCTCAATACATGAATCTTCCTCCCAGCGATCGAACTAAGCTGGCTTCTTCATAGAAGGATGGTGGGCATTGCCCACCACTTTCAACCTAGATACAGTAATTGATTCAAGCATTTTAATCGATTAATTTACAAGGTCAGTGATTCGATCGAGCCTCTAGATTCTTGAGACTCGATCGTCAATCAAAATCTACAACTAAAGCGATCGCTAAATTGATTTCTCTCATGATTTCGGGAGGTAAAATGCCTAACTTGCGAACACATCGCTGTAAGTCCACTCCCAATACTTCTCGGTTAATCTAAAAACTAGTTAGTCCGCGTAGGCGGACTTTGCACCACTAGCGGCGACTTCAGTCGCTAGCAGTTCTTAAACGAGAAGTATTGAGTCCACTCCCCGTAATTGCAGGACATCTACAGCAGAGATTTTCGTCAACCCATTACTTACATCTGGCTCTACTCGAACCTTGCTAAGGATTGAGTTCAAAATGCTGCTTCCAATCAGTCAGAGGGGCAGTTAGTTTAAGTGGTAATTTGCCCATCGAATCAACACTAATTACCACTACCGGACGAGTCTTGCGAATTTCCGATCCGATCGTTGGATTTAAGTTAACTAACCAGATTTCCGATCTTAGCGGTAAAACGTGATGAATGATGTTTCAATCCCTGTAAGGGTTTAAGGTCGATTTCGATAATTGAGGGTTCGATGCGATTCACTCGATCGACCGCGTTTCAATCCCTGTAAGGGTTTAAGGTCGATTTCGATATGCACTAGCCAGTGGCAGAGGGTCTGCTAACTCTCGTTTCAATCCCTGTAAGGGTTTAAGGTCGATTTCGATGGGATTTCTACGACGCTATTTAGCCCTGTCATTGCATGTTTCAATCCCTGTAAGGGTTTAAGGTCGATTTCGATATCGTAACAAAAGCGATAATGTGTGGTTGCTAAGTGGTTTCAATCCCTGTAAGGGTTTAAGGTCGATTTCGATCAGCGCAAGTACTGGCTGAAGCGATTGCTCTTGTTTCAATCCCTGTAAGGGTTTAAGGTCGATTTCGATCATTCTAGCTTGCGAGTTCGCGGCGCAAACCTTGTTTCAATCCCTGTAAGGGTTTAAGGTCGATTTCGATGGGGTGGCGGTATTCGCACTGCTAGTCGTCTTATAGTTTCAATCCCTGTAAGGGTTTAAGGTCGATTTCGATAAGATCGTGCCAGAAGTCAGGGGCCATTTAACCCCCGTTTCAATCCCTGTAAGGGTTTAAGGTCGATTTCGATTTTTTCAACTTTGCCTTTTAGTACGCGATCGCCGCGCTGTTTCAATCCCTGTAAGGGTTTAAGGTCGATTTCGATCTAGTGTAGCCTCGCCCGCTGCCATTTCCGCTGATTGGTTTCAATCCCTGTAAGGGTTTAAGGTCGATTTCGATTGCTGCGGTAACTAACAACAGTACTGTAGTGCCTACAAGTTTCAATCCCTGTAAGGGTTTAAGGTCGATTTCGATTGTTATCGATTTGGGTACCTCGTACAAGAACTTTTTCGTTTCAATCCCTGTAAGGGTTTAAGGTCGATTTCGATGATCGTATCGGTATCGAGATAGATAATTTTGTCTTCACCCTCGATTAGTTTCAATCCCTGTAAGGGTTTAAGGTCGATTTCGATGAGCAGGTTGCGGAATATTTGGCTTATTGGGTTGCGTTTCAATCCCTGTAAGGGTTTAAGGTCGATTTCGATAGTCGATCGTCGGCGCGACAATATCGGTGTAGTAATCGGTTTCAATCCCTGTAAGGGTTTAAGGTCGATTTCGATTAACGGGGTGGGGAACTCCAAACACTATGGATACGATGTTTCAATCCCTGTAAGGGTTTAAGGTCGATTTCGATCCCGCTGACGGGTGCATTGGTACGCGATCCTTTACGTTTCAATCCCTGTAAGGGTTTAAGGTCGATTTCGATTCGGGATATCAGCTAGTAACCTACCCAGCTCGACGTTTCAATCCCTGTAAGGGTTTAAGGTCGATTTCGATGCCGCAAAAAAGGCGAACAGCTACGGGTTATCTATGTTTCAATCCCTGTAAGGGTTTAAGGTCGATTTCGATGGACTAGATCTGAGTCGAATCAGTAGAGGTGACTTGTTTCAATCCCTGTAAGGGTTTAAGGTCGATTTCGATGAGCAATATCGCAGCTCCCTGTCGGATGCAGATGTGAAGTTTCAATCCCTGTAAGGGTTTAAGGTCGATTTCGATTCGAGTTCGATTATCTGCAAACTACTTTGTTTTATGTTTCAATCCCTGTAAGGGTTTAAGGTCGATTTCGATCATTTGCTCGGTAGTAATGGTCGTTTTCAAAGATGCGGTTTCAATCCCTGTAAGGGTTTAAGGTCGATTTCGATAGCGGGAGCCTGAAAACGTTATTATATTTGGTTTTCAAGGTGCAAAATCGCGGATCTAGTAAATCATAACACTCAAATCCAAGATCGCCTAAAAATCAAATTATTCGATCGAGCCTCAAACCGATTACCATCAATAGATTCAACCACTGCGCGGATCGCTATCGATCGATAATCCCCCAACGCAATATCTACCCAAGCATCCAGCCATTTTTCTTAAAATCCATTTTCAACACCTACCCATTCGCGCATCAAGCGAAAAAAATTGTCTCATCCCGTACCTCCTCTCCACCGATGCGTTCCACCTTGGGGTGACAACAAGCGCAGAGAAAATAGAACCGAATACTATCCTCCTCCGGCTTAATCATCTTGCTCAATCGCGCCCTCAATTTTGCATACTGGCTATCTGTGAGATCGCACTCGAACACGCTATATTGCATCCATTGACCGTAAGACTTCAGCATCTTGTGAATTTTCGTGCGTCGCTTGTCTTCAGAAATATCGTAAGAAATCACCACGAACATAGAAATTTATTTCAGAATGAGTGGTGGATATTTGTCAGTTTCTGACATCAGATATTTCCCCAATAGCCGCGCTTGAATCTCAAAGGCTTCTTGATAAGTACACTGCTTTTGCAACACAGGATGTTTAAACTTTGACTGTTTCTTCTGCTCGTACAATCGCAAAAAAGTCTTTCTCCCCTCATTCGACAACGAAACAGCTTTACTCAATGGCTCCGTAGTAAAATCTGCAACTACCAACGCCCTGCGATTTATTGCTGATAGCACCATCGCATCAACTACCAATGGGCGAAACTCCTCCATCAAATCTAAAGCTAGCGATGGTCGCCCATAACGTTCGGTATGCAAATAGCCCAAATAAGGGTCGAAACCGACGATATTTACCGCACTTTGAATATCGTGAGCCAGGAGTGAATAGCCAAAACTCAACAGCGCGTTCACTGGATCTGTTGGCGGACGACGACGGCGAGATTCAAACTTAAATCCATCCGCCCGAATCAACTTGTCGAAGCTTCCAAAATAAGCCGCACTACCAGCCCCTTCTAAGCCTCGTAAGGAGTCGATCTTCTCCGTTCGCTCGATTGGCTCGATCGCGTTATCCAATCGGGTTATTGCCGCTGCTAGCTGGGTATCCTCATGCTCTCGCTGGGCGCGGAGTAGAGCGATGCGATAATTTTTGAGTTTGCCGCGCACGAAACCTTGAACTACATGAGTTGCTTTCGATTTATCCTCTCGCGCTGCCGCCCATTGTGCCGATCGAATGAAGATATTCTTAGTTAAAGGTGGTTCCAAACTACCAAGATATCTACCCGTTCCTGTCAGAAAAGTTAGCGGGATTTTCCGCTCTAGTAATTCAATCAGCAGAGCTGGTGAAACTGTCGCTCGACCCATGATTACCAGTCCCTCAATTTTAATGAGCGGGACATCTAGGAGGAGGGTTTTCTCGAATCTAACGTGTAATCGTTCGTCGGTTTTGCCCACGAATGAGTCTTGTTGTGTAACGTAAACTGTGCCCATCTTAATATAGGGGAAAGGTTAAAGGGAAAAGGTTAAAGGGAAGAGGGAATAGAGATTAGGGATTAGAGAAGGGGGGAAATACTCAAAATATTTTCCCCTTTTTCTCTAATTAGTCAATCTTCTCGATACTTGGTAACTTTACTAGCTGCTTTAGGTAGACATTGCGATTGGAGGCTACAGCCTTGACAGCGAGAGGTGTAGATGGGTTTGGGCATTTTACCCGTACCTAAAAGTTTGCGGACGGAGGCGATCGATCCCATCGTCAAATTTCTTAACTCTGGCGTAAGTTCGACTAATTGCCGCTGATGCGATTGGCAATAATAGACATAACCGCGATCGATTATTTGTCCAGTCATTTCTTCCAAACACAGAGCCTGGGCGCAAACTTGTAATTCGTCGTTAGCGAAGTCACCTTTGGCACTGCGTTTATATTCCACTGGATAAATGCGACCATCTTGTTCTTCAATTAGATCGGCTTTACCAATTAATCCATAGCGATCGGATTTGAGCCAAATCGCTCTGACTTGCCAAGTTTCTTCCCGATGACTATCACCAAGAGTATGGACGCGATCGTGTAGACTGGTGCCTTCGATCGTGTATTGATTATCGACAAATTCACCCGCGCAAAACATGCGCCAACAGCGGTGGGGACAGTAGTTGTACTGGTTGAGAGATGCGATCGAGATATAATCGATTTCAGTTATCATAATCGTCGTGTCATCCCCATCCCCATCGGTGTCTTCCGCCCAACTCCAGCATATAGAGCAAAATCTGCCAGGGCGTTAAGTTGTTTGATTTGCAATGACGTAACCTCATCCATAATCTGATATTTGATATCGCCAACGGTGCCGATAAATTTACCAATATAGTCATTAGAAACTTCAGTCCGAAGATCGAATGCACTAGGAAAGATTGACTCGATTGAGAAGTCTACGAGTTCGACCCCGCTATATTTATTCCATCTAGATCGGAGGGAATTAAATATACATTCTCGCGTCGGTAAGGCACTATCATATTTGCCTTGACGGAAACTAGTTGGGGTGGTGAAAGCTAATCTAAGTGTGCGATTACTATCTGAGGCTCGATCGAATAACTCTTGATAGCTACAGGCATTCGCCCAAGGTTGGGTAGATTGGGGGGTGCCCTGGATGCTGGCGATTGTCAAATCTGCCGCACCGAGATGCCAAGATTGTTGAGGATTGAGATTTAGCCACAATTTGGTAAGTTGCCCGAATAATCGATCGTCTAAGAGAGAGATGCGCCACCAGCAGGGGGTTTCGGCGGGAATGGGTTTGGAGTGTTGATATTGAAGGGTAAGATTCATTCGTCCAGATTGGATTTGGAGGGGGCTGAGGGTGAAGGATTTATCTGTCTTGACTTCGTGGAGGGCATCGCCGAGTTCTTGGTTGACAGCACTGACGAGGGTGAGGAAGAGGGCGTGCATGTGTCGCCCAGTTAGAAAGTCGGGATATATTGGCGATCGCGGGATGAGGTTTAAAACTAGACTGTGGGGCATGAGTGAGGATTAGGGTTAGTCGATCTGGATTGAGAGCCATGCTGAAGTGAAACTCGCACCAATGGTACGAGTTTTAAATATGGGTAGAGCGGAAAGTTATGGATCGAGACTGATCGTTTTATTGCTTATGCCATTTCTGCGATCGATGGTTGCAGTTTATTTCATCAACTGAATCGATATTCCATATTTGCAGGAAGAACGATCGTTTCTTGACCATCTCGGATACGGTAGTGTTGTCCGCTCAAAAATCGAACATTCCGAATCAAGCTAACAGGCGGCATATTGAGAGTGTCATAGCTAATTACTTGATGAGTAAACATCACATCTAAGGGATTTAGTGGATACTTGCAGATAAAGTCTTTAGTAGTTCGATCGAAGTCGGTGAGTTCTTCAATCCTAACCTCTGCTTTACTCATCCATTTACCTAAACGAATCCATTTAGCTAGCGATAACGGATGAGTGGAAATCAAGAAAAACTCAAAGATACTTTCTGGTGCAATTTCTTTAGCACGACCAAAGCTAGGGATGTTTTTCTGAGTTTTCTCCATCTCAACATGGTAATTATTATTAGCATATTTCCAGGTATTGAGAAACGATGTATGGTGGATCGATCGAGCTGGAGTAACGTAGATTCCTTGCTGATTTAATGCCGTTAAATGTTCGGCATATTTTGGCACTTGTTCGGGGCAGAAATAACGATATGAGTGTTCTTCTGCTACTGTGGTTGAATAGCGATCGCTATCTACTAATCCCAACGCATAGCAAAGAGCATAGTTATGGAGAATTGGTTCTGTCTCATATAATCTACCAATCTCGCGCGTGGCATAGTAGAGACTATCGTGAAGCTCGATCGAGCAGCGATAAATAACAGTCATAGTTATGACTCCGGTGTGGCGGTACTAGTAGCTTTTTTAGCACCTTTCTTGGCTTTATCTCCAGATTTGGTAATATGCTTATTCGCATAAGCAGTAGATTCATTATTAGCCTGTTCTAATAGTTCTTTAAGCTTTGACTCATCACCAGTAATCTGTTTCACTTCAGCAAGCAGAGTATCGAATTTATCACCAATAGATGCTATGAATGGGATATATTCATTTTTCATGGCTTGCTCGATCGCTGCTTTAGCCGCTTTCAAAACATCATCTTCATTTAGCGGATCGGGAGAATTAATTTGAGTTGGTTGTGCATCCTTCATTAGATCGTAGATGTGTTGTGTCCAGCGCAGATTACTGACAATTTCGCCATCAGCAAAAATCACACCGATTAACTCATTCCGTACGCGACCAGTACGGGTAGTTTGTGCGCCGTAGTGACGAGTCCTGAGAATATTATTAAATACATATAAAAACCCCGCTTCTGTCGGATCTTTGATGGTGACGATACTAGGGAAAAAAGTTTGAGGTAGGATATGATCTTGACTATTAATTCGGCTGGTAACTTCTCCATTCCGGCTCATTGTGCCATTCTCAAATGGGGCGTTGAGTGTGAAGTTTAAATGAGCATCATCGAAAGGGGTAATCGAATATGCGGTATCAACCACCACCTTTGACTTTTCGGAACCTGAGTCACCGATCGCAAACCCATACAGAATACAGTCAGGAGTAGTTTTACTAAAGTCAACATTGTAATCGCACTTTTCCCAGTCACCAATTTTGTAGTTGCGGAGCAGTTCTCGTCCAGTTAAACGTTCGGGAGTTGATTGTTTTCGCTTGAACATTGCCAGACGGCTAATAGCTTCTGAGTTATTTACCCCTGCACGTACCCGTGCTTTGTTAAGTTCGCCATCGGTTTGGAATAGTGGATAAGATTCAGTAATCCGCATTGTGATGAAGTGGACATATTTGCCCATCGGTTTGGCAGGAATTTCGGTGTGAAAATGTTTCGCATCGACAGTTGTTAGGAATTTCATAATTTAATCCTTGATTGTTGGTTGTTAGATATTTAAACGTTAACAGTTTCGGCTTCTGGCAGATCTTCTGGCTCTACGACTGTAATAGTTCGTCGAGCTTCATCATCTTCTAATCGATAGATATAGTCACATGTATCTCGAATTAGATTGATTTGTGTCCCCGCCAGACGCGCCCGATCGCCTTTGAAGGTATTTTCAAATAAATCCTTGACGAAAAATTTGGCAAATTCATGAATGGCTTGCCGTTCCTCTTCAGAAGTTAAAGCAGATTTCCATTTGCCATCAACGAAAACTAAAGTAGGCTTACCTTCGGCTGTTCTGCGGCGCACGTTGGTCATCAATCTGGCAATTCTGGCAGCTACAACCTCAGTCAGAGATTCGGAATCGGAGACTAATGCTCGATCGGTTTTGAGGATAACATCAGCAGCTTCATCGATAGGTTTTAGCACAGCATTGGGCTTTGCATATTGACTTTTCGCCCGATAAAAACGTCGATACAGTCGGGTTAGTTCACGTAATTGGGTCATATCTTTTCCTTCTGGATCGAAGCAGTAATAGAATTGTTGATAGAGTTTGATTTTCTCGACTGGGGCTGTATCCCAATCCAATTTCCGCAGCAGTTTCGAGAGATAGTGAAAAACATATAGTGGGCTAGTCTCTAAATCTCTCGCCAGAGCCGCCAGTTTTCCCCAATCAGGATCGCCATCTTTTTTACGGTTGACTTCCAGATGGATACAGTAAGCAGCACTCAGCGCGTTGAGCGGCGAAAATTGTTTGGGTTGGCGCGGTAAAATCCCATCCAATCGATAAGTGTCGCGTTTAACTAGGGTGGAGATTGCCTGATGTTCGCCATCGAGAATGGTGGTTTGTTCAAAGTCGGCACCGCTGATATACGGCGGTACGGGTGACTCAGATGCCACAACTTTGACATCCAATATCAATGGCAAAGCAAAAGCCAACCAAGATGGCATCACCCACGATTCGGTATCGCTGGCATCTCGCCCTGGTGGGAGAGCCATGAAGAAGAACGTCATCGGCTCGTTGGTATAACTGAGCTTAAAAGTTCGATCTACTTCAGATTCCGGTTGGAGCAGGAGGGAATCGACCGACTGATAAGTGGCAAGATTAAATTGAGCAGGTTGTTTATCGGGTACGAGGTGTTTCCGAATATCTGCATCAAAGCGGGTACGCCGAATCCAAGAGTAGGCTTTTTGTAGAAAGGTGTTAGTTTCTGGAGTGAAGAAATAAGCTGGATAGAGATATAAATAGCGATATTTACGTCCCTCAAAGTCGCCTCCCGTTGCATTAGTTTGGTTCATCAAGATTTGTCTGAGCATAATCTCGATCGACCAAATTGCACAAATTTGACGTTTGGCAGCCTGAGCATTAAACAGAATTTGACGATTACTGTAAATCTGGGGGGAAAACAATGTCGCTGATTCCATTTGTTCGCTCACCGTATAGGATGAACTAGACATGGCACAGACATTTTTTCGTCCTTTCCCGTTGATTTTAGCTGCTTTATATCGATCGAGTTCGGTCAAAAATGGCTCGTTAGTGGGAGTAGTAATCGCACCAGTCGGCAAGACTACTACCGCCCGAACGTAGGTGCGAAGGTCATCCCAGCCATCTGGTAAGCTAAATTCCTGAATTAATGGTTCGATAATTTGTGCAACATAACTAACTATCTCTAACATCACAGACTGGACTTGCCCATCCTCTAGATCTGGATGTTGCTGAATATATCTTGCTGCTAGGTAATACCAATCGAGCGGCACACCCCCTGTTTTCTTGAGAGCCTGAATTGCTCTCATATCCGGTATTTCTGCGGACAACCCTAGATATTCAGCTAGTTTTTGGGTTAAATCTAGTTCTGGTAAATTCTTCCGCTCGGCTTTAGGTTGCTGTTTCTGCCAATCGGTAAATTTCTCACACCATCCGCGCCAGATGCCTCGGCAAATAATATCTCCAAATTCACTCAGTCGATCGATCCGATAATCATCATCAAATGGCTCGATTGATGCTGGAAGTTCGCCATTATCACGAAAGTTTATCAGGCTATCACTCCGCTTTTTAGCGATCGAAGCTTTAGTTGATGGGATAATCCGACAAGCCGCTTGAATGGCTGTCTCCATTAACTGGATTACATCAAAAAAGAACCAATAATAAGCAGCGAACTTGAATCCTTTACCATCCCTCGCAAACCCAGTTTGCCTGTGCCTAAGCTGTTCGCTGCAAAGGGTTTTAATTTTTTGAATTACGCGATCTGGAATATCCTCAACTTCAATCTGCGGCGTATCTGGCTTTGCAAGATAAACCACCCCATCGGGTAAATAGAGCAGCGGTGTATAAAACTCGTCGGGATGAATATCCATCAACCCATTATTAATGATATTGGTTAGTACACCTCGATTATCAGATAGCGCGTGATAGCTAAACTTGAGTTGTCCATTACTCAAATCGTTAAGAAGACTTGAGAGGCTATCCGCTTCACAATCACCTGGATGTTTGATGACGGATGCAAACAAGTCAGAGAGCCGTACTAGCCGGATTAGTAGTTGTTGAATTCGATCGTCAACCTGACATTTATCCAAGCCGCGCTGCTTCATCCCTAGATCTGCATCCCATTTTTCTCCAGCGTTATTGCTAATCCAGATAATGTCATCAATATACGATGCCCAATCATTACCAATGAGCAGATCTAAGCCTAATTCTTGGATCTTGTAACTGACATATTCTCTGCCAAAGTTTAGAGCATCAGACTTTTTTGGTGAATGTTTTCGCCAATCTCGATCGCGGAATCGACCATCTCGATCGTTTGCTATCAACCAGTCAGCATAATCGGGAAATTTATCATAATCGTGGAGAATATAAGCTGCGATGTAAATCACAGCCTCTAAACTATCGCACAAACGTTTGATGGGATTGGTTCCCAATGTCTGCAATACTTTAAAAATTCGATAAGTTGGAAATAAACCATTGAGTAGATGAGCGGTAAAAGATTGGTCTTCCTTACTTCGTTCTACATTTTTACCTTCCGCACGTCGATCTTCAGTAAACTGTCCACCTTTAGCAGTCATACCTACTAATAGCCGCATTAAATTAGGCAATACATATTCTGCAAACCGCATTAATATGTCATCATCTTGATTTCCGGCTGTTTCGACAATAGCTTTTTTAAAGAGCCTAATTGTTAAAAGTTCTGGTTTTTCTAGTGCTAACTCATTACTAGGCTCTAGGTCAAGATTGAATAATGGTAAGTCATCAAAATCACTCACTGTCATTCTCCTCAGTTGTAATCGATCGATATTCCCGAATATTTTTACCTCGAATCGCCCAATTCATAATATTTACGCTCCTATCGGGCTAGTTAATTTCCATTCTCTTGTCTCAACTGTCGTCTCAAAGTATCAAACTTAATCCACTCTCCATCTTTTTTGACTTCAAGATATTCCCAACCATTCAAAGTGCAGCCATTCAGCTTTCCAGCCAAAGGACTGACCTTATCAAACACTTGTCCCTCGTGAAATATTGTTCCTGTCGCTGAGATAGTTAAACTGTTGAGATAATCTCGTCCGACTTCTTTTGCTCGATCTTGCGTCAATCGAACTCGCACAGACATCCCTGCTCTAGTTAAACCTTCGTCGAATAGCTGAGACAAACGAACGTGAGAACGATCTCTCTTGTCTTGCCCTTCCCCTTTGAGGACATCATTCCTAGACACCTTGCTAGATTCGGCTAGATCTACTAGATCGGAAGGTGTTCGATCTTCATCGACTTGTTGTAGTTCTACTAAACTACAAGAGGTACTGGCAGATTGCATCCACCCAAGAAATTCGTGACGGAGTGCTGGCGGCATTTTTCCTAGATCTTCGCGATTCAATTGAATAATTATAAAAATTCTCTAGTGGGCTTTTTCATTATCTGCCCAAGTTTAAGTTTAGTCAAAATAGCCATACGACTTTAAGTCAAGATAGCTATCTGAGTTTAGAAGTCGCAAGATCGGATAAAGTGTATATATGGGAGAAAGGGACTCACTTGTACTACAAAATCCTTACAGGAATTGAAATAAGATTGCCATCCGATAACGGGCAAGCCCCCCTTTCTCCTCATTATTTCAACATATCCAGCCAATATCCGCCTGCGGCTTCCAGTGCCAAGTTAGGGTTTCTAGCATCAAAGCTGACTTGCCAAAGGCGATCGTATAAGGTGGATCTCGATCGTTTAGTCGATCGCTCAATCCATAGGCTTGAAACTGCATCGGTAGCCCCAGTCTGGCGCGTAAATCCCCACGAGGAAGATCGGAGATATAGCAAACAATCCCTCGACGAGAGAGTGCATGAGTGATTGCATTCGGTGGGATCGTCACTTCTAGCCCTTTGAGAATCTGCACCTTCCCCAGCCGAGCTAGTTCCCCCACATTCCCTGAATGGTAAAAATGCCAGTTCTCCCGCACGTCACGATAATCAATCACTCGTAGATAACAGAGAGCATCCTCAAATCGCTTCGTCGATACTCCTCGATCTCTAGCCATCGCAATAAATCGATCGCGTTTAATTAGTTCCGAATCAAAAATAAAATTGCTCAATAACCCAGGCAGATTATAAGTCTTAAATTGATCGCGTTCCGGCTCGTCGGGATTAGTTGCATCATAAATCGCACAATCAAGCTGACTGCTCCCCCGAAAACTCCGCGCTTCATCAATAATTTTGTGTTGTTTCGCATCAATACAGCGGATAACCTTGCTGTACTGATATTTAAGATTAACGCCAAAGGTATTTTCGATATCGACTCCGAAACCATCAACTGCATTGGGATAAGTTGCTTTCATGTGTGGCGTTCGCAGTTCTCTGTGCATACAAACTGACTGCACCACTCCCCAACGTTTGGGATAGTTCTCAAATTGATTCACAAACGACCAAGAATTACGGATAGATTCAGTGAATGATACTCGATCGTACTCTTGAGAATCTGCTAAAGGTGCAATCTGACTATCTTTACCTGTAAACAGCCGAGCAACTAGGTAATTTGGAATCAGTGCATAAGCTTGATAAGTTGGAAATCCTGGATGTCGCCCCAATCTACCAAAGCGTTGAATAAAATTCCCCGCATCTGCCGCTTCAAAAATTAGAAAATTAATTCTAAAGTCAACACCAACATCGATTGTCGAAGTCCCAATTAACAGATCGGCATCTGAGATCGATCGTGCCCGTTCGCTTTCACCAGTTAAACTTGTATTCGGCATAACTTTTAATCCATGCGCCTCAAACAGTGGTTTGAGTATGCCTAGAATCTTGTAAACAGAGGCGATCGAATTGAGAATAATCGCACCTTTACTACCATGATGTTCTAAGAAAAACTTGAGAATTACTAACTCTGTATTCTCTACAATCCAATCATAGCCCGATCGAGCATTTGGTTGTAAGTCACTGACAAACCTCAGATCGATCGGCTGGCTAATTTGCCTCCATTGTTCCGAATCTCTATCTTCAAATCTATATGAATTATGTTTGACTGGATCTATAACCTTAGTTCTAAATCCAGAACGGTGAAGAAACTCTAACAACATTTCATTCGGAGTTGCTGATAAGAACAAGAATTTCCGTGAAAGTGCAGTATGTTTTATCAACAACATCGCATTTACGACACTAGCAATCTGAGGTGAAGAGAAAATATGAAACTCATCAAAGATGAATAACTTATACATTTCATCGATCTTACGAAACAATTTATCGGCATTATCTCCCTTGTTTGGATTCTTCGGATCGCGTCGAAGATAACGAAAGTCATGGACGTAGTGAAAAATATCAGGATTAGTTAGTAATATTTCTGAGTTATCAACTAGATTAATCAGCCCTTGCTGCTTAGATGGCAGACTATTAGTTTCTACGAAATTTTCTAAAGTTGCCCCTGTCAAGCGATAAATTTGAAGATCGTGCTTATGAAATTCTGTCTTGTAGTTGTTAACTTGTCGCTCCTGATCGCGTGCAAGTTCGTTAGTTGGATACATTGCTAATGTGGAATAGCATTTAACTATCATTGACTGTAAATAAGCAGCCAAACTCTTACCATCACCAGTCATCGCCGTATTAATCACCACATCAATTGCTGGATCTCTGAGAGCTTCTAATGTTGCTAACTGATGCCAAGCTAGATTCCAACCTGCTGGTAATACCAAACCCTCTGGTGTGGGGACTGTTTGCGAGTAGACGGGTTTAAGCCGAATTTGATAATCAGACATATTTACTTTTCGTCCATATTTGAATAATTAACCTCATCTAAAATTTATTTTTTTAAAGTGTATCCGCCGGACGAATTCTGACTCTTCGAGAATCGATCGTGACTATCGCACCTGTCAATAGCTCAGATTCAAACCGATTCAAAAATTCTAGACAAGCATTAGAATGCTGCGTTGTTGCCAAATTAGACAATCTGACAATCCCCGCATGAGGTTGACCTTTAACTATTGCCAATTCACCAAAATCTTTGTCCTGAGTAATGAGAATACGATTTTCAAGATATGCAGTTGCCAAAATCTCCTCATCGCCAGGATCTACATCCCAATCGCCCGTCCAGATTACGTCATACCCCGCAGCAATTAAGTCGTCTCGCACCCGAAACGACATATTAGTATCAAGTAATATCTTCATGACGTGGTTTCAAGTAACAGGGGTTCGACACGCTCGTGTCCGACTAGACGATGAGCGTAAACCAGGCAAGCTCGAACATCCTCTGCTTCCAGCCAGGGATAAGCAGCTAGCAAAGTTTCCGTAGTATCCCCCGCCGCTAACATGCCTAATACCTGTTCTACAGCTAGTCTTCTACCTCTAATAATTGGCTTGCCAGCAAAAATTTGAGGATTGACAGTAATTCGTGCGAGTAATTCTTGTTCGTTCATTGGTATACCAACTTTCTTTGTACTAAAGTATTTCAACCCAACTAGGGATACTCATCGAATCAGAGCAAATGAACTCCCATTCAACGAGTATATAACAAATGTACTATGCTATCTCTCTAACAGTCATCTTGTACTCATATTGCTGGGCGGTTACTTTACGCTTTTCAAAGTGATAGCCTCTCTTCTTGAGTACGTGCATGGTTGCAGA
Source organism: Chamaesiphon sp. (assembly GCF_041738855.1). GTDB lineage: Bacteria > Cyanobacteriota > Cyanobacteriia > Cyanobacteriales > Chamaesiphonaceae > Chamaesiphon. Next base: position 21,621 of record NZ_JBGSPA010000117.1, on the reverse strand, counting down.
GAAACGGTGGCTAATCTTTTCAACTAACTCATTGGCAGGGTGCCAACAGCCATCAGACATTAGCGAGATCGTGCGTTCGGAGAGATTATTAGTCATTGTTTTGGTAGTGAGTGATGTCCAACTAGGTCAGCTTGCTCTCGATCGGGAGCAGTTAACCCCGTGCAATTAGTCTGCAATCGAGCAATTAACCTCATCCTAACAGTTATAATAGAAGATAACAAACCTTTTTTATTACAAAGTATACGGACAAATCAAAATCTTATGACTCGCTCTGGACGTGCCCTCACCATCTCCCTGAATGAAACCGATCGAGCAGCCCTCACCCAACTAGCTCAAGAATTTGGCATGATGTGGGGCGACAAGCCCAATATCTCCAAACTGATCGAAACGATCGCTAGACGAGAGCTAACGATCGCCCATAACAACGATTGGGACTCACACAGGATTCAAGCCTTAAACATTGCCATCAAAGCTCTCATCGACGCAGGGAAAACAGCCGAAGCCCAGATTGTCACGCAAATCTTGCTCGATCGATCCGAATTGACGATTCCCGACCGCGCCGAACTGCTCAAATCTACCGAAAATCTTCTTCCATCCTGGCGACAGAAAATCGACGAACTGATCTATCAACATCGCCCCTTTCGCTTGACTTATCGCGATGCAGCCGATCGACCATTCACTTTTACCGTTCTGTATGGGGAAGTCGTCCCGATTGAAAAACGTCAGTATTTAACCTGTCAATGCGTTGAATCTGAAGGGAATAATGATGTCCCTGGACTGGAACACAACTGGTTTTTGAGGCTCGATCGGATTCAGGATGCGATCGTCGTCCCGATGGCGGAGAAATGGGATAAGAAAGGGCTAGAAACGATCCCTGTTGAGTTTCACCTAACGGGAGGATTAGCCTTCGCTTACGAACGAAGAAAAGACGATCTTGAAGTTACGGATCTAGATACCGATCGACCTACTAAGCGGGTAGTTCGCAAAATTAACAGCACCTTCTGGTTCTTTCGAGAAATTTTGCCCTACGGGGATGATTGTGTAGTTGTGGCACCGGATATGGTAGTCGATCGCTTTAGTCGAAAAGTTCGGTCTTTGGCGGCGAAATACTCGATCGCAATCGACTAGAAAATCCTTCATTTTCGGATGAACGCAACGGTGCAAAAATCTGGCACACGCATGATGCGGGGTACGGGAATAACTAATGCGCGGTGGCAAACTCTCAGTGAGTTATTCGCACTCGATCGCTTTGTCACTGTCCAGCCGCCGAACTATTCGACTATAGTCATCTAAACTCCACTTAGCAGTAATTAGAGTCATTAGTTTTCTCCAAATAACCAAACTGATTTTAATAATACTCGACACTCGATCTCGCTACAACATATCAACTCTTAATAATTGAGTATTTTCCCCAAGACTCCACTGGCCGAGCGCGAGTATTAACGTGCATAGCTTTGATACTATGTCCGAACTAATTTAGTTCGTAATTGCTTGATTCGATCGCGCAATGTGGCTGCTTTTTCAAATTCTAACTCTTTGGCTGCTACTTTCATTTCTGCTTCTAATTGAACAATCGCATCAGGAATTTGTTCGAGGGTTAATTCATCGACGTGAGCGATAACTGTCTCCAATTGTTGAGCATTCAAACGACGGGAAAGATCGAGAAATTGGAGGATCGAGTTATTACCTGTTTTAACGATCGAGTAGGGCGTGATATTATTAATTTTATTATGGGCTGTTTGAATATTGCGACGGCGATCGGTTTCATCGATCGCGGCGATCATACTATCGGTCAATTTATCTGCATACAAGATCGCTTGTCCGCGAATGTGTCGTGCTGCTCGTCCGATTGTTTGAATGAGCGATCGTGTCGAACGTAGGAAACCTTCTTTATCGGCATCGAGAATCGCAACTAAAGAGACTTCCGGTAAATCTAAACCTTCCCGTAATAAGTTGACCCCAATCAATACATCAAACTCACCATTCCGTAAACCTTGAATAATTTCAATGCGTTCGATCGATTGAATTTCTGAATGGAGATATTTTACCCGCACACTCCGTTCGTGGAAATATTCAGTCAAATCTTCCGCCATCCGCTTAGTCAGCGTCGTAATTAAGACGCGTTCTTCACGCTGGACACGATCGCGAATTTCGCCTAATAGATCGTCTACTTGTCCCTCCGTCGGACGCACGAATATTTCGGGGTCGATGACGCCTGTCGGACGGATGATCTGTTGGGCAATTCGATCCTCTGAGAGTCCCATTTCCCACTCACCAGGGGTTGCGGAAACAAAAATACATTGATTCACCTTTTCCCAAAATTCATCAGCCTTTAAGGGGCGATTATCAGCCGCACTGGGCAACCGAAAACCATGATCGATCAGGACAGTTTTTCGAGCGCGATCGCCATTATACATCCCGCGAATTTGGGGAACGGTGACGTGAGACTCATCGACTACCAATAACCAATCATCATCAAAATAATCCAACAAACATTCCGGCGGATCGCCAGCTTGCCGTCTGGCTAAATGGCGCGAATAATTTTCCACCCCATTACAAAAACCGACCTCGCGCAACATCTCTAGATCGTAGCGCGTCCGTTGGTCGATGCGTTGAGCTTCGATTAATTTACCATTAGTTTCAAGTTCAACAATCCGCTGTTTCAACTCCGTATCGATATCATTGCAAGCATCCTGCAATGTATCTTCAGGTGTGACAAAGTGCCGCGCCGGATAGATATTCAAACCACCAACCGTATTCAGAATTTCCCCCGTCACCGGATCGACATACCGAATCGCTTCAATTTCATCGCCAAAAAATTCTACCCGCACGATCCGATCTTCGTAAGCGGGGCCAATTTCAACTACATCACCACGCACCCGAAAATTACCGCGTTTTAAGTCGATATCATTGCGACTGTATTGCACCGAAACCAACTGCTTGAGCATTTCACGTTGGTCGATTTCCATCCCCACCTTGAGCGGAATTGCTGCCTTCAGATATTCCGCAGGCGTACCCAAACCATAGATACAACTGATCGAAGCCACCACAATTACATGCCGATGCTCGAACAGCGATCGCGTTGCCGAATGTCGCAACATATCGATTTCATCATTAATTGCCGATGCTTTTTCGATAAAAGTATCGCTGACAGCAATATACGCCTCTGGCTGATAATAATCATAATAGGAAACAAAATACTCGACGGCATTGTGGGGGAAAAATTGCCGGAGTTCGTTACACAATTGCGCCGCTAATGTTTTATTATGGGCTAATACTAATGTCGGCTTCTGATACTGGGCGATCGTCGCGGCGATCGTAAAAGTCTTGCCCGTACCCGTTGCACCGAGCAGGGTTTGAAACCGCTGCTCGGATCTTAACCCAGCGACAAGCTGCGCGATCGCCGCAGGTTGGTCGCCTGTCGGTTTAAATGGTGCTTCTAGTTGAAATTCGTTATCGTCCATGCGTCTTATCACCACCAGTTACATCGAACAAAAGACCAAGTTGCCTAAAATCGGTCGTTATATTTTAGCGCAGTTTGATGAAGAAGGGGTAATTGTGTACCAGGCATATCGCCCCACCATCGGGCATTTTGCAGCGACTCATGGCTACTTCGGCGGCGAGCATTTTAGCCTGACGCGGATGAGCTGGATTAAGCCTAGTTTCCTGTGGATGATGTATCGCTCCGGCTGGGGGCAAAAGGAGGGTCAGGAGGTGGTTTTGGCGGTGAAGATTAAGCGCGAAGCCTTCGATACGATCTTGGCTAACGCTGTCTGCTCTACTTACGATCCCGATCTCTACCCCACTAAACAAGACTGGCAACGCGCAGTCAAGCGTTCTGATGTCCGATTGCAATGGGACCCCGACCACAGCCCAACTGGGGGTAAATTGGAGCGGAAAGCGATTCAGTTAGGTTTGCGGGGGGAGATGCTAGCTTTGTATGCACGGGAGTGGATAGTCTCGATCGAGGATATCTCAGCATTTGTCTCCGCACAATATCAAAATTTGGGTGACTTGGATAAGTTAATCATCCCGAGTGAACGGATGTATGCGGTTGCCCCGCTCTAAGTGTGGGGCCAATACGGTTCGGTTAGCTAGTTAGGTAGCGGTTGAAACCGCCGCTAGTGATGCAAAGTCCGCCTTCGCGGACTGACAATATCTAAGAAAATGGACTTAACCGAACCGTATTGAGTGTGGGGCAACCGTAGCTGTTACCGTACCGGATTGGGGGATGTGTCGAATTTAACTCTACACTGTCGCTGCGACAGCTTTGACTTGAGCAGGTAATAACTCGATCTTAGTAAATTTAAACTCAGTAGTAACAGGCTGACCATCTTCGACAGCTTGGATCGTCCGTTGGCTGAGAATTTGATAATCACCGACTTTTTGATAATTGTCTTCAAACACGATTTTACCGCTCTTGATTGCTCCGGTTTCAGGATCGGCGTAGATCGAGTCATAACGATGAGAGAGATAACCCGCACCAGTATCGTGACTGCTAAAGGTATCGATCGTCACCATAACCCCATGAATATGACGGTGAACGTGGCAAACTTCATTATTGCGGAGTTTGTAGCGATCGCCTGTAGATTTGCCGCCCATGAGGATTTCTACTGCACCTGTCGCGTCGGTTTCGCCATAGCTGAAGGTATTTTTGCTGTGAGTATCCGCAAAACTCCGGCGGACGCGGTGGATGGCGACTTCGCGGAGTTGTCCGATGATGGAGTCGCGCGCCTCGTCATCGTCGATACCCATCACTTCGGCACTGAGATTGGCTTTGACGACAATAGTGCCATTCAAAATCCGATCGCCATGTTGAAATGTGACTGCGGCTGTGTAGCCAGGAAAATTTGGCTCCCAAGTATAGCGATTCTCATAAGCAGCCTGAAATAGTTCCTGTGCAGATTTTGCTTCTGTCATCTTGTTCTAACCGGATTGTTTGGTATTTAATTCTATTTTAAGGATTTTTGGCGGGCTTTTCGCTTTGGTAAGCTAGGATGATGATGAATTACCAAGAACAGCGGTGCTCTCCGCTTGCCGTTCGGTCAGATGACTAGCATAAATGTCAATGCTCAAGATCTTCGTGCTGTAGCGACTGCATTCGCCCTCGAACGGCAAATCCTGATGCCAGAGTTAACCCGATCGATCGAGATTGGCTATTACTAGACTTTGAGTGCGATGGGCGGAAGTTAAATTCTCAGCTTTGGGAGAAAATGAAAGGTAAACAGATCTAATCAACCATTAAATATGGATATTGTTACCGTTCTGCGTCAAGACTATGCAAGATTTCCGATCGATCAAAGCTATCATATCTATGCCGAAGATGTCTACTTTCAAGATCCACTATCGCGGTTTCGGGGACTCGATCGTTACAAGCAGACGATCGCGTTTATCCGCAAATGGTTTCAAAATCCTCACTTGGAATTGTACACGATCGATCGCGTAGACAGAGCGATTTTGACACGCTGGTCTTTGAGCTGGAATACTCCGCTACCTTGGCATCCACGCATCGAAATCACTGGTAGAACCGAATTGTTATTAAACGAACTAGATTTGATTATCAGTCACATTGATTACTGGGATCGATCGCCACTAGATGTTTTGAAGCAACACTTTAAGTTAGGGGGTAGGTTTTAGGTATTAGGCTTTAGGGGTCTAAGACGCTTACGCCCCTCATCACCGCCTCAGAATGCATCCTAAAACCTAACACCTAGAGCCTAAAGCCTATTCCGCTGCGACCATACCCGCGTGGGTAAACCCCACACATAGATAAATCCTTCAGCAGCCTTGTGATCGAACTTATCATCAGCACCGTAGGTAGCCAAGTCCATATCGTAGAGACTGTACTCTGACTGACGTCCGACAATGATGGCATTGCCCTTAAATAGCTTGATCCGGATAGTCCCAGAGACTCGCGCTTGGGTTTGTTCGACAAAAGCATCCAAGGCAGCTTTAAGGGGCGAATACCACAGACCGTTATAGACGATTTTGCTATAAGTTTCTTCGATGCCGCGCTTGTACTGGGTGACATCGCCAGTGAGGGTGAGACTTTCTAGTTCGCGGTGAGCTTGAATCAGGACGGATAGAGCCGGAACTTCGTAGATTTCTCGCGACTTGATGCCAACGAGCCGATTTTCGACCATATCGATCCGCCCGATCCCATGATTGCCAACAGTTTGATTGAGTTGACTAACCAGACTGACGGGAGTGAGTGCGATCCCATTGATGCTCACTGGCACACCACAAGTAAAGCCAATCTCGATATATTCGGGTGTATCGGGGGTATTTTCGATCGCTTTAGTGAGCGCGTACACTTCTTCGAGTGGCTCTACCCAGGGATCTTCGAGCGCACCAGCTTCGACACTGCGTCCTAGCAGATTGAGATCGACGCTGTAGGGTGAGGACTTCTTGACAGGTGAAGGGATACCACATTTTTCGCCATAAGCGATCGTTTGTTCGCGACTCATCCCCCATTCGCGGGCGGGTGCTAGCACTTTCAAGTTAGGATTGAGGGCAGCGATCGACACATCAAATCTGACTTGATCGTTACCTTTGCCCGTACAACCATGAGCGACTGCATCTGCGCCATACTCAGCGGCGGCTTCGACTAGCAATTTGGCAATCAACGGGCGCGCTAGTGCGGTAGAGAGTGGATAGCGATTTTCATACAAGGCATTGGCTTTGAGCGCGGGAAAAGCATACTCAGTGATAAATCTGGCAGTAGCATCAGCTACTAGCGACACACTCGCACCAGAAGTGAGAGCTTTTTGACGAATCGGTTCCAACTCGTCTCCCTGTCCCAAGTCTGCGGCGAGGGTAATGACTTCTTCAACACCCCATTCCTGCTTGAGATAAGGAATACAGACAGAGGTATCTACCCCACCAGAATAAGCAAGCACGACTTTTTTAGCACGACCCATAGGTGATATCACGTTGTGAATGAAGAATTAATATGATTGAGAATAGAGGTTAGCTGCTCGAACAGAAGGTATCGCAGCTAGCGATCGAGTCAATTGCTCGATGTTGACGATCGCCCAGCCAGTTAAAATTGAACCATCGATCGACCTCCTAAAAAAAGGTGTCATACCTAGTCGATACAACACCCATCAAACTATCTAAACCCGACCCTAAAGCCTAAAGCCTAAAACCTAACCCCTAATTTAAGATTTGGTTTCTAGACGAGCATAGAAAAGACCGCGAATTTTGACTTCCTTAGGATCTAAAGCACCCAAATCCGTATCGGAGGTTTGTTCGCTCTCAAAAATACCAGCGATTTCGCCAGTCTCACTGTTGACTTTGGCAACTTCAAAGTTGATTTTACCTTTGGAGGCGGTGGCGCGTTTGGTGTTGGCGCGATTACCCGTCCGGCTTTCGGATTCGGCTTGGAGTGCGACAGCGTTGTCATAACCACTTGCTACGCCGCGACCTTTGGGGTCGAGGAAGACGTTACCACGATAAGATGGGACTTTGTATTCACCAGCAAAGTCGGTAGAAGTATTGATGCTCTCGACACCTGGCTTGCTAGTTGCGACCAACTCTTTGACAGTAAAGAGGAAGGGCACTAGTTCGCCACCTGGCATTTTGACAGTGATCGCTTGGAAGTCAATGCCATCTTCTTCGGTGAAGGTGAGCGTCCGATCTTCAGTCAACGAGACAGTACCTCTAATCTGATCGAGACTGGAAGTCGCGCGGGTGACCAACTTACCCGCTACAAACTCAGCTTCCTGACGTTTATTCTGAGGTTCTTCTTTAACAAAGTAGTTGGTGGGTTGAATACACATGTCGATGAACTGGTAGCTCTTGGTGGCATCCAGCGGAATTGCACCACGACTGGTATCCTCGACGACTGGGCAGTTGTTTGCCAGTCCGGTACCCCGAATATCTTCGTACGTCAGTACAGTTGTTGCTGATACAGGAGCATCACTACAAGCCGTCAACAAGCCAACACAGATGGCGAGTAGAGCGGCGACTAATCCGCGAAATTTCATGTTCGACCTCGATTTTCGATATATTTTATGTTATTACAGTCTTTGCTGCTACGCGCACCGTCAGATCTCATCAATCTTCAAAGTTGTGCTCGATCGAGAGCCGTAGACACAGTAAGATAATTGTCTTGTCGATCGGTATTTTACAACGCGCGTGCCGTCCACGTCACATCTATGCACAAATGATTTGAAAATATTGGGAATCGGGTTTCATCACCGATCCCAATACATGAATTTATATTAAAAATAATTGACAAATATAGTTAAATGAATCAGGAAAAAAACTCATTTTTATCCTCTCAAGTGGCAGCAAGCAGCTCATTAGCTGCAAATGTAACTAGTCCGATCGCCGATCTAGCTGAAATCACTACCAAGATACATGACATTGCCGATCGCGATCGGGCAGATCCAGTCGCACTGCTCCAACTCCTGCGGACGCTAGAACAGCTCCATCACGAGATTCAACAAGGCTATTTTCAGTCGGCACTGCCAAATACTCGTCAGGCTCTCTACTCCCTCCTCCGTGATATCGAGGAAAATGGCGGCTGGCCCTACATTCAACGCTGGAAGCTTCAAGAACTATTTGCCAATTTGGCAGCCACCGAAAAATCGGAACCATAGGAACTCACGGATGGCACATCCACCATCCACTGTCTCGATTCGCTGCTTGGTGCGCTTCCATGGTCAACTGGGCGGGTGACCCGACCAGTGGGGAACAAAGGCGGGAGCGCATCCGCTAAACCGTCGGGAAACAAAGGCGTGCGCGAATCGCCATTCACTATTCACCCTCTACCCTAGATATCCAATCTGACACTGGCAAAGAAGTATGTGTCTAAATCAGCAATATATCTCCGAATTCTAGCCAGAGGAGAATGTCAGATTAGGCAATTCGGCTGGACTTAATGTCATGAAGACCAATGTATTTGCTGAAACTGTTAAAGTTTAAAGTGTAAATATTTGAGTTTGCAGTTTCTAAACTCGCTCGGATGCTGTCTTTAAAACAGTAATAAAACGCTCGACCGCCAAGTTTCCAGCAGCCTCACTATATTTGGAGTTGCTGCGTCTGAGCCGCTGTAACCAAGGTAGACTCTCGTCAATATCAACGTTTTTTAGGATTAAGTGCGATTGCGCTATCGATTGAGATGACATTAAAATCTGAAAATATGCCTAATAATCTAGATAACCAATCGGACATTCCCATTGATGCTCAACCTGAATTCCAGCAACATCCACAAGCTGCTAGTGAGTATTATAATCGCGGTCGATCGCGCGATTTAGGTGGCGATCGCGAAGGTGCTTTAGCTGACTACAATTGCACGATTCAACTCGATCCCGCTCATGCCAAAGCATATGCCAATCGGGGATTGCTGCTCGACCGGAGCGGGAATCGGCAAGGGGCACTAGCAGACTACGATCGGGCGATCGAACTCGACGATCGCAGTGCGACCAACTACTATAACCGCGCCAATGTTCGCTATCGCTTGGAAGATCTTCAAGGGGCGTTGAATGACTACAATCTCTCGATTCAAATCGACGCTACCCGCCCCAAAGCTTATTACAATCGGGGGTTGGTGTGTGCGTACCTGGGCAATCGAGAAGGCGCACGTCAAGACCTCCAGATGGCTGCCGAGCTGTTTCGCCAACAAGATCGAGAGTGGGATTATCAACGTACGCTCGAAAAAGTCCACGAAGTTTGAGCGATCGCCCAAAGTCTAGCTAGGTAAGCACTTTGTCAACCAATTCCTCTAACTCGACACCATCTGCACTTACCCAAGCAATCCGTGTAGTACCAAGCTCGATCGCGATTTGGCGGATTTGGGCCAAGTTGCCATCATTGAGGTACATCTCGACTCGGATCGGCGCGGGAGTAGATCTCAACTTGTGAGCGTAGCGGAGCGCGGCAGCGGTAGCCGTGGGTGTCGTCGCCACTACCAACCAGTCGGGTGTGGCGGTGTGGTGAGGCATGGCGGTGCTCGTTTGCAAAGCTTGCTGCAAATCTTCAATATTCAGGGCAAAACCGATGCCAGGGAAATTTTGACCTTGGGGGTGATATAGAGCCAGCAAGCGATCGTAGCGACCGCCTTTGCCCAGGATATAGGTACGATCTTCATGAATGCTGACTGCTTCAAATACGATCCCAGTATAGTAATCAAAGGTTTGAATCAAGCTCAGATCGAGGATGAGTGGGAGTGGCGTGGGACTGCTAGCTGTCAATAATTCCACCACGGTTTGGAGATGCGCGATCGTCGCTTGGCTATCTACATCCAATTCGAGTCGAGCTAGTTGCGTCAATACTACAGCCGGATTGCCACGCAAGTCTAGGAGTGACAGAGCCAACTGCTGTTGCTGAGGCGGTAAGGGTAATTGCTCTAGGGTGACGCGATCGAGATGTGCCAGACAGCGGCGAATCTGAGTGCGGAATTCGCTGGGGAATTGAGCTAGTAAGGCGCGGCTCAAACCTGCTTCTCCCAAAATTAGTTGCCAATTGGGAACGCCCAAACCCGTAAGGCAATCCATCATCAGTGAAATTGCTTCAACATCAGCGAGAATCCCACCGATACCGAGCAGTTCGATGCCAGCTTGATAAAATTCTTGTTGTCGTCCGTGATGTTCGAGATCGGCACGTCGAAAGACATTGGCATTGTAATACAATCTTTGGGGATACAGATCTCCCATCCGCGCGACTGCCGCACGGGCGATCGAAGCCGTCAATTCGGGGCGTAAACCGAGTGTCCCACCTTCGGCAGCGGGAATCTGAATCACAGTCTCGCGATCGACCGCACCACCAGCGATCAGGGTCTCTAGTCGTTCTAGAGTGGAGGTAATAATCCGATGATAACCCCAACGATGGAAGATATTCTGGATGCCTTTTTCGACCCACCGTTTCTGCGCGACATCCAAGGGCAATAAATCTCTGGCACCAGGAACATAAAAGTTCGGTGGTGTCGCCTCGGCTCTGATGAATCGCGGCTGGGAATCATCGCTGTGTGCGGGTATTGAGACAGTGGGAGTGCGATCGGTCATTTGTTTGGGATTGGCAACCAGGACTGCCGTTGCTGGTAAATAGTTAGACTAATAGCATACCAAATCCCGATCGCTAACCCTACTTTTTCACCTAAGTTACCGTTAATTAGCAACTCAATTTACTTTTTACCAAACAAGCCGCCAAAGATACCTTCGTTAGCTTTTTTGGCTGGAGCTTTACCCTTCGAGCTAGTGCGCGGGTTATTGGCGCGCTCGAATTCTTGTTTGGCTTGCAGTGCTAGCGGATCGTGCGGCGCAAGTTGCATCGCTTTATTGATGGATAGTTTTGCCATTGTCATTTGTTGCTGGTGGAGATATACCAATCCAAACAACGCATGAGCACGAACGTTATTTGGCTCTACACTGATGACTTCGCGGAGTTCTGGTACTGCTTTTACCCAATTTTTATTATTGACATAATCTTCCGCGCGGCGGAGCGCACCCTCGATGGGGGATGCTTTGACAATCTCTGGTGGTGTTGTTTCTTTGATGGCACCTAAAATCGCGTTAGTCGCACCCACTGGCGGGGTAGAGCGTACTGACTGCAACTGACGGCGCAAGAGATACACCAGATTTAGTTCGCTAATTTGATTGATAATTCGTTCGCTGTGGTCTAATTCTACATATTGTTGGGTGGCAATCTGAGTTAGTAGGCGATCGTACACTAGCTCGAAGTCATTGCCACTTTGATAAAGTTGTTGGCAGAGCGGATCGGCGATCTGAAGTTGACTATTTTCCACGATCGATCTTTTGCTCAGGAGTTCTAGCATAATCATCTGCTCTTGTAGCTCAGATGGTCGAGAGAGCTTACTATAAGCGTGAGTAATCAGCCGCGAGAACAGTCGCACTGCCAACTGTCGCTCCGCTTCAGTCTTCCACTTGGCAGTATCAGGATGCAACAATCTGGCAACGGTTTGATAGCGTTCTCGAATATCTATACTTTCAGCATTTACACTCACACCCAAAATAGCGTGTCGATCGATAAAGTCAAACTGAAACAATCCTCGATCTAGTTGAAAACTCATATATTTAGTGCGTTGCAACGCCAAATCAGGGGATTCGAGCATACCCGCATCGATAGCAAGTCAGACACGATCGTCATCTCCAAGACAACGATCGATGCTCAAACACGCTGCTACTTCAGAAGTCATTGGCGATCCACAGACTGTGAGAGGGTACATCATATATATATTGCCCAGTTGGGCGCAAATATGCACTTTTGTCCCAAATTTTAGTCGCTCGCGATCGATCCGGTTCGGTCAGTCAGCGGTTAAAACCGCCGCTAATGCTCCGAAGTCCGCCTGCGCGGACTAAGACTAGAGAGGATCTAAGCTCAATCGAACCGGATGGGATCGATAACACGCTGCGATCGATCCCTACTTCTTACCGCCTGTATTTATCGCCCATCTCAATTTAGCCGATCGAGCGCGGGGATTGGTAGCTAATTCGGCTTCAGTGGCGATGATGGGCTTTTTGGTTAAGACTTTGAGGCTCTCATTTTCGCGGAGGGTATGCTTGACAATCCGATCCTCTAAGCTATGAAAGCTAATCAGCCCGATCTTACCCTCCAGCTTGAGCCATGTCGGGGCAACTGCGAGAAATTGCTCCAGCGAACTTAGCTCTTGATTGACGACAATCCGCAGAGCTTGAAATGTCCGTGTCGCTGGATGAATGCGCCCATAACGATAGGACTTGGGCACGGCACCGCCGATCGTATAAGCTAGTTGGGTGGTCGTCGCAAATGGTCGTCCAGCAACTATATCCCGCGCAATTTGGCGCGATAGCCGTTCCTCACCATAAGTGAAAATAATGTTTGCCAATTCGACTTCAGTAGTCTGATTGACGAGATCGGCGGCTGTCTGCCCTTGAGAGCGATCCATTCGCATATCCAGCGGTGCTTCCTGCCGAAAACTAAAGCCACGCTCGGCGAGATCGAGCTGCACCGAACTGACGCCCAAATCGGCAATAATCCCGTCAAACTTTCGTCCTGCTGGTTGATAATCGGCATAGTTGCCATGCCAAAACTCGACGCGATCGCCATACAGTGCCAGTCTAGCTCTAGCTGCTGCTAAAGCTTGCAAATCTCGATCGATCGCCACCAACCGCACATCAGCCGCAGCTTGCAAAATTAGTTCGCTATGCCCGCCACCACCAACTGTTGCATCCAAATACCAACCACCTGCCACAACTTCTAAGCCAGTGACTAGTTCCTGGCTCAATACTGGAATATGCAAAAAATCGGCATCCATAAGTTAGGTCTTAGGCTTTAGGTCTTAGGCTTTGGGTCTTAGGCTTTAGGCTAATTATTTGAATGCAAAAAGAGGCTGGACATTAGTTGCCTAGCCTCTTTTTCCAAATTATTTTCTAAGTAGCCCCAAGGGAAATCGAATCCCTGTTACCTCCGTGAAAGGGAGGTGTCCTAGGCCTCTAGACGATGGGGCCGCGTTTTCAGACACTTATCAATATACGAGATATTTAAATCGCTGTCAATACCTTGATGAGATTATTTTCGCGCTCTAACAGTTAGATGAGCTGGTGGATGATGTGGCGACACCCTTCGCTCGGATCGGGATGAATATTTAGTCGATCTACCCGCTGAGGTTGTCGATCGATCTATGATGAGGATTCAAACCTGCTCCTCGTTCTCGAAGAGGCTTTGCCCACGCTTAATATGACTACTACTCCTCTAGATACCACTCCTAGCGTTACCATACCCTTACCCTTCATTCGGAGCGAACTTGGGAGTTTGCAAGCCTACACGCCGCATCCTGCTGGTGTAGAAGGACAATCTGTAGCGATCGAGATCGATCGAGTAGATACCAATGAAAATCCCTACGATCTACCTGTAGAACTAAAGCACCAATTGGCGCAGACGTGGGTAGCATCGATTGAGAGCAATCGTTATCCTGATGGTGGGCATTATCGGCTCAAGGAGGCGATCGCGGGTTATGTGGCAGAATCAGCAGGACTAGACGCTCGAATACTTCCCAACCAGATTAGTGTGGGAAATGGTTCGGATGAGTTATTGCGATCGCTCCTGATTGCGACTTGTGTGGGTGGTGGGGGCGGGATCTCGATCGCCGGGCCGACTTTTAGCATGTATGGGATTTTGGCGCAGACTTTGGGGATTCCGGTGGTGGGGATCGATCGATCTGCCGTTGATTTTGAAGTCGATCTGGTGGCGGCTCAACAGGCGATCGATACTTCAGATGTGCCGATTCGGGTAGTATTTATGGTCAATCCTAATTCACCGACAGGTAATGCGCTCACAGCAGCGGAGTTGGACTGGATGCGAAGTTTGCCGTCAGATATTTTGGTAGTCATCGATGAAGCTTATTTTGAATTTAGCCAACAGACGGTAGTAGCCGCACTAGCCCAGCATCCCAATTGGGTCGTATTACGGACATTTTCCAAAGCCTTTCGACTAGCCGCTCATCGGGTGGGTTATGCCGTGGGACATCCTCAACTCATCGCTACGCTGGAGCAAGTGAGATTACCCTACAATCTCCCGAGTATTTCACTCGCCGCCGCCGAGTTAGTATTACAACATCGCCAGTCGTTATTGGCAGTAATTCCCCAGCTCATTAGCGAACGCGATCGCTTATTTAGCGCATTGACTCAGATGCCCGATCTCAAAGTATGGCGCAGCGATGCTAATTTCCTCTATGTGCGGTTACGGGGAGTCGCCCATCCCGATCTAGTAATGGCAGATCTAGTCATCCAGTTGAAAAAACATGGCACCTCGATTCGGCATACTGGGGGTGGTTTGCGGATCTCGATCGGTACTCCTGCCGAAAACGATCGGACTATTGCCAGAATCACTGAGCAATTAGCTTGATTTTTAGACAAGTATTGTAGATGTAGGGTGTGTTAGGCGACTGCCGTAACGCACCAGTATTTGATACCAAGGATTCTGAATGCCCACAATTTTAGTCGTGTCGTCCCACTACATTACTATCAACTATCGATCGCCTTAAATCATACCTCAATCCAGCAACGCCCAATTATCAATTATCAATTAATTTAACAGCCCCAACCGGAGCGCGTAACACTACTGCCAACAGCCCTGGATATAGCCTGTCGAGATCCGCGACTCTCAGCGTATTGATATGCTGCGTTCCTTCCTTGCGCGTAAATACCAGCCCCGACTCTCGCAAAATTTTGAAATGGTGGGACATCGTAGATTTGGCAACATCACAGTCCAAATCCGAGCAAGTCAAAGCTCCAGTTGCAGCTAGTCGCTGCACGATCTGCAATCTGACGGGATCTCCAAGTGCATAGAACAAACCAACTAGCGAAATATCTTCGCACTGAGGATGATAAAACGGACGCATGATGTGGTGAAAAAATTGGCGAGTGGGACGTTACGGGTTGGCTAATACTACCGTTCGTCTCGATTTTTGTTGCGTAATCTCAAGGGTAAGGCGGTGCCAACGCCAACGCCGATGTTCGCGGTTTGAAAACATAGGCTACGCCAACGAGGGCATTAAAACTCAAGACTATTGTGTCGGTAACTACTTGCATTATCTCATAGTAGTTGATATAGTTTAGTAGTTCGAGATTGTCGAACTATCGAAATACTAGAAGGAGAAACTAGTGAGTAATTCATTACAGCTACTCGAACCGACCCAACTAGGGCCATATCCGCTCAAGAATCGGATCGTAATGGCACCGCTGACTCGCAATCGAGCCATTGAGGGAAATGTACCCCAACCGATGAACGCTGAATATTATCGCCAACGCGCTACAGCGGGACTGATTGTCAGCGAAGCCACCCAAATATCGCCGCAAGGACAGGGTTACCCATTTACGCCAGGAATTCACTCCGCCGCACAGATCGCTGGCTGGCAATTAGTTACCCAAGCAGTTCACGAGCAGGGTGGGCGAATTTTCTTGCAATTGTGGCATGTCGGGCGCGTTTCACATCCCTGTTTTCAGCCCAATGGCGATCGCCCTGTCGCTCCAAGTGCGATCGCACCAGAGGGTGAGGTGGCAACTTTTACAGGATCGCAGCCGTATGTCGTCCCTCGTGCCCTGGAGACTGCCGAAATCCCCAAAATTGTCGCTGATTATCGCCAAGCTGCCGAGAATGCCTTAGCAGCCGGATTTGATGGCGTTGAGGTGCATGGTGCTAACGGCTATCTCCTCGACCAATTTTTGCATGATGGCTCCAATCACCGCACGGATGAATATGGCGGATCGATCGCCAATCGTGCCAAATTTTTACTAGACACGATCGCGGCTGTCGTCGATGTCTGGGGGAGCGATCGCGTGGGCGTACGCTTGTCCCCAAGCGGAACATTCGGCACGATGTCGGACGGCGATCCGCTGGCTTTATTTACTTATGTAGTGCAGCAACTCGATCGCTTGAATCTCGCCTATCTCCACATCGTCGAACCGCGCGTTGCTGGCAACGAGACGGCTGTAGATCCAGATATGACGATGAGTACCCACTATTTTCGCACTATTTACGCGGGGACGATGATTAGTGCTGGGGGACACGATCTCACCACAGCCGAACAGACGCTAGCAGATGGGGACGCGGATCTGGTGGCTTATGGCAGATTGTATATTTCCAATCCCGATTTACCACAGCGATTTGCCACCGGACAACCACTCACGCCCTACGATCGATCCACCTTTTATGGTGGTGATGAGGTAGGTTATATCGACTACCCAGTATTAGCGGCAGTTGCCTAGTATCGATCGGGATTTACATCACTCAAAGCTCAGAATTTTAGCCTACTTTACCACATCGGTTTCTTATGACTAATATTGCGATTGTCTATTTTTCTGGTACCGGACACACTCACCTGATGGCTGAAGCGATCGCCACAGGTGCCAAGCAGGTTGCAGATACCAACGTCGAATTAATCCCTATCACTGGCGAACAGATTGTCAACGGACGCTGGAAAGATGATGAAATCTTTGCCAAACTCCAAGCGGCTGACGCGATCGTGTTTGGTTCGCCGACATATATGGGCGGTGTCGCCGCTCAATTCAAAGCATTTGTCGATGCTGCTAGTAGTATCTGGTTTGCTCAAGGCTGGAAAGACAAAATTGCGGGTGGATTTACTCACTCTAGTTCGCTCAGTGGTGACAAGCAGGGCACCTTGTTGTACTTGAGCATCAATGCGGCTCAACACAGCATGATCTGGGTGGGCGCGGGTCAAATGCCCGGACAAGATGGCATGAATCGGCTCGGCTCATTTATGGGCGTCATGGGACAAAGTGATATGGACATGAGCGGGGCACCAGCCACGATCGAGCCAGGCGATCGCGTGACTTCAGAAAGCTACGGACATCGCATTGCGACAGCCACACAGCGATGGCAGAAATAAGCCAATAGCCGCTAAATCAAACCCAACTCCCGCTTGAGGAGATTGATGGACTTCAAGCCGATATAAGTCTCACTCTCGACGACTTGCGGAATCCGCATCAAGTCATCGCCAGCAGCTTCGATCGCTTGGTGGACGATGTTGAGACTGGCTTTGTCACTGACGATCGTGTGTGCGCGGCGGATTGTAGCATTGAGCTTGTAGGTATCTTTGGTTTGACAAGCCATTACCAAGAGATCGTCACCGCGCATACTATGTACCATCATCTCGGCGACGGCGAGAATACCCGCACTGAGGCTGACGATCCCGACATAGCTATTTTTGGGCAGAGTTTTGACTAGGGCTAGCTCTTGTTCATAGTCTTGGATATCGACTGGGATAACGCGGATCGATCGCGTCACGACATCGCTACTGGCGAGTGTTGCCTCCACTACTCCAATATGATAGCGACTGGTAACGACTGTTGCTGCGAGAGATTGGGCTAGTTGGGATGCCAATTTGTCCAAGGTGACAAGTTGTACGGGGATGCCTAGCGATTGTTGCAACTCTTGGAGCATCAATTCTCCTGCACCACTATCTGCGCGGGGCACGGTCACAAAGACTCTGGCACTACACCGCCACCGCCAATCAATTTCGGTCAAGAATAACTCCCGCGATTGGGTGAGGGAATAACCTTGGGCGAGGAGCGTGTTGAGACTTTGCGAGACTAAATCGATGGCGGAGAGATTGGGATCGATCTGGGAATCAGCCAGGAGATGATTGCTCTCATGTCCCAAGGACTTGACATAGATCCCCGAACCAGGTACGGATTCTACCAATCCCGTCCCTTCTAGTTGACTATATACTTTGCCGATCGTGTTGCGATGCAATCCTGTCTGCATGGCTAGTTGTCGCGTACTCGGC
This sequence comes from Chamaesiphon sp., assembly GCF_041738855.1. GTDB lineage: Bacteria > Cyanobacteriota > Cyanobacteriia > Cyanobacteriales > Chamaesiphonaceae > Chamaesiphon. The sequence goes on along the minus strand of NZ_JBGSPA010000117.1, from coordinate 3,371 downwards.
AATCGATGCCCAGGGGAAAATTGTCGAGAGGCGATCGCAAACAACATTTGATCGTAGAGTTGCTTGGAGACGGGGATTTCGCTATCGGTTTGGATATGGAATTGCATTGGTACTAGTGGCAATTGAGATGAGCGGTATAAAAATGTCCTGTCAACTGCTGGTGCATTCAATTAGCATCTGCTAGCAACCGATCGCGATGTCGGCTGATATCCTCAGAGTACCCTGACGACAACCAGCAGTGACACGATCGCCATCGAGTAACCAGTGCAGTTAAATTAAGATTCAATTGCTATTTCGCCAATTTCGCCAATCTTGGTTCAACCCCATGTCCGGCAATGAGCAGATCCAAGCGATCCAACAAATCTAAATTCATCAGATCGATCGTGACTTTTGTCCGCAAAGACTAAATTAAACCTGTGGACAGAAACAAAGTGTTAAAAAGCTATACACTGCATGTTAGGATTGTGACAACAGGACACATGTTACAAATTGTGAAACAGCCTTCACGGTGTGTTATCTCATTAGCTTTTGGCTCGAAAACAACGGCAATTTCCACTGCGTAGATTTATACTTACGCCACTGAGTAGTAGCAATGACAGAATCAATCACGATTGCGATGGGGATAACTATGACCACAGCAAATCGAACTTTAAAACTACGGACTGGCAATCCTGAAGATGCTCAGACTTGCGGTAAAATTTGCCACGAAGCCTTCAAGACTATCTCCGAGCAGCACAACTTTTCATCAGATTTTCCCTCTGTTGATGCGGCTTGCCACTTGCTATCACCGCTGTTTGCCCGATCGGATATTTATTCAATAATCGCTGAGGTGGGCGGGCAAATTGTCGGCAGCAACTTCCTGTGGGAAGAGACGATTGTGGCTGGGATCGGCCCGATTACAGTGGCTCCCAGCAGTCAAAATGCTACTATCGGTAGACATCTGATGGCGGCAATACTAGATCGAGCAGAGCAGCAAGGGTTTACTAGTGTGCGCCTAGTTCAGGCAGCATATAATAACCACTCTCTGGCTCTATACACCAAGCTGGGTTTTGATGTGCGGGAGCCACTAGCGTGCATTCAAGGACAAGTACTGGGACTGGAAATGCCAGGTTATCCAGTCCGTTTGGCAACTACCGACGATTTAGCAGATTGCGATCGGCTCTGTCAGCAGATTCATGGCTTCGATCGATCTCGGGATCTCCGTCAGGCGATCGGGCAAGGCACAGCTACTGTCGTCGAGAATGACGATACGATCGTCGGATATGCTACTTCGATTGGGTTCCTCGGTCATGCTGTAGGCAAAAGCAATGAAGGGCTAAAAGCACTGATTGGTGCCGCCAGATCGTTTACAGGACAAGGATTTTTACTACCGACACGCAATGGTCAACTGTTCCGCTGGTGCTTGCAGCAGGGGCTACGGATCGTCGAGCCGATGACGTTGATGAGTTTCGGCAGCTATAATCGACCCACAGGTGCTTTTCTACCTTCCATTCTCTTTTGAAGACGAATTTCAGGGGGTTTGATGAGCGATATGTAGACACAAAAGCAGCCAGAGATGGGGCTGCTAACTTAGCTGCTGCTGTCTGCGAACTTCATACAACATTAACGCCGCTGCCGTCGATACATTGAGTGATTCTACTGTTGCAGACATGGGGATTTTGACCTGAAGATCGGCTAGGGCTGACAGATCTGGACTCAAACCCGCACCTTCGTTGCCGAGCAAAATCAGCGTCGGCGATCGCCAGTCTACATCCCAGTAACTAGTTTTGGCATTAGCAGTAGTCGCAACTACCCTGACACCCTGCTGTTGGTAACTGGTGACGAGTTCTTTGAGATTGTCGCTGACGCCCATCGCTAGCCGAAACCATTGCCCAGCCGAAGCGCGGAGGACTTTGGGATTGTCTAGATCGACGCTATCCTGACTCACCCACAGCCCATCGATACCTGCTGCGGCTGCTGTCCGAATTATCGTGCCCAAATTACCTGGATCTTGAATAGTTGCCAAGACAAGTGTCAAATTTGCCGGAATGGGTGGTGGGGAGAGTGCCATGCGCGGTGCGGTGGCGACGATCCCATCGGGGTTGACGGTCGTCGCGATCGATCTAATTACTTCATCACTGACCAATTCGACGCGATCGCTAGTCGCCAATACACTCGACCATAACTCGGGATGAGCGGCTTGCCAGGTGGGGGTACAACAGACACTCATCAAGGGGTAGCGGACAGCACAAGCCTCCTGAATGAGATGCGTCCCCTCTAGCAAGCACAACTGCGTTTCCCGCCGCTCTTTGGCGGCTTGGAGTTTTTTGATTTGCTTGATGAGTGGATTCTGGGTACTAGTCAACATAGTTAATATCGATCGAGACACCATAAAACAGTAGACAGCAACGCTAGGTTGCTGCCTACTGAAATTGTTAACTTTAGACAAATATGCGCGACCCGAGACTCGAACTCGGAAGTCCTTGCGAACACTAGAACCTGAATCTAGCGCGTCTACCAATTCCGCCAGTCACGCAAATTATTTGATTTTTTCAAACTAATTACTTATTATCAAAGGTGTAGGGGATATTTGTCAAGTAGATCTAAAATCCAAGGGAATCGATCGTCGGTGAGCTGATTGCTACAAGCTATTACCCAGCTAAATTCCGTTCGCGCAGCTTCGGCTGTGTCGCATCGAGTAACGTTCGATTAAAATAGAGCGAATTTCCGCAGCCCACAAGTTCTGTCGATCTGCCTTTTCCCTATCCCTAACATGCCGCCATCACGTTCTCGCCTGACCGAATTAGTTGGAGTGTTTTTGAAACTGGGAACGATCGGATTTGGTGGCCCAGCGGCGCACATTGCCATGTTGGAAACAGAAATTGTCACTCGTCGCCAGTGGGTGAGTCAGGCACAATTTCTCGATCTGGTCGGGTTGACTAATTTGATTCCGGGGCCGAGTTCGACCGAGTTGGCGATTTATCTCGGCTATATCCGAGCTGGTTGGTGGGGTCTAATTATTGGTGGGGTGTGCTTCATTTTGCCAGCGATGGCGATCGTCTGGGGACTGGCGATCGGGTACAATCGAGTACAGGATCTGCCCCAAGCGATCGCGATCTTTGGCGGAATTAAGCCTGTGGTAGCGATCTTGACCCTTCAGGCAACCTGGAAATTAGGTAAATCGGCAATTAAAAACATCCCCACAGGTCTGGCAGGAATCGGCGCGGTCGGTTTATTTGGGCTGTTGGGTATAAATAGGGCTTGCTGAAGAAGACTATAACCCGCGAAGGGAGACGAATTCAATCGATAACGGGAAGAGCGAAGTCCCAGAAAATTAGCTAAGATCGGTCTAAAGCCTAGTCCAAGGTGTTAATACTCATGTACCGACAAGT
>NZ_JBGSPA010000112.1:0-10145 GCF_041738855.1 Chamaesiphon sp. | reverse complement strand
ATTAGAAATCTTGCTTGTATCTCCTTTGAGCTTAACTAAAAATTATCATTGGCGATCGTCGCTAGACGACGCGCTTCGAGTGAGCGTGCTTCGAGATTCGCTCACTCGATCGTATGACTTATTCAGCAAGCCCTAATTAGTAGCGATCGATTGATGAAGAGATTATCCGATCCAATTCAACGGGCAGCGACAGTTTCGTAGGGTGGGCAGTGCCCACAGACCATTTCCTATTTAGTAATATAAATGTTTTAGGTAATTAGTATCGCTCGATTGGTGAAGAGATTAGGCGAGCGAATTCAACAGGCAGCAACAGTAGGGGCGGCAGTATCTAGCAGCACCATTAATATCGATCGATTGGTGAAGAGGTGGCGATCGAATCAAGCAGTTTAAACTCTTATTACTTCGGCTCTAAATGGTCTGTGGGCAGTGCCCACCCTACTGGCGTGACTACTATGCAAACCCTTATCTTTCAAGCCCACTACAAGCAGATCTGGATGATAGTCAGCAATCAAGCACGACCTTCATACGAGACAACTCTACCATCGCTCATAATAGTATCCTCGAACAAAGCTCCACAATCAATCCCAAAACAGCCTACCGTATCGAGCAGGTTAGCATTTTTAAATTTGGAACCGCCAACGTCGGCTCGATCGATGTTAGCCCCTTCCAAATTGGCACGGGTAAAATTGCCGCGCATCCAAGAATACCGGAGATCGCAATTGCTCAAGTTGGCATTGGTAAAGTTGGAATAGGCGAGGTTAGCACCAAGGAAAATAGCTCCAGACAAATCGACTCCGCTCAAATCAGATTTCTCGGGAAGACGGATATCGATAAAATTTCTTTCTCCAGCAGCATATCTTTCGACCAATTCCTCAACGGTAATATTTGGCGTGAAGTAAAAACCAGTGAATTCGTGCCAGACGGGAGTGAGGATATCTTCTCTACCCCACGACCCTTCACGTTGAAACCAGAGAGCCAGTCTACGTTCGTGTTCGGCGGGATCGATGTTAATCCAATTCATAACAATGTCTCCAATTTACTAACTAACATCTACTCTACCGCCCAATCGATCTGGCATACCACCACCCCAATCAACCTTAACTTTGAAATAACCAACCTCCCCACCGGACAACTAGCCGAAGGCTCCATCACCAGCTACAACACCAACGGCACCCCTAAAACCGCTACCATCAGCATCGACAACGATGCCAACGGAGTCGGCTGGTTCCTCGACACCACCCCACAGGATAATAGCGAATTCACCGGAGTAGACAACTACCTCCAAGCCACCCCCAACAGCGCAGCATCCGGTAAATACGACCTCCTCACCACCATCCTGCACGAGATGGGGCACACCCTTGGCATTATTAACGGCTACAGCGAATTCAATAAATACGTCAAAAACGGCATCTTCACGACCGATACCCTCACTACCAAACTAACCCCCGACGGCTCCCACCTCGACAGCACCCTCTACCCCTACGATCTCATGAACACCAGTCTCAAACCTGGCGTTCGCAAACTCCCATCGGCGATGGATTGGGCGATTATTAATGCTCTCAATTCGGGTGTCGGAAGTGGGGTGTCGGGTGTCGGGACAGTCAACCCCGCCCACCTCACCGCAGGCGCATTAATCGGCATCACCAACGGCGACTTCACCACCCCCACCACCTGGAACACCGCAGGTGCCACCAACATCATCAATGGCACCGCCACATTAACCGAAGAGTCGCAAAAACTCTCCGAACTTACCCAAGCCTTCATCATCCCCACCGGAGCCAAAACCCTCCAATTCACCATCAAAGACAATCACCTAGTTACCGGAGACACCACCAAAACCGCCAACGATGCCCTTGAAGTCGCCCTCCTCGACACCAACACCTTCACCCCCCTCGCCGGAACATCTATCGGTTTAAACCACACCGACTCCCTCCTCAACATTCAAGCCAACGGCACCATCCACAAGAGCGATAAAGTCACCATCACCGCTCTCGGCAACAACAGTAGCATCGTCACAATTGACTTAACTCAAGTCACCCCCACCACCCAAGCCACCCTCTACTTCAATCTCTTAGGCTTCGGCGCAAGAACCAGCACCGTCACCATCGACGACGTAAAACTCTTCACCGACACCCAACCCATCCCCGTCACTAAAAACGATACCCTAGTTACCAACCAAGCCACACCGCTTACCTTCGACTTCGCTCAGGTAGCCGCTAACGACACCAACGTCACCCAGATCGAAATTATCAACCAACCGACTCACGGCACACTAACCCTGAACCCACCCCTACCCCTCCCAGGAGGGGACTTCACCTACACGTACACCCCCACCCCCACCTACGTCGGCACTGACAGTTTCACCTACCTCGGCTTCGGCACTGACGGACAGATTTCCAATCTCGCCACCGTCAACCTCACCATTAATAACCTCCCACCAACAATTGAAACTGTTCTCATTCCCAACCAAATTAACGAAGGACAAACCATCCAACTCAAAGCCACAGCCACAGACGGTGGTAGCAGCGACAACATTACCTACACCTGGGATTTAGGCGATAACAGTCAACCTGTAATCGGTCAAAATATCACCCATCAATTTATCGATAACGGCACTTATAACGTCAACCTCACCGTCACCGATCAAGATGGCGGTACTACTCAACAATCTACTCAGATTGTGGTCGATAACGTCGCCCCCACCGCTACCATCACCACACCAAATACCACTCTCAACCAAGGTGAATCCCTCAACCTCGGCGTAACTTACAGCGACGCAGGGATTAAAGACACCCACACCATCACCTGGAACTTTGGCGATGGTAGTAATCCCGTCAGTAACGTAAATAATCCCAGCCATCAATTTACCAAAGCGGGTACTCATAACGTCACCGTCACAGTTACCGACAACGATGGAGCCAGCACCACCAACACCATCCAAGTCACAGTTACCAACATTGCCCCCACGATTAACACCGTCAATATTCCCACGAATATTAAAGAAGGCTCCACAGTCCAACTCACAGCCATCGCCAGCGATGCAGGTAACGACAGCCTCACCTACAACTGGTATATTAACGGTGCGACTACACCAATTATCGGACAATCGATCGACGATGGCGGTGTGCAGTATGGCAGAGCATCCTAGTAACTAAATATACGGTGTCCTAGTACAAATCGAGCTAATGTATATATGAAGACATTTTTAAGTTGGCTCCGATCGCCGTGAATATCATGGGCGGGTCACAACAGCCAGATGACGAGCGCAAGCCGCTTACGCCTAGCACACCCTACCTCAATCTACCCGAGCGTCTAGGATTGCTATATTAACTATCAATTATCTACATGCCTAATACTTGGCACTCATCGCTCGTCAGTACCGCCGCCAATCTCAAAAACCGCGCCTTAAATCTATTCCTCAAGCAGAATTGCCCACTGTGCGATCGCACTGCCATCGATATCTGTTGTCAGTATTGCCAGCGTCAAATCCAAGAGTGTCAACTAGCCGATCCAGCACGATATTGGTATGGAGAGCTACCATTATTTGCGTGGGGTAAGTATACAGGCTCGATCAAGCGATCGATGGGTAAATTGAAATACGATGGTCATCGATCGATCGCTTATCTATATGGAGAACTGTTAGCAGATAGTTGGCAAAAGTCTCAACCTAGCATCGATAATTTAATTGTCATTCCGATCCCACTTCATGCTGACAAACTCGCGAGTAGAGGTTTCAATCAGGCTGAATTAATCGCTCGGAAATTTTGCCAAGTTACGGGTGCCAAATTGGATCTGAGTCTTCAGCGGACGCGATCGACGGTTGCGCAATTTGGACTCTCAAAATCGGCACGTCAAGAAAATGTAGCGGGTGCATTTGCCCTGGTGCGATCGTCTTTGAAGTCTGGTGCCAATATTCTATTAATTGATGATATCTACACTACTGGATCGACGGTGCGATCGGTCGCATCAGTCTTGCGATCGCATCAGCTTGATGTTTGTGGTGTCGCTGTCGTCGCCACTGGACGTGATGATTAGCTAATTTATATCTTCCATCAAAACATAGTTACTAGTGTTTAGTGGATGGTGAATGACGATTCGCTGGTGCAAGATGTGAGCTAATGTCAGTGATTAGCTCAGCCGATCGATCGCTAGCAACTAATTACCACCGCCCAAAATAAATAAGCTAACTAAAGTACTACTATTCCAGAGACTATGCAGTAACATTGATGCCAACAGATTGCGAGTACGTGCATAGACGACTCCCAAAATGATGCCGAGTGTGGTTAAGGGCAAAATTTCTGATAAACTCAAATGCGCGACCCCAAACACCAGCCCACTAATGCCGATCGCTGCCCAGGTAGGCACGTAGCGAGTCAAGGAAGGGAGGAGAAATCCGCGAAATAAGAATTCTTCAAATAAAGGTGCGGCGATTGCCGCAGTGACAAAGAACAGCAGTAGCGCGATCGAGTCTTTGCCTTCGAGGACGATTTGGAGGAGGGGATTGCTACCCCCTTGTCCTTGCCAAATTTTATCATTGATTAGTGACACCACAATCACGATCGGTGTTGCGACTAAATAACCGCCAATCCCCCACAATAACCAATTAGATTTCCAGTTGAATCTAAACCAATCTGATGATAGTGGTAAGTAGGACTTAATCGAGGCATACAGTACCCCAATTGCCAGTCCCGACATCAACACATAGCTACTAAATACATAAATCCCTTGCCCTCTGGCTGTTAATGTTGCTGGATTAACCACTGCACCAAAGACAACAGGCAGCAAAAACTGACCGACAAAAAAGAAACCTAATACGAATACTTGCCAAACAATTTCCCAATCCCACGGCGTTATCCACGGGGTCTTAATATCTGCGAACAGCAGATCTGTCACAGATCGCTCTGAGCGTTGCTGGAGCAGTCTAATGATAAATCTAACCGTATAAAAGATAATTAAGCCGACACCAGCTAGCGCAATTAGGACGCGGGGAATTGTGATTAAGGCAAGTTGGATTAAAGCATTCTTAGACTTGACTTGCTCGGCAAGCGATAGCTGAGTAAGCGATTGCTTGTCATCTACATCTGTATATAATTGCTCCAAGACTCGATCGCGAAACCAGCCATCAAAATTGGCTGCGATTTCTGCGGCAATTTGGGGTGAGGTATTTTTAGTTATCGCCGATGGTTGTTGCCAGATCTCGATCAGTGATGCTGCGACATTTTTAGATGTACTGCTAGATGTCTTAACAACTTTTTGCCAAGTTTTAATGGCTTGCTCTGGTTGGTTGTTCACGGCTTGCAAAATACCCAGGCGCAAGTCGATTTTAACGATTTCTGTCTGCGCGGCGGCGATGGTGCGATCGACTAGATTGGTTTGTAGCTTGGCTGCTGCTTGGCTCTGAGGATCGGTAGTTGTTGCAGTCATATCTGCTAAACTAAGATTGAGCTTTTCAATTGCCGATACATCACTTGCGCGGGCATCTTCATATTGCTCGGTGGCAGATTCGAGCAAGTCTTTACCGACAATCGCTGTCTGCAATACCCCCAGTCCCGCTGCATCTTCTGTCGGGTGCCATTCGGAAGCTACCAAGACGAGATTGGTTTGATATAGCTCGAATTTGCCTTGAATCTGGGGTCGATCGAGTGTGCCGATCAATGAGAAAATTAGTTTAGATAAGATAAAGAGTGTCAGTACGCCAAGCACAATGCGGCGAAGCGATTGAAAAGACGGGAGGTTTTGGCGATCGAGACTCATTGAAATGCCAACTAAAATTTACAACCAGATCGTTATTATATGACGTTAACTCAGAAGTTTGCCTACCTCTTTAGCATGACGCTAGGTCTGAGTATTTTAATTTATCTCTTACGCGGTTTTGCCGTCGTGACTTTTTTGCCAGGTAGCGTCTTGCTCGGGTTAATTATCCTGACAATTTCAACTTTCTTTATTTACACTATTCTAATTACCAAACGGTAAATACTTACAACAGTTAAGGGCAATGATTGCATTTAGTACCTGCTCAAAAAATCGAGCGATACTATTAAATACGCTCGATCTCTGGAGGTCTTTGGATTATTTTCAGGTATTTTCCGGAAGATTAACTGCTGCTAGCTGGTAGTTATTTAGGCTGGACGATGGTAGTTGGCGCAGTTGTTTTCTTGTTGCGATCGCGCAATGCTTGGCTTTGACGAGCGCGAAAGTCCTCGGTCGCCGAGTTTAATTGTTCGCGTTGTTCGTTACTATAATTAGGATTGATTTTACCATTGAGTTGGGCTTGGTTAATCAGGTTGAGCAAGCCAGAGGTATCGCCATTGTTAGCGCGACTAAAGGGATTACGATTATCGCCGCTGTTGCCATCAAAAGTGTTGTTAAATTGCGCTGAGGCAATGGTGGGAATTAGGGATAGGGATAAACCGATCGCTAGTGAAATAGGGAGTATGTTTTTCATAATTTTAAATAAGATAATGTTAGTACGAATGCAAATTGGAGTGGCGATAAGATCCGATGATGCACGCTCGACTCGAATAGTTCCTAATGCTATGCTAACCGCCGTTTTAACAAGGGTTGAATCGCCGCCAAGGTTAATCCCGCAAAACCTACCAAGATCGCCAAGGAGGTGCCAAAGGAGATCGCGCCCCAAGGAGCTTGGAGGACGATACTACTCAGATCCCACTGGGGGTGGTTGTACAAGTACCGGATTGGCTCGATCGCATAAGTGAGCGGATTGAGCGATGCGATGATTTGGAGCCATTGGGGCATAAATGTCAATGGTGCAAGGGCGGTACTGGCAAATAATAAGGGGAGGTTGACGACAAAAATGACGGCAATCAATTCGATATGTCCAGGTAGTGCGAAAGTCAACCCCAAACTCAGTGCGGTGACACCCACGACGAGCAGCAAGATAATCAGGGCAATAATACCCAATCCAGCCAAACTCGGCAACCCAGCACCGAGCAGTGTATTGACGCCGATAATTGCGGCTGTCTGGACGAAACTCAGGGCGACGATATAAATCGCCGAGGCAGCAACGATCGAATAGCGAGACGCTAACGGGGCGACGAGGAGCCGATTGAGGAAGCCAAACTCGCGATCGAACATCACAGGCAATCCAGCATTTAATGCCCCGACAAAAGCGGTAAAGACAATCAATCCCGCACCTAAAAATTGACCATAGCTCAAGTCGCCACCCATCATCCCTCGGGGCGCATTTTGAAACAATGCCCCAAATAAGACTAGGAACATCAATGGCTGAACGATCCCCGCCACCAGTGAGGACGGACGCCGCTGGAGTTGGATAAATAGCCGCTTGGTAAGGGCTAAGGTTTCTTGGATAAAATCAGCCAGATCGTCCGATTGGAGTGGTTCGCGCGATCGGAGGCGATCGCTTGGTGGTAGGTTTACAGGTGTGGAAGTGTCGATCGTGCCGCTCATGATAGGGTTGAAATTAATGAATAAGGAATGAATGATTGCCGAGCTTTTTGTCAGTAACTGGCGATCGCCAGTAGTCGGCGACTTACCCCACAGCAAAGGTTTAGAGCCTCCTGCCGATCTGAGTAAATAGTTGCAATCGGGGAGATTTAAACTCCCCGCTCTCAACTGTCAACTGTCAACTGTCAACTGATTACCGCATCCTTTGCTTTTGTTCTGCCTTGAGATCTCGACTGCTAGCCGCACTGAGTTCGGCATCGAGCAAGGTTTTTCCTGTAGCGGCGAGATAGACATCATCTAAACTCGGTCGCGATTGTGAGATCCCGAAGATCGGTATACCTGCTGTTTGGAGTGACTGCTGGATCGTCATCAACACATCGCGATCGGGTGTAACTACCAGATTGAGCGAGTTGGCTGAAGTAGCGTTGACGATCGCTTCTTGGACGAACGGTAATTCGCTCAACATTTTTTGCGCGCGTTCGGCTTCGAGTAATGGTGTAAACTCGCGGATGCGGAGCGTAATCCGATCCCCACCCAACTTATTTTTCAGCTCAGACGGGGTACCTTCGGCGATGAGTAAGCCGCGATCGATAATGCCGACGCGATCGGCTAAAGCGTCTACTTCTTCGAGATAATGACTGGTAATCAAGATCGTCGTCCCACTCGCCCGCAGTTGGCGCAAGAAGTCCCACACTACTACTCTGCTCTCGATATCCAAGCCCACCGTCGGCTCGTCCAAGACGAGGACTTCCGGCTGATGCAGCAGTCCCGCCGCCAGATCGATCCGCCGTTGGAGTCCGCCGGAGTAGGTACCTGTTTTTTTATCAGCATAGCTGTGCAAGTCCAAGAGTTCGAGGAGCACCTCGATCCGTTGTTTGGCTTCCGCCTTGGGGATATGGTAGAGGGCGGCTTGCAGTTCGAGCAATTCCCGACCCGTGAGCATTTTGTCAAGCGCGACTGCTTGAGCGACATAACCGAGTCGCTTGCGGGCTTCGCGGGGCTGTTCGAGGACAGAAATGCCGTCGAGATCGATCGTGCCACCATCGGGCTTGGCCAGAGTACACAAGCAGCGAATGGTGGTAGTTTTACCCGCACCATTGGGGCCGAGCAACCCAAAAATTTCGCCGCGTTCGACTTGGAAAGATATGTCTTTGACCGCTGTAACGGTACCGTAACTTTTGGACAGATTTTGAATATTTACTGCGGCTGCCATCATCTATCTCTGATTATGGACATTAGTAACTACCGGATCGATCTGCGCTAACTAGGCGATCGCACTTGAGCTACTACTCCCTATGTTAACAATTTCCGCGATCGGGCGGGAAGTTTTTTAGTGACTCGATCGATCTGGGGGAGAGGACGGGGGAAAGATCTCAATACTTCTCGTTAAAGCCACCCCTGCTTGGTGCAACACATGCACCAGGGAACCTCCGCGTGGTCTTTCTAAGGGGGGGTTGGGGGTAAACTAGTGGCGTGCTTGAGTGGCTTTGAGCATGTAGTGGGTAATCAGTAGCTGTGTCAAAGCCAGGGGGTAACTTTGGAGGATCTCTCCGGTGGTACCCGTAACTTTCCCTAGATTGGGGTTGATTTGGCGATCGCAGACTTGGTGTAGATCGGGCATGTCAGCACAGATCAGCCCCTCCAAGACGCCGATACTCTCGGCTGTGGCATGACTATCGATTTCGAGGACATCGACTGGCTTGCCCATATCGCGATCGAGATTGAGGCGGATGGCTGGTGATGTCTCGCTAACGGCTGGGGTTAAAACATCACTCAGATCTGGGTGAGCGATCGTCGGTCTGAGCACGAGCCGGACATTGAGGATGGAATTACTCTCATCTGCTGACTCGCTGGGTTGATAAAAGCTGACAATCAAGTCCGCCCATTGACGCTGGGGGCGAATAAATTGCGCAGAGTCTGATTCGCGCTTCTGGAGTTCGGTCAAAACTTGGGCTTCGCTATAGCCGCGCTTGAGCGTATCGCGCTGAATCTTCCAGGTGGTACGCAGGGACTCTGGTGGGGCGAGGTACACCTTGACATCATAGCAATCGCGTACCGCAGGTGTAGAGTAGCCGAGTAGTCCTTCGACGATCGCAAACTTGGTTGGTTTGATGTACTGCGGGGCTTCAAAGGTACCGGTGGTGTGACTGTAAATTGGCTTGAGGATGGGCTGTCCGCTGCGGAGCAAAGCCAGATGCTGCTGCATGATATCGAGGTAGTTGCAGTCTGGGTGTAGAGCTGTGATGCTCAGTTCTTCCCGTTGCTGGCGATCGTAGCGATGGTAGTCGTCGGTACAGATGATCGTGACGTTTTCTTCGCCGAGGATTTGAGCGATGCCTCTAGTTAGGGTGGTTTTACCTGCCGCGCTATCGCCGACGATGCCTAGAATGATGGGACGATCGCTCATTGGGTTTAGTCTCCGGATCTGATTTGTGGTACTTTCACTCGATCGATCGATGGTTGTTGCGGTGCGATCGTCTGTGTGGGTGATGGTCTGCGATCGCATAATAGGCGATCCGATCTAGTTTTGGCTAGAGATGGATGACTGAATTGTTGTGGAGGCGATCGGATCGTGGCATTATTTAGGGCTTGCTGAAGAAGACTAGAACCCGCGAAGGGAGACGAATTCAATCGATAACGGGAAGAGCGAAGTCCCAGAAAATTAGCTAAGATCGGTCTAAAGCCTAGTCCAAGGTGTTAATACTCATGTACCGACAAGT
>NZ_JBGSPA010000110.1:0-11972 GCF_041738855.1 Chamaesiphon sp. | reverse complement strand
GAAATTGTTCATCAAACGCCAGCTCGTCGCTCAACCCAAGTTCTTTAAAAAAAGTGCCGCTATGGGTTACATATTCTGGTTCTGCAAGCGGCGTAGGTGTTACAGGTACGAAATGACCAGAGAAAACCTGTCGGGCACGGCGATCGTTACCATCGACCGTGGCATCAGGATCGGCAGTTAAGGTATCCATCAGAGAATAATCCGCCAGTCGCATAAACTCATCAAAGGTAGTTATGCAGGGGGTAGCAGATGGTTTAGATTGATACGACATTGTTGTTAACGGCTTGGGTTTCAGCGAACGGTGATGCATTCTAAGCTTGATCATAGCGTTTCCCTCCATTCCGTGGATTTACGATCTATGAAAAGGTGAGTGCGATCGTAATTCTAAAATGCTATCTGAAATGCTGAAAAAACAGAATTTAGGAATACATTTTTCTTGGTGGGCAGTCAGCACAACGGCCTTGAATTGAGCGGACGCAGATGCACTTTGAGTCAAATATAGCATTTACCGACGTTCCGCTCCAATGAAGTGTTAGGTTGCATCGCTGCTCGTCTCTTCAACTAATGCTTTGATTTCTTGGATACTGAGCGGCACAGAACTTCGGTGAATTATAGCATGGCAATTTGGACATACAGGACGTAAATCCTTCACTGGGTCAACAATATATTCTTTACTTATTTCCGAAAGTTGTCGCAAATGGTGAACATGGATAAATCCTTCACCTAATTTACCAAAAACTCTACCAAAATTAAAGCCACAGACACAGCAACTTATTCCATAGTGCTCAAGGCATATCTGACGAGCCAATGGATTACGCTCAAAAGAGTTAACTGATACTTGACAAACAGCTCCTTCGTGCAAAACTGAAGTTAAATTAATTTCATCTGGAAATATTCCTGCCTCAAATGTCCATATAAATTTGACGGGGGTAGTGTCTTCAAATCCTTTTACACTTCCGATGCCAGCGAATGTAAAAGGCTTTTTATTATCCTCGCGCCAGAAAATATAGGTATTCGTTTCCAAACTCAATATGGATTGGATTGATTGGTGGCGTAATTGGGAGTTCGTTTTTCCGTACCATTCCAATTTATCTCCAATCCACTGGTTGGCATAATCATGACCAGTTGTTCCTGGTGTTGCAATATTGCAAAAAATGAACCAGTCGTTTTCATGACGGGCATATCCTGTATCCCAAACGCCTCCATGTGTATCTTCAGGAATGCCAATAACTCGATAAATATCACGCCTAGTATAGCTATATCCAATTTGAAACGAATACTGCAATCTTTCCCCCAATTCTTGAATCAAAGTCTAATGCTTTTGACGACAAACTTTAAATATGAACACCACCAGAATCTTGCAACCTAACTATTTATTAGACGGAAAGTTATTCATATGACACCCCAAATTGGGTGTTTAGCCCGACAATTATCCGTATAACACCCCAAATTGGGTATTTAGGCGGATCGAGATTCAGTCTAAATCCTATTGCTTCAGGGTGGTGTAATTCCCTAACATTTTGTAATATTCTTCTGGTGGAGATCGTCTCCCAATGCTATGGAACAGCCTAACCCACCCAAGTTATTAGATCGGGTTCGACAAACTATTCGGTTCAAGCATTATTCTTACCGTAACGATCCCAGCTCTTGCCTTTGGCAATCAATAGTTCGGCAAGCCCTATTTATCTTATAATTTCAACTCAATCTAAACATCTGAAAAACGTCTTGATGTAGAGATCGACTAAAGACAGTAATTGCTGACAACCTTTGGTGGTAGCCTGAGTACGATCGCTTAATACTTTAGTTAGTATTCTTTGAGAGCTAGGAACGATCGATCGAAATAAGTCATCGCGCCACCGGAGCAGCGGTGGTCATGATTCGAGTTCGGCTCTGGGACTTCCAATGTTGATATCGGAGCAAGGGGAAGGAGGCAACATGTTTTGATAATGCCCAGAACAATACATAGCTGGCGAGTAATCGCTCGAACGAGCCAAACCGCGATTCGCGTAATTCCGCCACTATACTACTGTCGCTGGCAGCAGTAGTCGGTGGACTAGGGAGGACGATCGTGTCTTGAAAGCCTTGCTGGGCGTTGGCGGAGCCTTTCGGAACGAAAATCGCCGGATTGTGTCCCAGGGCAATAATTTCCGCTCCTGCATTGATATTTCGCACCCCATTGGCTTGTTTGCCCGTCATAATTACGGCACTTTCATACTCTTTGTGCAGCTTGTCGCGTCGCCCATCAGGTATGCCCAAGAAGATTAACGATCCTCTCACCACCCGATGTCCAAAGTGATGCAGCATGTGATCTTGAGGGTTCGCACCATGCACATCGAGGGAGGCGATCCCATAACTGAGCGAGAATAGTTTGCTGACATAGACTTTTAATAATTGATGCACCCACGGCACATCACCGATGACCAGGGTGCGTTTGCCCATGCGGGCGAGGAGGGGTCTACCCTGCACATACCGCAGTCCCAATGTCCAAAACCAGGGGCCAAAGATGTAAATCAGCACATCGGCTAAGACGATCGCTGGCAGCAATAATCCGGGGATGGGTGTATGAACTAGCGCAAACATCGAGTGAGCGATCGTTTGCGCCAATGGCACTTTAAACCCAGCGGAAATCGCGATGTAGAGGGCATGAATTCCCCAGACGAGGGGAGTTTCGGTGACATGCAATGCCCAGTTTCGACCGGATTGGAGGAGCTGACGATGGACTAATGAATTGCTGGTTTCGCCGCTGGCTGTCGTGCCGACGATCGGTACCACGCTCAGATCGATAAACTCAGCTTTGATTCGATCGAGAGTCTCTAAATTTGCGGCGGTTAAGGTCATCTCAAATGCCCCACATTGACCAGGGAAGCTCTGTCGGAGCCGTTTGGCGAGGTATAGCAATAATTCCGTTAACGTGGCTTGAGCGGCAGCTACGGCGACGGTGGTGGGTTCCGCCGTGCGGCGACCGCTGCCATTGATAAAAATCCGGCGAGTAAAACTAGATGCGGGGTAATAGTACTGCTCGATCGCGGTACCCATCAGGCTACAGATTTCACCAGTCATCACAAATATCTCGCCGATCGATCCTTGGCGGCGGAGTTGCTCGAAGGCGTGGGTAGCTTGCAGGGTGGGAAATGTTTGGCCAGATTGACTGATTGCTAAGACGATCGAGTTTTGACCTAAATGCAGTCGGTTCGAGTCAGATGACAATTTCCGTAACACCTGATTGGCTGAAATTGTCGCGACTTTTAATGCGGGGCAGATGGTAATTAAATCTTGGGCAAATCGTTCGCCCAACCAGAGACTGCTCTCGACACCCGTAATTAGTAGATCCACCGATCGATCTGTTGCCACTCGGTCAAGTTTAATATCGATCGTTGCCCGTTGTCGCCGATCCCAGCTCTTAGCTTTGGCAATCAATAATTCGGCTAAATAGTCTGCGCTTTGACGATTGAATGAAGCTGGATCGCGCCAGGATGTGGCGATCGATTGCAGCACCTGGGGAATTTCCCCAATGTCATGTTCGACGGGATCTCGATGGCCGATTGTTGGCGGCATAATGTAGGAACTTCCCTGTAATGGAATCCACCGTTGTTCTAATTCCGTACCCAGTAATTCGCGGTCTGTTGACATCGAATAAATAGTAATTCGATCGACCCCCACCCAGGCAATTTCACCCCCTTTCTGTTCCAAATCCAAACGATAGGAACGGGGAATGTCAGATAAAACGGCATCGACAGCCGCTGGTTCTGAAGCGTAAACCATATAATCATCGCGAACGTTGAATCCAGTCACGATCGGCTGTCCCCAAGCACTCAATACCAGACGATCGGGATTCAGTGTCGAAGCCGTTACCAGCCCAAAACTACCCTTGGCTCTGGACATAAATAATTTCGTTGCTTGATAGGGATTGTGATGGAAAAAAACATCCACAGCAGTCTTGACAAAAGCCGATCGATCCGAGTCATTCCATTGACCGATCGAGTGATGCTGACTCAAAGCTGCGAGCAGATCTCGTTCGAGCAGATCGACTTGTGGCGGGGATAACTCCAACATCGATTTGGCAGCGGGGAGCAAAATCGCCTCTTGATGTCTGATAAAGATCCCTTCAGAGATCGCCGCCCAATCACCGATCTCCAACTCCGACGGGGCGGTATTCGGTGCCGATCGAGCCGGACTTTTACCCCCAAATGCCTCCTCGATCGACTTAGCTACCGTCAGTTGATATGCCAGTCGCAACGAAGCACCCCACATCCCCTGGGTAATTAATAAATCCATCATCCCCGCAATCTTCGGCGAGTCGCCAAGCGTCGCATTCGGCGTATGTAACACCCGTTCGAGCCATAAACCCAGATCGGCATTCTCGATCGGATCGCCAAACAGCACCCAAGCATCAAAATCCCCATTATGGGTAATCCGGTGGTTTACCGTTTGGCGATCGCCCACCCATTTTCCCCGATCGAATCGCCACACATCAGCAGTTCTAGCTGGCATCCACTCATGCCAATGAGTCTCGATAATTGCTGGGAGACTACTCGTAGCATAACGATAGTGCCAAACCCCGACAATCGCCGCATCCACAGCCTGGGTACCAGCCCGCATCGCTTGATTTCGCACCGGAGCAAACGCCGCTTCTAGAGATTGGGTCAAATTTTGCCGCTTGCGATTGACTACCTTCGTCCCGACAAATACCACTCGATCGGCTCGATCTTGGGCAAACACCACCCCGCCGCCAGCTTGTTCGCCCCGAATTTCAGTTTCGCAGCCCATTGTTTTGAAAATATCAATCACTCTTGCTGGTAGTAGAGAATTATCATCACTCGCCAATCGTTTGCCAATAAACCCAAAATTTCCGCAGTTAAAACAAGTCGCCTCACCCGTCACCACCGCCACCACATCTGACAGCGAACTAACAATCACTAAAAGATTAGCAACTACAAAACTGTTAATTACAAACCGAACGATAAATTCGTCTGGATAGCGATCGATACTTATAATTAACGAAATCGCCAACAGTCCCAAACCCACCGCAATTGCATTAAATAAGATGCCACCCAATGCCTTGAATCGAATCGAAGTAGAAGTCGATCGACCAACATCAACCCAAGAATAATCTGAGTTCCCGATCGATATTACGAATATCGGTGCAAAGGGAATTAACGATCTAAATATAGCTGATGGAGTCCGATGTTCGAGGATGTTAGTAATGTTGATAAAAGATGGATCTCGATCGATAATAGCGATCGACAAGACATGACCCAAGCCATGAATTAAAATTGAAATATTCCAGGTAATTCTGAGTAGGAATGTGCAAACGATCGAGTAGGAGCAAATCAAAGCAGGATTCGATCCGATGCCGCCGCAAAGCACGATCGCGACGGCAATAAATTCTGGAATTAAGTTTTGATAAATTACCAACCAAATAGTCATGATGTCTAACTGCTAGTGGTGTTGAAAAGCCTACGACTAAAGTCGTGGCTGATGATGCAAAGTCCGCCTACGCGGACTAATTAATGTCAGTTCGGGTTAAGGAAAATCGATCTGCTCCGCTCAAGCACCGCCCTGAACTATAAGTTCGGGCTAAGAGCAAAAGTTCGTTGAAACGAACTAGGTGATTTGGTAGTTCTCTTTAGAGAACTTTTGCTCTTAGCCCCAAATTCATTTGAGGGCGGCACCCAAACGAAGCTAGGAGCCATCGATTCTCCAAGGAGAGGCTATCGCCAACGGAAATCCTTAACCCGAACGTCAGTCCGCGTAGGCGGACTTTGCACCACTAGCACCGATTTCAATCGAGTGCGGTACTGGAACGGAGCACAGATCCCGAACTCACCTTAATTAGAGATCGATCGCTTCAAACAACCCTCAATTTTGCCTAACAACCGAGGTAACTCCACTGGCTTAGTATCATAATCATTACAACCCGCCGCCAACGCCTTCTCTCGATCGCCAGCCATCGCATGTGCCGTCAAAGCAATAATCGGAATCCGCGCCGTCTGGGCATTCGCCTTGATCTGTTGAGTTGCCTCCCACCCATCTAGAATCGGCAAACTGATATCCATCAGAATCAGATCTGGTAGTTCCGAGATCGCCTTCGCCACACCCTCAGCACCATCGCTGGCAACCACCACCGTATAGCCAGCACGTTGCAGTCGCCGCGAGAGCATATCAGAATTCAATTCATTATCTTCAACCAACAGCACCTTGAGCGGTAGAGACGATTGCAGGCTAGAATCTCGATCCTCCATCGGCGCGGCTCCGCCAGCGGTTGAGGCTTCACCATTGGGCTGTAACTGCTGAAAATAATCGGTTTGGACGATCTCCGCCACCTGTTGGGTGAGCTTAATATTAGCGAGTTCGAGTTGCAACGCCGCTAATTGTGGCTGGAGCGCGGCTTCAGCTAACTTGCGTTGGGAGATCTCCTCCACAATGCCTTCATAAGCCACTAACTTCCCCTCCCGATCTCGGACAGCGCGAGCGTGCTCCGCAATCCAGATCGGGTCGCCATCATAGCGATACGCTTGGTACTCAAATCCGGTAACGCGATCGTGTTCTGCTAACATCGTTTTGAAATCGGCATAGCGATTGCGATCGACATAAATGCGGTCGGCAATATCTGTCACCATCGCCATCAGTGTCTCTGCATCGGGATATCCCAGCAGTTCGACGAGTGCCGGATTAACCCGCCGATAGCACCCTGTAACCGTCGCTTGGTAAACACCGACTGGCGCATTTTCAAACAGACTATCGAAGCTGTCATCCTGTCCCTGCCGCCGCTGTAGCTCTAGACAAGCAGCGATCTTCGGCTGAAGTAACACCAACTGAAACGGCTTAGTCAGATAGTCTGTTGCGCCGATCTCAATCCCTCGCAGCACCAGATCCATGCGATCGGGTGCTGCCAAGATTAGGACGGGAAGGTGTCGCCACTCGCCCTGTTTGAGCTGCGCCAACAGTGGCAATCCACTACCCGTTCGATCGATCTCTAGCAAAATTAGATCGCAGGGGATGGCTGCGAGGGTATCAAAGACTCGATCGAGCGTCGAGATCGTTACCTGCAATCCCTGCTGCTCTAACTGTCGGGACAACAACGTGGAGTTAGATTCGTTGTCGTCTACGATTAAAATTCGACGATCTGTGGCACTTGGCGATTCGCCAGAGCCGACGCTACGCGTTGGCAACGCCTGCGCTTTGCGCTTACGAGGTGAATCGATTGGTTTCGATCGCGTCCAATCCTTTGCTAGACTTGGATCGTCGGGAGCGATCGATTGCAGCGAGATCGGTTGTAGATCGATTCTCCAGGGGAGAGGCTCCGCCAACGGACTATCTAGACTATTCACCACACTGAGCAGATCCTGCGCCGAAGTGTAGATCTGCTCCAGATCTGGGATTAGGTGGGTAGATGCTTCCTCCAATAACATCTCACAGTAGCCAATAATCGTACTCAGCGGCGTGAGAATTTCCAATCGCAAACTTGGAGTGAAAATGTGAATTTCCTGCTGTTTTAGCTCCAATAGTACTGGGTTGAGCATTGCCTGTACTAGTTGCAAAATTCGCATCCCAGAGGCGTGAATCTTCTGAATATCGCTGCATAGATCTGGCTGCTGTCCATCGCCCAGAAGATCCAACAGCAAATCGCTATAGCCAATAATTCGATCGATCGGCGGATCGAGTTGGTGCCGCAACCGATTTAGTAAGATCTGCTGTAAGCGGGGATCTGGGGGCGAGTTCGGAGGTGCTGGGGCTGTTGTGATGACTGGCTCTAGTAGTTTGGTAATTTTTTGGAGCAATCTAGGCAGATCCACTGGTTTGGTATCATATTCATCGCAACCAGCAGCTAGTGCTTTTTCGCGTTCGCCCGCATTCCCATCCGCCGTCAACGCAATAATGGGAATGACTCGCGTTTGAAGATTGGCTTTAATCTGTCGGGTGGCTGCCCAACCATCGAGAATGGGGAGGTGCAGATCCATCAACACGATATCCGGTCGATCTGACAGAGTTTTGGCGACAGCTTCGGTGCCATTGACAGCAACAATTACCTGATAGCCATAGCGCTCTAGACGGCGGGATAGCATATCTCGGTTGATATCGTTATCTTCGACTAACAGAATTGTAGGCATCGATCTGGCTCCGGTATAGTTAATCAGCGGTTGAAACCGCTGCTAGTGATGCAAAGTCCGCCTGCGCGGACTGAATCCGAGTCATATTGTCAAAACCCCCAGACGATTAAGGCGATCGTCTTATCGGTATCTTGTGTTCGTTGGTGGAGCCTCTCCCCTGGAGCATCATCAGATCGCCCAGTCGATCGATTGCCTGAGTCAGCGGATGAGTGGGATAGCGCACCGCAAAAACTTGACTACTGGCGAGAGTCAGCATTTCCTCGGCAAAGGGCAAAACGGCGGCGACGGGGACACCGTAGACGGTTTGTACCTGCTGTTGATAGGTTTCGATCTCAAAATTGGGTGGTACCCGATTGACAACTAGTAACAGCTCCGCAACCGACAACATCCGCGCCAGCTCGACGATCGCGCCAGTGCCCTGATAGTCCTGATAGTCTGGACGCAGCATCACAATTAGCTGACTACAAATCGCGATTGCCTGAAGGGTTTCGCGATCGATGCCGGGATGGGTATCAAGTAACAGAACATCTAGTTGGAGATCGCGGATCGTCTGAGCGCAACCATCGAGGAGCAAATCTGGGGCGTAGCCTTCACGCACGATCTGGGTAATATCGTTGGCGTTGGCACTGGCGGGAATCAGATAAATCGCCCCAGCAGGATTAACAGCAGGTTGAGGCAACAAGTGGCTCAGATCGTAGGCGGCTTCATACAAAGCGCAACGATGCCAGAGATAGTCATTGAGAGTGAGGTCGATCGTCTCATCGTCCAGCCCAAATAGGACATGAATGCCTGGAGATTGTAAGTCTGTATCGATAATGCCCACCCGTTTACCCTGCTTGGCGAGACTCACCGCCAGGTTACTGACGAGATTTGACTTACCCGTACCACCGCGAAAGGAGTGGACAGCGATAACTTTGGCGGTGCTAACCTGGTGGGCATCGATCGCTGGTTGCTCTACCCGCCTGACAACCGCTAACGGCGATCGCTTCACTGGTGAGGATACAGCGCGATCGCGATTGGGGGGAGCGGGATGGAGAGAAGGATACAGGGAAGAGCGATAGAGATTCTCGACATCGCTACTGCGCTTCGTTCGCTGCTGGAGCTGTTGAAAATGTTCTGCGGCGGTAATCTCAGCCACCACTCGCTGTGGCTGCCCCAGATCGATGCCATTCTGTAAGAGCTGAATCTGTTGTGCTAGCTCCTGTTCGCGGGAATTAACCGATCGCGCCATCTGTTGGAAAGCGCGGGCTAGTTGCCCTAATTGGTGCGACTGCTGGCTCAGATCGTCCAAACTATTGGGGTTGAAGGTTTTAGTCTCGATCGCGGCTGCTGCGGCACTCAGGCATTGTACTTGCTGGCGGTAGAGGATTTCGCGATCGCGCAATCGCTTTTTCTCTAAACAGGCGGTAATCCTCGCTTGGAGCAAGATCGGATCGTAGGGCTTTTGCAAATAGTCTTCGGCACCAAGTTCGATACATTTAACCGCAACATCGATCGTCTCTAGTGCCGAAATAGCGATCGCCGGAATGTGCTGGAATCGATCGTCCTGTTTGAGCTGCTGGAGTAACTCCAGCCCATCGACCTCCGGCATGATGACATCTAGTAAAATTAGGTCGTAAGGGACGGCTTTGAGCAGGCGTAAGGCTTGACGGGCATTAGTCGCCGTTGTGACTGTGTAGCCTTGCCGTTTTAATTGGCGCGAGAGTAAGTCACAATTAGTCGGGTTGTCATCAACTACTAAAATCATCCCTCCCTGTGCCTGCGGTACGCCAGACACTCGATCGAGCATCTTCAGTGTAGTAGTCGCACTCCGCACCAGGCTAGCCGTAGCTGGGTGTTCGATCGACAGGGGGGAACTAGCATCCGGTACCGTCAACTGCTGTAACTGTTGCTGGGCGAGATGCACGATATCATTTACTAAGCTCAATAACTGGTGCGCCGCCGTATGAATTTTGTCTAGATCGGGAATCAATTCTGCTGGAGCTTCCTCTAACAGCATCTCGCAGTAACCGATAATCGTGCTCAAGGGCGTGAGCAATTCCATCCTTAGCTCAGCACCAAACCGACTCAGTTCGCCGTCGATCTGGCTCATTTCCAGTTGCACTGGATCGAGGATTGTATTTACCAGGATCGATAGTTGTTGACTACAGATGTGAATCTTGTCCAGATCGGCGACGAAGATCGAGTCTGGTTGTGTTTTTAGCTCTTCGAGCAGCATGGCACTATAACCGATCGTGGCATTAATCGGCGTACAGAGTTCGTGGCGTAAGTATGCCATTAGTGTGTGCTGCACTTGGCTAGTCTTCATGTTTGGAATACCTGTGGTTGTGGCGTTGGGAGTTGAGCAATGCCATAGCTCTAGTAAACTCCACCACTAACTAAGTTGAAGCCTAACTTGTGACTGACTTGTTCTGACTTTGACTACGGATCGATTTACTCACAGGGGAATACCCACCTTACATTTCGATAATTTGTGATTGACACGATCGCGTCTTGCCCTTGAAGATGAGTTCGTAGCAACTCCCATTTCTTGGGGATGCCGCTTATTATGAAAGAAGATGTATCGCTTAATCCACTGAACATAGGTTTCTTCTGTTCGATATGAATAATGCTTGAGTCGAATAGCATCCCTCACTCGATCTAGCAATTTTTTCTTTGGTGGCTCTTCAATTGTCATTAACTCGATTTTGAGAAATGTTAATATTATTTACAAATAATACTAAAGCTGACAATATTCTCTCTACGGTGATTAGACTGAATATATTTCAGCCTAATCACCCAATTTAGGCTTGTTATGTAGACAAATGTCTGTATAATCACCCATTTTTTCGGTATTAGGTGGACATTTGTCCATCTATCTACCCTGTTCGGGGGTATTAGACTGACGTTGTCAGTCTAATAAATAGTTAGGCTGCTCAAGTTGTTGGTCAGGATGTCGTTGAAAGTTGATAGTGCTAAGCTGAACTCTTAAAAACACCAAAACTTTAGTTGATTTTATGAGTCAACAAACCTACTTGAAAGTGCCCTTTGTTTGGGAAGAGCCTAAGCCGTTAGTTGAGGTTCCTTCTCGATTAGATTTCAAAGCTGCCAATACGCTGAGTTATGAGGTGTTACTTTCAGCAGTTGCTCAGGTGATGGGGTCATCGATTGATGCAAATGATCGAAAACAAGTCACAGAAAGTAGTTCTCGACAATTTGCCGAGCAGTTTCTAGCTGAATCGAAAGATGGATTCTCGTATCAAGACGAATGGTGGCAGATTGGTTTTAATAGTGATGGTAAGATTGTTGGCTTTGTTTTACCAGCGATCTATCTAGATTGCGCTAAGGATGGTTTGGAAGAAGCAACCATCTACTATATTGGAGTTTTGCCGGAGTATCGTAGACAAGGCTTTGCAACCGATTTGTTGTTAAAAGGAACGAGAGTTCTGCAAGATATAGGAGTTTGGAGAGTGTTTTGTGATACAGATGTGAACAATAACCCAATGATTACTACCTTTGAGCGAGTTGGATATCAACAGCACGGTGAGCCTTATCAACGTCCTTTATAGGTATGCCAGGCAGCCTAACTACTGCATGCAGGCGGAACGGATTTTCACGCGATTTTCACGCTTATTTTGCATCGCCGTCCGCTGACGCCCAAGCCGTTAGCTGGCTCTATTTTGGGTTGGGGTAATCATTTAAATTCTTTCTGTTGGTAGTTCAACTTTTCATTAGAAAAGGTATTTAGGGCTTGCTGAAGAAGACTAGAACCCGCGAAGGGAGACGAATTCAATCGATAACGGGAAGAGCGAAGTCCCAGAAAATTAGCTAAGATCGGTCTAAAGCCTAGTCCAAGGTGTTAATACTCATGTACCGACAAGT
>NZ_JBGSPA010000109.1:0-31537 GCF_041738855.1 Chamaesiphon sp. | reverse complement strand
AATCTATTCGTAAACCCAACGTCAAATTGATTATTGCCCCTTTTCCTGAACATGTACGAAGTGGCGACCAATTCTTCTTTAAGCCATCTTCTCAAACCCGCTTGACAACTGCGATCACTTCTTAACTTGTCACGAATGATCTGTCGCGAGGTTATTAATCCTCTGGGCAGATTTTTTACTTTCATCGGCGAGTTTGCGAATCTCTCCCGCAACTACCCCAAATCCTTTCCCCTGTTCGCCAGCGCGGGCGGCTTCAACGGCGGCTTTGAGAGCGAGCATATTGGTTTGTTTGGCGAGATCTGATACCAGATCCGAGACAGTAGTGATTTGTCCGGTTTGGACGCCGAGGTTGGCAATTTGAGCGGCGATCTCATCAACACGATCGCGTAAGTCGGACATTTCATGAATAGTTTTTTGCACCGCTTGAGTCCCCTCTTCTGCTAGGGAGAGAGCTTGTCTGGCTCCAGTGGCGGAAGCTGAAGCTTGCTGGGCTGTCTCGGTGGAGATGCTCTCTAGCTCATCGATCGTCCCTGTCGTGGCGATTGCCGAATTGGCTTGTTCATTGATGGCGATCTCCTGCGTCTGGACGGTATCGACGATTTCATTGGCAGAAGTGGTAATTGTCGCGATCGCCCGTTGGATATATTTGATAATCCGATCGGTTAATAAGATCGACAATCCGACTGTTAATAGTCCCGTAACTCCAGCCCCGAGTAGAACAGTCAACAATAGCCCTCTTAGCTCCACGTACGCAGCATCTTCATCAATGGTAGTGACGGCGATCCAGGGCAATCCTGACATCCCATCTAATTTAGCAAAGGCAGCTGCGCTCAGTAATTCTGAGCGATTGTTACTACCAGACGGTTGGTCGTAAACCAGCTCCTTGGTTGTCCGCGCCTGGATCATTTCTGGGGTTTCCGACTGGTTTTGGTACTGCCCATTAGAACTAATAAATAATTTGTTAGTCTGAAGATCGAGGATATGATAATTGGCGTTGCTGAATTGATGTATGATATAGCGATCGAGAGTAAGATCGAAAAAAACAATGAACAGCGAATCAAAGCCAATCGAATGTCCTGAATGTAAGTCAACTCGTGTTAATAAAAATGGGCATAAAGCAGGTAAACAGAATCATATATGTGTTGATTGTGGCAGACAATTCATAGATTGCTACCAGACTCATCAAGGTTATGGGGAAGAAATTAAAAAAGAATGTCTCCTAATGTATGTAAATGGGATGGGGTTCAGAGCAATTGAGCGGATTAAGGGAGTACATCATACCAGTATTATTAATTGGGTTAAGCAAGTAGGTGAATTACTCCCAAATGCTTATGCACCAGAAACAGTTCCACTAGTAGGAGAGCTAGATGAACTAGAGACATTTATCGGCTCAAAAAAAACAAAATCTGGCTCTGGACGGCAGTAAATCACTTTCAGACAGGGATTTTAGGATGGGTAATGGGCGACCACAGCGCAAAAACTTTTCAGCCATTATGGGAATTAGTCGGTGGCTGGAAATGCTACTTTTATGTCACGGATGGATGGCCAGTCTATCCAATGTTTATTCCAGATGGAGACCAGATTATCTGTAAAACTTACATGACTAGAGTAGAGGGCGAAAATACAAGGCTTAGACACTACTTAGCTCGACTTCATCGCAAGACACTTTGCTATTCTAAGTCTAAAGAAATGTTGGCGCATTCAGTTAGATTACTAATTCACTATCTCAAGTTCTGGGATGTTCCTGTCCCATATCCAGCTAACTATTAATGTAGCTAAAGATTCTCTCCTATTTTGAATAATGTTTTTGCTCTCGATCGCCATATCATACATCAATTCAGCAACGCCTGATAATTTTCAGACTGAGCAGCAAAATCTTTCAGTACTGCTGCCAATCGCGCGACCGGAACTCGCGTTCGCACCACGCCAACGATCTTGGTAGTGACCAAATCTCGAATCGGTGCAGCTAAAAATACTGAAATCCTACCAGTAGATACACTGGGTTCTGGTGCCGAAATAACTGCTTTCCCAGTGCTGATAGCATCCTTAAAGTACTGACGCTGGGCATGATTGATTTTGGTTAGGGATTCACCCTTGCTCTGGGCGACTAGTTTGCCTGTGATATCAAAAACGGCAATACTATCGTAGGCTTGATAAGCCCCAACAAACCGATCTAATAATAGATTTTTGCCCTGTGTTGAAGTAACGGCAGCTACTCTAGAGTCAGCAAAAACTGGCAGTGATGATAGGATTTGAACATCACCATTCCGCTCGAACATAAATTGGTTAAGTCGATCGGCGACAGATGCCGCTCGTTTTGCTTGGTCTTTGACCACCTGCTGTTGAATCTCGTTACGTACCTGAAGATAGTTCAGGGTGCCAACTGTCACGATCGGTAAGATCCCGATGGCGATCGCCAAGAGTGTTGCTTTGGTTTTGAAAGAGGGACTACTTATTTTCGCCCACAATTTGGTTGACATAGATTTTGGTAATTAGTGACGAAAATGACTGGAAGATCGACAATCTAAATAGAGCTAATAGTCAAAAGTAGTATTTAATTAGGTATAAATTTAGATATTTCAAAATGATTGGCTAAGGAAGAGCTGGACTAGACGACAGCTAGAAACTCTCGATCGATCAATTCCTTGATTTCGACTAAATACAGCGACTTATCAGCATATTTGGTAACTCCTCGCAGATATTTACGTAGTTGACTGGTACTGGCGATCGGGAGTGGATCGATCTGAGTGCTTGCCAAATAGAAGACATCAAAAACTCGATCGACCCCAATCCCCACTTGGAAATCGTCAATTTGTAAGACCACCAATTCTTGGCGCGGGAGTGGCGACATCTGTAGCACTGTTCCTAGTTCTAGGAGTGGCAAAATTTGCCCCCGCCAGTTGATTTGTCCCAAGATATGTCGGGGTGCGAGTGGTACGGGGGAAAGTACAAACCTGTCGAGCGCGTCCACATCCACGACTAGTGCCAACGGCAAGCCGATCTGTTCCGTACCGATTTGGACGACCAAAACCCCTTCCTCGCTGGTGACGCGCTGCGTCTGTACCACCGCTTGTTTGAGCTGGAGCGCGCGCGTCTCAAATGTAGCGCGTTCGGCGACTGTCGCCTGGGGACAGCAGCGACTATAAAAATCGGCACCAGCTCCCGAGATCGCTGCTGGTGACTCGCTCAGAGCCGCGACGTCAGGTTCTCGCACCAATCGATCGAGATCCAAGCACGCCACTGGCTGCTGGTTGCTCTGTCCGATCCCCAGGATAAAATGGCGATCGGCTGGGGCTTGGCGACTGTGAATCAGAGTCAGATCGAGCGGTTGGACATCGAGCTGCTGGACATCAAATACATCATGCGCGACAATCCCCAGATAAGTGCCCTGGATCTCTACCACGATGACACGATCGGTCACATTGCACCCCGAGAACTGCCGCCCAAAGCGCAGATCCAGGTGCATCACAGGCACCATCCGCGATCGCCAGTTGAAAATCCCAATAATATCGGCGGGAGTGGTGGCTAATGAGTACAACTCTGGCAGCCAACAGATCTCGCGCACAAAATCCGCATTGATGCCATAGAGTGAGCCATGTAGCCCAAAAACCGGATACAAGTTACCTGACATGATGTGGCTGGTGGGGTGAATTTACCAAAATGATTGAATCTATCATTGAATATGCCCACGCTTGGTATATCGATCGACAACTGCCAGCAATTTTTCATCATCGAGCGGTTTAGTCAGGTATTCGGTGGCTCCTACCATCTCGGCTAGTGCCCGATCGTAGCTCTTGTCTTTGGCTGTCAGCATGACAATCGGCAATTGGGTAAACTTACTCATCCGCCGCAATGTCTGACATAGCTCGATCCCGTCGATCCCGGGCATCGTGACATCCAGCAACAGCAGATCTACGGGCTGTCGTGCCAATAAATGCAGCGCACTCATCGCATCGTTTGCCAGCAATACCTCATACCGTTCGCTCAACGCGCGTTTGATCCGCGTTTGGACGATCGAACTATCATCGACAGACAACACGATCGGTAGCTCTACTGGGGCGAGAGACTCCATGGCAATGTCGATCGGCTGCTGACACTGCATCCAACCCATTTGCGCCCATTGGGCGTAGGAACGGGCGACTTGGAGCGGATCGCGATCGAGCGCAGTAGCAATATCGACGATCGTCCGGTGCCCGTCAAACCACTTCTGGGCATGTTGCGCGATCGCTTTTTCAGCAATCTTGCCCAACATCGCCGCAGTCAGCGGGAGCGGTATCGCCCCAATTCCTGGAATCAAATTCCCGATCTTGCTCCAATATTGCTGGCGAGTATTCACTGTCATCATCAACTGATTCCAGTTCAAGCCAGCTCCCGCTTCACCATGATAAAAATCGATATCTGGCTGGGGATTAAAGCGATATTTACCTGCAAATCCGATCGCTTGTTCGAGGACAAACACAGTTTGTCCCTGCGCCCACGTCTCGATCTGCTCCCAAGTCAGGACTTGCTTGCGTACCAAAAACGTCAATAGTTCGCGCGTTGAATGCGGATAAACCAATTGCTGGATCAGCCAACCCTCGATCGATTCTGAATATTCTGGCTTGAACTTTTTGACTAGGACTCGAATTAGCTCACCGCGATCGATTAACTTATGACCACCGTAGGTAATTTCACCCTTATACCAAATCAAGACTCGCTGCCAATATTTGCCAGGTTGTAGTTCTACTTCCAATTGGAGGTGACCACTTGCCTGCTGTTGGCGAAAAGACTCGATCAGTCGCGCGAGATCCTGTGATTGGTAGGGAATTAGTGGCAATGTTTCCCCTGGTATCAAGACATCACCCATCGACATTCCACTCATCTACCGATTCCATTGCATCTGAAGATTATCTTCCCTATGATTCCCAAATCTCAGTCAGAATTTACAGTAGATCGATCGCAGATCTACACCATCCACCCTCTACTCCCTAAAGCCTAAAACCTAAAACCTAAAACCTAATTCCCCTCTATGACTGAGTGATAGAATAGACAACTAGACCATCAGCCGCCACCAGCTATATGTCAACCGCGACTCAAGCCCACACCAACCCCTTATTCCATCCCGCTAGCTCATCCAATCGGATAGCCACAGTCCACCGCCACACAGGCGAAACTGATGTCACCGTGACGATCGATCTCGATGGTACTGGTAGCTGTCATGCCCAGACAGGGATTCCCTTTCTCGATCACATGCTCCACCAAATTGCCGCTCACGGCTTATTCGATCTCCACATCACCGCCACTGGAGATATCCACATCGACGATCATCACACCAACGAAGATGTCGGCATCACCCTGGGAATGGCTCTTGCCAAAGCATTAGGCGATCGCAAGGGGATTGTCAGGTTCGGTCACTTTGTCGCCCCACTCGACGAAGCCTTGGTACAAGTCGCCCTCGATTTTTCTGGTCGTCCCCACCTCAGTTATGGGTTGGAAATCCCCACCCAGCGCGTGGGTACTTATGACACTCAACTAGTCCGAGAATTTTTTGTAGCGGTTATCAATCACAGTCTGATGACGCTCCACATTCGTCAACTGGACGGCATCAATTCCCATCACATTATTGAAGCTACTTTCAAAGCCTTTGCTAGAGCGATGCGGATGGCAACTGAATTCGATTTGCGGCGGATGGGGACTATTCCCAGTTCTAAAGGGATGCTTTAGATAGTCGATAGCCGCCTTGCTCTCTTGATTGTTGACTAAATAACCTAAGTTACTATTTATCAAAAGATAGTTAAGTTTACCTTACAGAAACAACCGATATTTAGCGCGAAGACTTATGATGATAGATAGAGGAGATTAGATTAACAGTTTAGATAAATGCAGGGGTATAAGTTATGCGAATTGCCACCATGCTAGAACGTTTCATCGGTTATTTTTCAGATGCGGCTGAGCGAATATTTGGACTCGATCGCAATGAATATCCCGCAACTGGCGCACAGCCTTTTGAAGGTGAGATCGACAAAAAGCGTCATTAATCAATTTATCCAGATTGACTGTAAATAACTACGCACAATTGAATCTAAAGAGCTACTAGCTAGTGAGTGTTACCATAGGGTAGATGCTGCTCACTAGCTAGTTTTTAGTTGCTTTGATGGATTTGACAAATATTCAGATCGCCCTACTTATTGGTACCGATCTTCCCAAACTCGCTCGGCAAACATTCACTGATGATGTTTGTCGTTTACTACCAGTATTCCCAAGATCTAGCCGCACACGATCGACAACTTCTGGCACCAGCTCCTCATCCATCATCCCACCTCAATTAAACTACTCGCCAAAATAGCACGGTCGCGATGCAGTTAGTGAATAGCGATCGAGATTTTGTATCTCGCGATACAAACAAAAACATCAAATCTACCTAGCCTAAGATACACTCAGGAATATTGTAGCTATAGGCAGCATTGGCATGGCAAAACGGTTAGTGACGATCGGCAATGGGATGGTCGGTCATCGGTTCTTGGAACAGATGGCAGCAAAAGGTGCAGATTGGGAACTCATCTGCTTTTGTGAAGAGCCACGGGTAGCTTACGATCGCGTCAACCTCAGCGGTTATTTTGCAGGGAAGACAGCAGAGGATCTCTCCCTCGTCGCACCAAATTTTTACACAGATAACAATATTCAGGTACATGTTGGTGATAAGGCTGTCAGGATCGATCGCGCCAATAAGACAGTAACATCGGCTAAAGGAGTGACGATAAGCTACGATAAGCTCGTCCTCGCTACTGGTTCCTATCCATTCGTACCGCCGATAAAAGGTAACGATCTCCCTGGTACTTTCGTCTATCGGACGATTTGCGATTTGGAAGCGACTGAAGCTTATGCTAAAGATTGTCAGGTGGGTGTGGTCGTTGGTGGTGGGTTACTCGGTTTAGAATGTGCCAATGCGCTGCAAAATTTGGGACTGAAGACGCATGTAGTCGAGTTTATGCCCCGACTGATGCCCGTACAGGTGGATGATGCTGGTGGTGCAACCTTGCGCCAGAAGATTGAAGATTTGGGCATCGGTATCCATACGGGCAAATCAACGACGGAGATTGTCGCCGATGAAAATGGCCGCGTCTGCAAGATGTTATTTGCCGATGGCACTGAATTAGAAACTGATATCATCGTGTTCTCGGCGGGGATTCGTCCCCAGGATGAATTAGCGCGTCAGTGTGGCTTGAAAGTTGGCGATCGCGGGGGTATCGCGATCGATGATAATTGTCAAACATCCGATCCTGATGTCTATGCGATCGGTGAATGCGCTCTCTACAATAACCAAATTTTCGGGCTAGTCGCTCCAGGCTATCGAATGGCAGAAGTCGCCGCAGATCGTCTCTGTGGCAGCGAAACCAATAATTTTACGGGCGCAGACATGTCTACCAAATTGAAGCTCTTGGGCATCGATGTCGCTAGCTTCGGGGATGCATTTGGCAAGACGGCTGGCTCGAAAGTCATCGCGATCGATGATGCCGTATCCAGTACCTATAAAAAGCTCGTCGTCAGCCAAGACGGTACTCGTTTATTGGGTGGGATCTTAGTCGGTGATGCAACTGTTTACGGTACCTTGCTCCAACTGATGCAAAATCAGATGACACTCCCGCCCCATCCAGAGGATCTGATTTTACCACCACGCAGTGGTGCAACGCTGGCGATGGGAGTCGAGCAACTACCCGACACCGCCCAAATTTGCTCGTGTAATAACGTCACCAAAGGGCAAATCTGTACCGCGATTCAAGAGCAAGAACTCCGCGATATCGGGAGTGTCAAATCCTGTACCAATGCCGGAATGGGTTGCGGCGGTTGCGTTCCATTAGTTACCGACTTGCTCAAAGCCGAACTCAAAAAAGCTGGCATCGCAGTCAATAACAACCTCTGCGAACACTTCGCCTTCTCCCGTCAGGAATTATATAGCTTAGTTCGATCGCAAGATATCCACACATTTCAAGCATTGCTCGATCGACATGGTACCGGACGCGGCTGCGAAATCTGCAAACCAGCCGTCGGATCGATTCTCGCCTCCGCTTGGAACGACCAAATTCTGGATGCACCCCACGTCAGCCTCCAAGACACCAATGATGCCTTCCTCGCCAATATTCAACGCGATGGCACCTACTCAGTCATCCCCCGCATCCCCGGCGGTGAAATCACCCCCGAAAAACTGATCGTCCTCGGACAAGTCGCCAAAGATTTTGGACTCTATACCAAGATTACGGGCGCACAACGGATCGATTTGCTCGGCGCAAGGGTAGACCAACTGCCCCTAATTTGGCAGCGGCTGGTGGCTGCTGGCTTTGAATCAGGACACGCTTATGGTAAGGCTCTCCGTACTGTTAAATCCTGTGTCGGTAGTACCTGGTGTCGCTTTGGCGTACAAGATTCGGTCAGCCTCGCGATCGAGGTAGAATTACGCTATCGCGGACTCCGTGCGCCCCACAAATTCAAATCTGCTGTCTCCGGTTGCACTCGCGAATGTGCGGAAGCTCAAAGCAAAGACTTTGGAATTATCGCCACCGAAAAAGGTTGGAACCTTTACGTCTGCGGGAACGGTGGGATGAAGCCCCAACACGCCCAACTATTAGCCGCTGACTTGGACAAAGAAACCTTGATCCGCTATGTTGACAGGTTCTTGATGTTTTACATCCGTACCGCTAACCGTTTAGAGCGAACAGCCACATGGTTCAATAAACTCGAAGGTGGGATGGAATACCTGCAAAATGTGATTATCAATGATTCGCTCGGTATCGCCGCCGAACTCGAAGCGGAGATGGCGCATCAAGTCGCGACTTATGCCTGTGAGTGGGATGTCACCCTCAAAGATCCCGTCAAACTCCAACGCTTCCAACATTTTGTTAATACTGACGCACCAGATCCTAATGTCGTTGCAGTTGAAGAGCGCGGACAAAAACGTCCGGTGTTTGAACACGAACGGCAATTGTTAGAGATCGATCGCTAGAGGATCGTAAATATCGAATCCGTACAATAATTTTGTAGGGGCAATCCCTGGTGGCTGCCCTGAGTCGATGCAGGATAAGCACAAGCGGTGCGCGCTCCTCGGGTTCCCCGAGGGTTTAGCGCAACAAGACAGGCATTACCCCTACAGTATCTTTTTAACAAATCACAAATTTCATGTCACAAATAGAATCAATTCAGCCAACCACCCAACAGTGGACAATTATTTGTCCTCTAGATCGAATTCTACCAAACACAGGCGTTTGTGCCTTAGTAAACGATCGCCAAATCGCCGTGTTTAGAGTTGGTGAAGGAATGGATGTATACGCGATCGACAATTACGATCCGTTTAGTAAAGCCAATGTTTTATCGAGAGGAATTGTCGGCGATCGCAATGGTATTCCCAAAGTCGCATCACCGATCTACAAGCAAAATTTTAGTCTATTAACAGGCGAATGTTTGGATGATTCGAGTGTAAAGCTTGAGACTTTTTCCGCTCGGATTGTAGATGGACAAGTCCAAATTAGTAACTAAAATCCGATACAGGATACACTAGCCATAAACAAGTAGGGTGTGTTACTGCGCCAGCGTAACGCACCATCACAGATCCTCGATCTAGCCATAAACAAGTAGGGTGTGTTACTGCACCAGCGTAACGCATCATCACAGATCCTCGATCGCATCATCAAATTCGATCTTAACACTCCAATTTAACGGATAAATCCCAGATCTAACAAACCGATGAATGCTAGAGAAAGCCCATCCCTGTGGTCGATCGCACAATCCGTGTCGAACCGGATTATAGTGAATATAGTCGCAATGATTGGTAAAATCTATCTCGTCTCTAATTAAATGTTCCCAGAACCGACGCTGCCATAAAGTACGTTCTTTCCGTGCGATTCTCGATTCAGAAATACAAACATCGATTTCTAACTTTGCACCATAATATTTAGTTAATTGAAACGGTGCGTCATGCTTCGCAGTGA
The DNA here is from genome assembly GCF_041738855.1 of Chamaesiphon sp. Taxonomy (GTDB): domain Bacteria; phylum Cyanobacteriota; class Cyanobacteriia; order Cyanobacteriales; family Chamaesiphonaceae; genus Chamaesiphon. Next base: position 21,578 of record NZ_JBGSPA010000109.1, on the reverse strand, counting down.
CACACCCTACTTTTATGAATTAGCTTGTAGGGTGTGTTGTCCCGTAAGGGTAACGCACCATAGATCTTCTACTTTTTATCATAAATCTCTTATGTTTGTTGGGTCATCGCATTCAACAACTAACACTTTCAAAATTGAGAATCCTTGCTCGCCACTTTTACATGAGTAAATCCTACCAGCTTTAAATACAATATCTTCATATTTATTAGTAGATGGCTTGTAATTATTGAGAATATAACGAATTTCATCCTTACCAAGAGCCAGCCAGGACTGCTGCCCTTGTAATGAAAAGCCAGATATATCTTCTATCTTTAAAACCATGCTTAGAAAATTGAGCCAATCGATCCTTACATACTTTTTATCAATAAGCTGTGGTGATGAATTTGTTGTGAATGCAGCTACATAGTACTCTCCAGACATTTCTTTTTTATAGAATTTAAGCTAAAACAAATAATTGTTAATGAATTCAGCTTCTAACTTAAAGTTAATAGGTATCGATTTTGTAGACTCTGGCGTAATCGGCAAGAATAATTGTCTATCTAATAATAATTCATATAATCTCTCAAAATCTCTATCATTTTGATATTCGACTATATCATAGATAACCCAATACGTTTCGGTTAAGTCCATTTTCTTAGATATTGTCAGTCCGCGAAGGCGGACTTTGCATCACCAGCGGCGGTTTCAACCGCTACCTAACTAGCTAACCGAACCGTATTGATAGATAACCTGTTCGAGATCTCAGCTATCTTCTGGCTTTTCACTATGTATTTGAGACATCTAGATCTGGGTTAAAGTTTTTCTATCTGCTACTAGAATACCCAACCATAATCGATGAGTTACGACCTAAAGTATTAAACAGTCAGCTATCGCTCCTCCCCAACCCTCTTACAAGATCCAGATTTTGCCAACTGCGCTACCATCAGATCCCCTAGAGATGTCAAAATGATGGTCTATAGCCGCTTCATCACGCCCCCGCACCATACAAGGAAGATCTATGACAGCCCAATCCTCAAAAATCGTCTACACCTTTACCGATGAAGCTCCGGCTTTGGCAACTTATTCATTCTTGCCGATCGTCCAAGCATTTACCAAAGCTGCTAATGTAGCGATCGAGACTAGTGATATTTCCCTGGCTGGACGAATTATAGCGGCTTTTTCCGACAGGTTGACAACAGCGCAACAACAGCCCGATGCTCTTTCACTCTTGGGCGAGTTGGCGAAAACACCTGAAGCGAACATTATCAAACTGCCGAATATCAGTGCTTCTATCCCCCAATTGATGGCGGCGATTGTGGAATTGCAGGCACAGGGGTACGATCTTCCCGACTATCCAGCTACACCACAGAATGAAGCAGAGGCGGCGATTAAGGCGCGGTACGGGAAGGTATTGGGAAGTGCGGTGAATCCGGTATTGCGGGAGGGCAATTCTGACAGGCGGGTGGCGGCGGCGGTGAAAAAATATGCCCAAAAGAATCCGCATCGAGTCGGTGCATGGAAGGCTGATTCGCAGACTCACGTCGCTCACATGGAGAGTGGGGATTTCTATGGGAGTGAGCAGTCGGTAATTATTGATGATGCGGGTGCGGTAAAAATCGAGCTAGTCGGGTTGGATGGTACGGTAACGGTGCTAAAGGAAAAGACGAGTATGACGACGGGGGAAGTCATCGATGCGGCGGTGATGAGTGTCAAGGCGTTACGGGCTTTTTACGATCGAGAAATCGCGGCGGCGAAGGCGGGAAATATTTTGCTCTCGCTGCATGTGAAGGCGACAATGATGAAGGTGTCCGATCCGATTTTATTTGGGCACGCTGTCACGGTTTATTATCGGGATGTATTTGTTAAATATGCTGATACTTTCGAGCGATTGGGTGTGAATCCCAATAATGGCATCGGCGATGTGTATGCCAAGATTCAAACCTTACCAGAATCGGAACGAGATGCGATCGAGTCGGACATTCAAGCAGTTTACCGCGATCGTCCACCCCTAGCGATGGTCAATTCCGACAAGGGGATTACCAATCTTCACGTACCTAGCGATGTGATTATCGATGCGTCGATGGCGGCGGCAATTCGGACTTCGGGGCAGATGTGGGGTGCGGATGGGCAAGCTCATGATACCAAGGCGATGATACCCGATCGCTGTTATGCGACGATCTATCAGGAATGTATCAAGTTTTGTCAGGAGCATGGCGCATTTGATGTTACTACGATGGGAAATGTCGCCAATGTGGGCTTGATGGCTCAGAAAGCCGAGGAATATGGTTCTCATGATAAAACCTTTGAAATCCATACTGACGGAGTAGTGCGCGTTCTCAGTGCCATTGGAGCGACGTTAATGGAGCATCCGGTAGCAAAGGGCGATATCTGGCGGATGTGTCAGACAAAGGATTTACCGATTCAAGATTGGGTGAAGCTGGCGGTAAATCGGGCGAAAGCGACAGGTTGTCCGACGATTTTCTGGTTGGATGAAAATCGCGCTCATGATGCCAAGATCATTGCCAAGGTGAATCAATATTTGTCCAACCATGACACGACGGGATTAGATATTCAAATCATGTCACCTGTAACGGCGATGCGATTTACTTGCGATCGCATTAAAGCGGGTGAAAATGTGATTTCGGTAACGGGAAATGTGCTGCGGGACTATCTCACCGATTTATTCCCAATTCTAGAATTGGGGACGAGTTCCAAGATGTTATCGATTGTGCCTTTACTAGCTGGTGGTGGTTTATTTGAGACAGGCGCGGGTGGTTCGGCACCCAAACACGTCCAACAATTTCTCACCGAGGGACATCTGCGCTGGGATTCTTTGGGTGAATTTTTAGCTCTGGCAGTAGCATTGGAAGATGTGGGACAAAAGACGAATAATCCCGATGCGTTGATTTTGGCCGAAACACTCGATCGCGCTAATGAGCAGTATTTAGATCGTGGTAAATCTCCTTCCTCTAAAGTATCAGAATTGGACAATCGCGGCAGCCATTTTTATCTGGCAATGTATTGGGCGCAAGAGTTGGCATCGCAGCATAAAAATCTGTTACTAAAGGCAAAGTTTGAGAAGTTAGCACAACAATTGGCAGAGCATGAAACCGAGATTGTCGCTGAGTTAAATAGTTCGCAAGGTAAAGCGATCGATCTTGGTGGTTACTATCATCCTGACAAGGAGAAGGCTTATCGATCGATGTGTCCCAGCAGAACTTTTAATGATGCATTAGCTGCTTGGTGTCGCTCAGATTAGATTAATTAGCATTAGATACCCGACTTCTTGAATAAGTCGGGTATCTGTCCCGCGCGAATTTGGTAAATCTTAGTAGATTAACCCTTTAAGCATCACTTGATATAGTGCTTGAAGACGAGTTTTGGCTTGCAGCTTGGTAAGGATATTATTGATGTGGAACTTGATGGTACTTTCACTGACAATTAGCTGAGTCGCAATATCTCGATCGCGAAACCCTTTTGTCAACAGGTTGAGGATTTCTCGTTCTCGCGCTGAGAGTTGGATGGCTGTTGGTGCTGGAGTCGCTGAGATCCCCCAATATTCTCCCCGCAGCACTGTGGCTACAGCCGATTGCAATTGGCTCGGCGTAATAGCTAGATCGATTTTGGCGCGTGCCTGCTGGGGAATTTGAAGATCGGTGGCAATCCAGAGCAGATATGGAGCCGTCTCAGCTAGAGATCGATCGTCGGTGATAAGTGCTAAGTCTCGATCGATGACAGTAGCGATCGATAATCCCGCTAACTCGAGAATCTGGGCGAAGGCTATTTGCAAGACTGAAGAGCGACAACGTAGATTTACTCGTAGCTCTGAGTGTCGATGCGCGGCAACAACTGTCAATAGCACTCGGAGCAAATTGCTATTGGTATGGGGTTGAATCTCCAGGCTGCTCCCTACAGAGATCGCCGCCGATTGGATACTGTCAAAGGCTGTGGAAATAGTAGAGTCGGCGAGATTGCTAGCAATAGTCGCGGCGAGAGTCAGTCGTTGACTCCGATCCTCTGTGTGCAGATATGTCAGCCGCGCATGGGTACAGGGCAACTGGCTCAAGACTTCAGTCACTGTGAGCATGAGGTGTTGGAGTGGGAGCGGTAGCGATCGCTCAGTGCCGACTAGAGCCAACTGGGTAGGCTTCAAGATCGTCGCAATCTGCTCGGAAAGTGGGCTGTGGGCGGGTGCAGGGGCAGTTGCCGATCGCCAGGTGAGTTTCTCTTGTTGATGACGTAATGCGGCGGCTAAACCGATCGTCGTGGCAGTACAGAGGCTTTGGAGGATCTCCAAAAATTCGGGCAACATCTCGGCTTGACTGAATACTGCCAATACCCCGATCGAATCACCATTGACAATCAGTGGATACCCCGCAAATCCACGAATACCATGAGAGATCGCCCACTCGCGATCGAGTACCCAGGTTTCGGCGGCTAATTGATTGCTGAGAAACGGAATCTGATTTTGAGCGATTTTGCCAACTTTGAAAGCACCTACAGGTACCCTGGCAAAGAAGCCATCAATGCGATCGTACAATCCTGAAGATGCTACCAATTTGAGCGCAGTCCGATCGGGTTCCATCAACCAAATGCGGGCAAAGACACAGCCAAACCTCTCCACCAAGCCAACGGTAACAGTGTGCGCGATCTCCGCTGGCTCCAGGCAACCGCTACAACTATTGACGATCGCCTTCACCTGCTGCAAATCCACCAGCAGCTTGGCACCATCGATCGTGTCAAATCCAGATTCAGACAATCTCAATTTACTTTGCCGCACAACTACGCTTATTCTATTGAGACGCGATCGCCCAGATTTAGCTGTATGTTGAGATACGAAAAATCGATATCTAGCGTGGATGGTGATTAGTGTGCGTCGATGTCTCGGGTAGGAGGGGAGGGAGAAATAAGTGGTTGCGTGCAATTATTGCTCAGATAAATCTTACCTGAAACCTAGTTGGTAGGCAGCGACTCGCGCTCTGGAGGTTTCCCCCAGATTGAGCGAGTCAAGACAGTTCCCACTCTACCCCCTTACCCTCTACTCGATCCGATCTAAGCGATCGAAATTGCCTCAGTAGTGGGTAGCGGCATCTGCGTCACACTACTTTGAACATCTGGTAAATAGTTCATAAATAGCTGCATTTGACTCATTTGCACAGCACCAAAAATATTGGCAAAAGAGACATCAGCGGCATCTCTACCCGTACCGACACGAACCAGCCCAGTTTGGGGTGACAGGCGAGTAGGATCGAATGTGTACCATCGATCGCCCAAATACGCCTCAAACCAGGCATGAAAATCGGGGGGATTTAAACCATAAGCATAGCCAGAAACAAACCGAGCAGGAATATTTGATGCACGACAAAAGGCAATCCCTAAATGGGCAAAATCACGACAGACGCCGACTCGTTCTAATACTGTGTCACAAGCAGAAATACCAGCATCACTACTCCCAGATCGATATAAGATGCGGTCGTAAATCCAGTTGCAAATCGCTGTCACTCGCGCATAACCAGGTACCAAATCGCCAAATTCTGACTCAGCAAGCCGCAATAATCGATCGGACTGACAATAACGACTCGGATAAAGATAGGGCAAAATATCGAGTGGTAAATCGGCTGGCAATACTTCGTAAATACCGATCGGATCTGCCTGATAGTGGGTTAATTCGACGATCGCTCGGTAGGAAATTTGGACAGCTCCAGGTGATACATTGAGCCGAAAGCAGCGATTGCGATCGGGCTGAGTCACATATTCCTCAATCTTGATGCCCACATCATGATGTAGCTCTTCGGTGACGATTGTCTGATAGTCATTGCTGACAACACCAATATTAAAAATCAACGTGCTTGGTTCGCTAACGATGTAGTTTAATACACAGCCAAGCTCATACTTTAACATCTAGTTTTTTCCTAAATAAAGTTAGACTTAATTTCGATCGATCGGCAAGGATAGCACTACCGATCGAGATTAAAACGATCGAATTTTCATAGCTTTATTTTAGATGAGAGTGCCGATTGCGGTCGCCTAGTTGCTACACTCGTTGGTGTAGCCTCTCCCCTGGAGCATCGGTGAACTATGAATATCATCAAAAATACTTTTATGCCGATCGAGACTTGGTTTCCACTCGCCATTTACTATGAAGATCTGCCAGATGCGCCCACACATCAACAGGCATTGCTAGCAGCAGTATTGCAACTAGAGCGCGATGGTGCCGAACGCCGTAACTACCCAGAGATGGCTTGGACGGGCGATCTACACGGCGTAGAGCAAATTCATACCAATCCAGCTTTTGCGTGGGTTGTAGAGCAAGTAGAGCGGCATACAGCGATCTATTTACTAGAGCTGGGGGTAGATCTGAGTAAGGTAGATCTGTATCTTCAACGCGCATGGCCGATCGTCTCACGGACAGAACAAGAAATCGGTTCTCATAGTCACAATACCGCACACATTAGTGCTGTCTACTATATCAAAGTACCTGCGGAGGGGACTTACGATCCAGGGCGATTGGTGTTCTTTGATGATGCGCGTGTCAATGAGGTAAGTCCAGGTTTGGGAAGTGAGAATACAGATATTATCGAACCAGATAACTATCTCAATCAGCTTCAAACTGCCTATCTACCCGTAGAAGGGCGACTACTAATGTTTCCCGCCAAGCAGCGTCACGCCGTAACGATGAATGAGACAGAGGAGCTACGAGTATCTCTATCATTTGATATCGTCCTGACAGCAACTGCGACAGCGGCGGGAGCGTATGAGTTTTTGACACCACCACCGACTCAGTGGCAACGGTTTAAGTAAATTACTTCAAATTGACACTCCCCGACTCGTAGGGTGTGTTAGCGTAGCGTAACGCACCACACAGGCACGATCGGTAGATTACTAGTGAGGCGATCGATGGGAACATTAAGTAGAATCAGTCGAGTCAACTTGATAACGCTCCTAAATGAGATTCCTCGCATTAGTAGACATTGGTGCGTTACGCTGTCTTGATTCGCTGCTTGGTGCGCTTCCATCGCCTTTGGAACCCGACCGGAGCGCATCCGCTAAACCCTCGGGTTCCCCGAGGAGCGCGAATCGCTGCGCTAACACACCCTACACATCCTATGTTCCTAGTTAGGATTGCTTAGCAGCTCTGGATGTAGATACGTTAGGACATCTCATCAGCAGGTTCGCCATCGGGGACGGAAGTTGACGAGACTCCTCTCGATCGGTTAGTGTGCAAGCTTATGGATCTTTAAATTTTAAGATTAATTAATTTATGAAAAGATTTTTATTGCTATTTTTATCTGCACCTACTGTCCTCAGTACGATCCTCCCGCTAGTCACAGCGACTCAACCAGCACTAGCTAGCGATCCCAACCCGAAAGCTGGCGATAAATTTTGTGTCAACACTCATGCTCGACTCGTATGCGTCAAATCTAATCAAATAGCTAGCAATACATCCAGATCGACACTCATTGCCAGAGCACAGGCTGAAGCCAGCAACCCTGATGCTTTCGTCAACTTTAGCGACGAAGAAAGTGATGGTGCAGTTGCAGTATTCGGCTGTGACTGTCCCGCTTGTATTCGCTCGCTCCGCCAACTGCGGATTATGGCACAAGTTAGCTAACTCACAGCTTGCACCAATATATCCAAACTAGCATCGTGAGTGACTAAAATTGGTGGGATGAAATCAGATCGATCGGTGAATTTGGGTACTAGCAAGTAAATTGGGCTAAAGATGCTAGATTTCCCCAGATACAACGCGGGTGCCAGTGGGTGATACTGGGGCATCTTCCAGATCCACCGTGACAAACAGACCAGTAGCTTTGGTGCCGACGGGTGGTGATTGGGGGGGATTAAGCGGTTGGGAAGCATTTCCTCGTCCATCTGTCCGAAAGTCACCACAATAAATAATCTGCTGATTATTTAGAGTCAACCACAATCGATAAACTTGATTGGCTGATAGGGGTGGTAGATTTTTAACGGATATCAATACTTCCTGCCATTTTCCAGGCGTAAATAAGACTGTGCCACCAGATGTTCGACTCGTCTGAGCTGTTAGAGCAACTAATTTACTATTAGGGCGTTGCAACAAGTTGGCAACCCTTTCCGGCGTCTGTTGTCGAGCAAAACTGAGATCTTGTCGGAGTCGGAAATTATCGATCGCTAGAGTTGTTACCGCGACGAGGGCAGAGATCGAGATGACCCTACTCCAATTGATTTTTTTTGGTGGCTCTGCCGCCAGTTCACGATTGGTGTCCGCCAATTGCAGGACTTTAGCCCGCAGATGTGGTGGTGGTTGTAGCTGTGGTACATCGAGATTCAGACCACCCAAGACCATCTGGAGCTCTCTTACTTCTTGTCGCAGAGTTGCATCTGCCAACATCATTTGCTCGAAAACTGCCACTTCGGATAGTTCTAATTCATCTAGTACATATCCAGCGGCTAGTGCTTTTGTCTCGTCAGAAAGGGCGGAATCTATCATAGTTAATTTATTCTAAGTTGTTCATACCAGCCAACTGGGTCTTGAGTTGAACCAATGCTTGCCGAAGACGACTTTTGACTACTCCAGGCGTGAGCGCAAGAGCTTCAGCGATTTGATTGTGACTCAAACCCTGGTAGTAATTCATACTGAGGATTTGACGCTGTAGCTCTGGTAATGATTGCATCGCTTGACGAATACTAGTTTGAATTTCGGTAGTAGTCGCTTGTTCCAACGGCGAAGGAGTTGTAGATTCCTCCGTAATCGTTTTCTGCCACCGCTCCAAAAAACTATTAGCCGTCGTCCGTTTCCGAATTTTGTCGATCGCTCTCGATCTAGTGAGTAGTCCCAAAAAGCTACTGACAGATCCGCGATCTGGATTAAAGCTATTATTTTGCCAAAATGTTAAAAAAATGTCTTGAGTCAGATCTTCTGCTTCTTGAGTATTTTGCAAGATTTGGTAAGCAATACTGTAAACCAAACCAGCATATCGATCGTACAGAACAGTTAAAGCTTGATGCTGACCGATTCGCAGGTCGCGAACTAGTTCGGCATCAGGTGAGTTTTTCATAGCTGCATCGGTGTAAAAGATCGTTTACTACCAAATGGATACACTTAGCTCAACGCATTTTACCGCAGTTTGGATATCGATCTATGACAGCTCATTTGCTGTGATTATTTTTCTCTCAACTAGATCGATAATAATTTACTATTTAGATTAATTTTACTTTATTTTTTTATAAAATGCTGTCAATAAACTTGGCAAACACATCCACGACTGGGGCAATAGCTGGGATTAACCAAGTCAAAATGATGCTAGCACTCTAGTTCAGGAATTTCACAAAAAAGTTTGAGAATTTCGATCCAAGCACCTCACTAGCCCGTACTAATAACAACACCTACTTAGAAGACACTTAACCTAAGTGGTTATCTCAACCATCACATAACTTCCTCAAGCAGATACCATGAAAACATCTCTTTTCTTACTTCCTGCCCTCTTGGTTGTCGCTTTCAGTGCCTGGATGCCACCAGCGGCACTCGCATCAGACACTTGTAACAATGTTGATATTACCCTCACAAATTCTACCCCCGATGAAATCAAAATTACCAAGTTGGAATACTATGATTTCGACAAAGGTCAATATCGGACTGAAACTGGAGTATTTGGTGTTGATGGAAAGCAAAACCTAGAACGCGGTCAGTCCTTTCCTATTGCAAATCGCGACCTGGAAAAAGTCAATGACGATTCAACTCAGATCCGAGTTACTTACCGTCATCGAATTGGCGGTGACAAATATGGTTCAACTGTAACTGATAGCACACCAACTTTTACTTGCCGTGACAATATGAGCAAAACAGTTGTTCTTAATAACTAGATAATTAATGCGATCGCTATTCTACTTTCACAATTTATGATGCAGGGGTATAACTCTAGTTACACCCCTGCATCTTTTAAATCGAGTTAAATCTACATCAAGCGATAGCTCGATACTCGCTGGTAGCGAGGAGCGGAGATCGACAGGGGCGATCCTACGCCAATATAGTGACGGCAATCTCGCGATCGAGCGGTCGTCCTCGCCAGGATAGTTAAAATATAATGGAGAGACAACGATCGTCGGTGCTGCATCGATACCAGTATTCCCAGTTTTGGACGATCGATTCTAAACTCCTTAGCTCGATCGAGATTGTCCATGTCTAACAACCGCTTGCATAACCTCGCCAATTACGATCCCAATGATGTCGGTAAAGTCAATGGTAATTTATTTGGATTGCCATTCGATTACGATGCGGCACAGCTCATCATCTTTGGTGTGCCTTGGGAAGTAACCGTTTCTTATCGCCCAGGTACCGCCTCAGCACCACAACAGATCCTCGCCGCTTCGCCACAGTTGGATCTGTATGATTTCGATCGTCCGCATGGCTGGAAGCGGGGGATATATATGCCCCCTATCGACGCGGATCTAGTTGCGAAAAATAATTATTATCGCCAGCAAGCAGCCTTAATTATCGATCGATTGGAGCAAGGACTATCTCTGAGTGCCGACCCAGATCTAACAGGTATGTTAGCAGAGATCGATCGAGCTGGTGCAGATCTCAATCGCTGGTTGTGCGATCGCACTCAAGCAGCGATGCAGGCTGGCAAAAAAGTTGGCGTAATTGGTGGCGATCATAGTGTGCCATTGGGCTACATGCAGGCACTAGCACAGCGTTATCCCGATTTTGGGATTTTGCACATCGACGCACATTCGGACTTACGCGATGCTTATGAGGGCTTTGAGTTTTCCCACGCATCGATTATGTTCAATGCTCTCAAAATTCCCCAGATCTCTAAACTAGTTCAGGTGGGAATTCGGGATGTATCGGAAGTAGAAATTAATGAGATCGATCGCTCTCAAGGTAGAGTAGTTGCTTATTACGATGCGCTCATCAAGCAACAGCTATATGCGGGTAGTAATTGGTTGAGTATTTGTCAAGAAGCGATCGCGCATTTGCCCCAACAAGTTTATATCAGTTTCGATGTCGATGGACTCGATCCCAAACTTTGCCCCGAAACAGGCACTCCGGTTCCTGGTGGATTGGAGTTAGAGCAAGCTTTTTGCTTGTGTCGTGAGGTGATGAAGAGTGGTCGTGAGATTATTGGGTTTGATGTCTGTGAGGTGGGAAATGCTGAGTGGGATGGCAATGTTGGAGCGAGAATTGTTTATAAGTTAGCAAATTTGATGAGTTGATACTTCGCGGGGACAGATCCTCGACTTCTTGAAGAAGTCGGGGATCTAGCGAAATGTCCTAACCGCTGGGGCGACTACTATATTTGCTGGGATTTGCTCGGTGCGTTACGCTGAAACAGTCACATGTCCCAATCTTGTCGCTCTATCCTCTCACTCTGAGTATGCTCAAAAGCACTTCAACTCCAGTTACGATCGCCGAAATACCCACAACCACGATCGTCCTCGATGTGGCGGGGATGAAATGTGCTGGGTGCGTCAGTGCCGTCGAAAAACAATTACTTGCCCAACCAGGGGTAAATGCTGCTTGTGTCAATCTCTTAACTGGTGTAGCAGCGATCTCACTCGTTCCAGAGACATCTACACCCGTTGAGCTGGCTGATAAATTGACGGCTAGTGGTTTTCCCGCTCAACCCCGCATCGTCACAGATGGTGGCGATCGATCGCAGCGACTCCAGCAACGACAAGACAAGTACGCCCAAGAGTCCAAACAATTATTATGGCAGTTGATTACTGCTGGTATTTTACTCGGACTATCCGCGATCGGACATCTGACACAGCCGAATACGCACTTACATCAGCACAATTATTTTGCGCTCAATAACTTCTGGTGGCATTGGGGTTTAGCGACAATTGCGATCGCTTTTCCAGGGAGAGCGATCCTGGTGGATGGGTGGCGGAGCCTGTGGTATGGCAATCCCAATATGAATACCCTCGTGGGGTTGGGGATTGTTACTTCTTACACGGCGAGTGTGGTGGCGTTGCTGTTGCCAAGTCTGGGCTGGGAGTGCTTTTTTGAAGAACCCGTGATGATTATTGGGTTTATCACCTTGGGGCGGACATTGGAACAACAGGCGAAACATCGGGCGGCGACGGCATTCGATCGATTGCTCTCACTCCAGCCGATAGTTGCCAGATTGGTTAGTGCCGATCCAGATCGTCCCCAAGCCGTCGAAATCCCCGTAGAACAGGTCAAAGTCGGCGAATATTTGCGGGTACTCCCAGGCGAAAAGATCCCTACTGACGGGCTGATTCGCTGGGGTCAGACGACGATCGATGAGTCGATGATTACGGGTGAATCGATCCCTGTGTTCAAGCAATTGGGTGATGTGGCGATCGCGGGGACTGTCAATCAATCAAGTGCGATCTCGATCGAAGTCACCCGCACGGGCGATGATACGACGCTGGCGCAAATTATCGCGCTGGTAGAAGCAGCCCAAACTCGTAAGGCTCCAGTGCAGAAATTAGCTGATACAGTGGCGGGGTATTTTACTTATGGCGTGTTGGCGATCGCCATTCTCACTTGCTTATTTTGGTACTTTATCGGCATCCACAATCCCCATTTAGAGCCGCTAGCTTCTAGCCTCACGCCGCTCAAAGCTGCGATCGCGGTGATGGTGGTAGCGTGTCCCTGTGCGTTGGGTTTAGCCACGCCGACGGCGATTCTGGTAGGGACGGGGATTGGTGCGGAGTCTGGATTATTGATTAAGGGTGGGGATGTATTGGAAGCAGTACATCAGTTAGATACGGTGGTATTTGACAAGACGGGGACGTTGACTCAGGGCAAGCCGCAGGTTACAGATATTTTTACGACTGATGCCATCTCATCGAGAGAATTACTCCAACTGGCAGCAGCGGCGGAAAGCGTCACCAATCATCCGCTGGCAGTGGCAATTCAACAAGAAGCCGCCCGACTGAGTTTGAATCTACCGCTCGTGCTGACTACGCGGACTGAGGCTGGCTTGGGAGTTGAGGCGGAGGTATTATTTACCGCCGCTCTGGATGCGGGTGCGATTCCGCAGAGCGGACGCTACGCGAACGGATCTGGCAAGTATCGGGTAATTGTCGGCAATCACAACTGGCTCACTACCTGCAAAATTGACATCGGTGCGGATTTACAGGCGGTTGCCCAGACGTTGACAGTGGCGGGTAAAACTGTGATGTATGTAGCGATCGATTCCGTAGATATCTTACCCGCAACTACTACAATCGGTCTGATTGGCGTCACCGATAAATTGCGGGCTGATGCGATCGAGACTGTCAAACAATTGCAGAATCTGGGGTTACGAGTAGTATTACTCACAGGCGACCGCAAACCAGTTGCCGATCTCATCGCTCAAGAGTTGGGGATTGCTGATATCTATGCCGAAGTTTTCCCCCAAGATAAAGCGCGCACGATCCAGGCATTGCAAACCAATCCCACAGATTCAGCTAACCCCCACAAAGTCGCAATGATCGGGGATGGCATCAATGATGCGCCAGCTCTGGCTCAAGCCGATCTGGGAATTGCGATGAATGCTGGTACCGATGTGGCGATCGAGGTTGCTGATATTATTTTGATGCGCGATCGCTTACTAGATGTCGTTTGTGCGATCGAGTTATCGCGATCGACTTTAACTAAGATTCGCCAGAACCTATTCTGGGCAGCGATTTACAACCTCCTCGGCATCCCAGCAGCCGCTGGAGTCCTCTACTGGTACGGTTGGGGCGCGATGCTCAGTCCCTCAGCCGCTGGAGCGATGATGGCACTGAGTTCGGTAAGTGTCGTGACTAATTCGCTCCTGCTCAGATGGGGTAGAAGCGATCGAGCATCTCGATGATAGCGACTCTAAATCAGATCCCTGAGCATTGCATCTACAATTAAAGCAGACTTGATGAGAATAAGATGGAATTGTTGAAGCAAGAGACTGTACCACTGACGACTGGAAAATTACCTCGACGACAACCAGCAATCGCCAGATTGTTTCACTGGGTAAATATCATTAGTCTCTTCGGGATGATTGCCAGTGGATTGCAAATTTATAATGCCAATCCCGTCTTTGGCGGACGTGAGGGGATTCATATTCCCTGGGTGGTGACGATGGGTGGCTGGCTAGCTGGCGGGCGCAATTGGCATTTTGCATTGATGTGGATTTATGGTTTAAATCTGTTAGGATATGGGATTTATGTCTTCTGGACAAAAAGATGGCGCGATCGATTTGTCACTGATAAAGATGTCAAGGCTCTGCAAGCTAGCAGCAATCCCAAACGCCGCCAATATGCTTGGCATCGGCTAGTTTATACCAGCATTATTCCGATTTTATTACTAGCGATCGCGACGGGTTTATCAATGTATCAACCCGTTCAATTTTATTGGTTGGCTAGTTTATTTGGTGATTGGCAGACGTTACGTACGGCGCATTTTATGACTGTGCCACTCGTTTTGTTATTTACACTCGCTCATTCTAGTTTGGCGTTGGGGATTGGTGAGGGTAGAATTGCTATAGCATTTTTGCGGTTGAAAAGTAGCAATTTATGATTAGTTTGGAAGTAGGCAGTAGTGTAGGGTGGGCACTGCCCACCAGCTCAATTTAGGACATTATTTATCTGATAATAATTGTATCTACCTACTTAGTTAAAATTAGCTCTTGGGCAATGCCCACCCTACAGTTTGGTCGTTATTAGCATAGCCTACAATTATACCTAAAACCTAAAGCCTAAAGCCTAACACCTATGATCGAATCTAATCGCATTTCTCGCCGCCAGCTATTGCAATGGGCGGGAGCAGGCTTGATGGTAAATGTTGCAGGGACATTGCTTTACGATCCGATCGGTCGGATTTCGATGCCTGTCAATGAGGCATTTGAGTCATTAATATTATCATCAAAACCAACACCAGAATTTCCAATCGCAGCGATCGAACCCGACAAATTAATTGTCAATAGTTTTCGGGGGACACCAGCGATCGATCTCGTCAACTTTAGATTAAATATCACTGGATCGATAGCCAATCCGCTCAGTCTCAAGCTGGCAGATATTCAGCAAATGCCACTCACATCAATGGTAATTCGTCAAGTATGTGTTGAAGGCTGGGCGGCGATCGTCCAGTGGGGCGGAGTGAGAGTGCGAGATTTATTGACATTAGCACAACCACAAGCTGACGCGAAGTATGTATATTTTAAATCCGCAGATGGTTACTATGAAAGCTGGGATTTGGCATCGGTAGTTCATCCCCAAACCTTGTTAGCCTATCAAATGAATGGTCGAGATTTACCTAAAGAAAATGGTGCCCCCTTACGATTGGCAGCACCGATTAAATTGGGTTATAAGCAGAGTAAATGGGTGACAGAATTGATTGTTACCGATCGATTGTTACCAAAACGCGGCTACTGGGAAGATTTGGGATATGAATGGTTTGCGGGAATTTGATCGAGTGGTGGCTGTTGAATTGGGCGACAATACAACGATTGAAATCGTCGCTAGTTGCGTAGTGGCTCGACACGACTAAAACTGTGGGTAACGCGATCGCTTCAAATATTACTGGTTGTATTTTTCAGGATTCTGAATGCCCACAGTTTTAGTCGTGTCGAGCCAGTAGGGTGGGCAGTGCCCACCAGCTAAAATTTACGCAATTTATATCTAACAGATATTTATATCTAGCCGCTTGTGTGTCAGATTGGTAATGCCTGAAACCTAACTGGTGGGCAGTGCCCACCCCACAATTTGCTGGTACTTATTTTTCAAATTGATAATGCCTGAAACCTAACTGGTAAGTAGTGCCCACCCTACAATTTGCTCTACGATCGATCTCAATCCGCATGTGCTGATGAATGTCGATCGCCAAATTTGGGCATATTAAGTGGGCTGACTTGACTTGCGGTGAGCGGTTAGCTCTAGTATTGCTAAGATGATCGGTCTAATTATCATTTTCATTTTCCTGATTTCGATGTTCTGCTGGCTGGCTTCAGTGATTCGGGGGCTATATGATGCACCCCCTTCATTGCACCGCGAAGCTTTTGCGCTGGGCTATCCACGGGCATCAACGCCTGTCGAGCCAGTTGTGACGCCAGTGGCGGCTGAACCAAAGTGGGAGCGGTTGCCCCAAGTCAACTTAGATTTTGTAACACCTGTCGAACCTCCGCCAGTAGTAGAGCCAGCAACTCAAGTATTGCCAAATTTCACTGTTCCCCCCTCCCAAACTGAAGAGTCGCTGCTGTTTCGCAGCCTCGTTTTGGGGATGTTCGCACTCAGTGTCATCAGTGTGGATCTAGCTGCGGGTACTCATTATAGTCGGGTAGGAATTCCGTTCGCACTACTCGGCAACTGCTGGAGTTGGCACCGCCGTCATCATGCCAGACATGGGCTAAATATCTTAGTATCGATCGGGAGTCTGGCGATCCTCTTTGGTGGTTTAGTCCCCATTTTATTCGCCCAGATGCAGGTGGCGATCGATCTCCTCACCCCTGCTACCAAAGTGTCTGGAACGTTGGAATTGGCTCTGGGCATGCTTCTAGTCTCGCTCCAGATGGGGTTGAGCTTTCATCTCTACAACCGCCGCTCATTGGGTTATTGCATGTTATCCAGTGGCTTGCTGATGGCTGTAGCGGCTGGATTGAGCCACGATCTCAACTTGCTAATTTCATTGTGTGGCTTTATGGCGATCGCACTACCGACATTGATGCTCGACTATCGATCGCGATTGGCACTCCAGCCGATCGGGATTGCGCCGTTATCGCCGCCAGGAGCGCGATCGGAGCGAGATTTACCCTGGCGATATCTGAGTCAGTTAGCCGTGCTCTCGCTCATTTTAGGGCTGATGCTGTCAGTATTTTTACCCAACTTCCGCCTACCCGATCTCGCGGATTCAGCTCGATTAAATCGGCTCCAAACCCTCGCCCAAAAATCGCCCCTACCGAAATCAGCACCACCACCAACACCCAGCACCCCTGCCCCCACTGTGCGGGAAATGGCGAGTAAATTATTGGGACAACCTGGTAATAGCAATTACCCTGATAGCATCAAACAAGACAATCTCCAACTACCGCCCGAACTAGCTAGTCAACTCCAACAAACCACCCAGCAGATCTTAGCAACCTCCCCGCAATCCCTTACTACCGATTTCGATCGAGCTGCATATTTAGCTGATTATCTCAAGCAGCACTATCAAGAAGACTCCCAGCCAGCCAATCCCACCGAGCTACCCCCGATCGATCCCAAATTCATCCAGCAATTTACCGCCGCCTGCAACACTGCACCCCAAACCTGTAAACTAGTCGGCACCAAGCAAGATCTCCCCGTAACTTACACCGCGATGCTGCGCTCGATCGGGATGCCTGCCCGCCTCAAAACCGACGACAACCTCGCCCAAATCGATCCTCAGACCAATTTGTACCCGCGCCCACCTGCCACCGCACAGAGCCAAACAGAGGTATATTTTGCCAATTGGGGCTGGCTGAGTCTGGACTCGACACCCGATCGACCGTTATTCAATCCAGATCCTCAACAACGCGATCGGCTCCAGCAGCAACTCCAACAACTCGGTGGCGCGGACGATCGCTCCAAAGCGATACCCACCCCTCAACCTACTCCCAGTAATCCCACATCTGCACCCACTCAAAATATCCCATCTGCAAAATCCGCACCACCAGCAATCGAGCCAGCTCCACCGTCCCCATCACCCGATCTACCCAAATGGGCGACCGATCCGGTGATACTGAGAACGATCGTCTTCATCCTCGCGATCGGTGGCGTAATTGCTTGGTACTGGTGGTATCGTCGCCGCCAACAGCAGCAACTCGCCCATCTCCACCCGATCGAGCGGATCTATCGATCGATGCTAGTGAGCTTGAGCAAACAAGGTCGATCGATCTCCCCCGCTCAAACACAGCTAGAATACGCCCAAAATATCGGTCTGACCGCACATCCCCAAATTGCCAAAGCCGTGTGGGAAATCTCTCAACAATATACGGCTTGGCGGTATGGCAAACAACCGATCGATGTCCGCCAGTTGACAACCAAGCTCCAGTATCTCCAGCACCTCCAGCAACTCGCCGCTAACCGCCAACGCCAGCAATGGTTGGCGCGGCAAAAATCGCGATGGACAACTCAAAATAACCTCAAGCCCCGGACTTGAAATCTCCCGATATTTTTGATGGACATATCTAAGTAAATATGTTAATATATCTAAATGTGCTGGCGTAGCTCAGTTGGTAGAGCAGCTGATTTGTAATCAGCCGGTCGGGGGTTCGAATCCGTCCGCCAGCTTATCGCATCAGGCTATGGCGACTTCAGCCAAAAGCTGAGATCTTTATCTAGACAAAAATTGACTATGGATTGACTACGAATAGTCAGTCTGTGGTCATTGTTTTTTGGCGGCTATCTCGACGTCCAGCAGAATGGTCAGTACGCGGTAATGTCAAAGGCGATCGACATCAATATCAAAATGCGATCGCGATCGTACGCTCGTCTAGTTTTCCCGATTAAGATGCAGACATAAGATCTTCACTACAAGTGTTATCAACCGTTAGTGAAAATGATTCGCCCCGATCGGTGACAGGTTTTACCTGGATTTTGGGCAATATAAAAATACAACTGTCCGAGCGATCGCGATCGCTCGGGTTCAAGCCATCATAGCCTCTGTCCGCGCTGCGATCTGGTGCTCGATCGCTACTGCCTACATATTTGTCAACCATATATAAATTACTTAATCCTCCTCGCCCTACATCTTCAAAATTCTGAGTAACCGACCATGAATAACAAACCAAATCCCGATCGCGCTCTCCTCCACCTCATGCTCCGAGCACAGCAGATCGCACGGCAAGATGGGCGATCGGATAAAGGTTATGCGATGATGATTGTCTCGATCGTCTCGATCGCGATGTTTAGTATGCTTGCTGCATATACGACGATCACCAATCTCAGTAAGTCGTCAACCAAGGCGTATGTGGATGGTACCAATACCTTCTATGTAGCTGAGTCTGGATTAAATCGCCGCGCGTCCGAAATTCGCGAAAAATTTGTCGGTTTTAATGTACCCAGTGGATTAAGTCCAGGGCAAGCAACCCTTGCCACATTTGTTTCAGCGGCAAATATGCCCAACTGCTATACCCAACCAATATCTACTCCCGCGACTGCAACTACCAACGATTTTGAATGCCGGAACTATCAGTATCAAAGTACCAAAAATACTACCACGCTCACAAGTTTAAATAATAACGATAGTTTTGGCGGCTCTAATCAAACAGTCGATCGTTCGGGTCAAACAACTTATCAAGCTTATACATTTGTCGCTGATAGAACAATTTTTACTAACGGCGCACCACCAGCGATAACTGTTCCTGCTGGTCAGCTCTTTGCTGGGTTGCAAGCATTGCAGTTCACTTATACCATCTACTCCACCGCCGCCAAACCAGACCCACTCAACCTCACCAATCCAGTTCGGCAAAATGATGCCAAAACTGTCTTGCAAATGGATTTTAGATCTAGATTAATCCCGCTGTTTCAGTTTGCAGCTTTTTATGGTGGCGATCTAGAAATTCTTCCAGGTGCAGCTATGACTTTGAGTGGTCCGGTACATAGTAATGGCAGCTTATACCTTGGGAGTGGTAATACGCTGACAATATCTGGATCGGTCACCAGTGTTGGCAGTATTTACAGCAAGCGAAAAAATGACAACTCGACATATGCTAACGGCGCAGTAAGAGTCACAACTAGTGCCCCAGGAGTTCTTCCAGTAGTGAATACCAATTTACTGGCTGCCAATGGAGGCACACCAACCACATCTGCTCTATCCCCAGCAAATTTGGCAGCAACCTTTGGAACTAGAGTTGTATCAGGTATCGGGACACTTACTGTTCCTCAGCCTGGATTTCTGGGTAAAGTGGACACTCAACAACCTGACGGAATTGGATCGTATTACGGCAAAGCCGATCTACGAATTCAATATCAGCCCAGCAATGCGGTGCCCCTTACTGTCACTGCGATCAGAACTGGAGTTGCTGGTGCCAACTCGACTACTTGTCCTAGCAGTTTACAGATTTCTGACAATCGGAATGAGCGAAATCAGCTAGTCTGTTCGCAGTTAACTAATGACCAGTTGCGAAGTTTGAGGCAGCCTGTATTAGTCAGAGCCTTAAATGCCAATGAACGTTTGCTCGCTCCTGGTGGTCAAACTTTTAATCCTGCCCCAACAACAACAGATATCGCCAATGCCATCGCACTGCAAAGACTAATTGCCAAATATGGAGGACTTAATTTTAGTAACATAAATACGGTTTTGACTCCTGCGACACTTCCTGGAGCAACAGCCGCAGAACTCGCTCCTTTCACGGCATCGCCCCAAGCAATCGCCAATCAAGCTGGATATTTTTATCTACCAGCACCGATTCAGATTTATCCTGGCTTCATCAATAATCGCGAGCGAGTTGGTACTGTGAGAACTAATATCCAAATGGTACAGACCAACCTCCGATCTTTGGCATTCTGGAACCGAGATAACATCGTGGTGAATGCTGCTAACTTGGATACGTCTCAAGATGAGGTATTGTTCAGACGACTTCAGGCTCCACTGGCTGCTGGCTCTAAATATGCAACCGTCTGTAATGGAGCTACAGCAGATCCACGCAATCAATCTCTTCAGTGTCTCGGTTTAGCTGCCAGCGATACTAGCGAAGGGGGTCTAGTATTACATGCAACAGTTGATGTGGCTCAAGCTCCAGTTTATGCTGCGGGCAGAAGCCCCTATGGTTTTGCCTTCGTTGGTGGTAGCAATCTCCCTGGGTCTTTAACAATCGCCAGCGACCAAGCAGTATACCTCCAGGGTGATTACAATTATTTCGACAGAACCAATACTCCTAATCCTAATAGTCCTCCTACTGCTCCTAATGTTACAAATCTGTTTAACATTTCTAACAATGTCCCAACTAGTAGCGGACTTAAAGAACCTGCTTCTATTTTAGCTGATTCTCTCAACATCCTCTCTAATCAGTGTAATTTGCCGACTAGCACTACAGATCGATTGACATGCGGGATTAATACTAATACTGCGGTTGCAGCAACTACGACTAGCATGAATGTCGCGTTTTTAGCAGGAACAGATGTTACGAATGGGACTGTGTACAATGGTGGCTTAGAAAATTACCCTCGCTTTCATGAAAATTGGGGCGGACAAACACTCAACTATCGAGGTTCATTTATCAGTTTGGGTACGCCCCTAAACGTCAGCGGCACTTGGGGCAATCAAGTTTATGGCGTACCAACTCGGAACTGGAACTACGATTTAGCATTTAATAACGCAGCTAATCTACCCCCCTTAACTCCTCGGTTGGTTAGTCTCCGTCAGGATGTCTTCCGGCGGACATATTAGGGGCATTTATGACTTCAAGTAGGAGCGTGTAACTGTTGCTAGTACATTTTATGAAGAGGAGCGAGTAGCAGGATCAGAAAAGCGAGGGGGAATGCGGCGATCTCCGCATTCCCCCTCGCTTTTGCCAAACAATGCTGAAAATTAATTAGGGCTTGCTGAAGAAGACTAGAACCCGCGAAGGGAGACGAATTCAATCGATAACGGGAAGAGCGAAGTCCCAGAAAATTAGCTAAGATCGGTCTAAAGCCTAGTCCAAGGTGTTAATACTCATGTACCGACAAGT
>NZ_JBGSPA010000105.1:0-4808 GCF_041738855.1 Chamaesiphon sp. | reverse complement strand
TCAACTTGTCGGTACATGAGTATTAACACCTTGGACTAGGCTTTAGACCGATCTTAGCTAATTTTCTGGGACTTCGCTCTTCCCGTTATCGATTGAATTCGTCTCCCTTCGCGGGTTCTAGTCTTCTTCAGCAAGCCCTAGTTATGGATCTGGAACATTGGTCGATCCAGGCGCACCTTTTTCAGTCCAAGCAAATGTTGGTTGGAAATTTTAATTAGGATATAAGACCAGAATGAACGCCCGCAAACTCCGCAATATTGCCTTCCAAGCCCACCGTTACATCGGTCTAGCCGTCGCAATGATTTTAATTATTGTCGGCTTAACTGGCTCCATTTTGGTCTTCTATCCAGAGATGGATAACTATCGGATCGATCGACAATTTGGGACAGTAATTCCTCAAGGAGAAAAGATATCATCCGATCGAGCGATCGAGATAGTCAAAGACCATTACAAAGACCGCCCCGACTGGAAAATATCATGGGTCGAAACTCTTCCAGATCGACCCTATAAGGCTTGGTTGACCACCCCAACTAAAGAATCTACCGTAGCCCTCGTCAATCCCTATACCAGCCGTTTTATGGGTGATTATGTTTGGGATAAGTCGATCTTTGGTACGATTCTCAAACTTCATTATCAATTCCTCGTTGGCGATGTCGGCACGATAATTGTCGGTATTGCCGCTTTCTTGATGTTTATGCTCTCCATCACTGGATTGATGCTCTGGAATGGTTGGCGAAATCTGTGGCTGGGCTTCAAAATCAAATGGAATGCCAGCGCGATGCGGCTCAATTTTGACATCCATAAAACTGCTGGTATCCTGTCTGTAGCTTTCTTGACAGTGTTATCACTAACCGGATTTGGTTGGAATTTCTCTGCTCAATCCACACCAGTTATTCATGCAGTGACATTTACACCGATATTACCCGAAGTTAAATCTAGACCGATTGGAGATCGATCTCCGATAAATATATCGGAACTTACCAAAAAAGCTGATGCTTTATTTCCGCAAAGTTCTACTACTTATCTCGTATTACCATCAGATAAAGAGGGTGTACTTACGATCGGGAAAAAGCAACTGGGCGAGTCGCTAAAGTATGGGCAAACTCAAATTAAATTCGACCAATTTTCAGGTGAGGTATTACAGATTCAAGATGCGTTTAAACCGACTCGTGCGGAAAAGGTACTAAATTCTTTTGCGCCGTTACACTATGGAAGTTTTGGCGGTGTCCCGACAAGAATTTTATATGTGTTTGTGGGTTTATCGCCGTTGGTACTATTTATTACTGGTGCCAAGATGTTCAAACTGCGCTTGTGGAATCGTAAACGCAAACAGCCAGTTAGAGATCGCGCGATGGATAGTCTAAACGATAACATAGATTAAGTTAGAAATAGTTCAATCTTTCAACAATCGTAACCCACTTAAAATCACTAGCACAGTAGACCCTTCATGCCCCAGCACACCCAACGGTAGGGTCATATTGCCAGTAAAATTGGCGATTAGCAATATGACAATAAAACTGAGGGCAAACACAATATTTTGCTTGACAATCCGCCCAGAGCGACGACTGAGCCGAATGGCATACTCTAGTTTTTCCAACCGATCGGCCATTAATATCACATCCGCTGTTTCTAGTGCCACGTCACTCCCCGCCGTTCCCATTGCAATGCCTACAGATGCCTGAGCCAGAGCGGGAGCATCATTAATCCCATCGCCAACCATCGCCACTGAGGGGTATTGTTGCTGGAGTTGACGAATTACCCCAAGTTTAGCTTCAGGTAGCAGTTGGGCGTAGACTCGATCGATCCCCAGTTCCCACCCAATACTCTCAGCAGTACGCTCGTTATCGCCTGTCAACATCACAATTTGCTCGATCCCTAGCCGTTTCAACTGAACGATCGATCGAGCGGCGGTGGCTCTGACAGTATCGGCAACTGCGATAATTCCGAGGATACGATTCTCATTCTGAGAGGCTACGCCAACGGCATGAGCAACCCAAACAACAGTTTTCCCCTCTTCCTCCCACTTTTGGCTCTGCTCAATCAGAGAATCAGGACAACTATCTACTTGCGATCGAACAAAGGCGGCGTTACCGACTACCGCTATTTTCCCCTCGACTATTCCCGTAATCCCCTGTCCAGTCTGCGCTCGAACATTGACAGCTTCAGTCCATTCCCAGCCTTGTTTTTGAGCCGCATGAACGATCGCATCCCCGATCGGATGCTCGGACAAACTTTCTAAAGCAGCCGCCACTTGGAGTAATTTGTCTGAAGATTTGTCAACCGCCATGACTCGGACGACTTGAGGTTTGCCTGTCGTCAGGGTTCCAGTCTTGTCAAAGGCGATCGCGTTAATTTGTCCGATCGCTTCTAACTGCGCGGCATTCTTGAACAAAATCCCATGTCGTGCCCCATTGGCGATGCCCGACAACAGGGCTGGCATTGTTGCTGCCATTAATGCACAGGGCGAAGCTACTACCAGAAAAATTAGAGCGCGATAAACCGTATCTTCCCAAGTCCAACCGAGTAGGAATGGGGGTAAAGTACTCAACATCATGCCAATTATCACGATCGCTTTGGCATAGCCACGCTCAAACCGTTCGATGAACTGTTGGGAAGGTGGAGTTTCTGTCTGCGCCTGTTCTACCAGCCGAATTACCCGCTGAATCAGACTACTCTCTGGCGGTTGGTGAATCTGGAGTTTCAACGCACCGTTACCATTAATCGTCCCTGCAAACACCTCATCGCCTACTGTTTTTTCAACAGGCATCGATTCGCCTGTAATTGGAGCTTGATTGAGTTCGCTAAACCCCTCCGTGACAATCCCATCCGTCGGTACCAATTCCCCTGGCTTCACCAAGACGCGATCGCCGATTTGCAACTCAGCCACCGCTACCATTTGTTCTTGCCCATCCACGAGCTTACGGGCGGTATCGGAAGTGAGGCTCATCAACCCCTGAATACTCCGCTCGGTGCGGCTCATCGCGTAGCCTTCTAGCACGCCACTGATGGCAAAAATTAGGATTAACATCGCTCCATCGATGATGAAGTAGTACTCTTTGCGCCATAATCCTAAAATTGCGGCTCCCAATGCTGCCACAATCATCAATAAATCCACATCCAGTTCTTTTTCTCGCCAGAGGGTATTCAATCCTTCACGGGTGCTTTCATATCCCCCGATCGCATACGCAGCGGTTAGAATGAGCAAACTAACGCCCAGCCACCCGCGATCTAGACTCAGCCAACCAATTAACACCAGCACAGCGCAAACTCCAGCCGCGATCGCATCTGGGTGTTCTTCAAATAGCAATCGCCAACGGGATCTAGACAGGGAACGGGAAGACATAATCGCAAAAATAGATCGTCTTCATACCCTACACCTTGACATTGATGTTAATGTCAAGGTACAAATCTAGATTTGTAAAATATGGATGCTCAATATTTAACAATCAAGGAACTAACAGATGCAGTGGGCGGAGATATCACGCCCAGAATGGTGCGACATTATCACACATTGGGCTTATTGCCTCCAGCCCAGCGATCCATCGGCAATTACCGACTTTATACCCCCCAAAATATTCAACAGCTACAGCGGATTGTCGCCCTCAAACAGCAGGGTTTTCAGTTGTCTCACATCCAGCAGCTACTCACCAGCGATTCGGGCATCGATCTCAGTCCCAGCCTGATGGCTCAGTTGCAGCAGCAATACCAGTCCGTCATTCAACAATTAGCGCGGCTGCGGCATACTGCATCGGCGTTAGAGGGAATATTAGGGCGAGATGGCGATTGTCAAATCGTCCAAGCGGAAGCAATCGCGCAGTTGAAACTCCTCGAAGTGGAAAGTCAAGATCGACTGGGGGAACTCGAAGGACTTTGGCATCACCTAGATGGAGCGATCGATTGTCACCCCGAAGCTTTCAAGGAATCGCTACAATACCTACTGCCAGACCTTTCGAGTCGATCGGAGATTGAAATAGACTTGCTCTCTCAACTGGTGCTAGCCTGCGGTGATGTGAGCTTGGTTAATTTTGTCCGACTGAGTGGAGATGCGATCGCCGCAGCGCGTGAGGCTCTGAGCAATGGCTGTCGGATTGTGGGCGATATACCTGCTGTGACTGCTACACTCGATCGGACCCGTTTGGCTCATTTAAATTGTCAGGTTGAGACGCTGATCGACGATCCGCACATCACGGGTGTAGTAGAAGCGGAGCAAGCATTTTGGCAAGATAAAGAGTGGCTAAATCGTCTCCACCAAATTCCAGCTCGTTCGATCCTAATTATTGGCTATGCGCCTTCGGTACTGATGGCTGTGTGTAGTGCGCTCGAGCGGGGACAGATTAAACCTGCGCTGGTAATTGGAATGCCGATCGGATTTAGTCATGCCCCCGCTGCTAAACGGCGACTAATGGCTGCTGGGGTAGCGTATATCACCATTCAAGGCTCGATGGGCGGTGGATTATTAGCAGCAGTGGCGGCAAATGCTTTAATTGCATCTCTATTAGAAAAACCAGATTGTCACTGTCATCTCAAACAGAACGATGAATGATAAATTAGTTGCCAATAGTAGATTTAGTCAAAGCTGGCACAATTCGATCGCTAGCAGCCCTCGCCCCTGACAAATTCCGTGCTGCGGGGCCGACTCGTAATGCTGCCAAACCACCCATGATAAATAGGGCTTGCTGAGTAAAGGCTAAAATGTAGACTCAGAGGCAGTGACAGCGATTAATTTAGCTACTCAGATCCAAGGAAATCAGCTAAAATCAGTTGAAACCCAGTCACCAAGAGAGGTAAATATGTACAGACAAGTTGAA
>NZ_JBGSPA010000076.1:0-4611 GCF_041738855.1 Chamaesiphon sp. | reverse complement strand
CTTGTCTTGACCGAAACGCTTAGCACGAGGAGACCTCAGCGCGATTTCGGTCGCTGATGCGCTGTCTTGACCCAAACACATGCGGAGGGAACCTCCGCGTGATTTGGGTCGCTAAACCCTCGGCAAAGCCTACGTATCGCGCATCGCTACGCGGACTGAGATTTAAGCATGTCTTAACCACCTTGGTGACTGCTATATGTGGATTGTTGAGTAGGTAATTGCTACGCTCGGACGGTTTGTTAATTGTATTTTGAAAGTCCTTTTAAAAAGCTGCCGGATCTACACAAATAAAAATTAGTTTCGGTTGAGGTTTATTTACCCCCCAACCCCCTTCATCAGGGGGCTGTTGCCCCCTCCCCTGTTCAAGGGGAGGGCTGGGGTGGGGTAAAGGACTACGATCGCCATCATCTCTGAGACTAGTGGCATGTGCGCTGAATCGATCGGACGCTATAATTAACCAATATATATCTTCAGTACTTAGGGCTATTGTCGCGATGTCTTCAGAACAACAAATAGCTGCGAATAGCATTATGTTTGTGAAGGGTAGTGCGATGGCTGAATCGATCGGCGAGTATGACTGGTCGCAAACCCCTTTGGGCGAACCGTCGAGCTGGTCGGGGATTTTGAAGACAGTACTGAGTATTGTGCTGACTGCACAGCAGCCAGTTTTTTTGTGGTGGGGGCAGGAACTGATTCAGTTTTATAATGATGCCTATCGCCCGCTTTTGGGTACTAGCAAGCATCTTCAAGCACTAGGGAAACCAGGTTGTGAGTGTGGGCAAGCAGTTTGGGAGACGATCGAGCCGACGATCTCTGCTGTCATGCAGCAAGGTGAGACAATTCGGATTGAAGATGGGCTGCTGACGATCGACCGCGATGGCGATCTAGAGGAGTGTTATTTTAACTATACTTACAGTCCGGTCAGAGATGAGAGCGGTGCGGTGGCTGGGGTCTTGTGTGTATGCGAGGAAACCACCAACCGAGTAGTCGGAGATCGCCAGCTGCAAACTCTCCGCGAATTAGCAGCACAACCTGTAACACCACAAACTGTTGAGGAAGCTTGCCAACTGTGTCTGCGGGAGATCGCCAAGAATCCTGCCGATCTCCCGTTTGCGTTGCTATATCTGATGGATGAGCCGACTGCCTCGGCTCGTCTAGTCGGTACTGCGGGGATCGAATCTGGCACGATCGCTAGTCCCGATCGGATCGAGCTAGCAAGTCACCCTTGGTATCTGGAACGAGTGCAGCACGCGGGACAAGCAGAATATATAACCGATTTGGCGACTCGATTTGATTGGCTGCCAGATAGTAGCTGGAGTGTACCACCAGCGGCGGCAATCATCCTGCCGATCGAGCGATCGGCAGCACGAGTATCGGGATTCCTCATCTTGGCACTCAGTCCCCGTCGCGCCTTTGATGAGAACTATCGCGGTTTCGTGGAGGCTGTTGGTAGCCAGGTCGCGATCGCGATCGCCAATGTGCGCGCTGCCACAGCAGAACGCCTGCGTGCGGAGGCTGTCGCCGCCCTAGCGCGCGCGAATACTGAGTTTTTTAGCAATGCGCCGGAATTGCGGACACTACGAGCCTTGATGTTGTCGCTATCGATCGATGCGATCGGGACTAGCGATCGCCTGCTTGATGCTACTCGGCTTGAAGTAGAGCCAGAGGATGATGCTTACCAACCGATCGATTTGGCTGCCGCTACTGCCGAACTTGAGAGTACATGTGGCTTGGTCGAGCCAACGAGGATCGAAGTACCAACTGTCGAGGTTGGCAATGTAGATCCGATGAGATTGTTAGTTAACTCAGATGCGGACGTTCTCAAGTTCTCTAGATTGCTTGCAGTTGGGGAAGTTGAAACATTTATAGTGACTTGGACATTCATATTAGCTCACTCCCATTTGTTTCAGTGCTTTCCACAGATTAATTCGGCGTTTATGCACCACTTTCCACTGCGCCAAGAGAGTTTCATAGTCCAGTGGGGATAATTCCTTCAAAGCAACCATCCACTGAGCATGTTTGCTGTACTCACCATTCTGGACTAACTCTGGTTTAGGCACAAATTGGTGAAGATTGACTTTCCAATAATTCATCACCAGATCGAATAAACCATCGGGTGCAGATGCTTTGAGATACTCTCTTCGA
This sequence comes from Chamaesiphon sp., assembly GCF_041738855.1. Lineage (GTDB taxonomy): Bacteria > Cyanobacteriota > Cyanobacteriia > Cyanobacteriales > Chamaesiphonaceae > Chamaesiphon. The sequence continues at coordinate 2,466 of NZ_JBGSPA010000076.1, read as the reverse complement.
GATTCATCACTTTGAGTAGAAAATTCTTGAGGACGAATCACCATTCGATCGAATTGAGGATAGCCAGATTGTCCTTGATGATAGATCTCAGTCAAATCTTTAGTCAATAATCGCAGTCGATCGTAATTCTCGCATAATTGAGATCGGTCATTAGGTAAATTATCGAGCCATTGAGTTATTTGTGCTTGAAACCAATTTACTCCTTTTTGACGATCGCCTACACTTTCAATCAACCAATGAAGCTACCAGCTATCGACTTTTTTCCAGCTATAAGATTTCGTTCGACTAACAACATAATCTCGCCAGGATGTAAACAAAGCTTGGCGAGTGATTTCCGATAGAGGAATTTCAACAAAGGCAGCAAACATACTCGACCAATTAAACCATCGATCGATCCCTATTTGTTGAATCTCTAATGCATTAGCTCGTTCGGTTTGATTCAATCCCTGTGCAGTTTGCTGATAGTAGCGCAGCAACGTATTAATATTTGCTGAATTGCGATCGTAATATAATCCCTGACTAGCTACCAGCATTGAATTTTCTGGTGTCCAGGCTACATCACTGCGATCGTGTTTTAGTAATGAACTAAGTGTTTCTTCGATTGCTACCAAACTTTCTGGATAATTCTGTTCATTTAATAATTCCTCAATAATTGGCAACCCATTTTGCCACTGTTGATAAATTGTTGTTCGTAATTCTTTTAAATAACGATCTGGTGCATATTGCTCGATTGAATGTAAATAAAACTGCTGCCAACAAGAATGTATATCTGCTAAGATGCTCTTCCAAATAGCTGCTTCTTTATTTGCCGTTAATCCTGCTAAAATAATCTGCCGATCTGGTTCTGACAAATGAATTAGAAATGCAAAAACTGTACCACTATTTAATTGTATTTCCTGGAATTGCTGTTCGTATTCGCGAATACACTCTGCAAACTGAAAAGCATCTTGTCCTTGATGCCGAATATTTAGCCATTCTCCTTGCAATACACAATCAGTTAAATGCTGCTCTAAATACAACCCATCCATAATTTCCATCCAATCTGGAATGCCTGAAGCAACATCTGTTTCTGCATCCAGAAGTGCTGTGACAAAATCAGGTTCGGGACTAAATTCATACTCGAATGCGATCTGGATTAGCGGCTGCATCTTATTGGCAACACTCTCTAAATCTTCAATAAATGTAGTCGTGTCAAAATAGGGTTGTTCCCAATCAGCTTCTCGAACGATATATTTCCCTTCCTCTTCCGCAGCTTCGGAAACAATCATATCCCACTCTCGCCATAATCCAGCCCATACCTCCGCCTGTTTTGCCAGAGAAACTGTTGCTACAGCAGTCGCTTTCGTTGCTGATAGTGGCGGTGATGGATCGAGGATTTGTCTGACAGTTTTTTGGGTATCTGCCGGAAGTTGGGAGATAGCTTGTTCCTTTAATTCAGAAGATAAAACTCCTAATAGTGCATTAATTAGTTGAGAAATTTCTAGTTGAGTTAAAGCCTTGAGTAACTGATTCGATTTGCTTGGATTATCTGAATTCTGTTTTGACATCTTGACTTTGCCCTTGCCTCCTAATATTACTCAATGACATCAATCGATGTTTACGTTACTAGCTCCACAATCCAAATCCCCGCTCGATCGTAGAAATCAACACTAAATTCTACCTCACAACTCAACTGGCGACGAATCGAACAACCAGTATCCCCCAACAATAATCCCAACCAGACATCCACCAAACTCAAACCTGACTGCTGCTGTAGCTCCACCAACAACATCTGACCACATTCTCCCATCACAGCTCGAATCCGACTCGCCCACAGCTCGATCTCCTCCCCATGTGCGATCCCCAATACCAAGTCGGATACCCGCGCTACCTCCATTTCCTCAGTTACCACCTCATCGCTAATTTCCGCTAACGCCTCAGCCACCGACAGCTCCCGCACCACACTACTGCGCTCATAGCCTCGCTCCACCTCCGGTAGCTCTGGAGCCTCAATAAACTGCTCCAAATCCACAAAACTCGATTGCCGCACGTACACATCGAAAGCATCCAACGGCAAGCAAGGCTCCCGCTCTGGATGAGACAAATAGCCAATCTCCGCCAGCGTCACCGCACAGCGATCGCCATAAATCTCCCCCAGCCGTAAGATCGCCTCCCCCGCCACCGCTAACTTCTCACTCGTCGGCAGAAACTCGATCGATTCGGATACTCGATCGAGCAATCCAAACAAGTCAGCATCTATTAGAGTTCTAGCAGCCGTATCCAGGTAGCCCCAAAGTGAAAGTTGGATTACTTCTGACATGAGCTATTAATCCCTAATTGTCATGTGACTTCGATTGAGATAATCGGTGCTGAAGGTAAACCATCACCTACATTTACATAATCAAACTGCTGCACTTACACTTGTTCTCCAGCAAAGTGAAAAATACCAGCTACAGATAAATGTGGCTCCTCCAACCAAACTTGCCG
>NZ_JBGSPA010000074.1:0-41114 GCF_041738855.1 Chamaesiphon sp. | reverse complement strand
CAGCCGCAGTAAACCCCGATGTTCTTCAATTGTTACTTTCATGGTGGTAAATATGGTGGTAAATTTCAAACCAACCTGACCACTTCTGAACACTTCAGCAAAACCTTTTGGATCGCAAAAAGGTTCCTCGATCGCGCGATGTGCGTTCAAAGAACCCTTCTGTGTCTTAATTTCAGCCAAGTCGGAACGAGAGGATTTGAACCTCCGACCCCTACTACCCCAAAGTAGTGACAGCTATGATTGAAAGCCTTGCAGCAAAAGGCTTTTAAGCGTTATTCAAAATAAACAGTGGGTGAAACAGTGGGAAGCACCGATTTTATGGCATTTCCTTTTTGATTATATAAGTAGATCGAGCCACTAACTCAGTAAATGTCGAAAAAAAGCTAAAATATCGACATATTAACTCGACGTGTCGATTTGCTCGACATATCCCATACATGGCTAATTTCGATCCCGAACAACCCTACAACGATCTACCCCTACTACCGCCATCGGTCGAGATTGAGACAAAAAAAGTCTTGAAAGCCTGTATTGAAGCTCGTGCGGCAGTAGCGGAGCTAAAACAGTGTGGTGAGTTGATTCCTAACCAAGCGATGTTGATTAACACTATCCCCGTGTTAGAGGCTCAAGCTAGTTCTGAGATCGAGAATATCGTCACGACAGCCGATCGATTGTTCCAGTTTATCAATTCCCCAGATGCTCAAATCGATGCTGCCACTAAAGAAGCATTGCGCTACGGCAATGCCTTATACTCCGGCTTTGAATCACTCAGTACCCGTCCGTTAACCAAACAGACAGCGATCGAAGTCTGCTCGACCATCAAGGGGGTAGATATGGAGATTCGGCGCGTTCCTGGTACCACACTGATTGAAGCCAATAGCGGGCGGGTGATTTATACACCTCCTTCAGGAGAAGCCATCCTGCACGAAAAGCTGACTAACTGGGAAAAGTTTATTCATGAGGCGATCGAGTTCGATCCGTTGGTAAGACTAGCAGTGATGCACTATCAGTTTGAGGCGATTCATCCGTTTACAGATGGTAATGGACGAACGGGACGGATTCTGAATATTCTGTTTTTGGTAGATCTGGGTTTGTTAGAGATTCCGGTGTTGTATCTCAGTCGATATATTATTCATCACAAGCAAGATTATTACGATTATCTGAATCGGATTGCCACAGAGGGCGATTGGGAAAGTTGGATTCTATTCATGCTTGATGCCATTCGGGAAACAGCCCAGTGGACGACTCAGAAGATTCGGGCAATTCGCCAATTAATGGAAATTACCACGGAATATGTCAAAGAAACCCGACCCAAAGTTTACGATCGGGATCTGCTCGATCTGATTTTCGTTCAACCCTATTGTCGGATTGCCAATGTTGTCGATGCGGGTATCGCTCACCGCCAAACTGCGGCGAATTATCTCAAAGAACTCTGTGAGATTGGGGTATTGAAAGAAACTAAGGTCGGACGCGACAAGCTATTTATCCATCCCCGTTTTCTCCAATTGCTGACAGCGGAAAGTCATACTGTGATTCCCTATTAAGAGATAAATTTAATTGAAACCGATAAAAACATTTATAATTGAGGCTTATTATTTTTTAGTTCTGTAAGTGGTAAGCACTTGCCCTTATTTATTAGCAATAGTTAGATCGTTGTGGATCGAACGATTCTCATTCTGAGAGACTGCGTCAACGAGATTCACTCGATCGTTTAGCCGCATCTCAGTTCACCTAAATTTATGCGAAATCTGCTGATTGTTGAATCTGCTGGCAAAATCAAAAAGCTTAGGAGTATCCTCGGCTCCGACTGGGATGTCAAGGCTTCAATCGGACATATCCGCCAACTCGCCAACGATGGAGATGGTTCGTTAGGGTTCGAGCTGGGAACGGACACGATCGATTGTCGCTATATTCCCCGCGATGATCGCGCCAAACAAACGATCGCCGGACTTATTGCCGCAGCCAAGCAAGCAGATCGAGTATTCATCGCCTCAGATCCAGATCGGGAAGGTGAAGTCATCGGCTGGCATATCGCCCAGGTATTGAAACTCAAACAGCCCCAGCGAGTGGTCTATCAAGAGATTACTGAGTCCGCAGTCAAAAAAGCGATCGCTAGTCCGCGATCGCTCGATATGGCTCTAGTAGAGGCAGGGAGATGTCGCGATTGTCTGGATAAATTGGTGGGTTACAAAGGATCGCCCCTGATCTGGCGACTTAACAATGGAGCCAAAAGCGTCGGTCGCGTACAGTCCGCCACCCTCCATCTCGTCTGCCAACGAGAGCGGGAAATTCAGACCTTCATACCCCAAGATTACTGGTCGGTATTTGTAGATTATGCTGAAGGATTCAGAGCCTTTTACAACGGCACTACCCAATCTATTTCACCAGCCCCAGTCGAGGAAACTAGCGATGATGCTGGCGCAACAGAAAAAGTTGCCGAATCGACACGGGTATTGAGTCAATTTGAAGCCGACAGGTTAGTAGAGATCGGAAAATCTCATCCCCATCAAGTTAAATCGATCGAAGGTAAACTCGCTCCCAAAAAGCCTCCCGCTCCATTCATCACCTCTTCACTACAACAAGCCGCAGGTTCGCGGTTGAAGTTCAGTCCCGAACATACAATGTCAGTCGCCCAGAAACTCTATGAGGCTGGGCTAATTACTTACATGCGGACTGATTCGGTCGAACTCAGTCTGGATTTTTGTAAAGCCGCACGGGAATGGTTGTTATCCCACGATCCAGACAATGTGCCGAACAAAGTCTCTACACAGCGCAGTTCCAAAGACGCTCAAGAAGCCCATGAAGCCGTCAGACCGACGGATATCACCAAAGCCTCCAGCGAACTCAAACAGCAGCTTTCCGAGGATGAATTCGCACTGTACCTAATGATTTGGATGAGATCGATCGCCTCTCAATGCAAACCCGCGCAGATTCGGAAAACCACGATCGTTACCCAGTCTGGCGAGATCCAGTGGCAAGCCAGAGGACAAATGCTCGAATTTGCGGGATATGCCAAATATTGGAAAGATATTAGCGGTGATGCCGTATTGCCTAGCTTGCAACCCAAACAATCACTTACCGCAGATAATATCAGTTACGAGCAGAAACAAACCCAACCACCGCCGCGCTACTCCGAACCAAAACTCGTTCAACTGATGGAACGGCGAGGCATCGGTCGTCCTTCGACTTATGCGCCGACAATTGCCACCCTCAAACAACGTAATTATGTGGAGTTAGTCAAGAGCAAAGTGCAACCGACGACTGTGGGTTTGCAAGTGGATGATTTTCTGATGCAAGCTTTGCCAGAGTTGATTCAATCGGAATTCACCGCTGGGATGGAAACTCAACTTGATGCGATCTCGAAGGGTCAGCAGGAATGGCAAAGTTACCTGATTGAGTGGAACCGGAGCTATTTTGCACCAGCATTAAGTAAGGCTACTAAGAATCTACCGGAGCAGGATTATGGATCGTTCCAAGGTAAAGAGCTGGAAAAATCGCGCTCTAAATGTCCGACTTGCAGTAAACCCATGTCCAAAGTACCAACCAAGAAGGTGAAGAAGGGTTATTTTCTCAAGTGTGAGGATGGATGCAAAGATTCTGAGGGAAAAGGATTGGTGATGTTTTGGTCGGATCGATCCAATGAATGGCAGATTCCACAGGCGAAAACCGAACAGTCATCGCTAGCAAAACTAACCGAACATCCTTGTCCAGTTTGCCAGAAGCCGCTAGAAGAATATAGCTACAATAAGGATGGTCAATCCAAGTCGATGTTAAGGTGTTCGGATGCAGTAGCTCGGAGCAAGCCCAAACACAAGGATGTTGCCTATTTTCGCGGCAAGGAGGGGGCGTGGTGGAGTCCGAAATTGGGTAATCTTGGTACAAATGTGGCTTCCTGACAGGCTTGAATGGATGGTAGATAATGAGCGAGCGAACAGATTCAAAAATCAAAAATTGGCGGATAAATTATCGAGATCGAACTGAGTGTTATGATTCTCAGCAAGCGGCTATAGTTGCAGCAGATCTAATTATATCTAGCTGTGAAAGTGGATTTTGGGGGGGGAATTCTAATTTGTACCTGAGTCGCGATTTCGGAGAAGCTACAGACACAGATCTACTTAACAGTCATTACTCCGCTAATGTCCTGCTCCCTACTGGTTTTGATGGCATGTTTCGGATCGATCTGTTTGTTAAAAATAAAGAAGACTGGATCTTTAAGTATGGTTCCGACTTACTTCAACAGTCAATCCTTGCTGGGTATGAATGTAATGATGGGTACTTAGCAGAAAGAGTAGCCCGCGATTATCCTGGCTTTAAAGTTAACGATCGCCAGTACAAAAGGATTGATACTCCTAGCGAACGTTGTCTTTATGCCTGTTTGGGTTATGAAAATGCTTATTGCTCGTCGAATAATAGTAGCTATTATATTACGATCGATAATTTCCTGGGTAAGTATCAACTGATTAAAATCATTAGTGTTTTTACTGAGATAACTAAATTGGATGATCTCGGTGGTGCAGTAGTTGATACTTTACTGAGAAGTACGGATATTAGGCGATACCAATCTTCAAATATCGTTCCAATGGTTATACTAACAAGCTCATTGTTTACAATATTGCTAATTCTTTTATATGCCGCTCGATTGGGATTGCTGTCATAAAGTGTCACGACCGCCTTGCGGCGCGCTTACGCGTTCGAGAACTATTTTCCATGCCTCTCCGAGCGAGATCTATAGTGTCCACTTATCAGACAAACACACCAGGAGATTCTTCAGTTGCACCCCAGGTTTCGCTGACTGGGGTAGTAGAGCGAATTACCTTTCATTCTGAAGAAAGTGGCTACACCGTTGCTCGCCTCCAATCACCCCGCGCTCGTGAATTAACCACGATCGTTGGTAACTTCGCGAATATTCAAGCGGGACAAACCCTGCAACTCCAAGGCATCTGGAAAGAGCATCTTCAATATGGGCAACAGTTTCAGGTTATCAAATATAGCGAAACTAAACCTGCGACGCTGACGGGAATTGAGAAGTATTTGGGCAGTGGTTTGATAAAAGGAGTCGGCCCCGTTACCGCCAAAATGATTGTTGCGCATTTCGCGCTGGATACTCTAGAAATTATCGAGCAAGATAGCGATCGACTCATCGAAGTCCCAGGCATCGGCAAAAAGCGCGTCAAGATGATTCAACGCGCCTGGGTGGAACAGAAGGCAATTAAAGAGGTGATGCTATTTCTCCAAAGTCATGGAGTTTCGACGACTTATGCGGTGAAAATCTTCAAGCAATATGGGGATAAATCGATCGATATTGTCACCAATAATCCCTATCAACTGTCAGAAGATATCTTTGGGATTGGGTTTCTTACCGCCGATCTCATCGCCCGAAATTTAGGCGTAGATCCTGCTTCTACGTTCCGTTATCGAGCAGGGATCAAACACGTTTTGGGTGAAGCAGCGGAAGATGGACATTGTTTTCTCCCGCAGCCGGAATTATTAACAGCGGCAACCATTAAGCTGACGACGAACGAACATACTGCGACTGAGAATGCGGTGTTAGAAGTGTTGAGGGCAATGGGCGTAGAACAGGATTTAATTCTGGAAACAGTCGAGGAAATCCCGTTATATTTCCAACCTAGTTTCTACTATACAGAACAGAATTTAGCTATTTCCATTCTCAAACTTCTCGAACAACCTCAGTCGGTAGATTTACCCCGCGTCCGCAGTTGGATTGACAGATTTACTCAAAGTCACAAGATTACCCTCTCGCCCGAACAACAGCAAGCGGTGGAAATGGCAGCGACGCAACGGGTGATGATTCTCACTGGTGGCCCTGGCTGTGGTAAAACTTTCTGTACCCGCACTATCGTTGCACTATGGAAGGCAATGGGGAAGAAAATCGCCCTCGCCGCACCGACGGGGAGAGCCGCTCAGAGGCTCTCAGAAATGGCGGGAATCGAAGCGAAAACTATTCACCGTCTATTGGAGTTCGATCCGGCGACTAGAGGGTTTAAACGGGGTGTAGATGAACCTTTACCCCATGATGCGATCGTGGTGGATGAGGCTTCGATGCTGGATCTATTCCTGGCGAATTCGCTGATTAAAGCGGTTCGGACTGCTGCCCATTTACTGCTGGTGGGAGATATCGACCAATTGCCCTCAGTTGGCCCAGGCAGCGTGTTGGGAGATCTGATTAAATCCGAGCGCATTCCCGTCATTAGGCTCACTCAAGTATTCCGTCAAGCCCAATCGAGTGGGATTATCCGCGCCGCTCACCAAATTAATCGGGGACAATATCCGAGTATCGAAGCGATTACCGATGCACCGCAGTCGGATTGTCTGTGGCATAGTGGTGGCTTCGAGCCGGAACATGGGGTGCAAGCGATTTGTGAGTTGATTCGAGATTTTATTCCTAGTTTGGGGTTTAATCCCGTTACCGATGTCCAGGTGTTGTGTCCGATGACGAGGGGGATTGTGGGAACACGGAATTTGAACCAGGTGTTGCAAGAGTTGCTCAATCCTCCCGCGCCGGAGAAGCCACAAATTAATCGGGGTGGGGATATTTTACGGGTAGGAGATCGAGTGATTCAACTCAAGAATGATTACGAGCGGGAGGTATTTAATGGGGATTTGGGTGTGGTTGGGGCGATCGATTCCACCGAGCATGAGGTGATGATTCAGTTTGATGGCAGAGCGGTAATTTATGACTATGCAGATTTGAATGAGTTAGGCTTGGCTTGGTCGATTAGCATCCATAAATCTCAAGGTTCGGAATATCCGGTGGTAATTTTGCCTCTCTATATGCAACATTATCTGTTGTTGTCGCGGAATTTGGTTTATACCGGACTGACACGGGCGAAGAAATTGGCGATCGTAGTTGGTTCTAATAAGGCGATCGGGTTGGCTGTTAGACAAAACCAGGTTGGGAAAAGGTATACTCGTTTACCACAGCGATTGGGGTTAATCTCAATTTGACAGGTTTGATTACTGAGCAGTGTGAAAAAACTATCTATCCAATTCAAACCGATCGCTTGCTTGAATTTATTCTGCTTCCCGATCGCAAAGCTCCTACATGTCGATTACTATCGGTAAATTTAGACTGCCAGGATCGGCTTTAAACAACCGTTCGATCCTACCAGAGGATAGGAGGTAGTATAATCAAAGGAGCTAAAAGTTAATCCAGAGCAGTCTTTGGAGGCATTGCAATATGATGACCGACCGAGAAATCATTCAGGCGATCGAGAGTCTCCCTATTGAAGATCGGGATAGTCTACTCGAACGACTCCACCAACAACAAATCGAGCAACAACGGAATGAAATTGCTGCTAATGGCAATCGAGTTCGTCACACCACAAAACTGAGCACGTCTCAAAGCTCTACAAATATCGAAGATTTAAAATCGGATCTAGAAGACTCTCAGGCGGAAGATATCATTCATGCTGTCGATCGAGATGGCAACCCTTTCACCTATACCGTCCGAGACTTATTTTGGAGTCAGGATGCTTATGATTACCTCAAAGAACAAGAAAAATCCTTCGAGGTTCATCTTCCCGAATTAATCGATCGATACGGCGGACAATTTATTGTATTTGAAGATGGACGGGTCATCGATGCCGATCTTAGTGAAGATACTTTGTTAGATCGGATATCTGAAACTGACTTTTTTAAGGATAGAGAAGGAATTCTCTGTACTTTCGTTCCTAATCGAGAAGTTAATGCCTAGTTTTTCATATATTGAGATTGGTGATAAACCTGCAATTCCAGCTACTATAATTTATTTTGTTAATTTTGAAGAGCCTGAAAAAACGGCTGCTAATGATTGTGGAATATTAGACACCGGATCTGATGTAACTGTCGTGTCGATGTCACTGGTATCGAGCATTAAAGCAAGATCTATCAAAACAGAACCTTCTACATTTAAACTGCTGGGGGAAGTAGCTGTTGGAGTTCCCTTCTTTCTGAAATTGAGCTTCGATAATAGTACCTTTATTAAAACTAAAGTATTCGCGGTTCCAGATCGGATTCTTAACGGTGAGGCAATTATAGGCAGGAATGTTCTTAACCGTCACGTAATTACTTTTGATGGTTTAAATAAGATTTTTACAATTGCTTGAAGCAAGAGACTTGTAGCTAAATCACTATATAAACTGCTCGAATCGAATCATGCGATCGATCCCCTAGATTCGAGCGAATCATCTCCACTTTAAGCCGCATTCCCGCCTTCTTCAGTAGCTAGAGTCAAAATCTCACCACACCGCGCCCATCCAAGCAACCTGTTGAAATCCACCGCCAGACGCAATCCCGACTCACGATCGTATTGCAGCACCTAAATGTAGCGATGCCCATGCCTTTAAACAAAAAATAGTATTTTTGTTCTATAATAAGTGTGAAATCTAGTTGCTGGAGATCGAGATGAACACATTTACTATCCATAACGCTAAATCCCAGTTCTCCAAATTATTATCCCGCGTGGAACTAGGAGAAGAGATAATCATCTCCAATCGCGGTGTCGCGGTGGCTAGGTTAGTACCTGTGGAAAATAAGCGATCGCGCAGTCGCAGTATGGGTGTCGATCGTGGCTTATATTACATCCCCTCCAGTTTCAACAATCCACTGCCGCCTTATTTATAAGCCCTCTTCTCCGGTATTTCAGCTAAACAAGAGTAAAGAATCTATCGCGAGTGAAAATACTAATCGATGCTCAGTGTTTTTTATGGTGGTTTGTCGAGCCAGATCGCTTGAGTGCAGAAACAATCGCCGCAATCTCTGACGAAACTAACTCAATCTGGTTTTCACATTCGTCACCGAGCGAGTGGAACACGATCGATCCTAATCTAGATTGGCTAGGGCACTCGAATGTATCGGGAGATATCGAGATCGATACTCGGAAATGATTTGCACCAATTTACTTCAATCGATCGCCTTTTTCCTAGCAAACATTCCTGAGAATTTGCTGAGAGCAGCATAAAAAATTTAGATCTAAAAATTCAGGAAACTATAAGCCTCGTTTCAGGTGTGGCTCAAACCTTGTTGCGATTATATAGGTAATCGAATCGCTCTTACATCTTTTACAAACCAACACCAGGACAAACAACATGAAACTTACTTCTCTTCTCGCTACCACGATCGTTCTCAGCGGCACCGCAGTTTCGATAACTTCTTTACCAGCATTCAACCCTAATTCTTTCCAAGTATCTGCTCAAAGTATGAGTGAAAGCAACAGTGAAAGCCAAGGAAAAATCGACCAAATCCTTGCCGTCAAAGGTAAGCCTGGAAGTGGGGATTTGCTTCGTAAACTATATGAAAAAGATCTCACTCCGATTGGAGTTCAACCAGGTGGGGCGGGTATGGTAGTTAACTTATATAGCAAAAAAGATAATACAACACTATCATTGTGTACGGTTTATGATGTTGTTGTCGCGGCGAAAAAAGGTCGGATTGCTAAGTTCAAACCTGCTGAAGTCAAGTAATCCAATCTGCGATCAAATTAGGAATTCACGATCTCTGAACCAAGATTTATCTATAAAGATTGTGCGATCAATAGCTTGAGGTTTTTATACATTATCCCAAACGAGACAATTCATATTGCCTTACTTGAGGGCTAATTTTCGATAATTTGCCGATCGATTAATTTAATCCTCATTCCTAATCACAATTGAATTCAGTAACATCATTGCCAACTTAACTCGACTCTCGTAGAGAAGATCCACCAACGAGGCATCAAATGACAATCGAAAGTATTAGAGAAATATCCAATCCCATCCTCAGAGCGATCGCGGCTGGCATCGTTGTTGGCAGTTTAGTCACAATTCCGGCTGCACTGGCAGTTCAGTTGGTAAAATCTCCCAAAGATTCTAATGTGGAATCGAACAGTCAATTAGCTGTTTATGCTTCTTTGGCAAGTACGGCAATCGGTGCAGCGATCGGTTTAGGATCGGGAAAACGCAAAGACGATCGCGAGCGATCTCTTGACGATCGGATCGTCCAAACGAATGATTCAGTGGCGATTGCATCCTCAAATAATGGATGGATTGACTGGCGAAAATTTATCGTCATGCGAAAAGTAAAAGAAAGCGATGGCATTACCTCTTTCTATTTACATCCTGAAGATAATGGATCGATTCCTGATTTTATGCCCGGACAATTTCTGACGATTAAACTCGATATTCCTGGACAATCGAAACCAGTAATTCGGACTTATTCACTGTCTGATTACGATCGATCGCTGATGAATTATCGGCTGTCAATTAAACGCGAACCCGCTCCAGCCAATCTGAATGTTTCGCACGGTATTGCTTCCAACTTTATGCACGACAGCATTCATGAAGATTCCATAATTTGGGTGAAACCTCCGGCTGGCAAATTTGTACTCGATCTGCATAGTCCCAAACCTGCGGTATTAATCAGTAATGGTGTCGGGATTACACCGATGATTGCAATGGCAAAAGCGGTAATTCTGCTCAATCCATTGCGACAGATCTGGTTCTTACATGGTGCTAGAGATGGCAGTAATCATGCTTTTCGTGATGAAATTAATGGACTTTGTGCGAGTAATCCTAATTTACACGTTATCTATTGTTATAGCAAACCGACGGCAACAGATACCGGAAATTACCACCAGCAAGGATACGTCGATAGTGCATTAATCCAAAATATTGTTGCACCAGAAATGCAGCAATTGTGTGGCTCGACTGAAGCCGATTATTTCTTATGTGGCTCACCATCATTTATGGACGCACTCAGAACTGGATTGAGAGCATGGGGCGTACCAGACAGTAATGTGTTGTTTGAATCCTTTGCGAAGGCAATGCCAAAAGCCTCACAAGTAGTTGGAAATATAACAACATCAAGTGATGCGGTGGAAGTTGTCTTTAGTAAATCGGGTAAAACTCACACCTGGAATCCAGTCGAAGGGACGATTTTAGACTTTGCTGAAGCAAATGGTCTTAATCCCGATTATAGCTGTCGGGCGGGGGTCTGCGGTACTTGTGCGTGTCGAATTGCGACGGGGGAGGTGGAGTACGAAGAGGAGCCAACAGCCAGTGTCGATCCTGGTTCGGTGCTGATTTGTATTTCTAAACCTAAAACAGCCAGAGTTGTCCTCGATCTTTAGATTTATCTGTTTGGGGTTTTTCCTAATGGTTAAAAACATCATAGTATACGCGATCGAGGCTCTATGCTTGGGCATCTTTATGGTTGTGGCTACTTTAGCGACAGCCGCGATCGAACTGCCAACTTCGCCGATTTATCAAGCGATCTCCGATCCGTTGCTCCGCCGCTTGTTAATTGGCATTTTTGTCGGGATGACAGCGATCTCGATTATCTATTCCCCTTGGGGTAAACGATCGGGAGCACATCTTAATCCGGCGGTGACATTGACATTTTGGCGACTCAAAAAACTTCGCACGATCGACGCGGTATTTTATATCTTGTCTCAATGTCTGGGTGGTATCAGTGGGATGTGGATCGCGGTTTTATTGCTTGGTAAAACTATCGCCGATCCTGCGATTAACTTTATTGTGACAGTTCCAGGTGTTGCAGGTAAATCGATCGCTTTTGGGGCTGAATTTCTCCTCTCCTTGGGATTGATGACTTTAGTTTTGCAGGTGTCAAATCGCCCTCGTCTGTCTCAACTAACAGGTGTATTTAGCGGCATCTTAGTTGCGACATATATCACCCTTGAAGCCCCGTTGTCAGGGATGAGTATTAATCCTGCTCGAAGTTTAGCTTCGGCTGTACCTGCGGGAATATGGAATGGATTTTGGATTTATTGCATCGCCCCACCATTGGGAATGCTATTAGCCGCAGAGATCTATTTTAATAGTAGTAAAAACAAAACAAAAAGGCAAATTTGCTGCAAACTTTGCCCGAACGATACAACTGATTGTATCAGTCCGATCTGCTGTCAAACTGTAAACTCAAAATAGGTATTTATTTATGAAACTGAACGGAAAAGTTGCCTTAGTCACAGGAAGTAGTGGCGGTATCGGTCAAGGTATTGCCATCCGGTTGGCAGAGGAAGGAGCTAAAGTTGTCGTCAACTATCGTTCCAATCCTCAAGGAGCCGAACAAACCCTGGATGCAATTCAAAAAATCGGTGGCGATTGTAAAATGCTCGATGGATTTTGCGATTACGATCGCGGTTATGCGATCGGTGCAGACTTAGGCATGGTTGATGATGTGAAAAAATTGATTGCCGAAAGTATCGAATATTTCGGCGCGATCGATATTCTAGTTAATAATGCTGGAATCGAAAAACATGCCGACTTTTGGGATGTAACCGAGCAAGATTTTGATGCGGTAATGAATATCAATTTCAAAGGTGTTTTCTTTGCTACTCAATTTTTTGTGAAACATCAAATCGAACAAGGTAAGCAAAATGGTCGAATTATTAATATTAGTTCCGTCCATGAAGACTTACCATTTCCCCACTTTACTTCCTACTGTGCTAGTAAAGGTGCTCTGAAAATGATGATGCGAAATCTCTCCGTAGAACTCGGTGCTTTGGGGATTACGATCAATAACGTGGCTCCAGGGGCGATCGAAACACCGATCAATAAACAGTTACTAAATAACCCAGCTCAATTGGAACCTTTACTGAAAAATATTCCCTTGGGTCGGTTGGGGCAACCAGATGATGTCTCTGCCGTAGTAGCTTTTTTAGCCTCAGATGATGCGCGATATATCACGGGTTCTACGGTTGTTGTCGATGGCGGATTATTGTGGAATTACCAAGAACAGTAATTTAGTAGTCGGCGGCTTAAATAGGACATCATCTGACGATAAGCCTCTAGCGATATCGATCGATCCATCCGAATAGTGGAAAAATAGTCAGCAAAAATCATAATTTTTCCAGATCCCCGCCTTTTTGAATAAGGCGGGGATCTGGCCTTTTTCTCACCAAATTTTCAGGAAAATCTTAGCCGATTTGAGCTTCAGGATTGGGGAGATTTCAGATTGTGGGTATTTAATGATAGTCAACCTCAAATATATCAGTTCTTTATCGGGAGATTGACCATGAAACTTTTTAAACTTGCTCTAGGCGTATTTTTGGCGATCGCGTCCAATACTGTCAACCAGCCTGCTGCTTTATCCATCGAGCGGCCGATCTTGTCGCCGATCGTGACCGCTCAAGCAACCAAACCGACTCGCTTTACCGTTCGGATTGAAAACATCTCTACCAAAGATGAATTTACAGCTTCAAATGGGACAAAGTGGACGCTAGATTTCTCACCTGGTGCTTGGTTGGTTTCTAATAAGAATTCGTCACTATTTACAGTCGGAAAAAAGGATCGGGGACAGGGCATAGAAGCGATCGCCGAAGATGGTAATCCCAGCAATCTTGCCAAGTCTTTGAAAAGTCAGCAGGGCGTGAAATCCAGTGGCGTATTCGATACCGCCGTTGCTGCGAACAAGATGGGGGGAATTCGCCCCGGACAAGCATTTGAATTTACAGTGACAGCAAGTCCTGGACAAAAATTGTCGCTGGTGACGATGTTTGGGCAGGCCAATGATTGGTTCTACGCCCCTCGATCGGGTATCGCGCTCTTTGATACCAATGGTCAACCGATTCAGGGCGATGTTACCTCCCAAATTGGGCTGTGGAATGCTGGCACTGAAGTGGATGAGGAACCTGGGATTGGACCCAATCAAGGGCCACGTCAAAAGGCTCCCAATACAGGTGTTGATGAAAATGGTGTGGTGCAAGCAGTGCGAAGTCAAGCAGCCTATGCCAAAACTAGTCGATTAATGCGAGTAACTGTTACTCCAGTAAGGTGAATTAGGGATTAGGGGTTGAAGACTTCAACCCCGATCGGTTATCAATCGCATCAAATTAGGAACACTTCATCATGAAAACATTACTTCATAGCATCGCAGTGACACTGGTACTATTTACCGTTGCACCAAATAATCTCGTCCGAGCGATCAATAGCCAAGATTCGATCGGTTCTCAGGCTCAAGTTGTCAATAAGAAAGCACTAACTTTGGCAGGTGCGAAAACTATCATTACAACTGCCGTTGCTGCTGCCAAACAGAAAAAATCTCCAGGCGGGGCAATCGCGGTTGTCGATGATGGTGGTAAATTAATTGCCTTGGAACGCCTCGACAATACCTTTGGCGCGGCGGCGCATGTGTCGATCGGGAAAGCGCGGACTGCGGCAATTTTCAAACATCCGACTAAGTTTTTTGAAGATGCCATCAAGAATGGTCGGACATCATTAGTGGCGATGCAAGATTTCACCCCATTGCAAGGTGGGGTACCGATCGAAGTCGATGGTCAGATCGTCGGTGCGATCGGCGTGAGTGGAACCGCTAGTGCCCAGCAGGACGAGGAAATCGCGATCGCTGGAGCCAGTGGATTGAAGTCAGCGATCGGGAAAAAATCGGAGGCAAAATAATTATGAATTGGCGAATCTCTTTACTTCTAGTTTCCCTGCTGACAACATTAGTCGCTCAGAGCAGCAAAGTTTCCGCTCAGATCGCCGCCGATCTGACTGCTGCCAATCCGCAAGCGATCGTCGATCTGGCTACTCCCGCTGGAACGAGTCTGGTCAAGGGACAATGGCGTTACCGCAATGCTCAGATCGTTCCAGTTAATTTCCGTCGTCCTGGTGCAGATCGCAAAGCGTCGGGCGCACCAAATCAGACCTATGACATTACGCCCCAAGCAGGTGTCGCCAATTTTGACGATTCGGCTTGGGAGGCGATCGCGCCTAACACCCTAGACCAACGCCGCTGTGCTGGTAAACTCTGCTTCAATTGGTATCGCCTCAACCTAACGATTCCGCCCAAAGTCGGCAATTTCGATCTTACAGGTGCCGATGTGGTGTTTGAAACGGTGGTCGATGACTACGCAGAGGTGTGGGTGAATGGCAAATTACCGCTAGTTTTAGGACAGGTCGGCGGTGCCGCGATCGCGGGTTACAATACCCCCAATCGGGTCTTAATTGCGCGAAATGTCAAACCAGGTCAACAGTTTCAACTAGCAGTATTTGGGGCGAATGGCCCACTTTCTCAGCCGCCAGGGAATTTCATTTGGATGCGATCGGCAACCTTAGATTTTTACAAACCCGCTGCAATCGCTCAAATTCAGGAAAATGCTGGCGGTAAGATCCTCCGACTCGATGGAGCGTTGGATGAAATCGTGCCATCAACTGCCAAAATCGAGAAACTTGCCAGTGGTTTCCAATTTACCGAAGGGCCAGTTTGGGTCAAAGATGGCGGATATTTACTGTTTAGCGATCCCAATGCCAACAAGATTTATCGTTGGTCGCCGGATGGTCGAGTTTCGATCTTTCGCACCAAGAGCGGCTATACCGGAGTCGATGTCGGCGAGTATAAGCAACCAGGTTCTAATGGACTGACGATCGATCGACAAGGCAGACTCACGATTAACGAACATGGCAATCGACGCATCACGCGGTTGGAAAAAAACGGTGTGGTGACAGTATTAGCCGATCGCTATCAAGGAAAGCGGTTGAATAGTCCGAACGATCTGGTGTATCGATCGGATGGCGCGCTCTTTTTTACCGATCCACCGTTTGGACTGCCGAAAGGATTTGACGATCCTCGCAAAGAATTGCCCTATAGCGGTGTTTATTGCCTGAAAGATGGCAATCTCAACCTACTTACCACAGAGTTAACAGGTCCCAATGGCATTGCTTTCTCTCCCGATGAGAAATACTTGTATGTAGGCAATTGGGATGAGAAAAAGAAAGTCGTGATGCGGTATGCGATCGATGCCAATTGCCGCATATCTGATGGCAAAGTATTTTATGACATGACCAAGGCACCAGGAGAGGATGCGATCGATGGGATTAAAGTCGATCGACAGGGCAACCTTTACGTTTCTGGTCCTGGCGGATTGTGGATTTTATCACCAACTGGGAAACATTTAGGCACAATCGTCGGCACCGAGCATCCCCATAATCTGGCATGGGGTGATGCCGATGGAAAAACCCTGTATCTAGCCGCCGAAACCAGTATTTATCGGATTCGACTCAACATTCCTGGCATTCATCCTTAGATCTGACTTTGGCGATCGTGGGTGTAATACCAAGTCCAAAAAGTCGGGCTACAGATCCACATCCAGGATCTACTCCTCCCCTCAGAAAGGGGAGGCTGGGAGGGGTAAAGATCTGTAGCCGTAATTTAGAGAATTGGTGTAATCCATTCGTTGGCATAACCTACCGTAGGTAATCGTTGTGGCAACCCAAGTTTGATACGTCGAGTTAATTAGAAAGATGAGTTGATTTCTTATCAAATTCTCAGCAAACGATCGAGACTATCTCAGGTAAGAGCCTCATAGTAGTAATCAAGTTAAACAACTAAGAGCTTACCACTTATGAAACGCTTTGCACTTGTCGGTTTATCAATTCTCTGCCTATCTTTAGCTGCAACTACATCTGTAAAAGCAGGCACCCGCACCGAACGGATTGCCATGTCAGCAGAGACAGCAACAGTAACTACGATCGATACACAATTCACCTCGTCTGTATTGCCAATCCGAGCAGGAACCAGAACCGAACGTATTTCGATGACAACAGCAACGATCGGTAAGGAACCTGGCAATGTGAAACTCACCCCATTTAGCTTAGTTTCTCTTGCTTATCAAGGTGAGTATCGGAATCAAGGAATTTCTGGATTTGGTTCGTTCCGGTCTGCTGTTACTGGCACAACAATTACTGCTAAAGATCTAGTTAAAGCAGCGATCGCGGCTAATCAACTAACTCCAGATACCCAAACCGATCGCGGTTATCTCAATGCTGTTGAGCAGCAATTGTCGAGTACACGAAATTAATCGATAGAGTTACTGGCAATGAGCGATCGCAAAATTTGGATAATCGGCAATAGGTTATAAACATCGAATTCTGCGGAGTTGGGTCGGACAGGTTCCCCGTTTTTGACCCATACCCAAGCAATTGCGGATTGTCTCATCCAAAATATATTTAAGTAATTGGCAACTTAAACTAACTAATCCCAATCTGAAATATCCGAGTAAATTGTAAGATGAGTATCAAATTTGGGCGAGAAATCTGTGGCGATCTGAGTAGTACTGAGACGCGAGAATGGTTAGTCACAAATGGGATTGGTGGTTATGCTTCCGGCACTGTTGCCGGACTGCTCACCCGTCGCTATCATGGCTTACTCGTCGCAGCATTACAACCGCCTCTAGGTCGAACTTTATTACTTGCCAAACTAGATGAGACGATTGGGCTTTGCCCACACTTCGTGAACGAATATGACAATCTCACCTATGCCCTCCACACCAATCGCTGGGCAGATGGTAATGTAGAGCCGCACGGATATCGCCACATTGAAAGCTTTGCCTTAGAAGGCACTATCCCCACCTGGAAATTCGCTTGTGCGGATGCGCTATTAGAGAAGCGGATCTGGATGCAGCAGGGAGCCAATACAACTTACGTTCGATATACATTGAGCCGCGCTACTCAACCGCTCACCCTCACGCTCAAAGCACTAGTCAATTACCGCGACTATCATGGGAGTACTCAGGGTAACAACTGGCAAATGAACGTCGAGCAAATCGAAGGCGGCATTAAGATCGCTGCCTATGACAATGCTACACCGTTATATTTATCGATCGATACTGGCACTGCCACACCTGCCCATAATTGGCATTACAATTTCGATCTCGCCGTCGAACGATATCGAGGCTTGAGCGATCGCGAAGACCACCTTCACGCCGCCACTTTTGAAGTTACTCTCAATCCTGGAGAATCGCTGACATTTGTAGCTAGCACCGACCCACAGCGCAATTTAGATGGGGCAGAAGCACTAAAACTGCGCCACAACCAAGAGCAAAAACTCATTAATCTATGGAAACTCGATTCTCCCTTGGAGAGGCTCCGCCAACGACCTGAAACCATTAACCATAATCAAGATCGTCCGGATTGGATCGAGCAATTGGTATTAGCCGCCGACCAGTTTATTGTAGATCGTCCGCTCCCCGACGCACCCAATGGTAAAACCATCATTGCGGGCTACCACTGGTTTGGAGACTGGGGAAGGGATACGATGATTAGTCTACCAGGATTGACGATCGCCACGGGTCGATCTGAAATTGCGCGTTCTATTCTGCTCACCTTTGCCAAATATGTCGATAAAGGAATGTTGCCAAATCGCTTTCCCGATGCGGGCGATATTCCAGAATACAACACTGTCGATGCGACGCTTTGGTATTTTGAAGCGATTCGCAGTTACTACGATGCCACCGCTGACGATGATTTGTTAGAAGAACTCTTTCCCGTGCTGGCAGAGATTATCGATTGGCACTGTCGCGGCACTCGTTATAATATTCACCTCGATGCCAGTGATGGGTTACTATATGCCGGAGAAGCAGGCGTACAATTGACTTGGATGGATGCCAAAGTCGGCGATTGGGTAGTGACACCGCGCATTGGTAAACCGATCGAAGTTAATGCGCTTTGGTACTGTGCATTGCGATCGATAGCAAAGTTTGCCCGTCAGCTTGGCAAACCCTACAAAGAATATGAGGCGATCGCCGATCGGACTTTAATCAAATTCTCACGGTTCTGGAACGCCGACACTGGCTATTGCTATGATGTCCTCGATAGCCCCGATGGTGACGATCCTAGCTTACGTCCGAATCAAATCCTTGCAATATCGTTACCAGGAATTGGTATGAAAGGCTATGCACCACTACTCACACCCACTCAACAACGTGGGGTTGTCGATACTTGCGGTCGATCGTTATTAACTTCATACGGCTTGCGTTCGCTGGCTCCCAGTCATCCCCAATATCAAGGACATTATGGCGGCAACCAATTACAACGGGATGGAGCCTATCATCAGGGCACGACTTGGGGCTGGCTGTTGGGTTCGTTTGTGTTGGCGCATTTGCAGGTATATGGCGATCGAACCCAGGCTCGACAATTTTTGGAACCGATCGCACATCACTTGCTAGCGCATGGTTTAGGCACTTGTAGCGAGATATTTGATGGCGATGCGCCGATGACTCCACGGGGCTGTATCGCTCAGGCTTGGACAGTTGCTGAAGTATTACGGGCTTGGATCGCGATCGAACAATAACCCGATATTGAACCATCATTATCCTTTTTTATCTGGCGTTCATCCCTTTTCTGCTTCGATCCTGTCCAAAGTCCAATTCAGATTG
The DNA here is from genome assembly GCF_041738855.1 of Chamaesiphon sp. Lineage (GTDB taxonomy): Bacteria > Cyanobacteriota > Cyanobacteriia > Cyanobacteriales > Chamaesiphonaceae > Chamaesiphon. The sequence goes on along the minus strand of NZ_JBGSPA010000074.1, from coordinate 21,967 downwards.
ATCGACAATTTCTCAGGATTTTCTCAGCAAAATCTCACCACAACTCTAGCAAAAAATCGCTGTTCTTTCAGGAGATTTCTCTACACTAATATCATCGAGTTAGGAAAACCAAACATGAAAAGATCTAAAGTTTTAACCAATAGTTTATTTGCAGGCTTAACCATTTTACATTTGAGTATTGCCGGGATTGCCCAAGCAGATCCCAATGCTGGGCGTGCAAGAACTTATGTTCCCATGATGGATGCAAAATTTCCCGCGATGTCAGCAAAGTTTGGGATGGGTGTCACCCCTTTTAACTTAGTCTTTTTAGCATTTCAAGGCTTCTTTTCCAGTGAGGGAATTCCATCTTCTCAAGGTCTCCAAGAAGCTTATCGAAATGGGACGGTAAACCCACAAACATTAGTTAAAGCCGCGATCGCGATGAATCGACTGCCAGCTAGTTCGATCGATGACAAAACCTATTTGGATCGAGTTAAATCGCAGTTGGATGACTTGACTCGCAACAATTAATGCGATCTGGAGGTTTGAACTTCAGTTGTTATAGTTTCCAATTATTACCGATCGCTTGCATCATTTCATCGAATTCTCATTCTACACTCAGGATTGCTTCAGGACTAGTTCAGGTCGATCGATCATGATTGTGATTGGTAGATGTGATTAAACCTAATTAATCAATTCATCGCTAGTGTGGCGATTTCGGTTAATACACCAGCTATTTCTTAGAGGTTGTTTGAAAAGGGGGATAGGTAGTAAAAAAGCTTTCAGGGGATAAGCTGAAGATACTTAGTCACAGCAACCCCGAAAGAGATATGAGTAAAGCATACTCCAGTAACTTGACCCAATGGCAATGGGAATTAATAGAACCACTAATTCCACCAGCTAAACCAGGTGGTCGAAATCGAGAAGTAGAAATATGGTCGGTGCTAAATGCGATCTTCTATCTGTTGACACAAGGCTGCACATGGAGGAACTTACCAGGAGATTTTCCGGCATGGCAGACCGTATATACGTACTTTCGGAAGTGGAGAAAAGATGGAACATGGGTTGCAATTCATGAGAAATTACGAGATTGGGTCAGAAGTCAGCAGGAGCGAAAACCAGAGCCGAGTGAAGCAATTATCGATAGTCAAAGCGTGAAAACAGCGGCAATGCTCAACCAATCAGTTGGTTATGATGCAGGGAAGAAAATTAAAGGACGTAAACGCTTCTTGACGGTGGATACATTAGGCTTGGTCTTGTCTGTATTCGTCACCGCAGCTAGTCAGACCGAGCGAGAAGGTGGCAAAGTTGTCCTCCAAAGACTCAAGGAAAAAGGCACTCGGATTGCTAGATTACACACTATTTGGGTGGATGGTGGCTTTACTGGTGACACATTTATGATGTGGGTAATGGATCTCTGTCACTGGGTTGTTCAGGTGGTTTTACGACCTCAAGAACATAAAGGGTTTGTACTCCTCCCAAAACGTTGGGTTGTAGAACGCACCTTTGGCTGGCTATCCTGGTGTCGTCGATTGAGTCGAGATCATGAAGGTTTGCCAGAAACGTCTGAGATGTGGATTTATATTGCGATGATTCGTATTATGGTTCGTCGTCTAGCATAATTTCATACCCCTTCCTGACTTTTCAAACACCCTCTCAGGTGCAAAGCAATGAAATTTCAAAAACAACTCAGTCAAATCGTCAACTCTGACGACTCGATCGCCGATTCTCCCGACATCAAAATATTTTCTTACAGTAAAGACTGTAACCATTTTAGTCGCCGCTTACAACAACGCGCAATAAATTGGGACATGATTAGAGTCGCGATCGCCTATGGTAAGTTTCAATATTATGCTCACACTCAAACCTGGACATTGCTAGATAAAAATCTCCACTTCACACCCTATGAAAGATTTATCGATCGATTAAGAGGACTGCGAATTATCGCTAATCAATATCCTGATGACGATTCACTCAGACCAGTTACAGCTTACTGGAAATACGACTTGAGAAGATAACTTCTCCAATTTATTCATCCTCAATTTATCTAAAAATCATGAACCAAATCGTTAACCTTTTACCTACCCTTTTGCTCTCCTTCACCCTCACCGGAGCAGTTACCCTGACAACGACACCACTATTCGCTAAAACCCCAACACCTATTACCGCCAGTCGCATTTACGAACGAGTAAATCCTGCTGTAGTGATGATTCGAGGGAATAACGGACGTGGGAGTGGATTTATCATCAGGGACGATGGTTTAATCGTTACTAATGCTCATGTAGTTAAAGGCGAAGCCGAAGTAGTGACAGTGATGATGGCAGATGGCAAAACCGAAATTCCCGCCGATGTCGTCGGATTTGCGAATAATGGCGTAGATTTAGCACTTCTCAAAATCAATCGATCGGCTAAATTCCCGACAGTCAGCTTCGGTAATACTGGTAGTATTAAAGTTGGCAATCCCGTCTATGCCATCGGTACGCCACTGCAAGAGCTAAATCTCAATACTTTCACCAGTGGGATTGTCAGTGCGATTCGGACTGGAGATTTGATTCAACACAATGCCGCAATTAATAGCGGTAATTCGGGCGGGCCATTGCTCAATGACAAGGGACAATTAATTGGCGTGAATGTTAGTTTATCAGTCACCAGAGTCATTGATGGTAATGGGCGAATTATTGGCATCGCTACTGGAAATGCAGGTCTTGGCTACGCCTTGAGTGTAGATTTAGTGCGTAAATTGCTCGTGGACTTCGCTCAGGGTAAAATTTCCCCTGTTTCCACTATTAAGTGATTTCGACAAATTTCTATAAATTTCTGTCAATAAGTGCATTTTCTCTAACTAGTTGCCCGATGAAGGGGATATGACAACCGACAATTACCATCCAACTGACAAATCATGAAAAATATCCTGCTGACTGTGCTGATGACAACTGGATTGGTGAGTGCTAATCTCGATCGAGTATCCGCTCAAATCATTGCTCAAAGCGGATCGCCGGAACTACAAATTTACTGCGGACAAGCTAAAGATCCCAGCAGTAAAAGCAACGTACCCGCCACCCTTGCCAAAGTAGCCGGAAAAGCAGAGCCGACAGCCCTGATCCTGTGGAAAAGTGAGTTTTTTGGCAAGAATTTTACGCCTCAAGAACGGTGTGAAAAAGTCTCGCCCAAATTCCAAACTGCGTTCCAGGAGAAACGCACTTTTCTGACCGTAGGTTTAGATAAACGTACCGGACAAGGGATGCTCTGCGGCGTAGCAACTAAAGAGGGAGTGTGCGATCGATCTCAAATGCTATTTACACTCAAATCCTATCAAAATGCGACAGACACGATCGAGAAGTTAGCTAATTTAGTCGGCGGGAAAACCAACATTCCCATTTACCAAAGTAGCAGCGGTAAATATGTAGTCAACTTACAAGATCTATTAATCCAGAAATAACAAATAGTCAACAATATGAAAACTCAACTCTGTCAGGTCGCTTTAGTAATCATTAGTACTGCTGTAACCTCATCACCTACCCTCGCCCAATCCCCAGCGGTGGCGTTCTACTGCGGACGCACCACCCAAAATGAATATGCGACTAAGGTGCAAGTAAAAGGTAGCGAAAGAGATCAAACGATCGTAGTCTGGAAAGATGGATTGCGGAATATGTCTGCTAAAAAACGCTGTGACATTGTTTCTGAAAAATTTCAGACAGCTTGGAAGCGGAGCAACTTTAGGTTAGTTCCTCGACCAGAGCCTAAAACTGGACGAGGCATACTTTGTGCTCTGTTGACAGAGAAACAGGTATGTCAGGACAAAGATATATTATTCAGTGTCAACAATGCTGCTCAAGCTGATAGTATCGTTGCGGATTTGTATCGAGCTATGAGTCCAAAAGTTAGTAGACCTATCTATCAATCTAGTTCGGCACAATCGATCGACATGCAGGAGCTAATTAAATCTATTAGCGAGTCAGCAGAAAAATAAGCAATTCTACAGGTGCCATCTACTTCAATAGTAGATCTTTCCATCAATCACTTTTTAATAAAGAGCAGGAGCGATGGCTCCGCTTGGTACATTTTCATGGATGGGAAACCCGTCCATGAAAATGTACCAACTAAATCCCCATTTAAACAATCAATTATCAATTCTCAATTATCAATTCTCAATTATCAATTAATTTAAGTATGTTTGAATTCACCGCAAAACGTCAAAGAACGATCGCCTCCTTCTTTTGTTTATCACTCTCACTTGTCATTATGGTAAGCTGTACGGCTCCTGTTGTAACTATTGCAAGAATAAGTCAGAGGGCTGATGTACTGATTGGCTTACTAGAGCTTGCCAAGCAAATATCAATTGAAACTTCTAAATCTGTTAATACTTCGTATCAAGATCTAGGTGGATATCTCCGCAGTGAAAATTTCTCTAATAGTACTATTGAGACAATGGAGTCACAACACTTAGATTTATCGACAAAACACAATAAACTAACCGATACGCTCAATAAAACAGAGACAGAAGCGGGTGAACTATTCTCTCTGCTCAAAACTAATGCAGATGCAAATACGACACCTGAGTTAAAAGCCAAGATGTCAAACGATATTAGCGTCAAGAAACAGGCATTTGAGGAGAGAATCTCCATCGCTCAAGGAGTTTCTACAAAACTGAAAACATCAATTCAGAAGTATAGAGATATCCTGGGATACCTTCAAAATAAGGCGGGAACGGAGATGATCCCGTCATATATCAAAGAAGTCGATGGATTTATCGCTCAAGCTGAATCTTTGAATCAAGAGGTGCAAACAGCCCTTGACGAAGGACGACAAATTATTAAAAAGATCGATAATACTGCCGATTCAGGCTCTGTTGGGACAACTATTACCCCTACCCCCGACCAAACTACTCCCCAACCGGAGGAAATCCCCGTGCCAACCCCACGCACATCAACTTTACCTTCTACATCTGGTGAAGCTCCAACCCAACAGCAAGTACAACGTCCTTTCTTAGGAGTGGAGATGGTAAATCTGACATCAGAACTACGCCAGAAAATCGAGGCAGATCCTAAAACTGCTGGTATTAATATCGATATTAATGAAGGTGTTCTAGTAACTAAGGTAGTTGAAAATTCTCCTGCTGCTACGGCTGGTATCAAACCAGGTGATGTGATTGTGGCAATTGATGGTAAGGCTGTGACTGAATCTAATGAGATCTCTGCCGATATTGGAAAATCACAGGTTGGTGCAGAGTTACCATTGCAAGTACATCGCGATCGCCAAACAGTAGCGATTGTAGTACGGCTTGGCGCAAATCCAAATCCATAAATAATTATCGATCGGGGAGCATCATACTTAATATTTACATCGTATCGATCTTTGGCGATCAAGTAGGAGCCGGATCGTGGTGATTGTGATGCTGGCGATCGATTAAAATAGTCACAGCAATTTAATTCTTACATGACCCGATTCCCTCACGACCAGTTCGCCAAAGACTTTCTGGAATCTTTACTATCCCCATTAGGGCAAGTCCAAACGTCCCTCAAAATTAGCGGAGAAGTCCGCGAAATGGATGTGTTCTTTACCCCCGATCCCAATTTACCCCCCGCGTCAGATTTGGGACTACTCAGTCAGTGTGCCATTACTGCGGCAGTGTTTGAACCTTATCGCAGTTCGGTCAAGGTGCCCCAGATTCGGGCTTGTATGTCCAAATTGTTCGATTTGCACAGCCATCTGATCCGCGAAGCCAAACGGCAAGATCGCCCCGAATTAGAGGACGATAAGTTACCGATGTTATGGATTTTGACACCCACTCTCTCAGCAGAACTGCTAGAGAGTTTGGGAGCCAAATTAGATCTCGAAACTTGGGGCGAGGGCGTATATTTACTAGCTCCAGCCTTGAAGACGGGGATAATTGTCATCCACCAGTTACCAAAGACACCAGCAACTATATGGTTTAGACTAATGGGTAAGGGGAGGGTGCAAGAACGCGCGATTGCTGAAGTTGCAGCATTACCAGCGGACGATCCTTACCGCCAGAATGCCTTAGATTTGTTGGGAAATCTCAAAGTTATCTTGGAAGCTAGAGCCACTATCGAACCAGAGGAGCAGGAGTTAATTATGCAGTTATCGCCACTATATTTAGAAAAGATTCAAGCAGCGGAATTGGTCGGTGAAGAACGCGGTCGTCAGGAGGGTCGTCAGGAGGGTGAATCTGAACTCGTGCTGCGACTATTGAAGAAGCGGGTGGGAGATATTTCACCAGCAGTCCAGGTGCAGATTAAGGCTTTACCGTTGGCGCGGTTGGAAGCTTTGGGTGAGGCTTTGTTAGATTTTACAGGTGCGATCGATTTAGAACGATGGTTGGATACTTAAATATGCAGTTATCGCCACTATCGAACTAATCACCCGATCGATCTAATTTGACAAAATATTCGATCGAGGATCTAACTCAATGGTTTACCTGACTTTTCACGTTAAGTCTCTAATCCACCAAATAGCAAAGGTTTTAGCCAATTACGTGTTGTCAACAAGCGTAGATTATTGACAACACATTACGAGAAAATAAGTGTTTGGGATAGGTGTATATCAAGCGATCTCTCGATCGAAAAGATAACGGGAAAAGTCAGAATGGTTTACAACCGATCGATTGGCAATTGCTAATATCAATGAGGTAATGAAATGATGACTTTTCAAGAGGTAGTAGCAGCGATTGAGACTTTATCGATAGAAGACCGCGATCGTTTATATGAATTAATCCACCACCAAAAAATTGCAGATCGAGAGGCAGAAATTTTGGCTAGTCGTCAAGAGTTAAAACAGGCGATTGCTGATGGAACAGCTAAGAAGGGAGATGTTCGGGATCTGATTGCCGAACTACTAGGAGATGATGATGCAAGTTCTCTGGAGTAGTGGCTTTACACGATCTTTTAAGAAGATAACTAAGAAAAATCCCCAATTAAAGGAGCGAATTACTGAGATATTAATACTGTTGGCAAACGATCCTTTTACCCCATCTTTAAAATCTCATAAGTTAACTGGTAATTTAGATGGTTTATGGTCTTGTTCTGTTACTTATGATTGTCGAATTATTTTTGAATTCTCCGAAAGCGAGGAAGTGTTAGAAGTATTTATTCTACTAATTAATGTCGGTACTCACGATGATGTCTATTGACAGAACAAGATTGCGAACTCAAACAAGTTTTCGATCTAGATTTTATCACTATCTGTTCGATCGAGTAGAGTATTCGTTCGGTAGCGATCGATATGATAATTTTTAGCCGCTCGATCTATCCGATTTGGTAGAACGATCAATATCAAGATACAATCCAATCAGCTCGAATCTAGAACTAGATCGACTGTTGAATAGTCGCTCGATAATACAAACTGACTCGATATTTATGAGGTATGTTTAGTAGCTGCTTCTAGTTTTTCAATTAATTGCTGATATTTTTGATAAGATTCCTGATTATACTTTTTCAAAAAACTAGCCTGTTTCTTCCAATCTTCAATTAGTTTTGGATTTATTTTTAAAGCTTGTTTGTAGTCAACCATTGCCCCCTGTTTGTTTCCAAACATCTCTTTGATGAATCCTCGACAAGCGTAACTTTCACTCTGGTTAGCATCAAGGGAGATGGATCGTTCGAGATCCGGCACTGCTTCTCTCTCTTTTCCCATGATAACTTTAAGGAATGCGCGATTATTGAAAGCAATAGCATTATTAGGACTAATTATAATCGCTCGCTCTATATCTATTAATGCGGCTAAATTGTTACCCAACTCAAATTTATTATTACTCCTTCCTATATAAGCTGTCACTAATCTAGGATTAATAGATAACGCTTTATTATAATCAGCGATTGCTTCTTTCTTTTGACCTAGATCTGATTTTGGAGCAGCGCGATTGTTGTAAGCACTGGCAAGATTAGGATTGATTGTATTAGGATTGATCGTATTAGAAATGAGTGAAATAGCTCGATCGTAATCAGCAATCGCTTCTTTGTTTTGATTTAACCGATACTTCAAAAAGGCACGATTGTAATAAGCATAAGTAAAATTAGGATTGAGTGAAACAGCGCGATCGTAATCAGTAACTGCTTCTTTTATTTGTCCTAATGCTACTTTTAAATTCCCTCTATTAACGTAAGCCTCTGCATAATTAGAATTAATCGATATCGCCCGATTGTAATCAGCAATTGCTTCCTTATATTTCTCTAAATCATATTTTGCGACACCCCGATGACTGTAAGCTTCAGTGTAGCTAGGATTAAGTGAAATAGCTCGATCGAAGTCAGCGATTGCCGCTTCTCTTTGACCCAATAAGTATTTGAAATGACCTCTGCCATAGTAAGCATATGCTTCTGGTTGCTTGCTACTAATCAAATCATAAATAGCGATTGCTTCTAGAGATTGTTTTCTCATTCCAAATAGTACTGCCTTTTCATTGAGTAATCTTAAATCGCTTGGTTCTAATTTAATAGCTACATTAATTGATTTCAGTGCAGAATCATACTTGCCTAATTCTCTAAAAACAACACTTTGATACTTCCATAAATAGTAATATTCTTTTTTTTCGCTTGCTCCTATGAATGATATTGCTCCAGAAATTGCCGCTAAAGCTTGATAATAATCTTTATTTCCGAACAAGGCTGATGCCTTACCATAAGTCCCTGCCAATTTATATTGCTGACCTCTATTAATTGCTTGCTCGAACGCTAATACTGCATCAGAATATTTATCAATCCTATATAGTTGATTGCCATACTGTAGCCATTGTTCGCCATTACTATCATCTTGGGGCTTGGCAATATTATCCCTGACAGCGATAACTGTTGCTAGATCCGCTCGATTTAAGTTTACTGATGGGTTAGTACTAATTTTAAACTGATTGGGAACTTGTAATCGATCGCTTACTCCGATAAAAGTTTTGATTGATATACCTAAGCTGTTGCCTAAAAGTGCATTATTAATTTGCTCTGCTCTACCATGTATCCCAATTACTCTGCCATCAGTATCAAATATTGCGCCACCACTCATACCTCCATAACTGATAGTGGTATAGATCAGGTCGTAACCATTCGAGAACGATTGAATATCCTGAGCTAGAAATTCTCCCCATTTTTTATCCGCAACCTTTCCAGGATTAAGTTGCCATTGCCACAGTGGACTATCAATTTTATCTCGTCCTGGATATCCTGCCGCAAATATTGTTGCTCTATCATTTGGACTATAGTTTCCTAATTTAGCCACAGGATAATCAACCTTACTAGTAAACTTAACTACTGCTAAATCCAACCCCTCAGCCAACCTAATATTACTCGGCTCAATGTCATAAATCTCCTGCTCGTGAGTAATAACCTTAATCCCCGTATGCAGTTGCTTTGGTTCTTTATCCGTCGCTGGAGTTTCCAAAACGTGCTTCGCTGTCAGCACATAATAAGTATCCCCCTGCTTCGCTACAATTACCCCCGAACCATTGCCCGCATTTGCAGTTTCGATTCTCACCGTCTGTTGACGAGTTTCGCGGTTGAGTTTTGCCATATATCCCGTCGGTGTCACTTGCCGCTGTACCTTCGGGAAATTGTCATAGTTATAGAGGATATTCGCATCGAGTTGAGTCAGGAAATTATAGATCGGTATCCCCCAATTTGCCTGTTGATATTGCACCGCTCTTTGGGCGGTGGGTTTGCTACCGTCAAAGTAGGTATAACTCGGTAACAGCGGATTTGAACCGACAGTATTGATGCCGATAACTAAGCCCCCAGCATCGATAATCGGCCCCCCACTCATCCCCTGACGGAGTTCCTTTTCGCCACGATCGATCGTATAGCCGATTTGGGTACCATCTTCCAGCGGGACATCCGAGAGTTGGGAAACCTTGCCATTGCTGAACCGGAGTCGTTCCGAGTCAAAGGGAAATCCCGCACTATAAATCGCTCTGGTGGGATCTAGAGGGGTAACACTACCACCACCTTCCTCCTGGCTATATTTGAATTTTGCAAGCTGATATTGTTTACTGCTAGTAAACTGGAGCAACGCCAGATCGTATTTGGGGTTAATTCCAGTATTGGGCACCAGTCGCGCCGCGTGTTTTTGTCCGTCGCGGGTTTGGATCTGAAACTGAGTATCCCGCCCAGTGACGTGTCTATTGGTGAGGACGAGATAGGTAGAGCCTTTTTGAGCGACAAGCACCCCAGAGCCGCCATTCTGCGCCGAAGTGACGCGGACGGTGATTTGTTGAGCGGCGGTTTGAACCTGTTGAGGTGTAGGGCTATCGTTGAGCGGATCTGATTGAGCGAGGCGGGTAGTAGTAATCGGTGGGAGATCGCCTCGATTTTGCTCGGCATCCGATCGGATTGCCAGGGTGAGCGGCAGTAGCAAAGTAATCAGAATGGAAGTTGAGAACAGATGCGGTTTCATAAATTATTCAGGTGAGAGTCCGATCTCGATAACTTATCCCTATATTAATGCTGACGATCGAATTTAATCTCGTTTGTAGTAAATATTTGCTCGTCTGTGGTGGATCGAATTTGGCGATCGAACATCCAGTTTCTAGCATCAAATTCGAGCGAATTTAATGCTAGCTCCCCAACTTCTCCAAGAAGTTGGGGAGCTGTTCGCAGCAGTTACAGAGACTACAGATTAATGCCCGATCGCCTGACCATGACGATCGCCATAAAAGGGAGAAATCGGTGCAGTTGTAGGGGCAGGAGCAGGCTCAGTTTGAGGCTCTTGGTACCGAGGCTCAATTTGCGCTGCTGTTTCATCGTCTGAAGTAGAAGAACTCGATGACGAGCCATCATCGCAGCCCACCAGCGAGATCGAGACTAGAGCTACCAGAGCCAAAGCTGATAAGCGGGTCATCAATTTGATGGAATTATTGACTTTCGAGCCGAGTTTGTTTGAGTTAATCATCGATCGTTTTATTGTTAGTTGTAAGTGGGAATGATTTGTTTTCCCTTGCTGTTTTCTAGTTCGGGCAGGTGTGAGAAAATAATGCACTAAATCCTCAATTAATTTGTCGAAATTCTCGCTCGATCGGTTAAATCCGCTTTCTCAGCTTGTTTTAGCGATCGATTCTAGAGATCTATAACTGTCTACATCGCCGCTCGATGAGAGAAATCATCAGGTGCTCTCGACCCATCGGGGTAAACTTCGTTGAGCAGAGTGACTAAGTTTTTAACCTGCCCCATCTTGGCAACGTCATCAGCTAGCGGGAGTTGCAAATGAAACCAAGAAAAAGTTTGCTATCCTAAGAGCAGCAATCTTAGACTAGGAATAGATCGTGGTTAAAATAAATTTGATCGAAGAGATTTTCTATAAAGAAGGCGACATCATCCCACCCCCGCCGCGCACCTACACCGAGGAAGAAGAAGCCCAAAATATTGAGGATGAGAAACTAATGGCTAAGGTTGACATGGAAGGATGGGCATACGAGCGTTCTTATCGCTCTGAAGACTATGACGATTTAGGCGATATGCTCGCTGACGGCATCGACATCGACGATATTCCTGAGTCCTACTATACGATCAGCAACAACAATCCGAGAGAACCACTTGGTTTTCCTGCGACGTTCATTAAAACTGTACCTGATGTAGAAGAAGATATCATCCACTTCTAGAAACTATCCTCATGCTCCAGTTTCAAGAATTCGATTTAAAGACTGGTAAAGACCTCACCGATTTTGCACCAGAAGGCAATCGAATGCCAAGGGTAAAATTGGTGGAGAATTGTTACTTAGAAAAGTGGCTCCAAACGCATCGGATCGAGCCGCAGAGATTGCATGTAGCTAACTTCTACAACGGAGTAAATGACTCAGATCGGATACGATTGGAAGTTCAAGGGAAATATCTAATTTGCACCAGTGGCAAATCTGGGTACTTTACAGATCGGACGACTGCCAATCTGATTGCTAAAGGGGACAAGAGCCGCAACATCCGATCGATTTATGCAGATGGCAAACGCAGTGCCCACAATGCAGTTGCCTATGGCTCGCTGGTTGTCAGCGATGGTAAGTCAACCACACAGACAAAATCAGGCAATTCAAAGATCTTAATTATCGATGACGAGCAAAGGTCGAGTGGTGCAGTTCCACTCATAGACCGCGAAGGACGGAAAGTACCAGCCAAAGAATTAGCTCACCTTTACGACAAGATGGGCGACGGGACGATGTTGGCATCGACCAAACTCTTGCGCGGACTGTTGTTAGATAAGGAGGTGCTACTCGCTATAGATCGCGGCTTGCAGCACAGTGAAGATATTGCCGATGACGAGTTGGGGGATTTAGGAGAGTGGATTCTCCAAAGGAGAGGCTCCGCCAACGACACAGCATTTGGAGATCGTTACGACCCAGACTTAGCCGGACAACTGCTCGAAGAATATCAGCATACGGGCAGAATCTCTAACTATTATGTTGACCTGCAAACCGCCCAAACGATCGAGAAAAAGATTGACAGGCTAGCTCGCAGTGCCGTACTCCAATTTCGTGCCGCCACGCCGGATTTACCTGGAATTGCCAAAGGGACGGTAGCTACTAGCTCCTGGTGCGAACGTTTAGGAGTAGATGCGATCGTCTCAACCAACGACATTAAGGGCGACGACGGCAGACTCAAAGAGCCAGGAATTATCGAACTAGACAGCTTTTTATGGGTAAACCGGAAGATTAAAGCTGAATACTCCAATCAATCGGTGGGTGCCCAAGTCAAAGGCACGATCCCCAATGCCACCCTCAACGAACTCAATCCCATGATGGCAGCCAAAGCCGCCGAGCTAGCCGACGTTGCGATCGATAATTGGCAAGTAGCAGATAAATTCGTAGCCAAAGAAGAAGCAAGACGCGAGCGCGAGCTAATGATCGATACACCCGAAGGCATTGATGGTGTGGAAGATGACGAACCGCGCAACAATCGATCGACACTTGCCGCACTTCTGAAAGCCGACCATTACGGACAGCTCAATCAACTCCCAAACATCAGCCGCCAGCTCAACAAATCGCTCAGACGCGACAGGTTAGATGTAGCTACTAGTGGGATCATCGTCCCTGCGGCGATCGCCCAACACCATAGTAAATTAGAGCCGTGGGAGATCTGCAATCGCGACCTACCGCACGGTGCGATCGTTGCGTACTATCGATCGCCATTTCCCAATGTCGGTGCGGCGGCAATTGCTATCAATAATTTAGAAGTACTGCGAGATCGCGACCGTGAAGCGTTTGCCAAACAGGGCGTGGTCTACTTGAATCCCTGGACAGCAAAACACATTGCCATTACTGACTTCGATGGCGATCGTAATGGCTTCTTCGTCGGCTACTTAGCAAATGACAATCTCCCCAGTCAACTCCGAGAGCGACTGAGCCATTTACCCCTCACAGGAAGCGAGCGATATGAAGTGGGTAGAGAAGTTCTCGCCCAAATAATCCTTCAGCCAAATTTAGAAGGGGGTAAATTCCCGCTGGCAGTCAAGGAATTTATCGAAGCTAATGCGCTCGATTGTAAGCCCTTACCGATCGCCAAAGCCAAGAAAGCACACCACCCTTGGCATGAGGGCGAGTCGTTAACTCAAGCTATTTGGCGATCTTGGGATATTACCGCTAACAACCCAACTGGAAAAGTTGCCAACCAGTCGATAATCCTACAATCCCTCGCATCCGAGACAGTTTATATCGAACCGCAGCGAAAGATCGGTTTACTCAAGCAAATTGGGGCTGCTTACAGTGAGATTTTGATCGAGGAGATTCCCAGCGATGAGTATCTGGTGGAGCGTGGTCTGCCGCCGATGCAGCTAGCACAGAAGGTCGAGAATATCGTCCAGGCGAGCAAACAACTCGATCGATTACCAGCAGCGGAGCGACTGGCATTTGCCGAGCAGAATTTAGGTAACATCAATCGACTTATCAAAAACTATTGTGACAGTGCGGTTGCCAAAAATCTGCAAACTGCCGTCGATACAGCCAAAAGTAGCGTTGGCATCGACGAAGAGATTCACGAATTTGGCGAACGCCTTCAATACAAGTCTCATCAGCTTCGCCAGAACGTTAAAAAACCCGATATCTATCTCAGCCGCGACCTCCCCACCAATACTCAAGAACCGATCGGCTGGGCGGTGGAGACTGCAAATCGATTTTACAATGGTGGGCAGCAGCAGAACCAGCATGAATTACAGGAGATCGAGTCAGATGATTTAAACAAGAGGTTTCGTTCGCTGGTGCCGATTACCCATAATGATGGTCAAAAAGCAGTTGTAGACGACTTTGCGCGGCGATATCGTAACTGTACTAAGGCGATCGGGGAGATTAGAGAGCGATTGTATCGGGAGTTACCCCAAGACCAGCAGCCGACCTTGACGATCATGTCCTGTAGCGGCAAGAGTCTGGTGGTTCAGCGGTTGTGCGATGCTGATGTTGCTGGTGATTCACCAATTTGGGATTTGGGTGATGGTGAAAGTAATGCAAAGTTTGAGATTTACCGCGATTTCCCAAAGGGAACGCTACGCGAACGGGAAAATGATGGTCGAGAATATTATGGCGTTTATTTAGTCACGGATGAATCGAAGCAAGTCTTAATTGGTAGGGTATCACCAGAGTCAGCCAGAGCCAATCAACTTGATAAATTTCCAATTAAAGAAATCGGCAGTACGAAATATTTATCCATATCAAAATCGACGCTAGATTTTCATCCGCCCTACGCTCTAGACAACGATGTCGATGCGGTATTTGCCAGTGCAGACAAAGTACTGAGCGAGCTGGAAAGCTCGATTCCCAACGACAAACGGATGGAGTTTGCGTCCGCTGCATGGCATTCCAGCGCAGGGATGGGCATGGCTACCAAAATCTTTGCTAACGAAATTAGCCAACACTTAGCTAAAGTACCGCCGATCGCGCTCAATCGTCCTACGGCAGCCGCACTAGAGTTACGAGATGGGGCGGAGCTGGCAATTAGGTTCGAGCGCGACCTGCACGTTAGCGCAATCTCCCCAGATGGCCGCACGATCGACTTGGGCTTGAGTACTTACGGGGATTCACCACTGCTTACCCCTGGCACGGTGGTAGCTGCTAAAATCGTTCAACCTCTCGATCCGAAAATTCACATCCGTACCGAGCTAGGAGAATTCGTCGTCAATCCTGCCCCCGCTATTAGCAAGATTCAGATCGAAGACTTCGCAGGTAAATTCGCATTCGACCGTCGGGGCCAAGATATTTCAGTCGATTATCTTGGCTCTGGGGGACGGCGCATAACGATCGGGGTGCTAGGTCGAGAGTTAATCAATAAAGAGTCTAAAGCCAAGCTCAACAGTGGCACTCATCTACTCAAAGGAACGTTATCGCGTGGCTCGAACGAGAAAATTCTTGAGATTCAAGTTCGATCCCTCATCGACCATCACCCCGTCGCCAGGATCGATCGGGGTGAACTCATCCCACTACCGCAGCAATCTACACCACTGGAGCGGGTCGATCCAGCATCTTCATCAGAGCGACGCTACTTGCCAACAGCAGGAGAGCTGCGGCAGCTCTATCAAGCTTCCGAGTCGGCTGGAGACATTGCGAAGATGTCGGAGATAAAGAGCTTGGGAGTACTGCTTAATGACATTTACCCCGATGACGATCGGGCACCGGATGATTTTTCTCATTGGGCTGTAGAAATTCCCGTGCCCGAACGAGAAATAACTGCAACTCCATCTAGATTGACAGATCGAGAACCAACTGTAATCGTACCCGTTAACAGAGCAAAGAATTCTCTCGTAGTAGACCGATCGCCAATTGAAAATATCGTTGGCGAAGCCTACCGGAGGTAATCGATCGATGTGACACTTCACTCATAAATAGATTGCTGAAGATTGTCACTTTGTCCGCTATACCTGACTAAATCTCCAATTTTAAATCGACGCAGACGATCCGAAGAGGTCGAGCGGGAATTTTTATTTTCAGTATCGTCAGCAAATCTCGAAACCCGCTCGTGTTCTGCCGTTCGATGGCTGACAATATTTTCAGCTTTATCGTCAGCAATTGAAATATCGTCGGCAATATCGTCAGCCCTAAGAGCGTTACCCTGACTAGTTTCTAGCGAAGGCAGACCCTCAACTGACGATACCGACGATAAAATTACGAGTTTGTCTAACACGATCGTCTGAGTTCCCGCTTTTTTTAAGTCGATCCTCTCGGACTTCGCTTCCCAAGTCCCTGAGAGCGGGCGATTACCTCACAGTGCGGCTACGCCAACGAGGTTTGTTAACGCTCGAACCTCCCCGATCGCCAGAGGAGTTAACTAATTTATTGGGCGGCATAGCCGCATTTAACTGAAGCAGCGCGAACGATTTTGCGCTACTTCAGTTATTTATTTGGAGCAATTATGCACATCGAAGCCGATTTACTCACCGAACAGCCGCTCGAATCCCCAGAATACTTGCAACTGGTTGAGGAATTAATGCTCGAAATTTGCGAGTCATCTCATAACGATCGCCAAGACTATTATCATTCCGACCCACAGTACTAATCGCTAATTATCCAGTTCTTAAAATCCAAATAAATTATGACTTCTAGTTCTTTAAATACCTGCGAATTTCAACACGAACTCTCCCTCTTTAACGGCTCAGGAAATTCATACTCCTACCAAGCACTCGTCGTGGGGCGTGTCGAATATACGGATGGCATTCGCTTTCTGCAACAAAATGGCTGTTGCTGGCTTATCGATGCAATTGCCAGTTACCAGACCCACGAATTCAAATTGGCTGATGAGTGCCAATTCTGGAAGCTATCTGTCGATCTCGAAACCCAGCAAGCTAAATTGATTTGCGACGATGGCAACGGCAATATCCGCATCACCCAAGAGATTGACTACACCGATTTTCCACTGAGCAAACTCGATATCTATGTCGAGATTCGCGATTGTGTCTTTATGTGTCTGATGTCCGAGTACTGATTTCAATAAACCTTGAGTGCGAGGCAGCTACTTCGCACTCAAACATCTCAATAAAAACAAATCTCATGATAGCACTACCTACTCCTCAAACTTGTTGTGAATGCCCGATGGCGCGACCGCTGTACGAAGACCGATTTTGCTGTGGCAATAACCTATCCAAAGTCGTTCGCGGTCGATTTCCGGCAACTGCTGAATGTCTCGATGCTGTGACGAACCATCCAGAACGATACTTCCAGCCGTTACCGCTCCCAGACTTACACGGACTAGAGCCTGAGTGGGTGTGCGATCGCATTCATCTCAATCTCAACTGGCTTGATGTCCATGATGATGAGCCAGGAGCCGATGGAGATCTCGCAATCGAAGTCTGTCATCAACACCTACGCATCGGTTATCTGCGCCGCGATGCCGATGTCTATTATTGCGAACGGCTAGTTGGTACGCGATCGCCAGATCCTTATTGGTTGGCACTGCATTTAATTCATCCCGACTACTTGTATCGAGTCCCTAATGAGATCGTCATCGATCAATCTCTCGTCCCCGATTACTTCTAGTTTTTGGCACTTCCGAGTAATTACTTGGAACTGCCAGCTTTTTCCGATCGATCTTGAGAAAGTCATCGGCAAAGCCGAATTTAGATGAGCGTTAAGTCGTTCGTTCGCTCTTTAGAAAGCCAGGAGAAACCAATATGTTCGCTCGTCTAATTTCTGCCTACCACCACTTCATTTGTTTGCGTTCTGGTGAGTTTGAATCCCGTCAATTTTCAGCTAGTGAAGCAATTATTGAGGTCTACTACGAGTTTTTTGCCTAAAATTATCGACTCTCTATCCTGCTCACAGATCCCTCGATTTGCGAGCTGTTTTGTGTGGTTTCGGCAGAGCCGTATCTATCCGACCGATTCATTCTCTTTAGGAGTTTTTATGATGACAAATTCTCAACCCGTCCGAGATCGCTTTGCCTCACCCGAATATTGCAATCCCGATGCCAAGCTGCCATTCATTCAATCGTTGCGGGGCGAAAATCCAAGTGAGTGCGGGTTCTTTCTCAGTCTCGACCAGATGGCAAAAGCGAGCTGGTTAAATGTGCCCAAAACATTGGACAGTTATACCTTCTCCAGCGGGGCAGTCGAGCGAGGCTTAATATTCCGTCAGCCTCGGATGCTGGTAGTCCCCAAGTCAGGGCTACTCGCGGCTCGAACTGTCAAAGCCGAAAATGGCAACTCGGAGCTGGAATTGCTTGGTAATTATCGCGACTTCAAAGGTCAATCTGGTGTTACCAATATCCAGATCTTTGAAGTGCTATTGCTCGATCTCGATAATTATCCCCTGCACGAGATCCCTTTGCAGTACATCGCTAAAGGTTCTACGCAAGCCACTTTTGCAACGCACTATCAGCAGTTTCTCCTGGAGATAACTATGTGCCACGCCCAAAGTAACGGGATCTCGGCACGTCCGAAGACGCTGGAATTTAATGCCCTGTGCGTGTTTCAGTTCGAGGTCGTGCGCGAGCTGGCAGGTAACGGTCAGAAAGCTTTTGCCTGCAAGGTTGCCAGTCATACCAAGCCCACGATCGATAACTGGACAGACTTCTTTCTCGGTCGCAATGACGAACTTGCCGATCGCACTTTGCAATTGCTAGCTATTCCCGTCGAGCCAGCAGTTTTTGCCGCTGCCAAGCCCATCGCTCAGATCGCTCCAGCGATCGAGCCAGTCGTCCACACCCCTGCTGTGGATGACAGTCAGGACGAAAACATCCCGTTCTAGCCATCTGTTTCTTCGACCTTACCTACGAACTTCCCTAGAGTTCGCAGGTATTTTCATTAATTGGAGTTATTTATGTATTCAGCCACAGCCGGAGTCGGTTCGAGTTTACAGCGGTTAGAAAGATTTCCCGACTATCAAAATAACCAGTTATTAATTCTGGCAGGTTTAGAAATGACCATCGCTTACAGTTTGTTGGAAGCTCGGTGGAAAATTTGGCACTCTATTTTCTGGAAGCGGAGCCATAGTGCTACTAAGTTTGCCGTTAGTAAAAAGCTGGAAGGCATCGCCTTCGATGCTAATACATCGATTATTAATGCTGGCAAATTTCTTAATGAATATTACGACCTGCATGGAATTAGCGATCGAGATCGAGATGCTTGGATTGAAATTATTCGCTCTCTGACAAGTGCCAATCGTTGGCTTAACGAGCAATTTGGCATCAATTGTACTGCCAAACAATTAAAGATAGATCTCTAATCGCTCGCCAACTTTCTAAAACAATCCAGTTTAGAGGAAATATGAACGCCAAAGAACTAATCCAAAAGCATCTAATCCGCCAAGTCAATTTAAGTAATGATGAAATAGCGGACATCTTGCCCCCGCGATTCGATTACGAGAATGCTTGCATGAGCGTAGAAGGCAGAGAATTTCACGTCGATCTTGACATCGCAAATGATAAATATTTCTGGTGGGAAGCCATTTCGATCGAAGTATTTTTAAAACCCGATCTCAAAGCCGCAGATCTCAACAATGAATCGCACCACGTATCCTCCACCGCTCGACAGGCTTGGGAAGATTGCGCCCAGGCAAATAACATCATCCCCGAACGTCTCGAGGTGATGGAAGTCTGGCTGGTTTCTGACTGGCTTTACAACAAACTCGACTGCCAAGACGAATCGGTTGTTACCTGGAAAGGACTGCCTCTGTGGGGGAGAACTGGTACGGGTTTTCTTGTGGAGCGAGAAGATGCGATCGAAGTAATTGCCAGACTTTGATGTTTTACCTCGCAACTTCCCCCAAACCATTTAAGGTTTGGGGGCTTTTTCTAGACTCAATTTCCATTATGAACCAACCCAATTTCAGAAAATTCAGAGCTAATATTGGTGATTTTAAATTCATTTGCACGATCGAACATTGTCCGATTCCAACCAAAATTGTCACTCTAGCTGATGTGCTATTGGAGTGACAGCGCAGACCATCGGCAAAGCCGAATCTGAGTTAAAGCAGTATTGCTTCAACTCACTCATCTTTTGGAGGATTTTGGCTCATGCAAGTTATGATTTCTGGCTCGATCGGTCGCGCTCTTCAATCTTTACCCCAAACCACAGATGGTTTACCAGTCCTCGAAGCTGCCCTAGCGGTGCCGACTAGCGATGGTAAGGATTGGTTTGCGATTCAGTTCGTGGGCACAGATCTAGTCGATGCTGCCCAAATCATCCGTAAAGGCGACACGATCGCCGTCACTGGCGAGCTGACCTTTGAACAATTACCGGATGGTGCTTTCACGCCCTTTAAGCCTGTGGTTGCTGTTTCAGATTTGCAATTGTGCGACTCACCCATCGCGTACTAGGTTCACATGCCGGATTGCAGACACAGATCCAAACCTCTGGGCTGTGTCCGATTTGCTTCGATTTCCATTCCATCACTCACCCTATCTTTGGAGAATTTTCATGAACTTTGCTACTGCAAATCTCATCATCCTGACCGCTGAAGTTAACGAAGACAAGATCGTTGGTACTGCGATCGATAGCGATATTAAAGTGCTATTTGCAGTTGACGCAAGTGAAGTCAACCAGCGACTATTCTTACCCTCCGCCAATCTCGTCGTCAGCGGTAAGTTTCGGCTCGGTCGCGATGCTGGCACTGTTGGCATCTCGATCGCGAGTGTCATCGCCGTCGTCTCTCTACCTGTAGCAACTTCCAGCAGCGCAGCCCCAGTCAAGCCAGTCGCTCTCTCTGGTGATGCTACAGCTAAATCCAAGCGCAAAACCTCGACGACCTCTCGAAGTAAGAAGGCGGCGAAGATTCCAATTGCTGCTTGATATCGCGCCGCTCGAACCCTTGCCGCCAAATCCAGATGAATTTGGCGGCTTTCTCATATCTATAACTACTCTTGAGGTCAAAAAATGTCCGCACGATACATCTTCAACCCAGATAATTTCGATGGCACCTGCCTGACCACGATCGACACCAACACTGGCAAGATCGCTTACACCCAATTAAATTGGGATGAATACAACGCAGCTCACGGTGGCAACCTTCTTGCCCTGGAATGGGATGATTTTTACCACAACTGGATTAAACCGCACGAACTCAAACTCCAAGGCGAGTGGATCGAATGCACTGAAGCAGATTATGACGAAATGCTAAACATTCTGCCACCGCTCAAGTATCGGGAAATTAAAGGCTTCTCAACTTTCTTTGTCGGTGAAGCTACGACTGGGACACTATACCAAATGTATGCTTGCACAAATGGCAAATACTGGACGGCTTTGCGGGATGCTACACGCTCTCCTGATGATTTAGGTAAAGAACTTTTGGAGTTAATCAACGTAGATTTATCGCTCGAACGGCTTGCCGTCTGCGACAGCAATCGAGACGCGGCATAGCCGCAGTTATTTGGAAGTTCACTTATCTTGCCGCCAAATCCAGATAGATTTGGCGGCTTTCTCGTATCCATCCATAACTATTCTTGAGGACAATATCATGAAGACTGGTCTTACTCTCGTCCAACTCGCCGAAGAACTCACCGCTCAACAAGAGTCCAAGCGCGACTTCCACGCTCCAACCCAAAGTTTGAGTATGCTCGGCAATGGCAACTTTCATCTCGAAACCAACAATGGTGGTGAAATCATGCCCGCTACCGACTATGCTCACGCGCAGATGGCGAGCCGCTTGTCGGTTCCAAAGCCCTATTACGATCGGATGCGCGCCCAAAGTCCCAATCTGTTGTCCGCCAATGTTAATCATTGGTTACGCGAAAAGCAAGGTGAAACCTCTCTTATCCGTACTTTGCGGGGTCAGGTACGAGCGTTCCTGAGCAATCGTTATCGGATCGTAGACAACCACGAGATTCTAGCGATGGTAATGCCTGAGCTGGCTGAAATGGGTGATGGCATTCGGATCGCGAGCTGCAACGTTACCGAAGAGAAAATGTACTTGAAAGTTATTAACACCAACATTGAAGCTGCTATCTCGGTTGGCGACCCAGTTCAAGCGGGATTCGTGCTGTCGAATGGCGAACTCGGTTATCTCATACAAATATTTTATATTAAACAACAACAACAGCGACTCTCTTTTTTTATCTAGTATAAACATAGGTTAATACAAACTTTAATC